>NZ_JBXQQB010000001.1:0-605480 GCF_057220535.1 Kitasatospora sp. NEAU-CNBT7 | reverse complement strand
ATCCGTCGCTACCCGGGCTGGTATCGGCACATCACCCTCGCCATGGCCGCCCACGCCTACCTGACAGTCATGCGGGCCCAGCAGCTCGAAAAGGGGCCGGACCGGCTCGAACGCCAGACCTGATCCCACTCACCGTCCCCGAGATCCGTCGACTGATCGCCCACCTCACCCGGCCCGTTCGCCGAAGCATCGCCCACGTCCTGCACTGGTCCCACTGGCGCCGACGACGCCAGCACCAGGCCCGGACCAGCCACTACAAGAGCCGAGGCAACACCCCAAGAGCTGATGCCTCGTCACGTTAAGCACCGTTGCAGTACTAGAGCCCGAGCGCTTCCGCCGGGCAGGCCCTAATTGCGGTGCGGGTCCGGCGGTGCATTGGCTACCGTCGTCCTCGTCCGGGTGCGCAGGCAGAGGCTCCTTCGGATCAGGCGGTCGCGGGTTCGAATCCCGCTGCCGGTTTCGACCGGTGTAGCTCAGCGGATAGAGCACCTGACTTTCATGCCCCTGCCGGCCGGTTCTCCGGACACCCCTCATTCCGGCGGCGGCCGGAGTGCGGGGGAAAAAATGAATGGTGACAGCCGGTCGTCGGATTCATGGTCCGGCGGCCGTCGGAAACAGGTCCGGGTGCGCAGGCCGGGGCTACTTCTCACGCCATGGGTCGCGGGTTCGAGCCCCGCCGCCGGTTTCGGCCGGTGTAGCTCAGCCGGGTAGAGCAATAGCCGACGCCCCTGCCGCCTCCGGTTCTCCGGATCCCGTCCGACACCAGCAGTCCCAGCACGTCCGCACCTCCCGGTGCGCCGGATACCGGCTACTTCCTCCAAGAAATCCGCCGGTACCCGCTTCCGATCTCGGGAGGCACAGCGCCGGTGCACCCGGTGCGAGGGCCGTGGTTACTTCCGTGGAGCGCCTTCGTGGCGCGTTGAAACGAAATTCACCGACCACGGCCCGGTCCGATCTCGGGTGCGCCGGCCTGCCTTCCCCTCGTCCGCCCCACCACATCCAGCAGCAGGGGGAGTTCCGCATGTCCCGATTCAACCTCCGCCGGGGAAAGGCGGGCCCCTCGGGCCCGTCGTCGCCGGTCGCGACCACCGGGCGGGTGACCGCCAACCACGAGCGCGGCGCCGGGTACCTGCGGGACGGGAAGTCGGAGCTCTTCCTGCTCGCCGTCGCCAACCTGGTCGGCCAGGACACCTTCTACGAGCGCGGCGGCAGCCGCGACGACCGCTACACCGCGCTGGTCCGGCGGTTCGCCGTCGAGGACCCGCAGTGGACCCTCGGCCTGCTGCGCTGGCTGCGGTCCGACGGCAACCTGCGCACCGCCTCGCTGGTCGGCGCCGCCGAGTTCACCCGGGCCCGGCTGGACGCCGGCGCCCCCGGGCACTCCCGGCAGGCCGTCGACGCGGTCCTGCAGCGCGCCGACGAGCCCGGCGAGCTGCTCGCCTACTGGACCTCCCGGTACGGCCGCGCGCTGCCGAAGCCGCTCAAGCGCGGCGTCGCCGACGCCACCCGCCGTCTCTACCACGGGCGTTCACTGCTGAAGTACGACACCGCGGGCAAGGGCTTCCGGTTCGGTGACGTCCTGGAGCTGACCCACCCCTCGCCCGACCCGGCCCGGCCCGGGCAGAGCGAGCTGTTCCGGTACGCGCTGGACCGCCGGCACCACCCGGAGACCGCGCAGCCGCCCGCCGCCGACCGTGCGCTGACCGCCCACCGGACGCTGCTCGCCCTGCCGGCCGCCGAACGGCGGGCGGTGGTGACCGGGCCGGACGGCGCCGAACGGCTGGCCGAGGCCGGGATGACCTGGGAGGCCCTGGCCGCCTGGCTGCAGGGACCGCTGGACGCCGCCGTCTGGGAGGCGATCATCCCCTCGATGGGGACCATGGCGCTGCTGCGCAACCTGCGCAACTTCGACCGCGCCGGGGTCCGCGACGAGGTCGCCGAGCAGGTCGCCCAGCGACTCTGCGACCCCCAGGAGGTGCGGCGCGCACGGCAGTTCCCGTTCCGCTACCTGGCGGCGTACCGGCACGCGCCCTCGCTGCGCTGGGCCCAGCCGCTGGAACGGGCGCTCGGCCACGCACTGGCCAACGTGCCCGCGCTGCCGGGCCGCACCCTGGTCCTGGTGGACCGCTCGGGCTCGATGTTCGACCGGCCCAGCGCGCAGACCATGCTCAACCGGGCGGACTCGGCCGCCGTCTTCGGCAGCGCGCTGGCCCTGCGGGCCGCCGACGCCGACCTGGTGGAGTTCGGCTCGACCAGCCGGCGCCTGGACATCGGCCCGGGCGACTCGGTGCTGCGGACCGTGGAGCGCTTCGGCGACCTCGGCGGCACCGACACCGCCGGCGCCGTCCGCGCCCACTACCGCGGACAGGACCGGGTGGTGATCGTCACCGACGAGCAGGCCTACGGCACCTGGCAGGGCGACCCGCTGGCGCCCGTACCGGCCCACGTCCCGGTCTACACCTGGAACCTGGCCGGGTACCGGACCGGGCACGCGCCGTCCGGCGGCGCGCAGCGCCACACCTTCGGCGGCCTCGGCGACGCCGCGTTCCGGCTGATCCCGCTGCTGGAGGCGGGCCGCGACGCCCACTGGCCGTGGCAGCAGGCCGGCCACGCACCGGACCGGCCGTAGCCGGAAACCCCCACCCGCGGCTCCCCACCGTGAAACCATCACGGTGGGGAGCAGGCGGAAAGGGGCCGCAGTGGGGTACGAGGTCGATGTGCTGGTGGTCGGCGGCGGGATCGTCGGACTGTCCACGGCGTACGCGCTGACCCGGGCCAGGCCCGGGATCGCGGTCGCGGTGCTGGAGAAGGAACCCGGCTTCGCCGCCCACCAGACCGGGCGCAACAGCGGCGTGATCCACAGCGGCGTCTACTACCGGCCGGGCTCGCTCAAGGCCCGGTACGCCACCGGCGGCGCCGCCGAGATGGTCGAGTTCTGCCGCGAACAGGGCATCGCGCACCAGGTCACCGGCAAGCTGATCGTGGCCACCGCCGGGGCCGAACTGCCCCGGCTGGCCGCGCTCGCCGACCGCGGCCGGGAGAACGGCATCCCGGTCACCGAGCTCGGCCCGGACGGCATCCGCGAGCACGAACCCCAGGTCACCGGCGTGGCCGGGCTGCACATCGGCACCACCGGCATCTGCGACTTCCCGGCCGTCGCCCGCGCCTACGCCCGGCTCGCCGAGGAGAAGGGCGCCGAACTGCGCACCGGCACCGAGCTGCGCGCCGTCGCCCGCCGGACGGACGGCATCACGGTGCAGACCTCGGCCGGCGAGCTGCGCTGCGGCGTCCTGGTGAACTGCGCGGGCCTGCACAGCGACCGGATCGCCCGGCTGGCCGGGGACGACCCGGGGGTGCGGATCGTCCCGTTCCGCGGCGAGTACTACGAACTCGCCGAGCACCGCCGCGACCTGGTCCGCGGCCTGGTCTACCCGGTGCCCGACCCGGCCTTCCCGTTCCTCGGCGTGCACCTCACCCGCGGTGTGCACGGCGACGTCCACGTCGGCCCGAACGCCGTCCCGGCACTGGCCCGGGAGGGCTACGACTGGCGCACCGTGAACGTCCGCGACCTGGCCGGGACGGCCGCCTTCCCGGGCACCTGGCAGATCGCCCGGCGCCACTGGCGCTACGAGGTCGGCGAGTTGCACCGCTCGCTGTCCAAGCGCGCGTTCACCGCCGCCGTGCGGCGGCTGCTTCCCGCCGTGACCGCCGCCGACCTGGTGCCCGCCACCGCCGGCGTCCGGGCCCAGGCGGTGGCCCGGGACGGCTCGCTGCTGGACGACTTCGCCTTCGCCGGGTTCGACCCGGACGACCCCGCGAGCGCCCGCCGCACCGTGCACGTGCTGAACGCGCCCTCCCCCGCCGCCACCGCCTCGCTGGGCATCGGCCGGGAGGTGGCCCGCCGGGCGCTGGCCGCCCTCGACGCCGGCGGCTGAACCGGCCGCCCGGCGTGAGGAATGCGTCACGCGCGGGTCCGGTCCCTCGCACGCCCCTTTAGACTTGGCCGATTGTGACTGCCACTGCCCCCAGCCCCCAGCTGCCCGAGACCGCCGCGCCCGACACCGAGCTGCGCCCCTCGGCCCGGCTCTCCGCCGCCCCGGCGGGATACCCGGCGCCGATGTACCCGCACAAGGCCACCGAGGAGCAGCACCGCGAGCACCGCATCCGCAGCTTCCAGCCGCGCCGCGGCCGGATGACCAAGGCCCAGGCCGGCGCGCTGGACCGCAGCTGGGAGCAGTACGGCTTCGCGATCGACGGCACCCCGCTGGACCTGGTGGAGCTGTTCGAGGGCCGCCCGGTCACCCTGGAGATCGGCTTCGGGATGGGCGACACCACCGCCGCCATGGCCGCCGCCGCCCCCGACCACGGCATCCTGGCCGCCGACGTGCACACCCCCGGCCACGGCAACCTGCTGCAGTTCCTCGAGCGGGACGACTCGCGCAACGTCCGGCTGGCCGCGGGCGACGCCGTCATCCTGATCCGCGACATGCTCCCCGACGCCTCGCTGGCGGGCCTGCGGGTGTACTTCCCGGACCCGTGGCCCAAGCCCAAGCACCACAAGCGCCGCCTGATCCAGCAGTCCTTCCTGGACCTGGTGCTGCCGCGGCTGGCACCCGGCGCCCTGGTGCACTGCGCCACCGACTGGGAGGAGTACGCCGAGCAGATGCTGCAGGTGCTCTCCGCCTCGGCCGAGCTGGAGAACCTGCACCCCGAGGGTGACGGCACCGGCTGGCTGGAGCCCGCCGACCACCCCGCGGGCAGCGTCCCCGGCTACGCCCCGCGCCCCGGCTGGCGGCCGATGACCAAGTTCGAGCGCACCGGACTCGCCAAGGGCCACGTCGTCCACGACCTGCTGTTCCGCCGCCGCTGAAGCGGGCCCGGTCGGCGGCCTGACCGGCCGCCGGGGGAGTGCGCGGCGGGCCGCGCACACTCCGCCGCCACACCGCTACCACAGGTGAGAAAATCGGTAGCGAATGTTCCGCACTCTCCCCTTCCGCGGACCGGGTCCCCTACTCTTTCGGCGTGAGCTGTCCGCCCGCGGGCAGCGCGTCGGCCCCGGCGTCGCCCGCCGCGGGCCCCGACGCCGCCGCCGCAGCCGACCGGTCCACGCATGCCGACGCCACCCGGCGGATCCCGGGGCCGCGGGTGCGGCGGGCCCCCGTGCCGCTGCCCCGGCGGACCGAACGGCTGCTGCGCCACCGCCCCGGCCTGGCCCGGCTGCCGGCCCGGCTGGCCTCACTGCGACGGCCGGCGCTCTCCTCCGCCCTCGCCGCCTGCGCCCTGGCCGGCTCGGGCGTGCTGATCCTCCACCTGGTCCAGCGGCAGACCGGCACCACCGGACTGCTGGTCGGGCTCGCGCTGGCGATACTCCCGCTGCCCTTCGTCCTCGGCTCGCTGGCCTGGCTGAACCGCACGGCACGGGTCCCGCTGCGGCACATCCTGTTCTGCCTCGCCTGGGGCGCCTGCGCGGCGACCACCGTCGCGATCATGGCCAACGGCTGGGCCAGCGACTTCCTGATCGCCCACCAGGGCCCGGCCCGCGGCGAGACCCTGGTCGCGGAGTTCGCCACCCCGCTGATCGAGGAGAGCGCGAAGGCCGCGGCGCTGCTCCTGCTGCTGCTGCCGTTCCACCGCCGGCTGCGCTGCCGCACCGAGGACACCTGCGCCCTGCTGGCGGGCCGCGGGCCGGGGTCCGGGGCCGGCCGGCCCCGGCGGCCCGGCGCACCGCCGTGGCGGGCCCGGGCCAGGCTGCGCCCACTGCCGTACTTCCGCCCGGCCCCGCCCGGCAGCCGCGCCCGGTCCAGCCCGCGCACCCTGACCGCCGGCACCCTGCTGGGCTCGGTCACCGCCTGCGGTTTCGCCTTCACCGAGAACGCCCTCTACCTGGGCCGCGCCTTCACCGACGACCAGCAGGCCCGGCTGGACAACATCGGCCTCGGCGACGCCCCCAGCCTGCGCGACTTCGACAGCACCGTGCACACCTTCGTCCTGCGCGGACTGCTGTCACCGTTCGCCCACCCGCTGTTCACCGCGCTCACCGGCCTCGGCGTCGCGGTCGCCCTGACCACCGCCCGCCGCTGGACGGCCCGGCTCGCGGCGCCCGGCGGACTGCTGCTGGCGATCACCCTGCACGGCAGCTGGAACGCGGCGGCCGGGCTCGGCACCGACGGCTTCCTGCTGGTGTACGCGCTGGTGATGGTGCCCTGCTTCGCGGCGCTGGTCTGCTTCTCCGTCTGGGCCAGGACCAGGGCCTCCCGGCAGCCCGTCCGGCCGGTGGCCGCGAAGGCGGCGACGGTGGAGGCGGCGGGGGCGGCGGGGGCGGCGGCAGTGGTGGAGGCGGTGGCGGCCGGCCGGGAATCGGATTTCCCTTCCGCTTGACTCTCCCGTACTGTGAGGTTCACCGACGCGGGGTGGAGCAGCTCGGTAGCTCGCTGGGCTCATAACCCAGAGGTCGCAGGTTCAAATCCTGTCCCCGCTACTCAGTAGCACGAAGGCCCGGCAGACCAGTCTGCCGGGCCTTCGCCGTTCCCCGGGCGGTTCGGACCGGGACGGCCCCCAGGCCGGGGCCGCCGACCCCGGCGGGGAGACGGACGGGGCGCGCCGGGAATCGGATTTCCCTTCTGCCCGGCACTCCCGTACCGTGGGGTTCACCGACGCGGGGTGGAGCAGCTCGGTAGCTCGCTGGGCTCATAACCCAGAGGTCGCAGGTTCAAATCCTGTCCCCGCTACTCAGTAGCACGAAGGCCCGGCAGACCAGTCTGCCGGGCCTTCGCCGTTCCCGGCGGCCATAAATCCGTTGCCCTCCTCGGAGGTGCGTGCCTACAGTGGCGGCACACTGAAAGGAGGTGATCCTGAGTTGAGTTTCATCAGGATGCGTGAGGTGGCTGCTCGCTAGAGCCGCCCCTGCCTGCGCGGGGTGAGGCCGTACGGCCTCCGGCGGAGGCGTAATCCCAAGCAGTCACCCGGCCCGTGGGCGCACCGGTACATCCCCGGTGCCTCGGCGGCCGGGCCCCTCGGGGCCCGGCGTCGAGGAGCGCAGCCCACGGGCCGTCTGCATGTCCGCACGCGCTCCGCGGACGCCGGCGGCCGGCGGCGGGCGTGAGCCGGCGGGCGTGAGCCGGGGTGGGCGCCCCGGCCGGGCCGGGGCTCCGGCGGCAGGTCCGCGATCCGGTGGGCGGGTCCACCGGGACCGGGACGGTACGTCCCCGATCGGCCGTGCTCCGCGGCCGGTTCCGGCCCGCCGGGCGGGTCCCGCCGCGGGCCGGATCGGCTACAGTCGCAGCGACCTGACGGACCGTGACGGGGGTGGAGTCGGTGGAGCTGGAGCGCGGTGGCGAGCCGGTACCGGCGGTGAAGATCGCACTGGGCGGGGTGCTGGCGGCCGGGGTGGCCGGGCTCGTGCTGTTCGCCTCGGCCTCGGCGCACTGGGCGGCGGCGCTCGGCGGCGGACTGATGGTGGCGGCGACCTTCGCGGTCGGGGGCGGGCTGCTGGGGTTCCTGTTCGGCGTTCCCCGGCTGCTGACCAGCGGCGCGGCCGCGCACCCGGAGGACCCCGCGGCCACCTCCACGGCGAGCTACGCGCCCAACACCAACCTGGAGCAGGTCTCCGACTGGCTGACCAAGATCCTGCTCGGCGCGGGCCTGACCCAGATCGGGACGGTCCCGCAGCGGCTGCGCGAGCTCGGCCGGGCGCTCGCCCCGGTGGTGGGCGGCGGGCCGGGCTCGGCCGGGTTCGCGGCGGCGCTCGGGGTGTACTTCAGCGTGGTCGGCTTCCTGAGCGGGTGGCTGCTGACCCGGCTGCTGCTGGCCAAGGCGCTGTCGGCCGCCGACCGGCAGACCCTGGCGGACTCGGTGAACAAGACCGTCGTCGCCGCTCCGACGCTCGGTTTCACCCCCGAGCAGGTCCGCGACCTGTTCGGCACGGGCGTCGAGGGCCTGCGGGTCCAGGCGCTGGCGCTGCTGCAGGGCGCCCCCGACGCGCGGAACCTGGACCTGATCGTCACCGCGATCGACCGCCACCTCTCGGCCTTCGAACTGCTCCAGGCCCTGCTCGCGGCCCGGGCCGCCACCGACCTGCCCGACCTGACCGCGGAGCAGCGTACGGCGCTGCGCGACGCGGTCCGCTACAAGATGCGCAACTCCCGGAACGTGCCGCCGTACTCGCGGCGGCGCGCGGTCGCGGAGGAGGTGCTCAGACGGCTTCCGGAGCCGGCCGGCGCCGGGTCCGTCCCGGCCGGGCCGCCGCCGAGCGGTCCGGCGTCCGCCGGGGAGTCCACGGCTCCGGCCGTTCCGGCCCCGGACGCTGCGGGCCCGACGGGCGCGGCTCCGACACCTGCGGGTCCGACGCCCGCCGGTCCGACGGCTCCCGGTTCCGTACCGGCTCCGCGCTGACCGCCGCGGCGGCTGCCCGGCGGCGGTGGTCGGCCGCGCGCAGCACCAGCACCCGGTGGGTGACCGGCCGCCCGTAGCGCCGGACCTCGGTGCTGACCCGGCACCGGCCCAGGTCCGCGCGCAGCTCGTCCAGGTCGGGGAAGCGGCGGCCGGTGGAGTCGTGCAGCGGGTGGATCCGCACCTCGCCCGCCGGGTCGGTGACCCGGACCAGTTCGAGCAGGGCGGCGAGCCGGTCGGCCGGGGGGAACAGCTCGGGGTAGGCGAACAGCAGGTAGCTGCTGAGGGTGAGGGCGAACACCCCGTCCGCGAACGGGAGTCGGGGCAGCGCGGCGGCCACGTAGTGCTCCGGGTGGGCGGCCGCGTCCGCGGCGAACAGCTCCCGGGCCCGGTCCCAGCTGCGCAGGTAGCGGTCGGCCCGCCGGCCACGGGGGAGGTGGCGCGCGGGGTCCGCGCCGATGGCCTCGGCCATCCGCTGCCGCCCGGCCCGGGCCGCCGCGGCGAGGGCGGGCGGCGGCACCGCGTACCCGGGGTCGACGGCGACCGCCCGGCAGCCGAGCGCGCCGGCCTCGGCCACCAGTCCGGCCGCGCCGCCCGGGCAGTCGAGCAGCGGCCCGGGGAGGGCGCGCAGGGCGGCGCGGGTAAGGCCGAACAGGCCGCAGTACTCGTCCAGCGACCGCGAGGTGACCAGGACGGACGACATGGCGGCTCCTGGCGGTTGCTGGGCCGGGCGGACCCGGGCCGGGCGCGGGGCGGGCCGTCCCAGCCGATCACGCCGGCCGCCGGTCCGCCCGCCGGCCGGACCGAACGGGCACCGGGGAGCGCGGCAATACCCCCGCCGGGCCCGGCGGGGGTATCGCCCCGGTGGTGTCAGCGGGCGCCGAGCAGGCCGCGGGCGGCGAGGCGGTGGACGTTGGTGAGGCCGTGGACGATCTTCGGGGTGAGGACCACCAGCACCAGCCCGATCAGCGAGACACCGGCGATCTGGTACGGCGAGGTGATGTAGTACGTGTGGTAGTCGCCGTGGCTGCCGGTGTACTCGACCACCCGGTAGCCGGGCCAGCCCAGGTAGCGCTTGAAGACCCAGTGGTAGAGCGGGTAGAGCGCGACCACCCACCCGGTGACCAGGAAGGTCACGGTGATGATGAAGGTGGCGACCGCCCACGGGAACATCACCACCTGGTACAGCACCGCCCGCCAGCCCGCCGCGTCCGCGAGCCGGGCGGTGACGGCGCCCCAGAAGCCGCGCCGGGACGGCCGGACCGGCGCGGGGGCGGTGACCTCGGTGGCCAGCAGGGTGCGCAGGCGTTCGCGGTCCAGCGCGCCGAGGCCGCGGGCGGAGGTGAGCAGCAGCGCGAGCAGCGGCAGGCCGACGGCGGTGACCAGCAGCCCCGTCCCGACCGCGAACAGCGTGACGACCAGGACGAAGCCGATCACCGCGACCGGCAGCCCGGTGACCACGAACCCCACCTCGCGGTAGGTCGCCGCACTGAACGGGGCCTTCCAGAAGGCCGGCCGCTCGTCGGGCCGGTGGTCGGGACGGCGGTCGGCGCGGATGCCGTGGGCGGCGGTGCTGGTGGTCATCTCGGGCCCCTCGAGTTCGTCCGTACTCACGGGTCCTACGGTGCCAAAGCCGCGCTCAGCGGGGTATCCGGTGCGCTGCCGGATCGGGGGTGGGGTTCTCCCCACCCCCCGGGCGGGCCGGGGCCCCGGGATCCGGGCGCCACTCGTGCTCCAGCAGCGAGTACTGGTCGGAGTCGAGCCAGCGGCCGGCCCGGCAGAGGTCGTGCCGGATCCGGCCCTCCCGGTGGAATCCGGCCCTGGTCAGCACCCGGGCGCAGGCCAGGTTGCCGGGGTCGGTGCGGGCGGCCAGCCGGTGCAGGCCGAGCCGGGCGAAGCCGAGCCGGCAGAGCAGTCCGGTGATCTCGCCGGCGTAGCCGAGGCCCCAGGTGTCCCGGCGCAGCGCGAAGCCGAGCTGCGCCGCCCGGTCGCCCTCGAGGGTGAGGGCGGCGGTGCCGATGGCGGGCGCGTGCTCGCCGTCGGCCCGGCGGCGGACGGCGAGGCGGTAGACGGTGCGGGGCTCGCGTTCGGCCTCCTCCAGGTACAGCTCGATCTGGTCGGCGCAGTCCTCGAAGCCGTACGGCTCGAAGGCGAGATGGCGGACGGTGTCCGGGTCGCCGAGGACCGCGTGCAGGGCCGCCACCTCCTGCGGGGTGTGGGCGTACTCGCGCAGGGTCAGCCGGGGGCCGGACAGCCGTACCTGGTCCATGGCGCCCGACCCTACCCGGGCGGCCGCCGGGCACCGGCTACGGTTTGTCCGTGAATGACGAAGATCTGCAGCTCATCCCGCACACCCGCGCCGCCGACCTGCTCGCCGCCGCGGCCGAGGCCGGGCGGCCCGCCGTGCCCGAGGAGGCGCTGCGGACGGTGCTGGCGCTGCTGGAGCTGAGTGGCGCCCGGATGCACGACGGCTACCCGGAGCTGAGCTCGGCGCTGCTGGAGCAGCTGCTGTACGAGCGGCTCTACCTGTACGTGCAGCCCGACCTGTCCGGACAGCCGGACGCCGACGGGCAGCCGGGCGGCGACGGGCGGTCGGGCGGCGCGCAGGGGTACGGCGACGCGGTGCTGGCGCTGATCGAGCACCAGCGGGCGGCCCGGCGGCTGAACACCAAGCGGTACGAGCGGCTGCGAGAGGAGGCCGAGTGGCAGGGCGAGGTGCTGGGCGGGCTGCTGCGCCGGTCCGACCTGGTGACCTGGCCCCGGCTGTACGCCCTGCTGCTGCGCGCGGACGGGGTGGACACCGCCGATCCGGAGGCGGTGCGCGGCTGGCTGGACGCCTTCCGGGAGCTGACGGCCGAGCAGCGCCTGGCGGTGTACGCGGCGGCGCCCGGTCTGGAGCCGGAGGAGCGGGACGGCGGCTGGGGCCCGACCCGGCTGCTGATGATCGGGATGGCCACCGACGGCGCCCGGCTGCTGCTGGAGCAGGGTCTGATGCAGCGCAGCTACCGCAATCTGGCCGAGCTGACGGCGCTCGGCCGCCCGATGCCCGAGGAGCTGGCGGGCGACTTCGACGGCTTCGAGGCCGCGGTCACCGTCGAGGCGCTGCGGCTGTACGGCGAGTGGACGGTGCCCGGGCTGCCGGCGCTGCTGGTCGAGGAGTACCCGGACCTGGCGCCGGAGCCCGGCAACGAGGAGATCGAGGAGTACCTGGCCGCCCGCGAGGCGGCGGCGCAGGAGGCCGCCGACGCCGAGGGCGACGCCGGGCCGTGGCCCGCCGGTTGAGGCGTCGGCCCACGGGTCGAGGCGGTGGCCCGCCCGTCGGGTCGGGGCGGCGGCCTACGGGTTGAGGCCGTGTGCCTGCAGCCAGGCCAGCGGGTCGACGGGGGCGCCGCCGCCGGGGCGGACCTCCAGGTGCAGGTGCGGTCCGGTGACGGTGCCGGTGGCGCCGACCGCGCCGAGCACCGTACCGGGGGCGACCTCGCCCGCGGCGGTGGCGATCCGGGAGAGGTGGCAGTACCAGATCTCGGTGCCGTCGGGCAGGGTCTGGATCACCCGGTAGCCGTGCGGGCCGGACCAGCCCGCCGAGGTGACGGTGCCGGCGGCGACCGCGCCGACCGGGGCGCCGGTGCGGGCGGCGAAGTCGAGGCCGGTGTGCAGGTGGGCCCAGTAGGAGCCGGACTGCCCGTAGTGCGCGGTCAGGGTGTAGCCGGTGACCGGGAGGGCGAGCGGGGCGCCGGGCTGCACGGCCGGCTGCGGGGCGGCGGCGGGCGCGGGCTGCTGCGGCTGGGTCTGCGGGGTCTGCTGCCGGGCGGCGGTCTCGTACGCGGCGAGCTGGGCGGCCCGCTTGGCCTCGGCGTCCTGGGCGGCGGCGAGCCGGGCGTCCTCCTGCTCGGCGGCGGCGCGGCCGTCGGCCTGCTGCTGGATCCGGGCGGCGAGCGCGAGGCCCGGGTCGGCGGCGGACGGGGCGCCGTCGCCGGCGGCGTCGGCGGCCGTGACCGCGGGTGCGGGCACCGGCGCGGCCTGGGCGGGGGTGGCGGCGCCGAAGCCGGTGGCGCCGAGGGCCGCGGTCATCGCGGTGACGCCGAGCAGCGGTCCGCCGCTCCTGGCCTGACGGGGCATCCGGTGCCGGGAGGCGTCCGCGCCCAGGTCCACCGGGTGGCCCTCCACCGGGTGGGGGCGGTCCCCCGGGTGGTCGAGCAGCTGGGTGCCTGCGGCCGTGCCCTGGAGCGGGTGCGTCGACGCCACTGAGGCGTGCTCCTTTCCTTCCCTCTCGCCGACCGGGTTAGCTGACGGGTTCGGAGCAGGAAGGTCTCCTACGGCCGGGCCGGGGCCCCGCCGATTCACCCCAAGGAACGTGGTTCCCCGGCTCCCCGGGCCCGCCGGTTGAGGGCGTGCCCGCGGATTGAGCGATGGCGCACGGTGCCGTCTGGCTACGGCGTTTCGTACCGCGCTGCGTTATCGAAAGTTAATCCCATGAGGGCCATGATTCCAAGCGCCCTGGACAACACTTTGGCACCCGAACCGGGCGCCCGGGGCGGTTCACCCGGATTCGGCCCGCCGGCGGTGACGGACCGCTACCGACCGGTTGAGTATCCGTACTCATGTGCCGGAAAGGCGAGTTGGAGAACCTACCGGCATGACCGCAAAGATGCAGACCAGGACCACGGCGGCGTACTTCGGCCAGGCCGTGGTCTCCTTCGCACTCGCCACCTCGGCCCTGGCGATCGGGATCGCCTATCTCCCGGTCAACGCCTGGATGCGCGGATTCCTCGCCGTCGGCCTGCTGTACGAGATCACCTCGGCGTTCACGCTGGCGAAGGTGATCCGCGACCGCCAGGAGGCGGACGAGCTGACCAGCCGGGTGGACCAGGCCAGGCTGGACAAGCTGCTCGCCGAGCACGACCCGTTCCGGGTCGAGGGCGCCTGAACCCGGGCGGCCGGCCGGACGGGCCGCCGGGGCGTCACGCGCCCCCGGACTCCTTCGCCTTCCGCACCGCGAAGGTCTCGCCGCCGGCCGACCAGTGGGTCGGCGGGATCTCCTCCACCGCGACCCAGATCTTCTCCGGATCCACCCCGGTCACCCTGGCGTACGCCTCGGTCAGGGCACGGGTGATCTCGGCGTTCTGGTCGTCGCTGCGGCCGGACAGCTGCTTGACGTTGATGAAGGGCACGACGCCTCCTGGCGCTCGAACCGGCGGGCGGGGCCGGTACCCGGGACCGTGATCACCCGCACGCTACCCCAGGGCCGCGGATGCCCCCGTGGCACCCTTGACGGCTAAGGCTATTAGCATTAGCTTTGTGGTCACGGGAGCTCGCCGGACCGGCCGGGCATCCGCCGAGGAGCCCAGGAGGCAGCGATGAACAGCACCGTCACCCAGTACGTCACCGTTCCCGGCGGCCGGATCGCCTTCGACGACTCGGCGGCCGGGTCCGCCGGGTCCGGCGCCGCCGCCGGGTCCGTGCCGGTCGTGCTGCTGCCCGGGATGCTGGACCGGCGCGCCACCTACCGCCACCTGGTCCCGCTGCTGACCGCCGCCGGCCACCGGGTGATCACCATGGACCTGCGCGGCCTCGGCGACTCCTCGACCGGCTTCACCGACCACTCCCCGGCCGCGATCGCCACGGACGTCGTCGCCCTGCTCGACCACCTGGGCATCGGGCGCGCCGTCCTGGCCGGCAACTCCTACACCGGCGCCACCGTGGTCAAGGTGGCCGGCGACCGGCCCGAGCTGGTGGCCGGGATCGTGCTGATCGACGCCTTCATCGAGAACCTCCCGCCGAACGCCTTCCAGAAGGCGCTGGTCAAGACGCTCGGTGCGGCCCTGGTGCAGTTCCCCGCCCTGTGGGGCGCCGCGCAGAAGCTCTACTTCCCCACCGCGCGCCCCGCCGACTTCGACGCCTACCGCGCCGGGCTGGTCGCGATGCTGCGCGAGCCGGGCCGCAAGGCCGCCACCCGGGGCTACGTCTCCGGCGACTCCGCCCCGGTCGGCTGGACCGCCGCGGTGACCTGCCCGGCCCTGGTGCTGATGGGCACCAAGGACGTCGACTTCCCGGACCCCGAGCTGGTGGCCGACCGCCAGGCGGCCGCGCTGAAGGGCCGTAAGGTGATGATCGACGGCGGCGGCCACTACCCGATGGCGGGCTTCCCGCAGGCCACCGCCGATGCTCTGCTCCCCTTCCTGCACGAGGTCGCCTGATGCCCAGGGCCGGACTCACCCCCGCCGCCGTCGTCGACCACGCCCTGGCCCTGCTCGACGAGCAGGGCGGCGAAGCCCTCACGCTCGCCGCCGTCGCCGCCCGGGCCAAGGTCGCCACCCCTTCGCTGTACAAGCACGTGCCCGGCGGCCTGGCCGAACTGCGCCGGCTGATCGCCGTCCGGGTCACCGAGGAACTGGCCGACCGGCTGGGCGCCGCCGCCCTCGGGCGCAGCACGGACGAGGCCGTGGAGGCACTGGTGGCGGCGTACGTCCGCTACGCCCGCGAGCACCCCGAGCGGTACGCGGCGATACCGCAGGCGCCCGATCCGGCCGACCCCGCGCTGACCGCGGCGGCCACCCGGCTGGTCGAGGTGGTGATGGCGGTGCTGCGCGGCTACGGGCTGACCGGGTCGGAGGCGGTGCACGCGACCCGCACCGTCCGGGCCGTGGCGCACGGCTTCGCCTCGCTGACCACCGGCGGCGGCTTCCAACTGGCGGAGGACCTGACGGTGACCCAGCAGCGGGTGACCGGCGTCCTGACGGCGGGGCTGCGGGACTGGCCCGGCCGGGCGCCCGCCTGAGTCCGGCCGCGGGCCGGGCCCGCCGCCGGGCGCGGGGCAGGCGCTGGGCCACCCGTGTCCTGACGGGGCCGTCGGGCGTTGGGCAGGGCATGAAGAAGCGAAGCATGCTCGCCGTCGCCTCCCTCGCCGTGGGTGTGGTGGCCTCCCTGACCGCCCCCAGCGCGCACGCGGCCCCCGCCGGCGACCGTGGCCCGGTCCCGGACGCGATCACCGCCCCCGACGTCCCGGTCGACCTGCTCGGCACCGTCTCCGGCGGCAGCCCCGACCTGGACGGCCTGGACGGCCTGCCGGGGATCCAGGCCTGACCGGCCCCGCCCGCCCGACCTGCTCCTGGGCCACCCGGACCACCGGGTGGCCCTCGTGCTGTCCGCCGCCACCGGCCCCGATCCGCCGCACGTCCGCCGCTGACCGGAACCGACCCGGGACGACCGGTTCCTGACCGTGGCCGACCGGGCGCCGGTATGGCTTCGGGTGGGTTTCGAGACCGTTCCGTCACAGTCCGCGGGTGAGACTTGGTGGGTACCCGGACGCTCCCAGCGCTCCGGCAGCCCCGAGGACGTGGACAGATGCCCCAGACCGTGGAGCCCTCCCGGACCGCCGCCGGACTGGTCCCCGCCCAGCGGACCGGCACCGCCCGCCCGGGCGCCCCCGCGGCCGGCGCCACCACGGGCGGCCACCTCGCCCGGGCGTACGCCGTGGCCCGCGGCCTGCGCGCGCTGCGCCCGGTCCCGGCCCGCGCCCAGGAGCCGTACGGCGCGTCGGACGGCCAGTAGTCCATCCCCTCGGTTCCGCCCGGCTGCCCGTCGCGGCCGTGCCGGTGACCGAGTGCGACGCCCGGCCGGAGCCCGTCGCAGCGCTGCCGCCGGGGTGCGCCCGGGTGGCCGGAGCCGGCGTGCGGCCCGGGACGGCCGGGACGGGGCCACCGGGCGAGGAGCAGTTCCGGCTGATCATCGGATCGAGGGCGCCGGGCGGGACGCCCCGTGTACGCCGTCAAGTTCGTCGGCGACCAGCACCGATGCGTCCAGGTGGGGGAGTTGGAGGATTCCACCATCCTGTGAAAGTTTGACTGATTAAGCTCAATTGACGACCGATCGGTTCACACGAACGTAGGATCATCGCCCTAGACTTCGCCGCGTGACGATGACTCAGTGGTGCGGAGCAGCAGCCGGCGGCCTCGCCGTCCTCGCCTTGGTGGCCGCCGCGAGGTTCCATGCCGTCACGGTCACCCTGCGCGGTCGGCTCGCCGACCAGGACCTGGAGCTCGACCGGCTGCGCGCCGACCTGGCCGAGGCGCTCGACCGCCGCTCGGCCGAGAACGCCGCCGTCCAGCAGGAGCAGGACCTCAACTCCGCCACCCGGCGGGCCTTCCTGAGCGTCGCCCGCCGGATCCTGGTGATGGCGCACGACCAGCAGGCCGGGCTGGACGAGATGGAGCGCACCCACGACGACCCGGCGCTGCTCGACGGCCTGCTCAAGGCGGACCACGCGGCGGCCCAACAGGCCCGGCTGGCCCAGACGCTGGCGGTGCTCTGCGGTGCCCGGGCGGGCCGGCACTGGCCCGAGCCGGTGGCCCTGGAGGACGTGGTGCGCGGCGCGCAGTCCCGCATCCTGCCGTTCCAGCGGGTGGTGGTGCGCAGCCGGATCGAGACCGCCGTGGTCGGCGCGGCCGCCGAGGCCCTGATCCACGCGGTGGCCGAGCTGCTGGACAACGCCACCCGCTACTCGCCGCCGTCCACCCAGGTGTTCGTGACGCTGATGTCGGTGCACAACGGCGCGGTGGTGGAGATCGACGACTGCGGTGTCGGCATGCCGGAGCAGGCGGTGGAGAAGGCCGCCGCGGCGCTGGCGGGCGGGGGCAGCCTGGAGGTCTCCCGGCTGGGCGAGGTACCGCAGTTGGGGCTCGCGGCGGTCGGCCGGCTGGCCGAGCAGTACGGCTTCCGGGTCACCCTCAGCTCGGCGCCCTCCCCGTACGGGGGTGTGCGGGTGGTGGTGCTGCTGCCGAACGCCCTGCTCACCGAGCCGCTGCCGACCGCGCTGCCGCCGGCCCCGGCGGGCACCCTGGTCCTCCCCGCGCCGCCGGCCCGGGTGCCGTCGCAGCCCCGCGCGGTGGCCGCGCCGGGCGGCCCCGAGCGTTCGGCCCTGGTCTCCCGGCCGTCGGGCGCCGCGCAGCCGAAGGACACCGCGCGACCGGACGCCCCCGCCCGTCCCGACGGTGCCGCGCCCGCCCCGCCCGCCGGACCGGCCGCAGCAGCCGCACCGGCCGCGCCGGAGCCCGGCGCCCTGCCCCGCCGGGCCAACCGCCGGGGCACCGACGGTCCGCCGCGGCCGCCCGTCGAGCCCGGGGCCGCCGCGCCGCCGGCGCGCTCCGCCGACGGTGCCAAGACCTTCATGGCCCTGTTCCAGGCCGGTACCGCGAGTGGCCGGTCGGCCGCCCGGGAGGACCGGCAGTCCGACGCCCCCCGCCCGCCCGCCGGGCCGGCGGGGTCCGCCCCCGAATCCCCCCGACCTCCCCAGCGCTCCGGAGATTTCCATGACCACCAATCCTGACCTCGGCTGGCTGCTCTCGGACATCGTCGCGGTCCCCGATGTCCGGCACGCCGTCGTGGTGTCCAACGACGGCCTGGAGATCGGCCGCAGCGAGCAGATCGGCCGGGACGACGCCGAGCGGCTGGCCGCGGCCTGTTCCGGGCTGCAGTCGCTGGCCCGGGGGGTGGCCCAGGGCTTCGGCGGCCGGGGGTCCAGCACCCGGCAGATCGTGGTCGAGTACGGCGGCGGCTACCTGTTCGTGGTGGCGGCCGGTGCGGGTGCGCACCTCGCGGTGGTGACCGGCGAGTCGGTGGACGCCGGGCTGGTGGCGTACCAGATGCAGGTGCTGGTCGAGCGGATCGGCACCCACCTGACCAGTCCGCCGCGGGTCGGTCAGGCGGCCGGGGACGCCCGGTGAGCGGCCCGGTCCGGCCGTACGTGATCACCGGCGGGCGCAGCGGCACCAACCGGCCGGTGCTCGCCATCGAGAGCCTGGTCAGCGCGGTCCCGGCGGCCGACCTCGACCCCGATCTGCGGTCCGGGGACACGCTGAACCGGGAGCACCAGCGGATCCTGGAGCTCTGCCACGACCTGCTGTCGGTCGCCGAGGTGGCGGCCCACCTGCGGCTGCCGGTCAGCGTGGTCCGGGTGCTGGTCGACGACCTCTGGGACCTGGGCGCCGTCCAGGTCCGCCCGCCCGCGCCGCAGGCCGACCGCCTGCCGACGCATCTCCTCGAGGAGGTACTCGTTGGCCTCCGCCAGCTCCGCTGACACCGCCGGCGCCGCAGGCACCGCCGGGGACGCGCCGTCCTATCTGCCGGCCACCGTGCAGGGGGCGGTGAAGATCCTGGTCACCGGCCCGTTCGGGGTCGGGAAGACCACCCTGGTCGGGGCGTTGAGCGAGATCGCGCCGCTGCGGACCGAGGAGGTGATGACCTCGGCCGGGGTCGGCGTCGACGACCTGACCGGGCGGCCCGACAAGACCACCACCACGGTCGCGCTGGACTTCGGCCGGATCACGCTCAACCCGCAGCTCGCCCTGTACCTGTTCGGCACGCCGGGCCAGCAGCGGTTCTGGCCGCTGTGGGAGGACCTGTCGCGCGGGGCGCTCGGCGCCATCGCGCTGGTGGACACCCGCCGGCTGGACGAGAGCTTCGACGTGCTGGGGCAGTTGGAGGAGCAGCGGATCCCGTTCGCGGTCGCCGTGAACGTCTTCCCCGACACCCCGGAACACCCCGAGGACGACCTGCGCTCCGCCCTGGACCTGCTGCCCGAGGTGCCGATCCTGCGCTGCGACGCGCGCGACCGGCAGGCCGCCTACGACGTGCTGATCGACTTCGTGGACCATCTGCTCTCCACCGCCGTACTGGAGCTCCAGCGATGACGACTCCCAGGCCCGAGGCGGCCACCCCGCCGCCCGGCTGTCCCGCGCACCGGGCCGACGGCCCGCCGGCGCCCGCCGCGCAGCTGTACGGCGCGGCCGTCGCGGACGACCCGCACGGCCTGTACGCCCGGCTGCGCGAGCAGCACGGGCCGGTCGCGCCGATCGAGCTGGAGCCGGGGGTGGAGGCTTGGCTGGTGCTCGGCTACGCCGAACTGCTCGAACTGACCCGCAACGAGAAGCTGTTCTCCAAGGACTCGCGGCGCTGGCGGGTGCCGGCCGAGGGCCGGCTGAAGCCGGACTCGCGGCTGCTGCCGATGACGGCGTGGCGGCCCACCCTGCTCAACCTGGACGGCGGCGAGCACCAGCGGCTGCGCGGCGCGGTGGCGCAGACGCTCGGCCGGATCGACCACCGGCAGCTGCGGGAGACCACCGAGACCGCCGCCAACTCGCTGATCGACAGCTGGGGTCCGGACGGTACGGCCGACCTGATCGCGCAGTACGCGCGCCGGCTGCCGCTGCTGGTCTTCACCCAGCTGCTGGGGCTGCCGGCCGAGATGGGCCCGCACCTGATCGAGCTGATCAGCCACTTCGTGGACAGCAGCGAGAAGTCGGTGCGGGCCAACGCCGAGTTCCAGGCGATCCTGACCGACCTGGTGCGCCGCAGCCGGGCCGAGCCGGGCGCGGACCTGACCTCGTGGCTGCTGGCCCACCAGGCCGGGCTGAGCGACGAGGAGGCGCTGCACCACCTGGTGGTGATCCTGGTCGCGGGCAACGAGACCACCATCAACTGGACCGGCAACACGCTGCGGCTGCTGCTGACCGACCGCCGTTTCCGGTCCACCCTGGCGGGTGGCCGGCTGACCGTCGCGGACGCGCTGGAGGAGGTGCTGTGGCGGGATCCCCCGACGCAGAACTTCCCGGGCCGCTGGGCCACCGGCGACACCGTGCTCGGCGGCCAGTACATCAGCGCGGGCGACATGCTGGTGCTGGGGCTGGCCGGGGCCAACGCCGACCCGGCGGTGCACGCCGCCTCGGACGGCATCGCCGGGAACCGGGCGCACCTCGCCTGGGGGGCCGGCCGGCACGTCTGTCCGGCCCAGCACCCGGCCCGGCTGATCGTCGAGACGGCGCTGGAGACCCTGCTGCACCGGCTGCCCGACCTCCAACTGGCGGTGCCCGCCAACGAGCTGGCCTGGCGGCAGTCGCCGTGGTCGCGCGCGCTGGTGTCGCTGCCGGTGCTGTACAGCGCTTTCACCCCGCCCCGAGCCCCCGCACCCGAAAGGCCGCAATGGACACCGCCGACACTCTCACCCCCGTCCGACTCGACGCCTTCGGACGGGACCAGCACGGAGAGAACAGCCGGCTCCGTGCGGCCGGCCCTGCGGTCCTGGTGGAGCTCCCTGGCGGGGTGGTGGTCTGGGCGATAACCCACCACGACACGCTGCAGGAGCTGCTCGCCGATCCCCGGGTGGGCAAGAACCCGCAGCTGTGGAACACCTTCCGGGAGGGGCGGCTGCCGGAGGGCTGGCCGCTGCTGAACTTCGTCACCGTGCCCGGCATGATCACCGTGGACGGCGCGGACCACCGGCGGCTGCGCGGTCTGGTCACCCAGGCGTTCACGCCCCGCCGGATCGCCGAGCTGGCGCCCGCCGTCGAGGCGCGCTGCGAGCGGCTGCTGGACGCGATGGCCTCGCTGGAGGGCGAGTTCGACCTGCGCGAGCACTTCGCGTACCCGCTGCCGATGCAGGTGATCGGCGAGCTGCTGGGGCTGGCCGTCGAGCAGCAGCACCAGCTGCACGAGCTGTCCGACACCCTGGTGAGCAGCTCCGCGACGCCGGAGGCGGCGGTGGCGGCACAGCGCGGGCTGTTCGCGCTGCTGGGGTCGGTGGTGGCGGCCAAGCGGGCCGAGCCCGGCGACGACCTGACCACCGATCTGATCGCGGCCCGGGAGGCGGACGACCGGCTGACCGAGCAGGAGCTGGTCGGCACGCTGCTGCTGATGCTGGTGGCGGGGCACGAGACCACGCTCAACCTGATCACCAACGCGGTGCGGGCGCTGCTGGCCGACCGGTCGCAGCTGGAGCTGGTGCTGTCCGGGCAGCAGCCGTGGTCGGCGGTGGTGGAGGAGACGCTGCGGTACGACTCCCCGGTGGGGCAGTTCCCGCTGCGGTACGCGGTGGAGGACCTGGAGGTCGGCGGGGTGCTGATCCGCCGGGGTGAGGCGCTGCTGGCCTCGTACGCCTCGGCGGGCCGCGACGGGGGCCACTACCCGGACGCGGACCGGTTCGACCTGACCCGGCAGCCGGCCCGGCACCTGTCGCTGGGGCACGGGCCGCACTTCTGCCTCGGGGCGGGGCTGGCCCGGCTGGAGGCCGAGACGGCGCTGCGCGGCCTGTTCGGGCGCTTCCCGGGGCTGACGGCGGCGAAGGGCGCCCCGGCGCCGGAGCCGATCGCCTCGTTCGTCAGCAACAGCGTGCGGACGCTGTACGTGCGCACGGCGTAGCGGGCGGCCGCCCCGGCGGACGGGCGTATCCGCGGGGGCGGCCGGTACCCGGCGGCCGGGGGCTCGTTGGGCAGGTCATGACGAAGATCCCGGCGCTGGCCGCCCTGTCCCTGGCCGCCGTCGCGGCGGCCGCCGCCCCCGCGCAGGCGGAGCAGGTCCGCGACTACTCCCAGGGGGCGTCGGCCGACGAGGTGTGCCACCAGGAGCTGGCCCAGTACCCGGTGGTCGGGCCGGCGGCGGAGCGCACCACGGGGGTGTGCGGGACGGTCGGCCGGGTGCTGGACCGGCCGCCGGTGTCGGTGAGCTGAGTGCGGCTCAGCCGGTGAACAGGGCGTTGAGCTCGTCGTAGCCGAGGCCGTCGGCCAGCGTGTCGTAGCTCCCGCTGGTGTACACCTCGCGGGCGGCGCGCTGCACGGCCGCGTAGGCGGCCTTGGCGAGGCCGGGGCCGAGGCTGATCCGGGCGACGCCGAGGGCGGCGAGTTCGGCGACGGTGGGGGCGCCGGGGCCGGCCATCACGTTGAGCGGCACGGGCACGGCCTCGACCAGGGCGGCGATGGTGGCGGGGTCGGCCACCCCGGGGACGAACACGCCGTCGGCGCCGGCCTCGGCGAACGCCCGGGCCCGGGCGACGGCCTCGTCGAGGCGGCCGGCCGGTTCGCCCGCGCCGAGCAGGAAGACGTCGGTGCGGGCGTTGAGGAACAGCGGGACGCCGGTCGCGTCGGCGGCCCGGCGGGCGGCGGCGATCCGCGCGGCGGCGTCGGCGGCCGGGCGCAGCGGGCCGGGGCCGGACCAGCCGTCCTCCAGGTTGACGCCGACGGCGCCGGTGGCGATCAGCTCGGTGATGCTCGCGCCGACGCCTTCGGGGGTGTCGGCGAAGCCGTGTTCGAGGTCGGCGGTGACCGGCAGGTCGACGGCGGCGGCGATCAGGGCGGTCTGGGCCAGGGCGCGCGGCAGGCCCAGCAGCTGCCCGTCGGGGACGCCGAGGGTCCAGGAGACGGAGGCGCTGGCGGTGGCGATGGCCGGGGCGCCGGCCCCGGCGACCAGGCGGGCGCTCGCGGCGTCCCAGACGTTGGCCAGGACCAGGGGGGTGCCGGGGCGGTGGAGGGCGTGGAGGAGCTTCGCCCGGTCGTGCGGTGTGGTCATGGTGACAGCCTGTCGGTCGGAGGGCGCCGGGTCCGGCGGAAATCGGACCTGGACGGCGGGCCGGACGGGTGGTGTGCCGGGGTGCCGGGTGGTGGGCCGGGAGCGGCTGGTCAGGCCTGCTTGGGGGCGGGGCTGAGCCGGGTGGCGATGGCGATCCGGTTCCAGGAGTTGATGGCGATGATCAGCGCGATCAGCTGGCCCAGTTCCCGCTGGTCGAACAGCTTGGCCGCCTGGTCGTAGACGGCGTCCGGGACATGGCCGTCGGTGACCAGGGTGACCGCCTCGGTGAGGGCCAGCGCGGCCCGCTCCTTCGCGGTGAAGTACGGGGTCTCGCGCCAGGCCGGCAGGGTGTGGATCCGGTGCTCCTGCTCGCCCTGCGCCCGGGCGTCGGTGGTGTGCATGTCCAGGCAGAAGGCGCAGCCGTTGATCTGCGAGGCGCGGATCTTGACCAGTTCGGCGAGGGTCGGGTCGACGCCGGTGCGGGCGGCCCGGTCCAGCTTGATCATCGCGGCGTAGAACTCGGCGGCCTGCTCGGGGAGCGAGATCCGCTGGACGGGGGCGGGGACGAGGGCGTCGTGGGTGGTGTTGCCGTGGGTCGTCATGTCTCCACCGTAGGTGCCTGATGGCCCGTCAGTGTGGTTCATTTGGGTCATGGAATCCTGGGCCACTTTCGGCGGCGACCTGCACCTCGACCTGTCCGCGGGCCGGGCCCGCGGCCTGGGCCTGCGGGCCGCGCTGGAGGACGCGCTGCGCACCGCGGTCCGGGAGGGCCGGCTGGGGCCCGGCACCCGGCTGCCGTCCTCCCGGGCACTGGCCGCGGACCTGGGGATCGCCCGCAACACCGTCGCCGAGGCGTACACGCAGCTCAGTGCGGAGGGCTGGCTGACGTCCCGGCAGGGCTCGGGCACGGTGGTGGCCGAGCGCGGCGAGCCGCAGCCGGCCCCGCCGCCGCCCGGGGTGCGGCCCGAACCGGCCGTACGGCACAACCTGATGCCGGGCAGTCCGGACCTCTCCCGCTTCCCGCGCAACGCGTGGCTGGCCGCCACCCGGCGGGCCCTGGCGACCGCCCCGCACGAGGCCTTCGGGCTCGGCGACCCGCGCGGCCGGATCGAGCTGCGCCGGGCGCTGGCGGACTACCTGGCCCGGGTCCGCGGCGTGCGCACCGACCCGGAGCGGCTGGTGGTGTGCTCCGGCTACACCCAGGGGCTCGGGCTGCTCTGCCGGGCGCTGCACGAGCAGGGGGTGCGGACGGTGGCGGTGGAGGAGTACGGCCTGCCGCCGCAGCGCGCGGTGATCGCGGAGGCTGGCCTGGGCACGGTGCCGCTGTCACTGGACGAGGGCGGGGCCCGCACCGGGGAGCTGCTCGGTTCGCCGGCCGGGGCGGCGGTGCTCACCCCGGCGCACCAGTTCCCGACCGGGGTGGCGCTGCGGGCCGCGCGCCGGGCGACCGCGGTGGCCTGGGCCCGGGCCACCGGCGGGGTGGTGGTCGAGGACGACTACGACGGCGAGTTCCGCTACGACCGGCAGCCGCTCGGGGCGATGCAGGCGCTGGACCCGGAGCGGGTGGTGTACGCGGGGACGGCGTCCAAGAGCCTGGCGCCGGGGATCCGGATGGCCTGGCTGGCGCTGCCCGGCCGGCTGGTCGAGCCGGTGATGCGGCAGAAGCGGCTGGCGGACGGGCAGAGCGGCGCGGTGGAGCAGCTGGCGCTGGCCGAGCTGATCACCTCCGGCGACCTGGACCGGCACATCCGGCGCAGCCGGCTGCAGTACCGGCGGCGCCGGGACCGGCTGATCGAGGTGCTGGCCGAGCGGGTGCCCGAGGTCCGGGTGACCGGCCTGTCGGCGGGGCTGAGCGCCGTCCTGGAGCTGCCGCCGGGCTCGCTCGGCGAGGAGGAGCTGCTGCGGCAGGCGCGCTGGCTGGGGATCTCGCTGAGTGTGCTGTCCTGGTGCCGGGCGTCCGCGGCGCCGCCGGCCCCGGACGCGCCGGCGGCCCTGGTGGTCGGGTACGGGACGCCGGCCGACCACGCGTTCCCGGCGGCGCTGGACGCGCTGTGCACACTGCTGCGGCTGTGACTGCGGCTGCGGCTGTGACGGCCCGAGGGGGCGGGGCGGCTCAGCGGCCGCCGCGGTGGCCGATCTCGAAGAGCAGGATGACGAACCCGGCGAAGGCGTGGGTGGCCACCATGTAGATGGCGGCGCGGATCCAGACCCGGCGGTCGGTGCGGCGTCCGGCGTCCTTGGTGAGGTCGGCGGCGGGCTGGGCGGCGGGGCCGGGGGCGGGGTGGGTGGCGAGGTCGCTGGCGGTGGCGGTGGCGGTGTCGGCCATGTCGGTCCTCCGGTGCGGGTGTGCCGTGGGTGGTGGGTTGCCGTCGGGTGACGGGTTGCCGTCGGGTGACGGCGGGTGGGGCGGGGTTCAGAGCCGGGGCGGGTCGCCGAGGCAGAGTTCGCCGCCCGGGCTCTGCAGCAGCGTGTGCAGGAAGAGCAGCTCGACCCCGGGTGCGGAGTCGGCGGCGATGCAGTGCGGGGTGAGCGAGTCGAAGTGGGCGGAGTCGCCCTCGTCCAGCAGGTGGACGCGCTCGCCGAGGGTCAGCCGCAGCCGGCCGCGGGTGACGTACAGCCACTCCTCGCCCGGGTGCACCCGGACCACGGCGTCCTGGAGGCTGGGCGGCACCTGGACGTGCAGGGCCTGCATGGCCCGGCCGGGCGCGCCGGCCCGCCGGTAGCCCCAGCCGCCGGCCCGGCCCGGCTCGATGGCCGCGCCGCGGATCACCGGGTCGGGCTCGCCGGGCTGTTCGCCGAGCAGTCCGGCGACGGTGGTGCCGTAGGCGCGGGCGAGGCCGAGCAGGACGGGCAGCGAGGGCTGGCGCTGTCCGGTCTCCAGGCGGGACACGTAAGCTGGGGAGAGTCCGACCCGGGCGGCCGCGGCCTCCAGGGTGAACCGTCCGGCGAGCCGGTGTTCGCGCAGTCGGGCGCCGAGGCCCGCGACCTCTTGGTCGTCTGTCATGCCTCCAGTGCACACCCGCCGGTGCCTCAGAGGCAAGAAACTTGCCTCCCCGGCAAACCCGCAGGTCAGCGACGCCGATTCGGCCGGATCAGGGGCGCGGGATGTTCCGCAGGTTGCTGCGCGCGAGGTCGATCATCCGGCCGACCCCGCCGGACAGCACGGTCTTGCCGGCGGCCAGCGCGAAGCCCTTGAGCTGGGCGGCGGTGATCCGCGGCGGGATGGACAGCGCGTTGGGGTCGGTGACCACGTCGACGAGGGCCGGGCCGGGGCGTTCCAGCGCCTCCCGCAGCGCCTGTCCGACCGCGGCGGGGTCGGTGACCCGCTTGGCGGGGATGCCGCAGGCCCGGGCGATGGCCGCGTAGTCCACGTCGCCGTTGTCGGTCTCGGCCTCCTGGTAGCCGCTGACCAGCATCTCCAGCTTGATCATGCCGAGCGCGCCGTTGTTGAACACCACCGTCTTCACCGGCAGCCGGTACTTGGCCACCGTGAGCAGTTCGCCGAGCAGCATGCCGATCCCGCCGTCGCCGGACAGCGACACCACCTGGCGTCCGGGGAAGGCGAGTTGGGCGCCGATCGCGTGCGGCAGGGCGTTCGCCATCGAACCGTGCAGGAAGGATCCGATCACCCGGCGGCGCCCGTTGGGGGTGAGGTAGCGGGCCGCCCAGACGTTGTTCATGCCGGTGTCGACGGTGAACACCGCGTCGTCGGCGGCCAGTTCGTCCAGCACCGAGGCGACGTACTCGGGGTGGACCGGGCGGTGGTGGCCGATGTCCTTGGTGTAGGCGCCGACCACGGTCTCCAGGGCCCGGCAGTGCCTGTCGAGCATCGCGTCCAGGAAGCGCCGGTCCTGCTTCTGGTCCAGCAGCGGCAGCACGGCCCGCAGGGTGGCCGCGACGTCGCCGTGCACGGCCAGTTCCAGCGGGGTGCGACGGCCGAGCCGGGTGGCGTCGTGGTCCACCTGGACGGTCCGGGCCTGCGGCAGGAACGAGTCGTACGGGAAGTCGGTGCCCAGCAGCAGCACCAGCTCGGCCTCGTGCAGCGCCTCGTGGCAGGCGCCGTAGCCGAGCAGGCCGCTCATCCCCACGTCGTACGGGTTGTCGTACTGGATCCACTCCTTGCCGCGCAGCGAGTGGCCGACCGGGGCCTGCACGGTGGCGGCGAGCTTCATCACCTCCTCGTGGGCGCCGCGGGTGCCGGCGCCGGCGAAGACCGTGACGGTGCCGGCCGAGTTCAGCGCCTCGGCGAGCGCCTGGACCTGGGACCAGGGCGGGGCGGCGACCGCCTGCTCGGTCAGGAAACTGCCCTCCCCGGTGGGCCCGGCGGCGGGCAGTGCGGCCACGTCACCGGGGAAGACCAGCACCGAGACGCCGGGGGCGCCGAGCGCGTGCTGCACCGCGACCCGCAGCAGCCGGGGCAGCTGCTCGGGGCTGGACACCAGCTCGCAGAAGGTGCTGCAGTCGGTGAACACCCGCTCCGGGTGGGTCTCCTGGAAGAACCCGGTGCCGATCTGGCCGGACGGGATGTGCGAGGCCAGCGCCAGCACCGGGACGCCGCTGCGCTGCGCGTCGTACAGGCCCTGGATCAGGTGGGTGTTGCCGGGCCCGCAGGAGCCGGCGCAGACCGCGAGCCGGCCGGTCAGTTCGGCCTCCGCGGCGGCGGCGAAGGCCCCGGCCTCCTCGTTGCGCACGTGCACCCAGGAGATGCCCTCGGCCCGCCGGATCGCGTCGACCACCGGGTTGAGGCTGTCGCCCACCACCCCGTAGACCCGTTCCACGCCCGCCTGCCGGAGCACCTCCACCATCTGCTCGGCCACGCTGCCCATGGGGGTACCTCGTCCCGTCTCGCCCGCCGCCCGCTGTCGGACCATGCCTAACACGACAAAGGGCGTATTTCGGCCGAGGCGCACGGAAGGGCGGCCGGGGCCCGCAGGCCCCGGCCGCCCGTGCACCGCCGTGGGGGGAGCGGAGCGGGTCAGCCGTGGAAGGCGGCCGTCCCGTTCGGGGTGCCGAGCCCGGTCGGGCCGTCGTAGCCCGCACCGGCCTTGCACAGGTACGCCGGCGAGCAGCTGCCGTTGGAGCCCGTGGTCACGTCGAACAGCGAGGTGGTGTGGGCGTACGGGAAGGAGGCCGGGCTGCTGCCCGCGGACGGGGCGCCGCCGAGCGCGTAGACGCCCGCGATGATCGGCGAGGAAGCGCTGGTGCCGCCGTACACGGCCCAGCCGCTGCCGCCGTAGGTCTGGTAGACCGCGACGCCGGTGGCGGGGTCGGCGACCGCCGCGACGTCGGCGATGGTCCGCTTCTTGCAGCCGGTGTCCTTCTGCCAGGTGGGCTTGGCGTCGTAGGCCGAGCAGCCGGAGCCGCCGCCCTCGGTGGAGTTGGTGAGCCAGACCGACTCGCTCCAGCCGCGGCTGCTGGAGTCCCGCTTGAGCGCGGTGCCGCCGACCGCGGTGACGTACCGGGAGGCGGCCGGGTACTCGGCGCCGTAGGCGGAGTCGCCGGAGGAGACGGTGATGGCGACGCCCGGGTGGTTGAAGTACGAGCTGTCGTAGGAGGTGTCGGCGGAGGACTCGCCGCCGCCGTAGCTGTTGGAGACGAACTTGGCGCCCAGCGCGACCGCGGTGTTGACGCTCTTGCCGAGGTTGGCCATCGAGGCGCTGCTCGCCTCCACCAGGACGATCTTCGCCTTGGGGGCGATGGCGGAGACCATGTCCAGGTCGAGCGAGATCTCCCCGGCCCAGCCGCTGTTCTTGGCGGGGTAGCTGGTGCCGCCGTTCTGGTCGGTCTTCTTGAAGCAGCCGTTCGCGGTGGTGCAGGCCGGCAGGCCGTACTGGGCCCGGTAGACGCCCAGGTCCGCCTCGGCCGAGGGGTCGTCGTAGGCGTCGACGATGGCGATGGTCATCCCGGCGCCGCCGCCGGCCGGCAGCTTGTACGCGCCGAGCAGGTCGGACGGGCCGTAGCCGGCCGGCGTCAGGTCCGGGGTGACGCCGAGCGCGTGCACCGGCTCGACGGTGCTGGTGACCCGCAGGGCGTGGCAGGCCATGGTGTCGCCCTTGGCCAGGGTGGCGCAGGAGCGGACCCAGGAGGTGCCGCCCTTGCTGTAGGTGGTGGGGGTGGCGGCGGCGCCGGCGGGTGCGGCGGACGCGAAGGCCGAGACGGCGAGCGCCGCGGTGCCGGCGGCGGCCAGGACGGCCCGACGGGTGCGGGGCGTGGGGGTACGCAACGGACTGCCTCCTGTGGCTGGGGTGAACCGGGGGCCGTGCGGATGCGCCGCGCGCCGGATGGGGTGGTCCCGGGGCGCGGAGGGGCAGGCGGGAGCAGCGGGACGGCCGGACGGCCCGGGGCCGCCGCCTCCCACCTGGGTGGTGCGGGGAGCTGACGACGACGCTAGACGGACATGTTCACGTCCAACAACGGACCGTCAGAAAATTGGAGGAGCCCTTTACCGCCGGTTGGCGACGGTAAAGGGCTCCTGGGAGAAAGCTTGTTGACGCCTCGTCATTCGGCGGCGAGGTGCTCCGTCCCGCCGGCCTGAACGATGCCCTGCACCCCGGCCCGGGCGGTCCGCCGGGCGGGCTCGCGGCCGGGCGGCTGGACGCACCGCTCGGGCGCCTCGACCACGGCGGTCCGCCGGGTGGCGCTCTCCTCCACCCCGAGCCGGACCGGCTCGCCGTCGTGCAGCAGCGTCAGCGGACCGCCCTTGCGGACCGTGTACACCGTGGTGGCGTGGGTGATGTCGACCCGCAGCAGGCTCTCCCGGATCCGCAGGGTGAACGCCAGCCGCTGCAACCCCGCGGGCAGCCGCGGGCGGAACGACAGGTGCTCCGAGTGGTCCCGCAGCCCGCCGAAGCCCGCCACCAGCGCGATGCAGGCCCCCGCCAGCGAGGCCATGTGCAGCCCGTCGCGGGTGTTGCCGCCGAGGTCGCGCAGGTCCATCAGGGCGGCCTCGGCGGTGTAGTCGTACGCCAGGTCCAGCTGGCCGACCTCGGCCGCGATCACCGCCTGGGTGCAGGCGGACAGCGAGGAGTCGCGGACGGTCAGCCGCTCGTAGTAGGCGAAGTTGCGGGCCTTCTGGTCCTGGGTGAAGGCGTCGCCGCGCACCTGCATGGCGAGCACCAGGTCGGCCTGCTTGACCACCTGCTTGCGGTACAGGTCGAAGTACGGGTAGTGCAGCAGCAGCGGGTAGGTCTCGGCCGGGGTGTTCTCGAAGTCCCACAGCTGGTGGTCGGTGAAGCCGTCCGCCTGCGGGTGCACCCCGAGCTTCTCGTCGTACGGGATGAACATCGCGGCGGCCGCGTCCCGCCAGGCCGCCGCCTCCTCGGTGTCCACGCCCAGCGCGGCGGCCTCCAGCGGGTGCCGGTTGGCCGCCTCGGCGGCGTGCCGCAGGTTGGACTGCGCCATCAGGTTGGTGAACACGTTGTTGTCCGCCACCGCGCTGTACTCGTCCGGCCCGGTGACCCCCTCGATCCGGAACCGGCCGACCGGGTCGTGGTGGCCCAGCGAACGCCACATCCGGGCCGTCTCGACCAGCAGCTCCAGCCCGTAGGTCTGCTCGAACTCCACGTCCCCGGTGGCCCGGACGTAGCGCACCACGGCCGCCGCGATGTCGGCGCCGATGTGGAACGCCGCGGTGCCGGCCGGCCAGTACCCGGAGCACTCCTCCCCGCGGATCGTCCGCCACGGGAACACCGCGCCCGCCAGGCCCAGTTGGGCCGCCCGCTCGCGCGCCATCGGCAGCGTGGTGTGCCGCCAGCGCAGCGCCTGCCCGACCGCGCCGGGCAGGCAGTAGGTGAGCACCGGCAGCACGAACATCTCGGTGTCCCAGAAGCTGTGCCCGTCGTACCCGGGCCCGGTCAGCCCCTTGGCGGGGATGGCCCGCTCCTCGCTGCGCGCACCGGCCTGCAGCACGTGGAACAGCGCGAACCGGGCCGCCTGCTGGAGCTCGACGTCACCCTCGATCTCGATGTCGTTGTTGGACCAGAACCGCTCCAGGAAGCGGCGCTGCTCCGCCACCAGCCCGTCCCAGCCGGTGTGCCGGGCGGCGGTCAGCGCCGCCTCCACCTGGTCCCGGACCGCGGGCAGCGAGCGGGTCGCCGACCAGCCGTACGCCATGAACTTGACCAGCCGCAGCTTCTCCCCGGCCTCCAGCACGGTGGTGACGCTGATCCGGCCCTGGTCGTCGGTGGACTCCGCGGTGGTGTCGACCTGGTCCGGCCCCTCGATGGTGTGGTCGGTCCCGGCGGCCACCCGCAGGCCGCTGTAGCGGGTGCGGTGCACCAGGACGGCCTTGGTCCCGGCGGCGTGGTGGAGTTCGGAGACCAGCGGCTGCTCCAGCACCGCGGCCGCCCGCGGGTCGCGCTCCCCGCCCGGCAGCTGCTCGTTGGCGACCAGCTCGGACTGGACCACGATCCGCACCGGCCCGTCCACCGCCTCCACCGTGTAGTCGACCGCCGCCACCGCCCGCTGGGTCAGCGAGACCAGCCGCACCGAGGTCACCTTGACCGTCCGCCCGGCCGGCGAGGTCCACTCCGCGTGCCGCCGCAGCAGGCCGTCCCGGAAGTCCAGGCTCCGCTGGTGGCTGCGGAGTTCGCCGTACCGCAGGTCGAACGGCTCGTCGTCGACCAGCAGCCGGATGACCTTGCCGTTGGTGACGTTGATGACGCTCTGCCCGGACTCCGGATAGCCGTAGCCGCTCTCCGCGTACGGCAGCGGGCGCAGCTCGAACACGCCGTTCAGGTAGGTGCCGGGCAGGCCGTGCGGCTCACCCTCGTCGAGGTTGCCGCGCAGGCCGATGTGGCCGTTGGACAGCGCGAACACCGATTCGGCCCGGGCCTGGGCGTCCAGGTCCAGGCCGTGCTCGGCGACCCCCCACGGGTCGACGGAGAAGGCGTCGGGCGCGGTCACAGCGGATCCCCCTCGACCAGGTCGGACAGGTCGGCGACCACCAGGTCCGCGCCGTGGGCGCGCAGTTCGTCGGCCTGCCCGGTGCGGTCGAGTCCGACCACCGCGCCGAAGCCGCCGGCCCGCCCGGAGGCCACCCCGGCGAGCGCGTCCTCGAACACGGCGGCGTGCTCGGGCGGCACGCCGAGCGCCTTCGCGGCCGCCAGGTAGGTGTCCGGGGCGGGCTTGCCGGCCAGCTGCTCGCGCTCGGCGACCACGCCGTCCACCACCACGTCGAACAGCCCGTTGATCCCGGCGGCCCGCAGCACGTCCCGGCAGTTGGCGCTGGAGGAGACCACCGCGCGCGGCAGCCCGAGCGCCCGCAGCCGGTGCAGGTAGTCGACCGAGCCCGGGTACGGCTGGACGCCCTGCTCCTTGATCATGCGCAGCACGGTGTCGTTCTTGGCGCTGCTGAGGCCGTGCACGGTCCGGGTGCCGGGCGCGTCCTGCGGGGTGCCCTCCGGCAGGTGGACGCCGCGGGCCTCCAGGAAGCCGCGGGTGCCGTCGAGCCGGGGTCTGCCGTCGACGTAGCGGTCGTAGTCCTCCACCGGGTCGAACGGGACGAAGTCCGGGCCGCCGCGGGCCGCCTCCTCCCGCAGGAAGGTGTCGAACATGTCCTTCCAGGCGGCCGCGTGCACCTTGGCCGTCTGGGTGAGCACGCCGTCGAGGTCGAACAGGAAGGCACGGATGTCGTCCGGGAGTCCCAGCATGTCTGTCAGTCTCGCTCGAACACACGGCAGAGCCGCCCATTTGCAGCTCGGCTGGCGCGTCGCGAACGGGCGGCGGGAAGGGCCGGTGACGCCCGGTCAGGACCGGGCGTCACCGCACCCGGTCACTCCTCGGGCGACTTGATCACGGCGAAGACCGCGCCCTGCGGGTCCTGGACCACCGCGAACCGGCCCCAGGGGGCGTCGGTCGGCGGCATCAGCACCGAGCCGCGCGCCTTCACCAGCGCGTCCACCGTGCTGTCGGTGTCGTCCACCGCGAAGTAGGTCAGCCAGTGCGAGGGGGTGCCGGGCGGCAGGCTGCCGCCGAGCTTCTGGACACCGCCGACGGCCTTGCCGTCGACCTCCAGCGACCAGTAGTGGGTGGCGCCCTCCATCAGCGGCAGCCGGACGCCGAAGGCGGCCGGGTAGAAGGCCTTGGCGGCCTCCGGGTCGGCCGTGTTGAGCTCGTTCCAGACCAGGGCGCCGGGCTCGTTGACCACCTGGGCGCCGGCGAAGTCCACCGGCTGCCAGACGCCGAACACCGCACCGGTCGGGTCGGCCACCACCAGCATCCGGCCGACGGTGCCGACGTCCATCACGGGCATCAGCACGGTGCCGCCGGCCGTGCTGATCGCCGCCAGGGTGGCGTCCGCGTCGTTCGACGACAGGTAGGTGGTCCAGGCGACCGGCGGCTCGGGCATGCCCTCGGGAGCCATCGCCGGGCCGATGCCGGCCACCGGCTTGCCGTTGAGGGTGCAGATCGCGTAGCCGCCGAACTCGGCCGGGCCGATCTCGCCCTGCCAGCCGAACAGGTCACGGTAGAAGTCGAGCGCGGCCTGCTGGTCCTTGGCCATCAGGTCGACCCAGCACGGGGTGCCGGGCTTGTACGGGGTGGTGACTTCGGGCATAGCGCCTCCCAGGGTCGGGGTCCCCCGCCCACCTTGGCCGCCCGCCCGCCGTCCCGCCACCGGAGGCGGGGGCGCGGTGCGGAGCTGGGCGGGAGCGGTGCGCGCAGGCGGGAGCGGGAGCGGTGGGCGGAGCGGGGTGCGGGCCCGGCCCGGCTGCTCGGGACCCGGCGCGGCCGCTCAGGGCTCGGCGCGGCGGCTCAGGGCCCGGTCCGGCGGGCCGGCCGGGCGCGGGAGCAGCGGGCGGCGCAGCTCGTACGGGCCCGGCACCGGGAAGTAGCCGTCGAGGAAGGCGCGCACGGCGGCGTCCTGGGCCGCCGGGTCGATCAGGCCGGTGGTGACGTCGTTCAGGCAGAACACGGCGGCGTCGCGGCGCTCGGCGAGGCCCGGCAGCAGGGCGAGCGACTCGGGGCGGCCGATGTCCACGAAGCACTCGTCCGGCTCGGCGAAGACCGCCCGGCCCGCCAGGTAGGCGGTGTACGCGTAGAGGGTGAGCGGGGAGAGGCTGGCGTGGCCGCGGAACGGTTCGGCGGCGGTGCGGGCGAACTCGGCGGCGAACTCCTGCGCGTTGTGCGCCAGCAGGCTGCGGTGGGCCGCGCGCGGGGTGTGGCCGAGCGTCCGGGTGGGGACCCGGCCGTGGCGGCGGGCGATGGCGTCCCGGGTGTTCTTCTGGCCCGCGACGTAGCTGTCCTCGCCCGGGCGGACCGGGTCCGGCGGGATGACGCCGTCCTGGAACAGCCGGGCCACGCCGTTGCCCTGGAAGAAGAAGCCGGGGCCGAGCTCACGGCCGAGGAAGATGTCGTCGTTGAAGTAGACGAAGTGCTCGGACAGGCCGTCGATCCGGTGCAGCTGGGACTCGATCGCCCGGGAGTTGAAGACCGGCAGCAGGCCGGGGTCGTCGAACAGTTCGCGGTGCGCCACCAGGTGGATGCCGGGGTGGGCGGTGTCCAGCCAGGCCGGCCGCTGATCGTCGGTGACCAGGTGGACCCGGCGGATCCAGGGCGCGTGCGCGGCCAGCGAGCGCAGGCTGTACCGCAGTTCGTCGCGGTTGCGGAAACGCTGCGGCTCGGTGCCCGGGCCGGTGCCGCCGCCATTGCCGGGGCCATTGCCGGTGCCATTGCCGGTGCCGGGACCGCGGCCGACACCCGGGCCGGCGGCCGGGGCGGCCTCGGCGGCCCGCCGCGCCCGGCGCTCGCGCCAGCGCGGATCGGTGTCGTCGACCCAGGTGTAGACGGCGTCCACCGGGAAGTCGACCTCGTCGACCGGGCGGCGGGTGAAGGCCGCGGGCACGGGGTGACGGCGCCCGGCGATCCGGACCGTGGCGGCCGGTTCCAGCGAGGGCGCCCACCAGCCGGCCAGGGTGCTGCCGTACGGGACGATCGCGCCCCCGGACGGCTCGGCGGGCTGCCAGAACTTGATCTCGCAGCCCTGGTCGGCGCCGTACCCGAGGGTCCGCGAGGCGGCCACCACCGGCCGGAACACCCGTACACCGCGGACCAGCCGCTGCGCCGCGTCGCCGTCACTCCCGGCCGCCCCGGGCCGCTCGTGGCGGTCCACGGCCTCTTGCAGGCCCGGCGCGAGCAGCGGGCCGGGGCCCGGGCCCCAGCCGACCGGTTCCAGGTAGACGTGCCGCCCGGCGAAGGCGGTGTCCAGGGCGGCGAGCACGCCGGCCCGCCGGTCGGCCCGGACGGCCAGGTGGTGCCGCTCGGGCTCCTCGGGCCGCCGCGCGTCGGGCACCAGCGCGTACGGGACGCCCGCGGCGAGCAGCGCCTGTGCGGCGAGGGCCAGGTTGGCCGCCCGGACGGCGTGCGGCGCCAGCTCCTCCCGCACCTCGGCGAGCAGGCCGCGGTCGCGTACCAGGGCGGGCCGGGCGGCCAGCAACTCGTCCTCGCGGGTGGGCGGCGCGGGCGGCGGTGCGGCGGGCCCGGCCGCGGCCGGCGCGACCGCCCTCCGGTGGAGCACCCGCCGCCAGGCGGAGGTGGTCGGCACCGCGGACAGCCGTCGCATGGGTTCTCGCACAGAGGTGGTGGATCGGAGGGTGGACCGGAGGGTGATCGAATAGACACAGAGTGTAATCCATCCGGGTGCCGCCGAGGCGCCTGCGGGGCGCATGAGCGCGGATGTGGTGAACCGTCAGGTCCTGCCGTCGCGCCGGGCCCGTACGCGCCGGACCGGGAGGTCACCGTCCGACCGCCGACGGAGGTCCCGGCGCCCAACTACGGCCCGTACATGGTGAATCCGGGCGTGGCCGGCACCCCGGCGTCAAACGCGAAGGCCCCCATCCGGCGATTGACTCGCTGATGGGGGCCTTTCTCGGACGTGGGCCGCCAGGGGCTCGAACCCTGAACCTACGGATTAAAAGTCCGCAGCTCTGCCAATTGAGCTAGCGGCCCGCCGACCGGCGCCGCCCCGTGGGTACGGCACCTGCGGGGCCGATCCTACCCGGTGACCGTGCCCGTTTGGCCAACGGATTCCCCGGCCGCGTCACGGGCCGTGGGACGCCCGCGCCGGGGCCCTCGCCGGGCCCGCGCCGGCGTCAGACGCCGGTGGTGCGGGCGGCGGCGTAGTGGACGGCGCGTACCCGCCGCAGCCAGTCCTCGGCCGGTGCCTCGTCCGGGGCTTCCGGCAGGACGCCGGGCCGGTCGAAGCGCGTCTCGGCGCTCTCCAGCAGGGTGGCGGCCTGCTCGGGGTGCCGGGCGAAGCGGTCGCCGAGTTCGCGGACGCGGGCCGGGTCGGCGAGGCGGATCACCACCTCGCCGGTCTCGTGCAGCGCGAGGCCCTGTTCGACCAGCCGGACCAGGTGGCGGGCGTGCTTGGCGGCCCTGGCCAGGCCGCTGTCGTCGGAGCGGTCGCGGGCCGTCAGCTTCCTGAACTGCTGTGTGGCGTAGCCGAGATAGGAGCGCCGGACGGCCCCGGCGCTGAGGAAGGAGCGCCGGACGGCGATCAGTTCGTCGCCGAGCGGTGTCCGGACCTCGTACAGGTCGTCGGGCAGCCAGACCAGTTCGGAGGCGGTCGGGTTGCAACTCAGCGCGAGTCTGCACCACTTGGCGGCCTCGTGCAGGGTGCGGTCGGGGGCCGTGGTGACGTGGGACTCGGCGGGGCGGTGCAGGCCGTGGAGTTCGACGGTCGGCGCCGCGTAGAGGCCGAGGCGGTCGATGTCGGAGCCGGCGTGGGCGAGGCCGTAGGCGGTGGAGCCGACGATGCCGGACAGCAGGACGTTCACGGGCGGGTCGCCTCCTCGGCGTCGGGTACGGCGGCGCAGTCGGTGGTGGGTGGTGGCCAGCGCCGGATCCCCGGTGCGGGGAGCGCCGGTTGGCGCTGGCCGGACGTCGGCGGCCGGAGCAGTGCCGGGACCGTCGGTGACCGCGGGCGGACACCCGGCAGTCTCCCCCGTCCCCCCGGCGGGGGTCGAACGAATTGTCCGCCCGTCGCTGCGTGCCCCGTCCGGCCGGCCCGCCGATACTGGCCCCATGGCAAACAGTGGGAGCCCGGCGGGCACCGGCCCGGAACGCGGCGGGGCCGCGCCCCGGGAGACCGACCCCGCCCAGGTGGCGAAGGTCCGCGCCTGGTGGGCGCACCGGCAGTGGCTGAACGGCGGGCACGACGGCGCGAGCGCGGCCGAGGTGCTGTCCGCGACCGGCTGGGCCCGCTCGGTGGGCGGCGCGGCGCCGTACCTGGGGCTGTTCGCCCGGGCGGGGCTCGGCCGGGAGGAGGTGGACGCGGCGGTGGCGGCGCTGGAGGTGCACGAGCTGCCCTCGGCCCGCGGCTGCACCTACGTCCTGCCGGCCGGCGACTACGCGCTCGGCCTGGCTGCCGGGGCGGGTGCGCCCGAGGCGGACCTCGCCTCGGCGGCCAAGCACCTGGACGTGACCCGCGACGAGATCGAGAAACTCTGCCTGGCGATCACGGGCGCGCTCACCGAGGACCGTCCGCTGGACCCGCCGGCGATCCGGGAGGCCGTCGGCGAGGCGGTCCGTCCGTTGGGCGAGGCGGGGAAGAAGCGCGGGGTGTCGACCACGCTGCCGCTGGCGCTCGGACTGCTCCAGGCGCGTGGCCGGATCCGCCGGGTGCCGGTCAACGGCCGTCTGGACCAGCAGCGTTACGGCTACGTCGGATGGGACCAGCCGGTCAAGGGCTCGGCCGACGAACTGGCCCGGCGCTACCTCTCCTGGGCCGCGCCCGCCGCCGTCCGGCACCTGCGCTGGTTCTCCGGCTTCACCGCGGCGACCGCGAAGGCGGCGCTGTCCCCGCTCGACCTGGTCACGCTGCCGGGCACCGACCTGCTGATGCCGGCCGAACTCCTGGCCGAGTTCGAGGAGTTCGAGCCGCCTGCCGAGCCCCGGTACGCGCTGCTGGCGGGCATCGACGGCATCCACCTGCTGCACCGCGACCTGTCCCGGCTGGTCGACCCGGCGGATGCTCAGCGTCCGGTGCCCGCCGCCAGGCAGGGCCGGGTGTTCGGCGGCGAGGCGGACCCGCAGACCCACATCGTGGTCGACCGCGGCCGGATCGTCGGCTTCTGGGAGTACGACACCGAGCAGCGGGAGATCGTGCACCAGCTGTTCGTGCCGCTCGACGACGCCCTGCGCGAGGCGATCGAGCGGACCGAGGCGTTCGTCCGGGACGAGCTCGGCGACGCACGCGGGTTCAGCCTGGACTCGCCGAAGAGCCGCGCACCGAAGATCGCCGCGATGCGGGCGGCCACCGAGCCCTGACCGCCCGGCCGGGCCGGCCCATCCGGCCGGGACGGGCTGCGGTCGGGTCGGGCCGGGCCGTCGTCCGGACGGGCCGTCGTCCGGACGGGCCGCCGTCCGAACGGGCCGCCGTCCGGACTGCGGTGCGGCTCAGAGCTCGGTCGGCAGGTAGTAGCCGTACCCCTCCCGGTCGGGGCGGGCCGCGGCCAGCGCTTCGCGCAGTACGGCGGGGGTGGCCGGGTACACCGTCGCGTACTCGAACTCGCCCCGGTCCGGGTCGACCGGCCAGGCCAGCCGCTCCCCGGCGGGGTCGGTGGCGAACTGCGCATCGACACCCGGCCTGTTGCCGCGCGGGTCCAGCCGCACCCAGCTGCCGCCGCCGCGCGGCTGCGGCCAGTGGACGGCGATCAGGCCGTGCAGCACGTCGAACCGCTGGTAGCACAGGCCGGCCGGGATGCCCTGGGCGCGCAGTACGGCGGTCAGCAGGTGGGACTTGCCGTGGCAGATCGCATCGCCGGCGGCCAGCACGTCGGAGGCCCGGTACGCGGCGCTCCACCGGCCGACGTCGGCGGAGTGCGCCACCCGGTCGCGGACGTACTCGAACGCCGCACGGGCGCTGTTCTCCGCGCTGTCGCGGCGCAACCGGGCAGCGAGCGCGCGGATCCCGGGGTGGTGGTGGTCGATCACGTCGTCGGCCGCCAGGTAGTCGGCCGGGTCGGCGGAGGCGGGCTGCAGCCGTAGTGGCGGCGGGGCGGAGTGGGGCGGCATACCGGCCATGGTGAGGGCGGCGGGCCGCAGCCCGCCGGGGATTCCGCCATCCGGGCTGCGGGCTACGGGCCACCAGGCCACCGGTTGTGGGCTGCGGGCTGCGGGCGTGGGCTACGGTCGGAGCCGGACCGGCAGGGGCCGGGTCCCGCCCGTGCGCGTACCAGTACGAGGGAGTCGCCCGCCGTGCCAGAGGAGACCACCGCCCGTCCCCAGGTGCCGGCGTCCGCCGGAGCCGCGTCCGCCGGTACGCCGGCCGCCGGGGCGCGGGTTCTGCTGGTCACCGGTGGAGGACGCGGCATCGGCGCCGCCACCGCCCGGCTCGCCGGCCGCCGCGGGTACCGGGTGTGCGTCAACTACCGCAGCGACGAGGCTTCGGCGCTCGCCGTGGTGGACGGCATCCGCGCCGACGGCGGTACCGCGGTCGCCGTCCGGGCGGACGTCACCCGAGGTGCGGAGGTCGAGCGGCTGTTCCGAACCGTGGACCGGGAGCTCGGCACCCTCACGGCGCTGGTCAACAACGCCGGCACGCTCGAACGGCAGGCCAGACTGGAGGAGTTGGACGAGGAGCGGCTGGCCCGGATCTGGGCGGCGAACATCACCGGGCCGTTCCTGTGCGCGGGCGCCGCGGTCCGCCGGATGTCGTCCCGGTACGGCGGCCGGGGCGGCGCCATCGTCAACGTGTCCTCGGCCGCGTCCCGGCTCGGCTCGCCGAACGAGTACGTCGACTACGCCGCGTCCAAGGGTGCGCTGGACAGCATGACCCGCGGGCTGGCGCTGGAGGTGGCGGCCGAGGGGATCCGGGTCAACGCCGTCCGCCCGGGACTGATCCACACCGGCATCCACGCCCTCGGCGGCGAGCCGGGGCGCGTCGACCGGGTCGGGCCGCAGCTGCCGATGGGCCGCGGCGGAGAGCCGGAGGAGGTCGCCGAGTGCATCCTCTTCCTGCTCTCGCCGGCCGCCTCGTACGCCACCGGGACCTTCCTCGACGTGGCGGGCGGCCGCTGAGGGCGCGGGCGGACCGGTCCGCGGCCGCCGGGGCGACGAGCCCCCGAGCCCCCGAGCCCCCCGGGCCGCAGGACTGCCGGGGCGCCGGAGGCGTTGAGGCACAGGTCCACAACGGCCCCCCGGCGCGCCACCCGCCCGCGCTAGCGTGGTGGTCATGACCGACCGCGAGTTCGACACCGACGCCGTCTTCCTGGACATCCCCGACGTTCTGAACTTCCGCGACGCCTCCTGCGGCGTACTGCGACCCGGCGTGCTGTACCGGTCCGCGTCGCTGTCGGGCCTCAGCCCCGAGGGGGCCCGGCGGCTCAAGCCGCTCGGCATCCGGACCGTGGTCGACCTGCGCAGCCCGGCGGAGATCACGGCCGCCCCCGACCGGTTCCACGGCCTGGACCACGACTACCTGCACGCTCCGCTGCTCCCGGACCGCCACAACGCCGAACACCCCTGGCCCAGCGACCAGTTCGCCACCTACCGGCTGATGGCGGAGATCGGCGGCGACGCCGTGGCCGCCACCGTCCGCCGCCTCGCCGGCGACGGCGCGCCGCTGCTCGTCCACTGCGCCGTCGGCAAGGACCGCACCGGCCTCACCATCGCGGTGATCCAGCACCTGGCCGGCCTCTCCGACGCCGACATCACCGCCGACTACCTCCGCTCCAACCGCGGCCTCGGCCTCGACGCCGGCCCCGTCCCCTACATCGACGAGCACGGCGTCTCCCACGTCTCCCACCCCGCCGAGGCCGACAACCTGCACACCGCCCTGGCCCGCATCCGCGAACTCCACGGCACCATCGAGACCTACCTGACCACCCACGGGGTGACGGCCGCGGAACTGGCGGCCGTGCGGGCGGCGCTGAGCGCGGTCTGACGCCAGGGGTCGCTGCGGACCCCCGCCGGCTGTCGGTGGGCAGGGCTACCGTAAGAAGACCGGTACGAGAGCCTCGTCCCTCCGGAGAGCCCATGACGGCGGGCCGTGGTCCCGCCGCCGCGGCCCGTCCGGAGGGGAGCCAGAGCATTCGATGTCGACCCCGGGTCCGCGGGATTCGAGGTCGCCCGGGCGGCTCCCCACCGACCACGACGGCGTCCCCGAAGGTCGTCGTGGCGTTCGACCCGGCCGCGCCGAGCAAGGTGATCGACAAAGTGACGTCCGTACGCCCCAGCGCCTCCTCCCCCTCCGTCGCGTCCAGGATGAGCCGACAGCGGCGCAAGGACACGGAGATCGAACTCGCCGTTCGCCGTCTGCTGCACGCACAGGGCCTTCGCTACCGGGTCGGTCTGCCGGTGCCCGAGATGCGCCGCCGCACGATCGACATCGCCTTCACCCGGGCCCGGGTGGCGGTGTTCCTGGACGGCTGCTTCTGGCACGGCTGCCCCGAACACGCCACCCGGCCGAAGTCCAACAGCGCCTGGTGGGCGGAGAAGCTCGATCGGAACATCTCGCGGGACATCGAGACCAACAACCGTCTGATCGAATCGGGTTGGCGTGTCCTCCGCTTCTGGGAACACGAATCGGCCGAATCCATCGCGGCAGCGGTCCGAGCGGCCGTCTCGGACCCGGCCGGGACGCGCCGTACCCCGACGTCATCCGACTCCGGGGGCTCGGTGGAGGTCGCCCCCACCGGTTAGGCCCCACACCTCCGGGATCCCGACGCGGCCACGACCGGCCGACAGCGACGCCGCGCCCGTCCGGAGTCGCCCCTGCCCCGGAGCCGACCTGTGGTCATGCCCTCGAACCGCGCTCCTCGTACCCGAACGCCGCCGCCAGGACCGCCACCATCACCGCCACCTGCGCGAGGGCCGACACCTGGGTGCCGAGCGGGATCGTCGCCGGTACCAGGGCGGCGGCGAGCAGGCGGGCGGCGTTCGGGGTGAGGCCGAGGGTGCGGCGGATCGCGGTGTTGGCGGCGAGGTAGAGGGTGATCCCGGCGGCCAGCGCGGTCGCCTGGGCGGGGGCCAGGGGCGCGGTGGGGTGGGCGACGAGGGCCTTGGCGCCGGTGGCGAGGAGCAGCAGGCCCAGCAGCAGCGCGTAGTGGCCGAGGTTGTAGAGCCGGACGGCGAGCTCGTTGCGGCGGGCCGCGGGGAGCTCGGCCATCCGGTGGCCGGCGCGTTCGTCGTCGTCGTGGCCGAAGTAGGCCCACCAGAGCGCGACGCACACCCCGAGCGCCAACGCCGCCGCACCGACCAGCGCCACCGAGAGCCGCTCGTCCCCGGCCCCCACCCCGATCGCGATCACGGACTCGCCGAACGCGACGATCATCACCAGTCCGTGCCGTTCGACGAAGTGCCCGGCCCTGAGCTGGAACTGCGGCAGATCCACCAGGTACGGGGTCGCGACCTGGACCGCCACCGATGCTCCCCACAGCAGGAGTTGGGCCGTTCCCTCGAGCAGCCCGCCGGTGACCACCAGCGCCGCGTTGACCAGGTTCAGCCCGCCCATCCGCAGCACCGAGCGCAGCGGGACGTCCGCCCCCGCGAACATCCCCGTGTGCACCGCGATCACCAGCACGTACGCCAGGCCGAAGGCCACCCCGCTGCCCTCGAAGGCGTGCGGGACGGTCAGCGAGATCACCAGGAAGCCGGTCATGCCGAGCAGCAGCAGGCCGCGCCGCGGGTGGGTGGTGGGCGGCATGGCGTTGGTGAGCCAGATGAAGGCGTCGTACATCCACCAGATCACCGCCAGCATCACCAGCACCCGCGCCAGGCCGGCCACGGTCAGGTGGTGGGCCAGGCTGTCGCTGAGCTGGGTGATGGTGAAGACGAAGACGAGGTCGAAGAACAGCTCCAGCGGGCTGACCCGCAGATCGGCCTCGGCCGGGCGGGCGTCGTAGGCGGCGGCTTCGGTGGTCACGCGAGTGAGTATGGACGACCGGAGCCGTGGCCGACCGGAAATTTCCGGACGCAGCAACGACCGGAACGGCAGCCGCCGCCCGGGAGTTGTCCTCGCAAGGAGAGTGCCCCGGGACGGACGTCCCGGCCGCGAACCCCCGGACCAGCAGCAACGAGGAGTGCACCATGGCGAACATCCCCACCGCGGCCGTCGCGTCGGCGGGTCTGATCGGCGGCTACGGCGCCGCCCGCTGGTCCGGGCGGCGGGAGTTGGGCGGCGTGGTGCTGGCCGCCGCCGGGGCGACGGCCGCGGTGCGCTGGCGGCGGGCGGCGGGGACGCCGGCGGCTGCCGCGCTGACCGGCCTGTACGTGGCCGCGTTCGGCGGCTCGCACCCCCTGGCCAAGCGGATCGGTGCCTGGCCGTCCGTGTTCGCCGTGACCGGCGTGGTCGCCGCCGCCTCCCTGCTCGCCGCCGGCAGCTGACGAGCCGGGGCCAGGGCCGGAGCCGGGTCCTTCGCCCTCGGACCACCGCGAACGGCCGGCCCCGCACCGGCCCCGCACCGGCCGTGAGCCGGCCGTGAGCCGGCGGTGCGCTGCGGACCGCCGTGGTCCTACGCCCCGCCGAACCGCCGCTCGAACGCCGCCCGGTTCGCCGACGCCGGGGTACGGTCCCAGACCGCGAACACCACGCGGTCGAACGCGGCCCCGTGCTCGGTCAGCGCGGTCTCGAACGCCTCGGCGACCACCGCCGGGTCGTTGCGGAACACCCCGCACCCCCACGCCCCCAGCACCAGCTCCCGCGCCCCGTGCTGCGCCGCCACGGCCAGCACCCGCGCGGCCCGGACCGCCAGCAGGTCCCGGACGTCCACCGGCCGGCCCGGCGAACGGAGCGCCAGCTGCCCGGCGTTGGGGGCCGGCGAGGTGAGGAACGAGACGGTGTACGGCTCCGTGAGCAGGTCGCCGCGCCCGTCGCGGATCACCGGCACCTGCGGCGACCAGATGACCCGGTCGCTGTAGCGCAGGTCCGGGGAGGCGCGGTGCGCCTCGTAGTAGTCGGGCGCCTCCAGCAGGCACCGGTACAGCAGCGCCGACCGGCAGAGATCCTCCTCCTGGGCCTTGGCGCCGCGCAGATAGCCGCCGCCCGGGTTGCGTGCGGAGGCGAAGTTGAGCACCGCGACCCGGTCTCCGCCGCCGGCCTCGGCCAGCCGTCGTGCCGCCTGCATGCTGCCCTCGGAGGTCACCTCGGGCTGCCCGCGCAGCGGGCCGCGCGGCCCACCGGGCAGCGGCTCGTCCGGGCCGTACGAGACGGTGCCGGCCCGGGCCGCCGTCAGCAGGCCGGCGATCTCCACCGAGGCACCGGACCGTGTCCGGTAGCTCCCGCGCTCGGCGATCTCCTCGTTCTCGACCGCCACTTGATGCATTCTGCTGCTCATGGCGGCGACCGTACGCGAGCCCGGCCCACCGCGCCACCGAGTTGTTCTCAAATCGAGCATATCCAGGCACCGGTGCGAAAGAGGCTCGGCCGCAGAAGGGCTTGGGACGCAGAAACGCCCGGAACGCAGAAAGGCCTGGGGCCGGTCCACCGTGGTGGACCGGCCCCAGGCCGATCTAGGTCAAGCTCTCAGGTGTCAGCTCTTCCAGCGGGGCTTGCGGTCGCCGCCGTTGAAGCCACCCGAACGGTTGTCGCGGTCACCGCCGAAGGAGCGGCCACCCGAACGGTCGTCACGGTTGAAGCCCTGCGGGCGGCCACCGGAACGGTGGTCGTCGCGGCGGGCGAACGGACGGCTGCTGCCGGCGCCGCGGTCGCGGTCACCGAAGGACGGGCGGTCCGAGAAGGAGCGGGCCGGACGGTCGCTGCCGAAGGAACGGCCGCCACGGTCGTCACGGTCGCGGTTGAAGCCGCCCGCGCCACCCGAACGGTTGTCGCGGTCACCGCCGAAGGAGCGGCCACCCGAACGGTCGTCACGGTTGAAGCCACCGGAGCGGCTGTCCCGGTTGAAGCCACCCGAACGGTTGTCGCGGTCGCCACCGAAGGAGCGGCCACCCGAACGGTCGTCACGGTTGAAGCCACCGGAGCGGCTGTCCCGGTTGAAGCCACCCGAACGGTTGTCGCGGTCACCGCCGAAGGAGCGGCCACCCGAACGGTCGTCACGGTTGAAGCCACCGGAGCGGCTGTCCCGGTTGAAGCCACCCGAACGGTTGTCACGGTCGCCACCGAAGGAGCGGCCACCCGAACGGTCGTCACGGTCCCGGCCGAAGGAACGGCCACCGCGGTCGTCCCGGTCGCGGTCCCGGCCACGGTCGTCACGGTTGAAGCCACCGCGCTCGTCACGGTCGCGGTTGAACGACGGGCGCTCGGCGCGGACCTCGCGGTACGCGGGGACGCGCTCCTCCTCGACCACCGGGGCGGTCTCGGCGGCGGCCGGCTCGGCGGTCGCGTCGGCGGCCTCGGCGGCCGGCTCCTCGTCCTCGATGCCGAGCGCGGCGCGCTCACGGGCGGCACGGGCGGCCAGGCGGTCGGCCTCCTCGCGCAGCTCGGTGGCACGACGCTGGGCGCGCTCCAGCTGGCGGGTCATCTCGGCGACCTCGCGCTCCGCGGCACCGGCGATGCCGGACGCGGACTCGGCCTGCACCTCGACCAGCGAGCGGGCACCGGTGATCCGGGACACCTCGGGGTCGAAGGCGTGGTCGAGGATGTGGCGCGAGGCGTCCACGCCCGCGTCCTCCATCAGGCGGAAGACGCCGCGGCGCTGGTGCGGGAGCACCAGGGTGACGACGGTGCCGGAGCGGCCGGCCCGCGCGGTGCGGCCCGAACGGTGCAGGTAGTCCTTGTGGTCACCGGCCGGGTCGACGTTGAGCACCAGGTCGATGCCGTCGACGTGGATGCCGCGGGCGGCGACGTCGGTGGCGACGACCACGTTGACGTAGCCGTCCTTGAAGTCGCCCAGCACCCGGGTGCGGGCGCCCTGGGTCATACCGCCGTGCAGCGCGTCGGCCTTCACGCCGGCCTCGACCAGCTGCTCGGCGACGCGGTCGGCGCCCATCTGGGTGCGGACGAAGATGATCGTCCGGCCCTTGCGGGCGGCGATGGCGTTGGTGATCGGCGCCTTGTCCTTCGGCTTCACCACGAGGATGTGGTGGGTCATGGTGGTGACCGCGCCGGCCGACGGGTCGACCTCGTGGGTGACCGGGTTGTTCAGGTAGCGCTTGACCAGGGTGTCGATCTCGTTCTCCAGGGTGGCGGAGAACAGCAGGCGCTGGCCGCCGGCCGGCACCTGGTCGAGGATCTCGGTGACCTCGGGCAGGAAGCCCATGTCGGCCATCTGGTCGGCCTCGTCCAGCACGGCGACCTGGACGTCGGCGAGCTTGGCGGAGCCGCGGTTGATCAGGTCACGCAGGCGGCCCGGGGTGGCGACCAGGACGTCCACGCCGCGCTCAAGCGCGTACATCTGGTTGGACATCGAGGTGCCGCCGCAGACGACCTTGAGCTTGAGGCCGAGCACCGAGCCGAACGGCTCCAGCGCGTCGGCGACCTGCATGGCCAGCTCGCGGGTGGGGACCAGGATCAGACCGCGCGGGTGCTTGGGCCGGGTGCGCTCGCCGCCGGCGAGGCGGGTGAGCAGCGGGAGGCCGAAGCTGAGGGTCTTGCCGGAGCCGGTACGGCCACGGCCCAGCACGTCCTTGCCGGCCAGGGCGTCCGGGATGGTCGCGGCCTGGATCGGGAACGGGGTGACCACCTCGCGCTTGGCGAGGGCCCGCACGATCTCGTCCGGGAGGCCCAGGTCACCGAAGGTGACGGTGGGCTCGGCCGGCGCGGCGTCGGAGTCGACGTCCGAGGCGGTGTCGAGGTCGACCGCGGCGGCGGTCTCGGCCTCGGCGGCCTCGAGGATGTCGTTGGTGTCGGTCAGGGAGTCGGCGGCGTCCGACCCGTTCGCGGGCATGGCGAAGCGGGCGTCGTCAACGAGAGACAATGCAAAACCTTCCGGAAGTGGCACGCGCCAAAGTCCGGGGTTCTGTTAAGACCGCCTCTATGCGGTCATCCACGGATCGCCGGAACGCGCCAAGGGCGCCGGGTACTGATGAAGGCGCCAATCAAATGAATCAAACGAACGATCTACCACCATAGAGGAACCTCGGGATCAAAGGCAAACTCGCTGGCCAGAGCGCTAATGCCCGGCCGGAGTCGCACTTGGAGCCGATGATCCGGAGTTACTGGCGGATGGTTCTGGTCCCAGTGTGACAGATGGGAGGGCAGAACTCGGCTGTGAGCTTGGTGACGGGTGGGACGGCACCGAGGGGCTGGCGTCCGGGCTGGCCGGGCCGGACGGGCTCGCCGCACCCGCGCTGTCGCTCGGCGCACCGGGCACCACCACCGGGGCCACGACCGCCCCCGACTCGGCCGGGACGGGCACCACGCCGGCCACCTCCGCCGCCGGCGTCGTCCCCGGCGATACCCCCTCGCCCGCCACCACGGCGCCGTGCTCGCCGTGCTGGCCGTTCCCCGAGTTGCGGGCCGCGCCGCCGACGCTGCCCGCTTTCCCGGACGCCCCGGCGGGGCCGCTCGGCCGGGCGGTGCCCTGCTGGTCCGCGGAGCCCGCACCGACCGACATGCACCCGCTCAGCCCGAATCCCGCGAGCACCGCCGCGGCGACACCCGCCGCCACCCGCCGTCCCGTCCCGGGACCAGCCGTACGATCCGCCACCACCGAGCCACCTCCCGTGCCGCCCCACCCGGGCCGGTCCGTCGTTCTCGGTGCCCAACGCGCGGCCGCCCCGCCGGACACGGGCAACCGCCCGGTCGGCCGCGTCCCGGGCCCGTCGCCGGGGCCGCGGCCCCGGCGACTCCGCGGGCCCCGCGGCCCGGACAGCGCGTCACCGGCACCGCGTCACCGGCCCGTCAGCCCCACAGGGCGCGGGCGGCCGCCGTCCCGGTGTACGCGGCGCCGACCCCCGCCAGCACGCTGCCGGCCACGTTCGCCACCGCGTACAGCCGCGCGCCCGTCTCGGCCAGCCGCAGCGTCTCGTACGAGAACGTCGAGTACGTGGTGAGCGCCCCGCACAGACCCGTGCCGATCAGCAGCTGGAGCCGGGAGGACGCCGCGCCGGCGGCCACCGCGCCCGCCAGCAGGCCGAGCACCAGGCTGCCGGCGACGTTCACCACGAAGGTGCCCCAGGGGAAGGCCGAGTCGTGCCGGGACTGGATCGCACGGTCCGTCAGATAGCGCAGCGGCGCGCCGACCACGGCCCCGGCGATCACCAGCAGCCAGGTCACCGGTCGCCTCCCCGGTCGTCGCCCGGCGCACCCCGGCCGAAGTCGCGGTCCGGCGCGCCCCGGCCGTAGCGGACCACCTCGACCTCGTCGAGCACCACCAGGCCGCTGCCGATCAGCCCGTCCAGCTCCGGCAGGAAGGCCCGGACCCGTGCGGCCTCATCGACGATCACCACGGCCACCGGCAGGCCCTCGCTCAGCGACAGCAGCCGCGAGGTGTGCACGGTGGCGCCGGCGCCGAAGCCCTCGACGCCGTGGAACACGCTCGCCCCGGCCAGGCCCGCGGCGTGCGCCCGGCGGACGATCTCGGCGGAAAGCGGCCGGTGGTGCCAGGTGTCGTGGTCGCCGATCAGCACGGTGGCCCGCAGCTCCCGGACGGGCCCGGCCGGCGCGACCGCGTCCCCGGCCGTCATGCCGGTCTCCGGCCGACGGCCAGGCGGGTGAGCGTCGCGGCGGCCCAGACCGCGGCGAGCGCCGCGAGGACGGTGCCCAGCAGGTAGGACAGCGCGCGTCCGGGCTCGCCGAGGTCGATCAGCCGCTGGACGTCCACGGTGTAGGTCGAGAACGTGGTGAACCCGCCCAGCACCCCGGTGCCCAGGAACGGCCGCAGCAGCGGGTGCCCCCACCGGGCCTCGGTGACCAGCACCAGCAGGACCCCGATCGCGGCGCAGCCCGCCGCGTTGATCAGCAGGGTGGTCCAGGGGAACGCGGCGGGGGCGGCCGGCCGCAGCAGCCCGGCGCCGTACCGGGCGACCGCGCCGAGGGCCCCGCCGACCGCGACGACGGCCACGGTCGGTCCCTGGCCGCGCAGCAGGGCCGGGCGCCGGGGAACGGCGGCCCGGGGCGGCGCTCCGGCGGGGTTCGATTTCACACCTCAGTGAACCACCCCGGTGAATCACCCCGGCGAATCGCTGGCGCCGATCATCTGGCACGTCGTCACGGGACATCCGACAATGAGGCGGTGGACATGACCCGGGACGAGTTCGAGACGCTGGTCTCCGACGCCCTCGACCAGATCCCGCCGCAGCTCGCGGCCCTGATGGACAACGTCGCGGTCTTCGTCGAGGACGAACCGGACCCGGCCGCCCCCGACCTGCTCGGCCTGTACGAGGGCACCCCGCTGACCGAGCGGGGCGAGTGGTACGCCGGGGTGCTGCCCGATCGGATCATCATCTACATGGGGCCGACGCTGCGGCAGTGCGAGACCCAGGAGGAGGCGGTGGCGGAGGTCCGCATCACCGTGATCCACGAGGTGGCGCACCACTTCGGCTTCGACGACCACGAACTGCACGAACTCGGCTGGTCCTGACCGCCCGGGCACGCACCGCGCGGGGTCACCCGACCGGCCCTGAGCTGGGCCGCTGACCCGCCGGGCCGAAACCGTTTTGGCTTTCCCGCCCGGCATCCCATATGCTTCTCACGTCCCCGACCGCTGAAAGCCAGCCGGGCGGGCCGCAAGCCCTCATCGTCTAGTGGCCCAGGACGTCGCCCTTTCAAGGCGGTAGCACGGGTTCGAATCCCGTTGGGGGCACGGTAGTACCGTAGTAAAGTCAGTGCCGCAAGGCGCTGAGGCGGATGAGATCCGCACGAGGTCCTGTGGAGCAGTTGGTTAGCTCGCCACCCTGTCAAGGTGGAGGTCGCGGGTTCAAGTCCCGTCAGGATCGCTCGTCTCGTAAGAGGCGGTGCAGTACGGCCAGGTAGCTCAGTTGGTACGAGCGTCCGCCTGAAAAGCGGAAGGTCGCCGGTTCGACCCCGGCCCTGGCCACATAGCCCGACCAGGCACGATGCCCTCGAAGCAGCTCGCTTCGGGGGTTTTTTCGTGTCGCTCGACGCCAAGGCTGACGCCAACGGGCCTGAACCGCGGTGGATCCGGGCAGCAGCGGCAGGCTCTCCAAGGGTCGGCATGACGCGATGTAGATCACAGGGACTGCCCCACCGGCTCTCCAGGACCGAGCCGGAAGCAGGCACCGCCATGACACCGAGGCAGTAGCGTGCACCCATGACATGGCGGGGACCGACGTATCGAACGGTGGACGGGGAGAGGATCGACGGGGTCTGGTGCCACGTCTGGCAGCGGAGTCGATGGGATGCCGAGTACTACCTCGACGACCTGATCGTCTTCGCGGACGGCGCGGTCAGGTGTCAGGACCGGACCGACCTGGCCGGCCTCGAGAAGCTCCTGGCCTCGGGCCGAATCTCCGTGACACGGCCCGGCGCTCCCGCTCTTCCTGACGAACCCTCGAAGTGGCGCTCCCGCCACGGTGAACCGCTGACCCCGGAGGGCTTCCTGAGCGAGGTCGCCGACAAGATCGAGGAACTCAACGGCCGACCGACCACCGGGCAGCGCTGCTGGGAGGCGATCCGCCGCTACCAGCAGGAGCCCGAGGAGCGGAATCGCGAGCTCCTTCGAGACGCCTACCTGGCGGTGCCACCACATCGGCGGATCTATGTCCTCGGCGACATGGACCTCCAGGACCGCCCCTTGCGGATCCTGGTCACCGATCCGGGTGAGGCCGTGGACGGGGATGGCCCGGTCGTGACGGCGGACATGCACCAGGAGTCCCTGGACTACTTCCGTCGCGGGGACGAAGGCGTGGCCCGCGAGCAGGAGCGGCGGGCCGTCCAGTACGCCGACGATCCGAGCGGACCCGGCCAGGCGGCCGTCATCTCCCACCAGTCCGTCTTCCCGCAGGGCTGGCCCGAGGCGCTGGGCCTGTTCGTACTGCGCAACGACTACCCGGCGCAGATCACCTTCGCCGGCGGGACCTACCCGTCCGTGCTCCACGGCCATTGGGCCCTGTCGGCTGCCGACGCCGCCGATCGCCGGCTGGTCCAGGAGGCTCCGTCCGGCCGGGAGGCACAGGACCTGGGCGGCCGGGCGGTCCAACGAGCGGACTGGCCTGCCATCCGGCTCGCGACCATGGCCGGCCTGCTGCGCGCGAAGTTCACCCAGCACCCCGAGCTCGCCGGAGTCCTGCTCTCCACCGGGGACGCGACGATCAGCTACACCGGCTTCTCGGACTCGCCCTTCTGGCGGGACGTCCCTGACAGCCGCGGGCGGAACTGGATGGGCCGCCTCCTTGAGCTCGTCCGGTCCGAACTCCTCGCCGAGCAGTCGCTCGGCGGCCACCGCGATCCCGGGGAGGTCACCGCTGGACTGCTCCCGTACTGACCGACGCCAGGGCGCAGGGGCAGGCACAGGTCCCGGGCCGCGGAAGCACTCCGCCGGCCGGCGCGACGGGCGCACCGACCGGCGGGGGGGGGAGTGGTCAGGCCTGCGGGCGGCGGCGCGCGGCGACGAGTGCGCCGGCGCCCAGCAGGACGGCCGCGCCGCCGGCGGCGGCGAGCTGCCCGAGCGGGGTGGTCGGGCCGGTGCTGGCCAGCGAGTCCTCACCGACGGTCCGGACGTCGGCGACCGCGGCCACCGTGGTGACCGGCCGACCGGCGCCCGAGGTGCCACGGGCGGCCTCCGCGGCGGCCTTGTCCGCGGCGAGGGCCGCGAACCGGCCTTCCTTCAGGAAGTGTTCGACGTCGGCGGCCGAGCCCGCGAGTGCCTTCTGCGCGCCCTCCCGGACGAGCGGCCCGCTGTTCGGGTCGTCGAGGATCCGCTGCACCTCGGCGCGGTTCTCGTCCTCGGCCCGGGCCACGTACTGGCCGGTCTTCAGGAACGCGCGGATGTCTTCGATGGTGCCGTTCATGGCCGCGTTGGCGGCCTTGCGCACCGCGGGACCACCGGCCGCCATGATCTGGGTGGCCCGGATCTGGTCGTCGTCCGCTGCAGCGGTCTTCAGCCCGACCTTGAGGAAGTGCTCGACGTCGGCGGCCGTACCGGCCAGCGCGGCCTTCGCGCCCTTGCGCACCTCCGGCCCGCTGTTCGGGTCGTCGAGGATCCGCTGCACCTCGGCGCGGTTGTCGTCCTCCGCCCGGGCCACGTACTGGCCGGTCTTCAGGAACGCGCGGATGTCCTCGATCGTGCCGCTCAGGGCCGCGTTGGCGGCCTTGCGCACCGCCGGTCCGCCGACCGACATGATCCGGGTGGTCCGGATCCGGTCGTCGACCTCCGTGGCGTTCTTCAGCCCGACCTTGAGAAAGCGCTCGACGTCGGCGGCCGTACCGGCCAGCGCAGCCTCCGCGGCCTCCCGCACCACCGACCCGCTGTTCGGGTCGTCGAGGATCCGCTGCACCTCGGCGCGGTTCTCGTCCTCCGCCCGGGCCACGTACTGGCCGGTCTTCAGGAACGCGCGGAAGGTCTCGATGTCGTCCGATTCGAACGCGACGAAGCCGGCCTTCTCCACGGCCGGACCGCCCGCGCTCATGATCCGCAGGATCGCGATCCGCGCGTCGTCCCGGCGGATCTTGTCCACCTCCTTCGCCAGGAAGTGCGCCCGGTCGGCCGGGGTGCCGGCCAGGGCCTCGGCCACGTGCTCGCGCAGGTAGGTGCTCGGGGCCGTGAGCAGGTAGTCGTTCGGGTAGACGAGCAGCTTCTCGATGGCGGCCCGGTTCGCCTCGTCCGCCTTGGTCTCGTCCGTCTTCGCCTCGTCTGCCTTGGTCTCGGCCGCCTTGGTTCCGTCCGCCTTGGTCTCGGCCGGGTCGGTCTGCTCCTGCCCCGCCGGCGCGGTGTCGGCGAACGCCGGGGCTGCGCCCATGGCGACGGGTGCGGCGGCGGTCGCCAGGAAAACGGCAGCGGCGAGCGAACGACGAATCTTCAACAGTCCCCCGGGATACGAATACGTACGGGCCCCGCTGCGGGCTTCGCGGCGGTCGGCCGGGTGATCGTACATCAACGACATCGCCCATCTGCGAACACATTTCCGCTCCGACCTGACGCCTCCGAAGTCGCCGGATCGGCCGACCACCAGCGACGGCTGTTGCCGCCTCAGGCGCCCGGGGTTCCGAGGATGCGCCGGAGTACGGCGGTGAGGTGGCCCGGGTCGGCAGGCGCGGGGCCGGTGGACCGCCAGGCGATGTGGCCGTCGGGGCGGATCAGGACGGCACCGCTGCCGGGGATGCCGCAGCGGGCCGCCCAGCTGCCGGGTTCGCCTTCGTACCGGCCGCCGCCTGCGGCCGTCCTGCGCATGACCGTCTCGTCCGCGACCGTCCCGCGCATGACCGTCCCGCCCGTGACCGTCCCGCCCTCGACCGCCCTCGCCGTGACGGGGAGTCCGGCGGCCGAGGCGTGCTCGGCCTGCCGTCGCCAGGCCGGCGCCTCGGCCGGGGTGAGCAGGGTGAAGCCGTGGCCGGCCAGGTCCAGGGTGGAGGTGATCCCGCCGGTGCCCGTGAGCCGTACGTGGGGGGCTCGTTCCCCGGGGGCGGCGTCCGGGCGGCGGCCGGCGGGGTCCAACGGGGACCGGCCGGGGGCCACCTGGTCCGCGTCCTCCGGGTCGGGGAGGACGGCGGTGGAGCGGTAGGCGGCGGTGAGCAGGAGTTCGTCGTCGATGCGGTAGCCCGTGCGGGACCCGGCGTTGGCGAGCGACAGGTCGATGACCTGCCGGGCGAGTGGGCGGCGCTCGGCCTCGTAGGTGTCCAGCAGCGCGTCGGCGGCGCGGCCCGCGGTGACGGCGGCGAGCTTCCAGGCGAGGTTGTCGGCGTCGCCGATCCCGGTGTTCATGCCGTGCCCGCCGGTCGGCGGCACCACGTGCGCCGCGTCGCCGGCCAGCAGCACCCGCGAGCGGCGGTACCCGGCGGCCAGCCGGGCGTCCATCCGCCAGGCCATGGTGTCCCGGACCTCGACCTCCAGGTCCGGGATGCCGGCGGCCGCCCGGACCAGCGCGACCAGCCGGGAGGTCCGACCCCGGTCGGCCGCCGGGGCCGCCGAGACCTCCGGGGCCGCCGACCCACCGAGTTGCCCTCCGCTGCCCCCATCGCTGTCCCCGGCGCCGTCCCCGCCGCGGTGCCCGTCGAAGTCCCCCTCGAGGTCCCCGGCGGCGGGGTCGAAGGGGTGCTGGTAGATCCAGTGCCGGTCGTTGTCGACCGCCATGAATCCGCCGCACCCGGGGGCGGTGAGGAAGTACGAGGCGCTGGCCCGGTCCGCCACCACCGGACCGAGCGGTGCCTCGAAGCGGATGCTGAGGTAGTGGCCGAGGCCCGTGGGCCCTTCCATGGCGATGCCCGCGCCGGTGCGGACGGTGCTGGACGCCCCGTCGCAGCCGATCAGCCAGTCCGCCCGTACGGTCCGCCGACGGCCGGTGGCACGGTCCTCCAGGACGGCGTGGACGGCGCCGTCCCGCTCGGTGAAGGACTGCAGCCGGGTACCGAACCGCACGGCCGGGCCCGCGAGCCGGCGGGCCCGGCCGGCCAGGACGCGTTCCAGGGCGTCCTGGGAGCAGATCAGGCCGGGCGCGGGCGTGGCCTCCCGGCCGTCCTGCGCCGGTACCGGAACGCCGGTGCGGACGAACTCCGGGTCGACCAGGTCGCGGCCGCGGTAGAAGAAGACCTGGGAGGCCGGGAGCCCGGCCTGCCGGACGGCGTCCTCCAGGCCGCAGCGACGGAGGATCTCCATCGAACGGGCCGAGACGCCGCGGGCCTTGGGATGCCGGGAGGTACCCGGGTGCGCCTCGACCAGCAGGTGGTCCACGCCGTACTCGGACAGCAGGACCGACAGGGTCAGGCCGACCGGGCCGCCCCCCACGATCAGTACCGGCGTCGTCGTCGGGACGTGCATGGCTCTCCCCAGGGCCCGGCCGCCCCCGCAGGACGTACGGCTCCGGGGCACGGCGAGTGGGGCGGTACGCCCCCAGGACGTAACGCCAACTTATGCGATTGGACGTTACCATTGGCTCGGGCCCACCCCTCAGGCCCGGCAAGCACCGCATTTCGGACCACTTGCACCGAAATACGGACAACGATCCATCCGACCCACCGACCCACCGAACACGGAGGACGAGGCCATGGCTGCGGAACTCGGCGACGGCAATCCCCGCGGGCTCCACTTCATCGCCGACCTCGCCAACGCCGTCCAGGACGATCCCGGCGCGGGACCGGCCGCGCTCCAGGCCCTCATCGAACGCCACGGCGGGCCGCCGTTCACCCTCACCGAGGCCGACGCGGACGAGCTCAGACGGGCCACCGGCCACCTGGTCCGCATCCTGGCCACCCGCGACGAGGACACGGCCGCCGGGCTGATCAACGACCTGCTCGACCGCTATCCCGCCCGCCCCAGGCTGGTCCGCCTCCCCGGCCGCCCGTGGTCCGTCCACTCGCGGGCACCCCGGGAGGCCGGCCTGACGCACTGGCTGCTGTCGACCGCCGCCCTGGCCCTCGGCCTGTGGCTCGGCGAACGCGGCGGCTGCGCCTGGGGGAGCTGCGCCGCGCCCGACTGCGACCGCTGGTTCATCGACACCGGCCGGCGGACGCCCCAGCGCTACTGCTCCCCCCGCTGCGCCACCCGCGTCCGGGTGGCCGCCCACCGCGCCCAGCGCGCGCCCACCGCACACCCGGCGCACCCGGCACACGGCACCCCCGGCGAAGCCGCACCGCACGGACCCGGCGGGCACCCCTGACGAGGCCCGACGGGCACCCCCTGAGGAGACCCGGGGAGGCGCCTGACGAGACCCCGGGGAGGCGCCGGGGCCCGCGGGGAGGCTCCAAAGGCGCCCGGAACGCCGAGAGGCCCGCACCGCGCGGACGCGGTACGGGCCTCGGCTGTCGGCGGTGTGCGCCGGGCAGCGAATGTCAGAGCGGGCGAATGTTCTCCGCCTGCGGGCCCTTCTGGCCCTGCGTGACGTCAAACTCGACCTTCTGGCCCTCGAGCAGCTCACGGAAACCGCTGGCGTTGATGTTCGAGTAGTGGGCGAACACGTCCGGACCGCCACCCTCCTGCTCGATGAAGCCGAAGCCCTTTTCCGAGTTGAACCACTTCACGGTGCCAGTAGCCATAAAAAAATCTCCTTCAATGGGCAGTACGGAACTCACACTTCGCAAGCTCCGCGTCGCCGCCATGATGACCCGCCCGGAAATACCGGGAAACAAAATGCGCCTGCCGTCACAACCAGCAGGCGCACACAAAGTTCATGGGAACCAAAACTGCAACTAGCACGACTGTAGCAGGGTCCGACCCGTAACGGGGGATTTACCGGCGCCGACTTTTCGGCGGCCGCCGCGGGCCCGCCCCGGCGGCCCGTCCGCACCGGGACGGTGATCAACTCGCGGGCGGGCCAGGGGCGGCACGGACCGCCGCCGGGGCCGTGTGATTCAGAAATTTGAGGTCCCGGATCACTCCCGTACATCGGATCAGGCGCATACTGGCATCGATGACGAATTCAGCCGCGCCCCGGCGCCACCTTCCCACCAGCCCCTTCCGTACCGCGGCCCCACCGCCGCCCAAGCGATTCGCCGTTGGTGACCGTGTGACGCACGACGAGTACGGCCTCGGCCGGACCATCAGCGTCGAGGGCAACGGCGAGATCGCGGTCCTTGTCGACTTCGGCTCCCGGCAGGAGCGGATCACCTCACCCTTCACCAAGCTCTTCCTGCTGTGACCTGCGCACAGCTGATGTCCCGGCAGGTGCTCCCGGGCCGGTGACCACCGGCCCGGGCACGGGCACGCCCCCGACCGCGCGGGCGTGCGCCGGAGCGCACCGGGCCGCGCCGGGATCTCCCCGCGGCCCGCCCGGCCCCTTCAGGCCGTGGCGCGGCGCAGCCGGGGGCGGCGGCGGGCGAGCCGGTGGAGGCGCTGCAGCAGCACGAACTCCAGCATCCGGTTGGCCAGCGTGAGGCGGTACTTGACCCGCAGTTGGGCGCCGAGGCGGCCGATCTGCTCGGGGCCGATCGCGTGCAGCAGGCGGCTGACGTGCTGCTGGTAGGCCTCGCGGAACGGCCGGGCGCCGTCCGGGACGGACCAGAAGAACATCGGGATCTCCTCGGCGAGGCTGTTGGCGTCGTAGGAGGTCAGGTAGTCGCGGAACTCGGGTTCGGGGCGGGCGAGCAGCCACTCGCGGACCAGTTCCATCGAGCGGACCCGGTCGATCACCCCGCGGGGGTCGGTCTTCTGCTGGGTGATGGAGGCGTCGGACCCTTCGCGCACCCGCCAGTGGTAGATCGGCTCGGAGAGCACGTCCACGCTCTTGGCGAGGTAGTGGTGCGGCACGCTGACCGGGGCGTCCTCGTACAGGATGCCCTCGGGGTAGAGGATGCCGGCGCCGTCGAAGAAGGACCGCCGGTACACCTTGTTCCACGCCGTGCGATCGGTGACCAGGGACGGGATCTCGGTCACGTGGGTGCGCAGCCGGGTCTCCCCGAACGGCTTGCGGTGGGCGTGGGACGGGTAGTAGCCGGAGGCGTCGCGGAAGCGCAGCGCGTTGCCGGCGGCGAAGTCGGAGCCGGTCCGGTCCAGGGTGTCGATCATCAGCTGGTAGGCGCTGGGCGGCAGGGTGTCGTCGCTGTCCACGAAGGCCAGGTACTGGGCGCCCGCGTCGGCGTGGCGCCAGCCGGTGTTGCGGGCGGCGCCGAGTCCCCGGTTCTCCTGGCGGACCAGCCGGAAGCGGGGGTCCTCGGCGGCGTAGGCGGTGGCGATGGCCGCGCTGCCGTCGGGGGAACCGTCGTCGACCATCACGCACTCGAAGTCGGTGAAGGTCTGGGCGGCGATCGAGTCGAGGCACTCCTTCAGGTAGGGCTCGACGTTGTAGATCGGGACGACGACGGACAGGCGGGGTGCCATTGGCTGCGCAGCCTTTCGATCAAGGGCCTACTCCCAGCCCGGGAGCGGTCACCGGGGGTGATCGCGCACCAGTCTCGGGGGCCGATGCGGCCGTTGTGCTAACGCCGGATGTCGCCCGGGGTTCCGGCTCCCGACCGGCTGGTTCCGGGCGGCCCGGCGGGTCGTGCGCGTCGCATCCGCGGGAGGCGTACGGCGGCTCGGTGGCCGCACGGTTGCCCGAACTCGCGGGGGCGGGGGCGGCGTTGGCCGCGGCCCGGTCGGCTGCCGTGCGGCGGGCGGGGCTGCGGCGCATGCTGGAAGGAGCGGGCGGCTCACGCGGAGCCCGAGCTCGCGGTGCCCGCCCTCGCGCAGCCTGCCCGGGCCCGTGGGGCACGGGCGGACGTCGGGCTGCGGTCACGGAGGGCGACCGGTGGTGGCGCGGTGCGTCGTTCCGGGTGCCGGGCCGGTCCGCAGCGAGGAGAGCGCGATGGACACGGCAATGTACGAGTCGCTGCGGGGCACCCTGCGCGGGCCGGTCACCGGACCGGGCGACCCGGGGTACGACGAGGCTCGCAAGATCTACAACGGGATGATCGACCGGAGGCCGGCCGCCATCGTGCCGTGCGCGGACGCGGCCGATGTGATGTCGGCGGTCGGATTCGGCCGGGACAACGGCCTGGCCGTCGCGGTGCGCGGCGGTGGCCACAGCGGCGGCGGGCTGTGCCTGGTCGACGACGGGATGATCATCGATCTGGCGGCGATGCGCGGGGTGCGGGTGGACCCGGTGGCCGCCACGGCGCAGGTCGCCGGCGGCGCGCTGATCGGCGAACTCGACCACGCCGCGGACGGTTTCGGACTCGGGGTGCCGGCCGGCATCATCTCGACCACCGGGGTGGGCGGCCTGACCCTCGGCGGTGGCCACGGCCACCTCACCCGCCGTTACGGCCTGACCATCGACAGCCTGCTGTCGGCCGACGTGGTGCTCGCCGACGGCGGCTTCGTGACGGCGGACGAGAACCACCACCCGGACCTGTTCTGGGCGCTGCGCGGCGGCGGCGGCAACTTCGGGGTGGTCACCTCCTTCACCTTCCGGCTGCACCCGGTCGGGACGGTCGGGCTGGGGGTCACGGTCTGGCCGGTCGAGCGCACGCCCGAGGTGCTGCGCTGGTACCGCGACTTCCTCCCGCACCAGCCCGACGAGCTGAGCGGTTTCTTCGCGGCGCTGGTGATCCCGCCCGGGCCGCCGTTCCCCGAGGAGATCCACGGCCGCAGGATGGCGGGCGTGGTGTGGTGCTGGACCGGCGACCTGGACGGCCTCGACGCGGCCCTGGCGCCGGTCGCCGACGCGGGCCCGCCGGCCTTCCACTTCGCGACGCCGATCCCCTACCCGGCGCTGCAGAGCACCTTCGACCCGCTGCTCCCGCCGGGCCTGCAGTGGTACTGGCGCGGCGACTTCTTCGACCGGATCACCGACGAGGCGATCGAGGTGCACGCCAAGTACGCGGCCGCCATCCCGACCGGCCTGTCGACCATGCACCTGTACCCGGTCGACGGCGCGGCCCACCGGGTCGGCCGGGACGACACCGCGTGGAGCTACCGGGACGCGGTGTGGTCCGGGGTGTTCGGCGGCATCGACCCGGATCCCGCCAACGCCGGGGTGATCCGGGACTGGTGCGTCGGCTACTGGGAGGAGCTGCACCCGTACTCGATGGGCGGGGCGTACGTGAACTTCATGATGGACGAGGGCGAGGACCGGGTCCGCGCGACCTACCGCGACCACTACGACCGGCTGGCCCGGGTGAAGGGGACGTACGACCCGGACAACCTGTTCCGCGCCAACCAGAACATCGCCCCGGCGCGCTGAGGCCGCCGGCCGGCGGGCGGCTCAGCCGGCGCCGGGGGCGAAGACGTAGCCGCGGAACCAGGTCGGGAAGGCCCGGCGCAGTTCGCTCGGGCCCTCCAGCCGGGCCGCACCGCTCTTCAGCAGCCGGTCCCAGCTCAGTTCGCCCATCCACCAGCCGGTGAACGCCGCCAGTTCGGCCTCGACCCGCAGGGCGACCGGCCGGCCGAGGCCGTCCGCGCACAGGGTGACGCCGCCCGGTGCGGTGTGCAGGAAGAAGCGGTCCGGCCTGGCGTCGGGGAAGTGCAGCTCGACCAGGACCGGCCGGTCGGGCAGCCGGTCGTGGTGCACCCGGCGGTGCATGTCCCAGCCGAGCACCCGGGCGTCGAGGTGGTCGGGCCGCAGGGCGGTGCGGTCCCAGGCGGTGGCCCAGCCGCCGAGTTCGGCGACCACGCCGCGCAGCGCGCGGCCGGCCTCGGTGAGCCGGTAGCCGCCGGTGGCGGGGCGCTCGACCAGCTCGGCCGCCTCCAGGGTCCGCAGCCGGGCGGAGAGCATGGTGCGGGAGATCTGCGGGAGTCCGGCCCGGAGTTCGGAGAAGCGGGTCGAGCCGAGCAGCAGTTCGCGGACCACCAGCAGCGTCCAGCGCTCGCCGAGCACCTCCAGGGCCCGGGCCACCGCGCAGAACTGGCCGTAGCCTCGGGGGTTGCCGTCCATGCGGGCCAGGGTACCGCCGCCGCAGGTACGGATTCCGTACTTGAGCGGGCCGCGGCCGGCGGGCAGGTTGGGAGCCATGACCACCGATCTTCGGGCCGCCGCCCGTACCGCCGACGGCATCCGCACCCGGACCCACCACTGGACGCCCGCTCCGCCGGCCGCCTCGTACACCGGCCTGTCGGGCGAGCAGGTGCTGCGGGCCATCGTCGCGGGCGAGATCCCGGCACCGCCGATCGCGAGCACCCTGGGCTTCCGGCTCGCCGAGGTCGGCCCCGGCAGCGCCGTCTTCGAGGGCACCACCGGCGAGCACCTCTACAACCCGCTCGGCAGCGTCCACGGCGGCTACCTCGCCACCCTGCTCGACTCCGCCCTCGGCTGCGCCGTGATGAGCCTGCTGCCGGCCGGCACCAGTTACACCACCACCCAGCTCAACGTGCACCTGGTCCGCCCGGTGTTCGCCGACACCGGGCTGCTGCGCTGCGAGGCGCTGGCCCTGCACGTGGGCCGGACGGTGGCGACCGCCGAGGCCCGGGTGACCGGCGTGGCCGACGGCCGGCTGTACGCCCACGGCACCACCACCTGCGCCGTACTGCCGCCCCGCCCGGCCCCCGCCCCGGCGTAGGCACGCGCCCGGGCCCGCCCGCCTCCGGCCGGCGACCCGGCGACCCGGCGACCCGGCGACCCGGCGACCCGGCGACCCGGCGGGCAGGAGAGCAGCAGGGCAGGCGGCCCGGCGGACAGGAGGGCCGCCGGCCGGTCACGAATCGGCCAAGTCCGCGAGAAGCCCGGGCGACCGGCGTAAGTTCTCGCTCTCCCGGGGCACGGCGGGCCGGCAGCGGTCCCGCCCGCCCCGGGCAGCGACGGACACCTCCGGAAGGCGGCCCACCCATGTCCCGTCCCAGCCACGTCGTCCTGACCAAGACCGCACCCGCCGTCTCGCTCACCAAGCGCGGAGTCACCTCCGGGCTGATCCGGGTCAACCTCAACTGGACCTCCCCTCGGGCGGCCGCCCTCGCCACCGCCAAGGAGGCCACGGGCCTGCTGCACCGCATCCGGGCCGGTCTGCGGGCCGGCGCGGCGCGCGACATCGATCTCGACCTGGGCTGCCTGGTCAAGTTCACCGACGGCCGCCGGACGGCGGTCCAGGCGCTCGGCGACTCCTTCGGCTCGGTCGACCGGTTCCCGTACGTGGCGCTGGACGGCGACGACCGCACCGGCGCCGTCGCGACCGGCGAGAACCTGACCATCAACCTCGACCACCAGAGCGGCTTCGCCAAGCTGCTGCTCTTCGTCTACATCTACGAGGGGGCCGGCGACTTCCGCGGGCTGGACGCGGTGGTGACCCTCTCCTCCGACCGCGGCGACCGGTTCGAGGTCCGGCTGGACGACTGCCCGCCCAGGGCCCACGCCTGCGCCATCGCCCTGCTGCAGCGGCAGAAGGGGGAGCTGGTGGTCAGCCGCGAGGTGCGCTGGTTCACGCCCGCGGACGGGCCGGGGATCCAGGACGTGATCTCCCGGACGTACCGGTTCGGGATGAAGTGGACGCCCGCCCGCAAGTAGCACCCGGCCGGCTCACGCCCCCGCCCCGGCCGCCTCACCGCCCTCTCCCGTGGTTCTGTGACACTTGAGGCGTTGAAAAACCGAGGTGCGCCCCGCCCGTGCCTCCCTGCAACCTAGAGGGATGCCCCCCGTGAGTTCTCCCGTATCCCAGCCCGCCGATGCAGCCACCATCGGAGCGCTGGCCGCCCGGCTGCCCGAGCTGATGCTCCGCGACCAGCAGCGGATCGGCCGGCGGCTGGACGGCACCCGCCGGGTCCGCAACCCCGAGGCCCGCCTCAGGATCGCCGAGGAGCTGGCCGCCGACGTCGCCAAGGCCGAGCTGCGGGTGGCGCAGCGGCGGGCGGCCGTCCCGGCGATCCGGTACCCCGCCGAGCTGCCGGTCAGCCAGAAGAAGGACGAGATCCTGGCGGCGATCCGCGACCACCAGGTGGTGATCGTCGCCGGTGAGACCGGGTCCGGGAAGACCACCCAGATCCCGAAGATCTGTCTGGAGCTGGGCCGCGGGGTGAAGGGCCTGATCGGCCACACCCAGCCGCGCCGGATCGCCGCCCGGACGGTCGCCGACCGGGTCGCCGAGGAGCTGGACACCCCGCTCGGCGAGGCGGTCGGCTGGAAGGTCCGCTTCACCGACCAGGTCGGCCCGGACACCCTGGTCAAGCTGATGACGGACGGCATCCTGCTGGCCGAGATCCAGACCGACCGCGAGCTGCGCCAGTACGACACCCTGATCATCGACGAGGCGCACGAGCGCAGCCTCAACATCGACTTCCTGCTCGGCTACCTGAAGCAGCTGCTCCCCCGCCGCCCCGACCTCAAGGTCGTGATCACCTCGGCGACCATCGACCCGGAGCGTTTCGCCGAGCACTTCCACGGCGCGCCGATCGTCGAGGTCTCCGGCCGCACCTACCCGGTCGAGGTCCGCTACCGGCCGATCGTCGAGGAGGGCGCCGAGGACGAGGAGGTGGACCGCGACCGCGACCAGGTGCAGGCGATCTGCGAGGCGGTCGAGGAGCTCCAGGCCGAGGGCCCGGGCGACATCCTGGTCTTCCTGTCCGGCGAGCGGGAGATCCGCGACACCGCGGACGCCCTGACCAAGCTGAAACTCAAGTTCACCGAGATCCTCCCGCTGTACGCCCGGCTGTCCTCGGCCGAGCAGCACCGGGTCTTCCAGCGGTCGAACTCCCGCCGGGTGGTGCTGGCGACCAACGTCGCCGAGACCTCGCTGACCGTCCCCGGCATCAAGTACGTGATCGACCCGGGCACCGCCCGGATCTCCCGCTACAGCCACCGCACCAAGGTGCAGCGGCTGCCGATCGAGGCGGTCAGCCAGGCCAGCGCCAACCAGCGCAAGGGCCGCTGCGGCCGTACCTCGGACGGCATCTGCATCCGGCTGTACTCGGAGGAGGACTTCCTCTCCCGCCCCGAGTTCACCGACGCCGAGATCCTGCGCACCAACCTGGCCTCGGTGATCCTCCAGATGACCGCGGCCGGCCTCGGCGACATCGCCGCCTTCCCGTTCCTGGACCCGCCGGACTCGCGCAACATCAAGGACGGCGTCGCCCTGCTGCACGAGCTCGGCGCCCTCGACCCGGAGGAGAAGGACCACCGCAAGCGGCTCACCCCGCTCGGCCGCAAGCTCGCCCAGCTGCCGGTCGACCCCCGGATGGCCCGGATGGTGCTGACCGCCGACGGGCTCGGCTGCGTCCGCGACGTGATGGTGATCGCCGCCGCGCTCTCCATCCAGGACCCGCGCGAGCGCCCGGCGGACAAGCGCCAGGCCGCCGACGACCGGCACCGCCGGTTCACCTCCGAGACCTCCGACTTCCTCTCCTACCTCGCCATGTGGCGCTACGTCAGGGAGCAGCAGCAGGAGCTCTCCTCCTCGGCGTTCCGCCGGATGTGCAAGTCCGAGTTCCTGAACTACCTGCGGATACGGGAGTGGCAGGACGTCTACACCCAGCTGCGCACGGTGGCCAAGCAGCTCGGGGTGACCATCGACGAGCCGCACCCGGACGCGGAGCCGGACGCCGACCGGATCCACCAGGCGCTGCTCTCCGGCCTGCTGTCGCACATCGGGCTGTTCGACGTGGAGAAGCGCGAGTACGGCGGCGCCCGCGGTTCGCGGTTCGCGGTCTTCCCGGGTTCCGGGCTGTTCAAGAAGCCGCCGCGCTGGGTGATGTCGGCCGAGCTGGTGGAGACCTCGCGGCTGTGGGCCCGGGTGAACGCCAAAATCGAGCCGGAGTGGGTGGAGCCGCTGGCCGGCCACCTGATCAAGCGGACGTACAGCGAGCCGCACTGGGAGAAGAAGGCCGGCGCGGTGCTGGCCTACGAGAAGGTGACCCTGTACGGGATGCCGATCGTGGCCCAGCGCAAGGTCAACTACGGCCGGATCGACCAGGAGCTCTGCCGCGAGCTGTTCATCCGCAACGCCCTGGTCGAGGGTGACTGGGAGACCCACCACCGGTTCTTCGCGGAGAACCGGACGCTGCTGTCCGAGGTGGAGGAGCTGGAGAACCGGGCCCGGCGCCGCGACATCATGGTCGACGACCAGACCCTGTTCGACTTCTACGACGCCCGGCTGCCGGAGGAGATCGTCTCCACCCGGCACTTCGACTCCTGGTGGAAGAAGGCCCGGCACGAGCAGCCGGACCTGCTGAACTTCGAGAAGTCGATGCTGATCAACGAGTCGGCCGACGGGGTCACCGAGGCCGACTACCCGGACCACTGGCAGCAGGGCAAGCTCCGGTTCCGGCTGACGTACCAGTTCGAGCCGGGCAGCGACGCGGACGGGGTCACCGTCCACATCCCGCTGCCGGTGCTCAACCAGGTCACCGGTGAGGGCTTCGACTGGCAGATCCCGGGCCTGCGGGCCGAGCTGGTCACCGCCTACATCCGGGCGCTGCCGAAGGCGCTGCGCCGCAACTTCGTCCCGGCCCCGGACTTCGCGGCGGCCGCGCTGAAGCAGGTTCAGGACCGTCAGGAGCCGCTGCTGCCGACCCTGGAACGGGTCCTGCAGCGGATGTCGGGGATCGTGATCCCGCCGGAGGCCTGGGACGACGAGCGGGTGCCGGACCACCTGAAGGTGACCTTCCGGGTGGTGGACGGCAAGCGGAAGCTGGCCGAGTCCAAGGACCTGGAGGAGCTGCGGCGCAAGCTCAAGCCCAAACTGAGCGAGACGCTCTCCTCGGCCGCCTCCGGCAAGGGCATCGAGCAGCGCGGGCTGGACGCCTGGCCGGCCGGCCTGCCCACCCTGCAGCGCACCTTCGAGCAGCGCTCGCGCGGCCACTCGCTGCGGGCGTACCCGGCGCTGGTGGACGAGGGCGAGTCGGTGGCGATCAAGCTGTTCGACACCCCGGAGGACCAGCAGCAGGCGATGTGGGCGGGCACCCGGCGGCTGCTGATGCTCCGGGTCAACTCCCCGGCCAAGTCGATCCAGGGCCGGCTGGGCAACCAGGCCAAGCTCGCCCTGTCGAACAACCCGCACGGTTCGGTGCCCGCCCTGTTCGAGGACATCGTGGCGGCCGCCACCGACCGGCTGATGGCCCTGAACGGCGGCCCGGCCTGGGACGAGGAGTCGTTCACCAAGCTGTACGACAAGGTCCGGGCCGACCTGTACGAGCTGTCGGCGGACACCACCCTCAAGACGGCCACCGCGCTGATCGCCTTCCAGAAGGCCTCGAACCGGCTGAAGTCGGTGAGCAGCCCGGTCCTGCTGACCGCGGTGAACGACATCCGGCTGCACCTGGCCTCGCTGGTGCACCCGGGTTTCGTGACCGAGACCGGCTGGCAGCGGCTGCCCGACCTGAAGCGCTATCTGATCGCGGTCGACCGCCGTCTGGAGGCGCTGCCCAACCATCCGCAGCGGGACCTGCAGCACCTGCAGAAGGTCCAGGAGGTGCAGCGGGCCTACGGCGAGCTGCTGGCCCGGGTCCCGGCCGGCCGGCAGCCGTCGCCGGAGGTCCGGCAGATCCGCTGGATGATCGAGGAGCTGCGGGTGAGCTTCTTCGCGCAGGGCCTGGGCACCCCGAGCCCGGTCTCCGAGAAGCGGATCCTGAAGGCGATGGAGGCCGCCGCGGGCACGCTCTGAGCTGCGGCGGGGGCCGCCGGCGGCCGGTTCGACCTGGGGGCCCCACATGCAGTACGATCTGTCTTGTTCGCAGGCGAGAGCAGGCGGGCAAGGATCAGATCTCTGGTCCCGTGGAGCAGTTGGTTAGCTCGCCACCCTGTCAAGGTGGAGGTCGCGGGTTCAAGTCCCGTCGGGATCGCAGTGAGGCAAGGCCCGGAACCGCAAGGTTCCGGGCCTTGCTGTTTTTCCTGACTCCCCCTCAGGCCCGCTTACCCCAGTCTAGGTCTAGACCACAAGGTAACGGGCGAGTGACGGTCGTCACGTATCTTTTCCCGGGACCACACAGGATGGACCCCCCTCGGACACGTCGCCATTTAATATATAAAATTGCACATGCATTCACGCTAATTGCCCCCACCCCCACCAGCCCCAATAGGAATGCCCGCCTCCGGGCCCGGCGGAACGGATTCCGGGCACGCCGAAGGGGCCGCATCCCGGACCCGGCGGAGTCCAGGGATACAGCCCCTTCGGAAAGACTTCAGCGAGGCCCTCAGGCCTCGGTACGCTGCGCCGGAATCCCGGCCAGCAGAGCACGCACCTCCGCCTCACGGTACCGGCGGTGGCCGCCGAGAGTGCGAATAGACGTGAGCTTGCCTGCCTTGGCCCAACGGGTCACCGTCTTCGGGTCAACGCGGAACATCGTGGCTACCTCTGCCGGCGTCAGCAGCGGCTCAGCGTCAGGGGTACGAGCGGTCATGAGCGGCCTCCTCGGGAGAACCGAACCAGGGCGGTTCTATCCTTCAAATTCTGCACCTTGGCCCGCGATGCCCGAAATGGCACAGACGGGCCGAGTCGGTTATAGGACGAACGGCTTGTCCTGGTGTCTACAACTACACCATCCGTCCAGCCCCATCGACCAAACCGCCAAAATTGACCCCTCACGGGTTCAAGAGCGACGGATGGCCATGGACCCTCCCATAGCGGACAGTCACCCCACGGTGACATCCGGTTACGACAGGACCAGACCCGCTGTTTCTCCGCAAAGCACACACCACCGGCAGATCCACCCAAAAGTGGACACACTTGAGTGAACTTGGGCTGGTTGTCCCATTTTTGCACATAGGGGTAAGTTCGCGTCAACGGTGAGTAGTGTCACGTTCGACAGGTATTGACCCGAACCGGGACCATGGTCGCCCGGACAGGGCCGAAGGTCCGTACCTTCCTCACTCCATCCTCACCCGGCCCACTGACATCGGGCCAGACCCCGGCGGCCCCGGCGTGAACGGCCGTCAGCCCGGCCCTCCCGCCCGCTCCTGCGCCCGCCGACTCCTGCGCCCGGCCGCTCAGCTGCTCTGCCGCAGCGCCAGCACCTGCCGCCAACGCGCCGTCACCGACTCGTACGCCCTGGCGGCCGCCGCGCCGTCCCCGGAGCGCAGTGCGGCGAGGCCCGCCTCGATCTCCCCGACCGACCGCTCCTCGGCCAGCCAGCGCGGCCCGAGCAGGTGCACCAGGCCGCCGTAGTCCAGCTCCACCAGCGAGCGCGGGTGGAACTCCTCCAGCCACCGCCCGACCTGCTCCACCCCCTTCACCAGGGCGCGCGAACGCGCCTCCCGCTCCCCGGACCCGGAGGACGGCCGCAGCCGCAGCGCCCGGTACCCGCGGGCCACCCGGCGGCGCGCCTGCACCATCGAGGTCAGGTAGAAGAGGGCGGCCGGCTCGGCCCCGCCCCCCTCACCCCGGTCCGGCACCGCCGGCAGGTAGCGCCGGTCCTCCTCCCCGAACAGCGGGAACCAGCGCAGCGGCACCTCCCAGCGGCTGGTCAGGATCCACGGCCGGGCGTCCGGGTGCGCGGCCCGCCAGCGTTCCCGGTCGGCCACCGCGGCGGCCCGGACGGCCGGCGGCAGCACGGTGTCCAGCAGCGCGACCGGCAGCGCCGCGGACAGCTCCTCCAGCGCCTGCCAGCTGCGCAGCCGGGTGGTCCAGGGACAGACGTAGGTGACCCCGTCCACCACCCTGACGTAGGCCCGGCCGTCCTCGTGCTCCGGCAGCGGGCGGGGCGTGCGCGCCGCGAGCTCGGCCAGCGCCGCGCGCTGCTCGGCGAGCGCCGCCCCGGAGACCGGCCGCCGGGGGCCGTCCGCGTCCGGGCCGTGCGCGGCGGCCCAGGCCTGCCAGCGGGTCCGGTCCGGCTCCGGGTAGGCGGCGAGGGGCTCGTACACCCGCAGGTGGGCGGCGTAGGGCGGGATCACCGAAGTTCGCACAGCGGTCACAGACCGCATCGTCGCACGTACCCCGGGCCACCGGGGAGGGTGCCGACGGGGCGGTCCGCTCGTTATGCCTCAGGGACCGTCAGGGGGCAGATCCGGGCCCACCTCCAGGGCTAGGCTTCCACACAGACGCCCGCACCACCGCCGCGGGCCCGCAATTACTGGAGTCACCACAGTGACCGACGTACACACCGCATCCGTCTCGCACCCCGCACCCGGCGTGCTCGGCAGGATCTTCGGTACCGCTCAGGACGGCGCCGCCGGCGACGGGCACGAGCAGGTCGTCCTCTGCCACGACCGGTCCTCCGGTCTCAAGGCGATCATCGCCATCCACTCCACCGCCCTGGGCCCGGCCCTCGGCGGCACCCGCTTCCACCGGTACGACACCGAGGAGGAGGCGCTGGAGGACGCGCTGCGGCTGTCCCGCGGCATGAGCTACAAGAACGCGCTGGCCGGCCTCGACCTGGGCGGCGGCAAGGCCGTGATCATCGGCGACCCGAACGAGGTGAAGACCGAGGCGCTGCTGCGCGCCTACGGCCGCTTCGTGGAGTCCCTGCGCGGCCGCTACATCACCGCCTGCGACGTGGGCACCTACGTCCAGGACATGGACGTGGTGGCCCGGGAGACCGAGTTCGTCACCGGCCGCTCGCCGGAGCACGGCGGCGCCGGCGACTCCTCGATCCTGACCGCCTTCGGCGTCTTCCAGGGCATGCGCGCCTCCGCGCAGGCCCGCTGGGGCCAGCCCACCCTGCGCGGCAAGCGGGTCGGCGTGGCGGGCGTCGGCAAGGTCGGCCACTACCTGGTCGGGCACCTGGTCGCGGACGGCGCCAGCGTGGTGATCACGGACGTCTCCGAGGCCGCCGTGAACCGCGTGCGCGCGGCCCACCCGGAGGTCGAGGTGGTGGCCGACACCGCCGCCCTGCTCCAGGCCAAGCTGGACGTCTACGCCCCCTGCGCGCTCGGCGGCGCGCTGGACGACCTCACGGTGGCCGCGCTGGGCGCGGAGGGCACCGCGGTGGTCTGCGGCGCGGCCAACAACCAGCTGGCCCACCCCGGGGTCGAGAAGGACCTGGCCGACCGCGGCATCCTCTACGCGCCGGACTACCTGGTGAACTCCGGCGGCGTGATCCAGGTCGCCGACGAGATCGAGGGCTTCAACTTCGAGCGCGCCAAGAACAAGGCCACCAAGATCTTCGACACCACGCTGGAGATCTTCACCCGGGCCGCGCTCGACGGCGTGCCGCCGGCGGTGGCGGCCGACCGGCTGGCCGAGAAGCGGATGCGGGAGATCAGTGCGCTGCGCTCGGTCCTGCTGCCGGGTGCACGCAGGGCCTGACGCTGGGTGAGGGGGGCGGATCCGATTCGCCCCCCTCGCATCACAATGTGGAACCGGATTCTCAGTTCGTAGCCCGATCGGGGGATCCTCGGGCCTCCGGCGGGGGATAATCTCTGCGGGTACGACGGGTCCGGCCAAGCTCCGGGCAGCCTGCAAAAGCCCGAAAACCCTCCTGTGACCTGGATGGACCTGGTCTCGGGGGGCGACGGTGCGCGCCACGTCACACGCGAGACGTACCGTACGGCGGCGGAAACAGGTACCGTTAATGCTCCAAGGGACGGCTCTCCCACTCAGGGCGGCCGGCCTGATGATCCACACGTGTCAGACTCGGGGCCGTGAGCCCCATCGTTGAGGGGGTCGACCCATGGGGCGCGGCCGGGCCAAGGCCAAGCAGACGAAGGTCGCCCGCGAGCTGAAGTACAACAGCGGCGGGTTCGACGCAAACCGTCTGTCCAGTGAGCTGGGCGTATCGCCGGCTCCTGCTTCGATCGAGCCTGAGCCGATCGAGGACGAGGACGACGATCCCTACGCGGCGTACGCGGATTACTACGCCGACGATGAGGACGACGAGGCGGAGGCCGACAGCGGCCAGTCCCGTCGCCGGGCGTAAACAGCTGACTCCGGGCCGGCCCGGCGCTCCACCAGCGCCGGGCCGGTCTTCGGCGTGCCCGCGGGCCGCCGGCGGCAGCGGCGGGGGCAGCAGGCAGAGCAGCGGGGCCCCCGGGAGATCCCGGGGGCCCCGCTGCCGGCCACCGGCCGGTCAGGCCAGCTCGAACCCGTCGTAGGAGTTGTAGAGCGCGGCGCCGCCGTCGTGCTCGGCGGAGCGGTCCACGATGTCGCCGAGCAGCCAGGACTCGATGCCGCGGTCCTCCAGGATCGCCAGCACCACGTCGACCGACTCCGGCGGGACCACGGCGACCATGCCGACGCCCATGTTCAGGGTCTTCTCGATCTCCAGGGCGGCCATCTTCCCGACCTCGGCGACGGTCCGGAAGACCGGCAGCGGGGACCAGGTGCCGCGGTCCAGGCGGGCGTGCAGGCCGTCCGGGATGACCCGGGCCAGGTTGGCGGCCAGGCCGCCGCCGGTGACGTGCGAGAAGGCGTGGATCTCGGTGGCGCGGGTGAGCGCCAGGCAGTCCAGCGAGTAGATCCGGGTCGGCTCCAGCAGCTCCTCGCCGAGGGTGCGGCCGAACTCCTCGACCTGGCGGTCCAGCTTCCAGCCGGCCTGGTTCAGCAGGACGTGGCGCACCAGCGAGTAGCCGTTGGAGTGCAGGCCGGAGGCGGCCATCGCGATCACCACGTCGCCCGCCCGGACCCGCTCGGCGCCCAGCAGCGCGTCCGCCTCCACCACGCCGGTGCCGGCGCCGGCCACGTCGTAGTCGTCCGGGCCCAGCAGGCCGGGGTGTTCGGCGGTCTCGCCGCCGATCAGCGAGCAGCCGGCCAGCGTGCAGCCCTCGGCGATGCCCTTGACGATGGCGGCGACCCGCTCGGGGTGCACCTTGCCGACGCAGATGTAGTCGGTCATGAACAGCGGCTCGGCACCGCAGACCACCAGGTCGTCGACGACCATGCCGACCAGGTCGTGGCCGATCGTGTCGTGCTTGTCCATCGCCTGCGCGATGGCGACCTTGGTGCCCACCCCGTCGGTGGCGGAGGCCAGCAGCGGGCGCTCGTAGCGCTTGAAGGCGGACGCGTCGAAGAGGCCGGCGAAGCCGCCGAGGCCGCCGACCACCTCGGGCCGGTCGGTCCTGCGCACCCACTGCTTCATGAGCTCGACGGCGCGGTCGCCCGCCTCGATGTCGACGCCCGCGGCGGCGTAGGTGGCACCGGTCTGGTTGCTGGTCACGTGCTGTGGCCCTTCCGGGTCAGTGGGGGGTGGAAACCTTGGGGCACCCGGCACAACCGGGACAGGGGCGCCGGGAACCGTGCGCCCGGCACGGAGTACGTGCCCCGGGCGGGTGGTTCCCCGCGCCCCTGCTGGTGCATGGCCGGTGCGTCGCCCTTCCTACGGGCGCCGCAGGGCGTCGGCTGCGCCGTGGCCGCCGATCAGCGACTGGACGCCGTCCAGGTCGCTGGTGGGCTTGCCGCGGACGGCCGGGGGCTTCTGGCTCCCGGCGATCTCGGCCTCCAGGAGGAGCTTGCCGAGCAGCGCCGGGTCCGGCAGCTCCATCGGGTACTCGCCGTCGAAGCAGGCCCGGCAGAGGTTGTCCTTGGGCTGCGCGGTGGCCTCGATCATGCCCTCGATCGAGATGTACGCCAGCGAGTCCGCGCCGAGCGTGCGGCCGATCTCCTCGACGGTCATCCCGTTGGCGATCAGCTCCGCCCGGGTGGCGAAGTCGATGCCGAAGAAGCAGGGCCACTTGACCGGCGGGGAGGAGATCCGGATGTGCACCTCGGCGGCGCCCGCCTCGCGGAGCATCCGCACCAGCGCGCGCTGGGTGTTGCCGCGCACGATCGAGTCGTCCACGACGACCAGGCGCTTGCCCTGGATGACTTCCTTGAGCGGGTTGAGCTTGAGCCGGATGCCGAGCTGGCGGATGGTCTGGCTGGGCTGGATGAAGGTGCGCCCGACGTAGGCGTTCTTCACCAGGCCGGAGCCGTACGGGATGCCGCTGGCCTCGGCGTAGCCGATCGCGGCGGGGGTGCCGGACTCGGGGGTCGCTATCACCAGGTCGGCCTCGACCGGCGCCTCCTTGGCCAGCTTGCGGCCCATCTCCACCCGGGAGAGGTGCACGTTGCGGCCGGCGATGGAGGTGTCGGGGCGGGCCAGGTAGACGTACTCGAAGACGCAGCCCTTGGGCTTGGCCTCGGCGAAGCGGGAGGTCCGCATGCCGTTCTCGTCGATGGCGATCAGCTCGCCGGGCTCCACCTCGCGGATGAAGGAGGCGCCGCAGATGTCGAGCGCCGCCGTCTCGGAGGCGACCACCCAGCCGCGCTCCAGGCGGCCGAGCACCAGCGGGCGGATGCCCTGCGGGTCACGGGCCGCGTACAGGGTGTGCTCGTCCATGAAGACCAGCGAGAACGCGCCCTTGACCTTGGGCAGGATCTGCTTGGCGGTGTCCTCGATGGACAGGTCCGGGTAGCCGGCCAGCAGCGCGGTCACCAGGTCGGTGTCGTTGGTCGCGGCGGTCCGGCCGGAGCGTGAGACGTGCTCCTCGCCGGGCAGCTCGGCGACCATCGCCGCCAGTTCGGCGGTGTTCACCAGGTTTCCGTTGTGCCCGAGGGCGAGCGAACCGTGGACGGTCGCACGGAAGGTCGGCTGGGCGTTCTCCCAGACCGAGGACCCGGTGGTCGAGTAGCGGGCATGTCCGACGGCGATATGCCCGTGCAGGGATCCCAGCGAGGTCTCGTCGAAGACCTGGGAGACGAGTCCCATGTCCTTGAAGACCAGAATCTGGGACCCGTTGCTCACTGCGATGCCCGCGGATTCCTGTCCGCGGTGCTGCAGGGCATAGAGGCCGAAGTACGTGAGCTTCGCGACTTCCTCGCCGGGGGCCCAGACTCCGAAGACGCCGCAAGCGTCCTGGGGTCCTTTCTCGCCGGGAAGAAGATCGTGATTGAGTCGTCCGTCACCACGTGGCACGCCTTCGAGTCTAGGGCAGTTCCGTACGCCTTCCCGAACAGGGGAGGCCCCGGTTATTGGCCGATCGAATGGCGACGCGCGTAGACAAAACCCCTTACACACCACGGCATTTCCCGGCGGGCAATTCGACGGGACGGCGCGTGCCCTTGTCACGCGCGCCCGGCGGGCGGGTCGGGGGTCTGACGCACCGTCGCGCCGCGCGCCCGGACGTGATGCTGCTCACCCGGCGGGCAGCATCAGCTCCCACGCCCCGGCGTGCACCGTCCAGGTGCGCGCCCGGACCGGCCCCACGGGCGCGCCGTCGGCCTCGTAGCCGAAGTGCCGGCCGGTCACGGTGAGACTGGCGACCCGCTGCCGGTGGGTGAGGCCGTCCAGCCGCAGGGTCAGCTCCAGCACGCCGTCGACGGGCGCCACCCGCAGCAGCCGGACCCGCTGGTGCAGATCGGCCAGCAGCCGGCCGTCCGCCTCGACCCTGAGTTCGACCGCCGGACCGTGCACCGAGGCGGTCGCCTGCTCGGCCGCAGCGAATTTCGCCCATAGCGAACGCAAGCCACCTGAACGGCTCAGCCTGTCGCCCGGTCGCGGCGGCGCGATCCGGACCTCGGCGAGCACCACCCCGCCCCCGTCGTCCACCAGCAGATCCAGCTTGCGCGGGGTGCCCGCGAGCACCGCACGGGCCGCGGCGACCGGCTCCACCGGCACCCCGAGGGCCCGCAGCGCACCGGTCGCGACGGGCCGGCCGACCGGCACCACGCCGACCGGGTCGGTACCCAACTCGCGCTGGCGGTGCAGCGCCTGCAGCACCCGCTGCAGCGCCGGATCGGCCCCGATCACCACCGGCCGGCGACGGCCGCGGTGCGACAGGACCCGGTCGAGTTCGGACGGGCTCTCGGGCAGCGCCACCTTCACGTCCGCGCCGCCGCACAGCACGTCCTTGGCGACGCGCACCGACTCCCCGTCGGCCTGCTTCGCCGCCGGGTCGAGGATCACCAGGAGCGGACCGGGCCCACCGTGGTCCGCGCGGTGGGCTGCGGGCGTGGACAGGGACGACACGACCGGTCCTTCCTCAGGTAATCTCTCGGTGCAAGAGCCCCTTGCGCTATTGCGCCAGGGGCTTCGTCTATCTCGGGTCAGACTGCGGCCTACGCAGGATGCCCCAACCGGAAGGGGTGTACGCCTGTGCCGGCACTCGTGCTCGTTGGCGCCCAGTGGGGGGACGAGGGCAAGGGGAAGGCGACCGACCTCCTCGGTGGCTCCGTCGACTACGTCGTCCGTTACCAGGGCGGCAACAACGCCGGCCACACGGTGGTCATCGGCGACCAGAAGTATGCACTGCACCTGCTGCCTTCCGGCATCCTCAGCTCGAACGTGGTCCCGGTCATCGGCAACGGCGTGGTCATCGACCCGGGTGTGCTGCTCTCCGAGCTGAGCGGCCTCAACGAGCGCGGCATCGACACCTCGAAGCTGCTGATCTCGGGCAACGCCCACCTGATCACCCCGTACCACCGCACCCTGGACAAGGTCACCGAGCGCTTCCTCGGCAAGCGCCGGATCGGCACCACCGGCCGCGGCATCGGCCCGACCTACGCGGACAAGATCAACCGCGTCGGCATCCGGGTCCAGGACCTCTTCGACGAGTCGATCCTGCGCCAGAAGGTCGAAGCGGCGCTGCACGACAAGAACCAACTGCTGGTCAAGCTCTACAACCGCCGCGCCATCCCGGCCGAGCTGGTGGTGGAGGAGTACCTCGGCTACGCCGACAAGATCCGGCCCTTCCTCGCCGACACCACCCTCGTCCTGGACGAGGCGCTGAAGGCGAACAAGGTCGTCCTGCTGGAGGGCGGCCAGGGCACCCTGCTCGACGTCGACCACGGCACGTACCCCTTCGTGACCTCGTCGAACCCGACCGCGGGCGGCGCCTGCACCGGTGCGGGCATCGGCCCGACCAAGATCGACCGGGTCATCGGCATCCTCAAGGCGTACACCACCCGGGTCGGCTCGGGCCCGTTCCCGACCGAGCTGCTGGACGAGGACGGCGACGCGCTGCGCCGGATCGGCGGCGAGCGCGGCGTCACCACCGGCCGGGACCGCCGCTGCGGCTGGTTCGACGCGGTGATCGCCCGCTACGCGACCCGGGTCAACGGCCTGACCGACTTCTTCCTCACCAAGCTGGACGTGCTGACCGGCTGGGAGCAGATCCCGGTCTGCGTCGCGTACGAGATCGACGGCAAGCGCGTCGAGGAGCTCCCGTACAACCAGTCCGACTTCCACCACGCCAAGCCGATCTACGAGACGCTGCCGGGCTGGACCGAGGACATCAGCAAGGCCCAGACCTTCGCCGACCTGCCGAAGAACGCGCAGGCCTACGTGAAGGCGCTGGAGGAGATGTCGGGCGCCCCGATCTCCGCGATCGGCGTCGGCCCGGGCCGGACCGAGACGATCCAGATCAACTCGTTCATCTGATCGTTTCGTCCGATCGCTCATCCGATCGTTCGTCCGAGCCGTCCTCCGGCGCTTCGTCCGGCCGGCCACGACTGGGCCCCGCACCTCGGTGCGGGGCCTTTTCGCTCCCCGCGATCATTGCACTAGTACAGATACCTCTTGCATCTAGTTCAAACTGGGGTTAGCTTCTGCCCCATGACCGCGAAGCTTCCCGTCCCCGTCACCCTGACCGGCCGCCACGTCCGCCTGGAGCCGCTCGACCGCGCCCACGTCCCCGACCTGTTCGAGGCGGCCGGCGGGGACGAGGAGGTCTGGCGCTGGATCCCGGTCCCCGTGCCCCGCACCGAGCAGGAGCTGCGCGAGACCAACGACGCCCGGATCGCGGACGAGCGCTGCCTGCCGTTCGCGGTGATCCGGCTCGCCACCGGCCGCGCGGTCGGAGTGACCTGCTACTTCGACTTCAGCGCCGAGGACGAGCTGCTGGAGATCGGCGGCACCTGGTACGGGCGCTCGGTCTGGCGCACCGAGGTCAACACGGAGGCGAAACTGCTGCTGCTCGAGCATGCCTTCGGGGAGCTCGGCATGGGCCGGGTGTGCTGGAAGACCGACCACCTCAACGAGCGCTCGCAGAACGCGATCCGGCGGCTCGGGGCCAGCTACGAGGGCACGTTCCGGCGGGCGAAGCGGCGGCCGGACGGCAGCTGGCGGGACAGCGTGTGGTTCTCGATGCTGAAGGACGAGTGGCCCGCCGCCAGGGCCCGGCTGAGCGAGCGGCTGGCGGCGGGCTGAGGACCGGGTTCCGGGCTTCGGGCCCGGCTCCGGGTCCGGGCCCCGGTCTGGGCTCCGGGCGCCCGGCTCCGGCCCCGGCTCAGGCTCAGGCTCAGGCGATGGCGGCGGCCACGATCGCGGCGACCGAGATGTTGCACGCGGCGGTGACCCACACCGCGGGGTGCGGCTCGGGGTCGACCAGGATCGCGCCGAGCCGGCCGGGGGTGAGCAGGTCCACCAGCCAGAACGCGACCGCCATCAGCACCAGGCCGAGCAGCCCGAACAGCGCGGTGGACGCCAGGCCCTTGGCGAACTCGTCGTAGGTGTAGAGGATCGCGGTGAAGACGATGCCGCCGATCCCGAGCAGTGCCGAGCTGAGCACCAGGGCGGCGTTGCGGTTGCGCTCCTGCCAGATCTGGTGGCCGAGCCGGCCCGGGGTCAGCAGGTCGACCAGGCCGACGCCGAGCAGCAGCAGGACTATGCCGACCAGGCCGAACACGGCGGCGTGTCCGAGGCCGTTGACGATGTCGTTCATGCCGGGGTCCCCCTCGCGTCAAGGATCGGCAAAACATATCCCATCGCCCCGGCCCCGGACCGGCCGAGTGGCCGTTCCCGCGGCCCGCTCAGTCGTTGTGCGACACCAGCTGGTCGACGCAGACCGCCACCGCCAGGACCAGCCCGGCGTCGGCGCCGACGATCCCGTCCGCGACCTTGACGCCGTACGCGTCCCGGATGGTGAACCACTTGCGGGAGACCTCGGCGATCTCGTCGCCGTCCTGCTCGATCCGGAAGTCCTTGTCGAGCAGGTCGCCGTGGATCTCCCACTCCCGGCCGTCCTCGAACTCCACGTGGTACTTGTCGCGGAACGGCGTGAACAGCTTCTTGCGGACGGTCGCGACCACGTCCCCGTCGGCGTTCTCGATCTTCATCGCGTCGCGGACCGTGAGCACCTTCTCCTTGATCACGGCCACCACCTGCCCGGCCGCGTCCTTCAGCTCGAAGGTGTCCCGCAGCCGCAGCACCTTGCCGTCCACCAGGAAGGCCTTCTCGCCGTCCTCGCTCTCGATCCAGTAGTCGTCGCCCACCGCGAACAGCCGTTCCCTGACCACGTACTTCATGCCGCAACCCGCCTGTCGTCGCCTCGAACACCATGACGGCCGCGCAGCACCACCCGCAGCCGCCGCCAGCGTAGACCCGCACCCGCCCCACCGTCCGGCAGGCCCGGGCGGCGACCGCCGGAATGCTTCCGCAGCCCGATGGGGGATGGCTCACCACAGGCGGAAAGGATCTGTCCCTGGCGGACTTTCCGCAGCAAGATCACAACTCTGGACTTCTGGACGTTCTGGACACGGAATCCACGCATCGTCAGCTACGGGCGGGCGACCTTGATGTGCGTATGTCCGGAGGCTTCCACGAGCTGGCCGATGTCTCCCAGGTCGTCGGTGAGGATGGGCGCATCGAGGTGCTCGATGGATGCCAGGACAACGCTCGCATCCACAACGTCGCGGCTGCCCGCACGGTAACAGAGCTCGGCTGCCGCTCTGGCCCGTTCCTCCGTCAACGCAAGGACTTCACAGCCGCGCAGCACACGGTGGAGGACCGCCGAGGACGATCGCGCGTTCCAGACCTGCGCCAGGACGCCTGCCGGCACCAAAGGCCGCACTCGCGCGGACAGAAGAGTCTCGTGCTGGGCCACGAAAGCCCGGTCGTTCTTCTCCGCGGCGATCAACGCCCCGGAGTCGTAGACAACGGCGTTCACGCGATTTGCCGCTCCGACCCGGTGGTCCAGCCCATCAGCTCATCGACCCGCTCCGAGGCGGCCCGACGCTCGTCGGCGGTGAACACGCCGTGCTCGTGCTGGTACTCAGCCATGGCGGCCAGGCCGTCCAGCCGACGTTCCTCGTTGGCGAAGTAGTCCACCAGGGCGTGAGTGACGACAGTGGAGATCTGTTCCCGGCGCTGCGCGGCGACGGCGCGCAGCCTAGCCCCGAGCTCCTCTTCGAGGCTGATGCTCAACTTGGCCTTCTCGCTCATATTCCAACCGTAATACGGATCGGGCTGCCGGTCCACAGACTTCGCACGGAATGCCGACCCGGATCTTGAGGTTGGATGTGGCCATGGCTTCTCGTGCACGCGTACGCGCCCCCCAGCTGGTGGGCAAGGGCGGTTGGCTCAACACAGGCGGTAAGGATCTGTCCCTGGCAGACTTCCGCGGCAAGATCACAATCCTGGACTTCTGGACCTTCTGCTGCATCAACTGCCTCCACGTCCTGGACGAGCTCCGGGAGCTGGAGGAGAAGCACCGCGACACCGTGGTGATCGTCGGCGTGCACTCCCCCAAGTTCGTCCACGAGGCGGACCACCAGGCCGTGGTCGACGCCACCGCCCGCTACGAGGTGCACCACCCGGTGCTGGACGACCCGGAGCTGGCCACCTGGAAGCAGTACGCGGTGCGCGCCTGGCCGACCCTGGTGGTGATCGACCCCGAGGGGTACGTGGTCGCGCAGCACGCCGGCGAGGGGCACGCGCACGCGATCGCCCGGCTGGTGGCGGAGCTGGAGGAGGAGCACGCGGCCAAGGGCACCCTGCGGCGCGGCGACTCCCCGTACGTACCGGCCGAGCCGCAGGCGGGCGACCTGAGCTTCCCCGGCAAGGCGGTCCGGCTGCCCGACGGCCACTACCTGGTCGCCGACTCCGGCCACCACTCGCTGGTGGAACTGGCCGAGGACGGCGAGAGCGTGGTGCGCCGGATCGGCGACGGCGAGCGCGGGCTGGTGGACGGGACCGCGCCGCGGTTCAGCGAGCCGCAGGGCCTCGCGCTGGTCCCGGCCGGCCTCGACCTCGGCTACGACGTGGTGGTGGCGGACACCGTCAACCACGCGCTGCGCGGCGTGCGGCTGTCCGACGGCTCGGTGACCACGCTGGCCGGTACCGGGAAGCAGTGGTGGCAGGGGTCCGCCACCGCGGGCCCGGCGCGCGAGGTCGACCTGTCCTCGCCGTGGGACGTGGCCTTCTTCGACGGCCGGGTGTGGATCGCGATGGCGGGCGTGCACCAGCTCTGGGCCTTCGACCCGGCCGCCGGCACGGTCGGGGTGACGGCGGGGACCACCAACGAGGGCCTGGTCGACGGCCCCGCGGACGAGGCGTGGTTCGCGCAGCCGTCGGGCCTCGCGGTGTCCGCGGACGGCGAGCGGCTCTGGGTGGCGGACTCGGAGACCTCGGCGCTGCGGTGGGTTTCACGTGAAACACTCACCGTCCGCACCGCGGTCGGCACCGGCCTGTTCGACTTCGGCCACCGCGACGGCGAGGCCGGCCAGGCGCTGCTGCAGCACCCGCTGGGCGTGACCGTCCTCCCCGACGGGTCTGTGGCCGTCGCGGACACCTACAACCACGCGCTGCGCCGCTACGAGCCCGGAACCGGTGAGGTCACCACCCTCGCCACCGACCTGCGGGAGCCGTCGGGCGCCGTGGTGGTGGACGGTGACATCGTGGTGGTCGAGTCCGCGCGGCACCGGTTGACCAGGCTGCGGCTGCCCGAGGAGGCCGTCCGGGTCGAGTCGGTCGCGCACCGCACCCAGCGGGCGGCCACCGAGGTGGCGCCGGGGCGGCTGCTGCTGGACGTGGTGTTCTCCGCGCCGAGCGGCCAGAAGCTGGACGAGCGCTACGGCCCCTCCACCCGGCTGCTGGTCAGTTCCACCCCGCCGGAGCTGCTGGTCGCGGGCGCGGGCGCGGGCGCGGCGCTCCGCCGGGAGCTGGTGCTCTCGGAGACGGTCACCGAGGGGGTGCTGCACGTCTCGGCGATGGCGGCGTCCTGCGACGACGACCCGGAGATCGAGTACCCGGCCTGCCATGTGCACCAGCAGGACTGGGGTGTGCCGGTGAAGCTGACGCCGGGCGGAGCCGAGCGGCTGCCGCTGGTGCTGGCGGGCATGGAGTGACGCACCGTCCGTCGGGCCCCGCCCAGGGGTGACGCACCGTCCGTCGGGGCCCGGCCGGGGCCCCGACGGTCTGCCGGCCGCCGGCCGGGCTCAGCCCTCCAGGAACGCCTTGAGGGCGGCGGCCAGCAGGAACGGGTCGTCGGCGCCGCAGAGTTCACGGGCCGAGTGCATGGACAGCGCGGCGATGCCGCAGTCCACCGTGGTGATGCCGAGCCGGGCGGCGGTGATCGGGCCGATCGTGGTGCCGCAGGGCATCGCGTTGTTGGAGACGAAGGTCTGCCACGGCACGCCGGCCTTCTCGCAGGCGGCCGCGAAGACGGCCCGGCCGATGGCGTCGGTGGCGTAGCGGTTGTTGACGTTGACCTTGAGGATCGGGCCGCCGTTGGGCATCGGGTGGTGGCCGGGCTCGTGCCGCTCGCTGTAGTTGGGGTGCACGGCGTGGCCCATGTCCGAGGAGAGGCAGACGGTGCCGGCCATGGCGCGGGCGCGGTCCTCGGGGGAGCCGCCGCGGGCGTGCACGCTGCGCTCCAGGACGTTGCCGAGCAGCGGGCCCTGGGCGCCGGTGTCGGACTCGCTGCCGGTCTCCTCGTGGTCGAAGGCGGCGATCACCGGGATGTACGGCAGCGGGGCGCCGGCGGTGGCGACGGCGGCCAGCGCGGCCGTGGAGGCGTGCACCGAGAGCAGGTTGTCCAGCCGGGGGCCGGCCAGCATCTCGCGGTTGCGGCCGAGGTAGGAGGGCGGCTGGACGTCGTGGGTCATCAGGTCCCAGCCGGCCACGTCGGCGGCGGCCACCCCGGCCCGGTCGGCGACGAACTCGATCAGCAGGCCCTCGGTGACGTCGCCGATTCCCCAGATCGGCGTGAGGTGGCGCTGCTTGTCGAGCTTGAGGCCGTCGTTGACCTGGCGGTCGAGGTGGATGGCGAGCTGCGGGACGCGCAGCAGCGGCTCGTCGATCTGGACCAGCCGGACGGAGCCGTCGCGCAGCGCGAGCCGGCCGGAGAGGCCGAGGTCGCGGTCGAGCCAGGTGTTGAGCGGGACGCCGCCGTAGATCTCCACGGCGACCTGCCGCCAGCCGGCCGTGCCGGTGTCCGGGACCGGCTTGACCCGCAGGTTGGGCGAGTCGGTGTGCGAGCCGACGATCCGGAACGGCGTCTCGGGTCCGGCTCCCTCGGGGACGTACCAGGCGATCAGCGCGCCTCCGCGGATCACGTACCGGCCGCCGGTCGCCGCGTCCCAGGCGTCGGTCTCGGAGATCCGGCGGAAGCCGGCCTTCTCCAGTCGCTCCGCGGCACTCGCCACCGCGTGGAAGGGCGACGGCGAGGTACCGAGGTAGGCGATCAGGTCGTCGGTGTGCGTCCGGTCGAAGTAGGCCGGGCGGGCAGCGGTCGACATGTTGCTCCTGAGTTGAGGGAGTTCGGACGCCGGATGGGGGACCGGCTCCGCACCTGAGCATATGCCCGTACACGGACATGACACCGTGAACTCAAGAACGGTGACACAACGGTGAGCATTGGTGCCCAGCTGCTACACCGGACCGCCCGGAACGGTCCTGCGTCGCCGTCCGCCGCCGTGTGCCGCGGGGCGTGGGCGGCGGGCGGACGGAACACCGCGGGGCCCGGTGGTGTACCGGGCCCCGCGGTGTGAGGGTGGGTCAGGCGGTCGTGGCAGCGGGGCCTAGAAGGCCTCCTCCGCGAGCTCCATGATCTCGTTGTCGACGCCCTCGGCGATCAGGCGCTGCGGGGTGACGGCGGGCAGCACGTTGCGGGCGAAGAAGCGGGCCGCGGCGACCTTGCCCTGGTAGAACGGGACGTCCTTCTCCGAGGCGCCCGCCTCCAGCTTGGCCAGGGCGACGGTGGCCTGACGCAGCAGCAGCCAGCCGACCACCACGTCGCCGGAGACCATCAGCAGGCGGGTGGCGTTGAGGCCCACCTTGTACATGTTCTTGACGTCCTGCTCGACCGAGGAGAGGTCGGCCAGCATCTTGCCGACGATCGCCTCCAGGTCGCCGGCGGCCTTGGCGAGCAGCTCGCGCTCGGTGGCCAGGGCGTCGCCGCCCTCGGCCGCGCCGAGGAACTTCTGGATCTGCTCGGAGACGGCGGTCAGCGCCTGGCCGCCGTCCTTGACGATCTTCCGGAAGAAGAAGTCCAGGCCCTGGATGGCGGTGGTGCCCTCGTAGAGGGTGTCGATCTTGGCGTCCCGGATGTACTGCTCGATCGGGTACTCCTGCAGGTAGCCGGAGCCACCGAAGGTCTGCAGGGACTGGGCGAGCTGCTCGTAGGACTTCTCCGAGCCGTAGCCCTTGACGATCGGCAGCAGCAGGTCGTTCAGGCGCTCGGCGGCCTCGTCGGTCTCGCCGCGCAGGCGGGCGGCGAGCACGTCGTCCTGGGTGGAGGCGGTGAACAGGACCAGCGCGCGCATGCCCTCGGCGTAGGCCTTCTGGGTGAGCAGCGAGCGGCGGACGTCCGGGTGGTTGGTGATGGTGACCCGGGGGGCGGCCTTGTCCAGGAAGTTGGAGATGTCGGCGCCCTGCACGCGCTCCTTGGCGTACTCCAGCGCGTTCAGGTAGCCGGTGGAGAGGGTGGCGATGGCCTTCGTGCCGACCATCATCCGGGCGAACTCGATGATCTTGAACATCTGGCGGATGCCGTCGACGGTCTCGCCGAGCAGCCAGCCCTTGGCCGGGTGCTTGGCGCCGAAGGTCAGCTCGCAGGTGTTGGAGGCCTTGAGGCCCATCTTGTGCTCGACGTTGGTGGCGTAGACGCCGTTGCGCTCGCCGAGCTCGCCGGTCGCCCAGTCGAAGTCGAACTTCGGGACGATGTACAGGCCCAGGCCCTTGGTGCCGAGCTTGCCGCCCTCGGGGCGGGCCAGCACCAGGTGGATGATGTTCTCGGACATGTCGTGCTCGCCCGAGGTGATGAAGCGCTTGACGCCCTCGATGTGCCAGGAGCCGTCCTCCTGCTTGACGGCCTTGGTGCGGCCGGCGCCCACGTCGGAGCCGGCGTCCGGCTCGGTCAGCACCATGGTGGCGCCCCACTGGCGCTCGACCATGCGCAGGGCGACCTGCTGCTGCTCCTCGGTGCCCTCGTCGCTCACGACGCCGGCGAAGGCCGGGCCGGAGGAGTACATCCAGATCGCCGGGTTGGCGCCGAGGATCTGCTCGGCGAAGGCCCAGACCAGCGAGGACGGGGTGACCTGGCCGCCGATGGCCTCCGGGATGCCCAGGCGCCACCACTCGGCGTCCATGAAGGTCTGGTAGCTCTTCCTGAAGGAGGCCGGCACCGGGGCGGTGTTGGTCTCCGGGTCGAACACCGGCGGGTTGCGGTCGGCGTCGACGAAGGACGCGGCGAGGTCGTTCTCGGCGAGGCGCGAGATCTCGCTGAGGATGTTCTTCGCGGTCTCGACGTCCATGTCCGCGAAGGGACCGGTGCCGTACACCTGCTCGCGGCCGAACACCTCGAAGAGGTTGAACTCCACGTCCCGCAGGTTGGACTTGTAGTGACCCATGACCGTTATCTCCGGTTCGTCGCTCCGGGGGTCCGCCGCTACGAGCGCCCCACTTACCCACCAGTAGGCACCATGATGCTACCCGTTGGTAACTTGTTCAAGCCCTCGGACCGGAAACCCGGCTATGAACGTGGTCACGTCCCACAACCCGAAGCCCATCCGAGTTGTCCGGATCAGCCGCCGCACACCGCCCCCGGGCCCGATAGCCTGTCCGTGTGTACGGCTATGAGCAGACCGCGTACCAGGGGGACCCCTACCAGCAGGCCATGCAGCAGGGGATGAACGGCATGCCCGGGGGCGCCCCGTACGGCGAGCCGCAGCAGGGTGCACCCCAGCAGTCCCTGTACCCCGAACCGTCGCCGCCATCCCTGGCGGACGCCGTCCGGGCCTTCACCACCGGCTCGATGCCGGTGGAGGACTTCCAGGCCATCTTCATCACCTCCAAGGTTTTCTGCCCGCGCGGCGACCGGCCGGGCTTCCTCGCCCTGCACAACACGCCGACCCCGGTGATCCCGATGTTCAGCTCGGTCAAGGAGCTGCGCCGCTACGCCGGCAAGGAGTCCAAGCACTTCAGCGTCAGCGGCGCCGAGGTGCTGGACCTGCTGCCGACCGGGTACGGCTTCGCCCTGGACATGGAGGGCGAGCACCGGATGGTGTTCGACGCCAAGGCGGTGGAGCAGATGGTCGAGTTCACCATGCACCGGATGTACGGCTGACCGACCGCCGAGGGGCGGCCGGACGGTCGGCACCGAGTAATGGTTGAAGCTTCAACTTGCCTTTGGTTGAGAATTGAACTAACCTGCTGGATGTAGGCCACAGAACCCCCGAAGGAGGCCGACATGCCCGCCGTGACCGTCGACAACCCGCTGACCCTCCCGCGCGTCGCCACCCCCGACCCGACCCTCACGGTGCCCCGGCCGGTCCTGACGGTGGTCACCGCTCCCGAGGGCTTCGAGGGCGAGGGCTTCCCGGTCCGCCGGGCCTTCGCCAAGGTCAACCAGAAGTACCTCGACCCGTTCATCATGATGGACCAGATGGGCGAGGTGGAGTACGCCGCGGGCGAGCCCAAGGGCACTCCGTGGCACCCGCACCGCGGCTTCGAGACCGTGACGTACCTGATCGACGGCGAGTTCGTGCACAAGGACTCGCACGGCGGCGGCGGCCACCTCGGGGGCGGTGACACCCAGTGGATGACGGCCGGCTCCGGCATCCTGCACATCGAGACGCCGCCCGAGTCGCTGGTGCTGTCCGGCGGCCTGTTCCACGGCATCCAGCTCTGGGTCAACCTCCCGGCCAGCGACAAGATGACCGGCCCCCGCTACCAGGACATCCACGGCGGCCACGTCAAGCTGCTGACCACGCCGGACGGCGGCTCGGTGCTCCGGCTGATCGCCGGTGACCTCGACGGCCACCGCGGCCCCGGCTCGACCCACACCCCGATCACCCTGATGCACGCCACCATCACCCCGGGCGCGCAGGCCACCATCCCCTGGCGGCCCGACTTCAACGCCCTGGTCTACGTCCTGAACGGCAACGGCAAGGTCGGTGCCGAGGGCCGCCCGGTGCACACCGGCCAGGCCGCGGTCTTCGGCGAGGGCGACACCATCACGGTCTCCGCCGACGCCAAGCAGGACTCCCGGCACCCCGCGCTGGACGTGATCATCCTCGGCGGGCAGCCGATCAAGGAGCCGGTCGCCTGGTACGGGCCGTTCGTGATGAACAGCCACCGCGAGCTCCAGCAGGCGATGGAGGACTTCCAGTCCGGGTCCTTCGGCCACCCGATCGACTGACCACCCCGCACCCGTACCCGCCACCCCCCGATCAGCGGCGGGGCCGCCCTTCCCCCGGGGCCGGCCCCGCCGCTCGGCGGTTTCCGGGGTCAGAACCTGGCGTACAGGGCCGAGGCGTCGTCGTGCGCCGAAGCCCTCGGCCAGCGGGCGCAGCGCCCGTCCGAGCGCTCCACCGCCCGGACCCGGGCGATCAGCTCGGCCGGACCGGACGCCGCGAGCAGCGCCAGCGCTTCGGCCCAGCTCCCCAGCCGGAACAGACCGCCGTAGCGCGCCGCGCCGTCACTGAGCGCCGCCAGCGCGGACAGCGCGGACAGCCGGACGAACCCGCTCTCGGCGTACCCGGCCGCCTTCGGCGCGGCCGCGGCGATCCACGGCCCGTGGCCGGTGTTGCGGGCCGCGCGGACCGCCAGGGCGTACTGCATCCGCAGCGCGGCGCGCTCCGCCGAACCGGGCGCCGCCGCCAGGACCTCGCGGCGCAGTTCCTCGCCCGCGGGGAAGCGCTGGTTGTCGCCGATCACCCGCGGCGGGCCGTCCACCAGCTGCAGCACCAGCAGCGAGTCGCCGAGCACCAGGTGCTCCAGCGAGTTGCCGTGCAGGCGGGCGGCCACCACCATCGCCGCCGGGGTGTTGGGGTGCGCGAGGTCGCACCGGCCGCCGTGCAGGGCGGCCGTCTCGGCGATGGCGTCGGCCAGGCACTCGGCGACGGACCGGTCCGCGCGGTCGGTCATCCGGGCCAGCAGGTGCACGCCGAGGCGGCGGACGTACCAGGCGACGCCGTGGCTGCAGCCGGACTCCAGCCCCTCGGGGGAACCGGACCCGTCGAGCAGCACCAGGGCCTCGGGGGTGGCGGCGGTGAAGTCCTCACTCACCCGGTCCGGTCTTGCGGGCTCTCCCGCCAGCTGTACCTGCATCCCGCCAGTGTGGCGGCGGCGGGCGGACGGGGGACAGAGTCCGGTCCTTGATCCCTCGACGGGGTGCCGCGGGCCCCGGTGGCAGCCGCCCGAACCGGGACATACCGTCGGATGGTCGGCCCCTCACGCCGAGGGTCCCGCGTGTGCTGCGGGTCCGCGTCCGGGAGTCTGGAGCATGCGATGGTCTGGCAGTTCTTCGTCCTGGTGATCGCCTCGTTCGTCTTCCCCACGATGGCGCTCCTCTTCCTGATCGGCGGACCGCACTTCCCGGACGAGCAGCGCTGACGACCCGCGGCGTACCTTTTGTCAGCGGGATGGCAGCGGGACGTGACAGTGTGTGCCCTGCACACCAGCTCCCGTCCAGGAGGTCCCCCGAATGAGCAGCGAAACAGCCGAACCCGGGCAGCAGCCGGAGCCCGAGGCCGCCCCCACGGCCCAGGACGACGTGAAGGCGAAGTTCCTCGCCGCCCTGGAGCGCAAGCACGGCGGTCCGGCGGGCGGCACGGCCGGCGGCCCCGGCGGCGAGTCCAAGATCCACGGGGCGCACAGCGCCGCGGGCGGGAAGCGCACCTTCCGTCGCAAGAGCGGCGGCTGACAGCCGGTCACAGCGGTACGACAAGCGGGGGCGGGCCGGGAGCGGCCCGCCCCCGCTTGTCGTATCTCCTGCGGGTGCGGCGGGCGTTCCCAGGCTCCTGGGGTTCCCCGTTCCTGGGGTTCCGCGCTCCCGGGGTTCCGCGTTCCCGGTTCCCGGTACCCGGCCCGTTCCTAGCCGGACTTCCCCGTCCCGGCCAGGACCTGCTCGACGTGGGCGGCGCGGGCCAGCAGCTCCTCGTCGGCCCCGACGGCTCCCACGCACTGCAGGCCGAGCGGCAGCCCGCCCAGCCGGCCGGCGGGCAGCGTCACGGCGGGCGCGCCGGCGTAGCTCCACGGCAGCGACATCACGGCGTCGCCGGTGCTATCCAGGCCGCGCGGGGCGGGGCCGGTGGCGGCCGGGGTGAGCCACAGGTCGATGCCCTCGTCCGCGGTGAGCGCCGCCAGCCGGCGCCGGAAGCGGTCCCGGGCGTGCAGGGCGGCGGTGTGGTCGGCGGCGGTGATCTCGTGGCCGCGCCGGATCGCGGCGGCGGTCTCCGGCCGGTACAGGGCGCCGAAGCGGGCGAACAGCTCGGCGTGGACCCGGGCCAGCTCGTAACGGTTGATCAGCCGCAGGTGCTCCACGAGTCCGTCGAAGTCGGCCGGCAGGTCGAGTGCCCTGACGGTCAGCCCGTGGTCGCGCAGCAGGCGCAGGGTGCGGTCGAACTCGGCGCGCGCGGCGGGCTCGGCCCGTTCCAGGTAGGCGCCGCCCGGTACCGCGCAGACCGGCGGGCGTCCGCCTGCGGGAGCGTCACTCCCCGCCGCCGCCTCGGCCGGTCCCGGCTGCCAGTCGTCGCAGAGCACCGAGGCGGCCAGCCGGGCGCCGGCGAGGTCGGAGGTGAACACGCCGACGGTGTCCAGGCTCGGCGAGTGCGCGATCACGCCGTCCACCGGGATCCGTCCGTAGCTGGGTCGGAAGCCCACCACCCCGCAGTACGCCGCCGGGCGGATCACCGATCCGACGGTCTGGGTGCCGACCGCCAGCGACACCAGGCCGGCCGCGACGGCGGCCGCCGAACCGCTGCTGGAACCACCGGGGGTGTGCGCCGGGTCGCGCGGGTTGCGGGTCGGGCCGGGCGCCCGGACGGCGAACTCCGCGGTGACCGTCTTCCCCGCGACCAGCGCACCGGCCGCCAGCAGCCGGGTCACCAGGGACGCCTGCGGGCCGCCGAGCACCCCGGGCGGCAACGCGGAGCCCGCGTGGGTGGGCAGGCCGGCCACCTGGATGACGTCCTTCACCCCGACGGCCACGCCGTACAGCGGCGGCCGTCCGGCCGAGGACGCGGCCGGGAGCGGCGCAGGCGTGTGGTGGGTCGGAGGCGTGTGGTGGGTCGGGGACGTGCGGTGGGCCGGGGGCGCGTGGTGGGCCGGGGGCGCCGGCCCGTCCGTCCGGGTCCGGAGTTCGCGGGCCGCCTCGGCCAGCCGGTGGTGGCGCCCCGGCTCGGGCACGAAGGCGCGGACCACCGGGTCCAGCCGGTCGATCCGGGCGCACAGCCGCTCGACGTACTCGGGCAGCGCGGGATCCCCGGCGCGCAGCGCGGCGGCCTCGGCCGGCAGCGGGATCATCGGCTCCATGGCGCCAGGCTACGGGCGCGGGGCCGTCTCGACCGCTCGGCCAGGGGTCACTCGTCGTGTTCGGTCGGCAGGTACGGGGCCTCGCGCAGGAAGAGTGCCCCGCAGGAGTGGCAGTGCAGGTCCGGGTGCTCGACCCAGTGCTTGGCGTCGCGGGTCTCGGCGTCCGGGTCCAGCGCCCGGCCGCACATCGCCACGGTGTCGTCCCCGCGCACGATGTGCCAGGTCTTCACCTCACCCGACGCCGCCCCCGCAGGCCCGTACTCGGCACGCATCTGATGAATCATGATCACCATGCTGCGAGGGCCTCCGGCGGAGGGCAACTCCTGCTAGCCCATCAGGGACCGGGCCCCGCACCGACCCCGGCCGGCCCCGGCCGGGACCCACCGGTCGGAACCCGCTGGTCAGGAGGCGCGGAGCAGGGCGTCGTCCTGCCACTTGAGGACCTTGTCGAAGCTGACGATCGCACCGCGCAGCGGGTGGTTGCGGAGCTGGACGTGGTCGGTGAGGGCGTGGATGAGGAACAGGCCGCGCCCGCTCTCGGCGGTCAGGTCCGGCAGGGCTTCGAGGTCGGGCGTGCGGACCACCATCGGTCGGCCGGCCGGCAGGACATGGGTGTCGTACGGTGCCGGGCGGTCGGCCGGGCGGGGCCGGTGGGCGGTCAGGATCCGGGCGGGGAGGGAGGCCCGGCCGCGCCGGGACCGGCGGCGCCCGCCCGGCCGGACCGGTGCGAGGACGCCGCCCTGGCGGCGCAGCGGGGGGATGGCCGGCAGGACGGGCGCGGCGATCGGCGGGAGTCCCGGCCCGGAGTCGACCACCTCGATCCGCAGCCGGTCGCCCGTGATCGACGCGGTGACCTGGAAACCCTCGTCAGGGCGGCCGGTGATGGCGTGCTCGACCGCGTTCGCGCAGGCCTCGGTGAGGGCGACGCCCAGGTCGTAGGCGATCTGGGGGTCGACGCCGGCGCTGTCCATCGCGCCGAGCAGGATGCGCCGGGCCAGCGGGACGCTCGCCGGATCGCGCTTGAGGTGCAGAGTCCACCAGATGTCCACGGGAGGTCCCTCCTGGCTGCGGCTCCACATACAACTAGGTATCTCCGACCGATCCGGCACCGAACCGTCCGTCGGGGCCCGCGCCACCCGTCCGGTGGATGGACTGATGTGGAACTCTGTGCCGAGCGGCGCATTGAGCGGCGCGCGCGCCGGGGCCGAACGGCGCATTCGGATGCTGGGATGACATACCGACTCCGGGTGCGGGCGGTGGATCGGCCGGGTACCGGTGACCCTGCCTCGGGGCGCCCGGTAGGCGGTGAGATGATGGCCCGGCCATGACCGACCGCCACCGCGCCCCGCGCCGAGGAGCCGCCGCGACCCCCACCGGGGCGCCGGCCGCTGCCTGGGACCTGCGGGTGGCGCGCGCGGTCCCGTTCGCGCTGGTATGCACCCTGATCGCCGCGGCCGGGCACGCCCTGGTGGGCGGCGGCCAGGTCGGACTTCCGGCGCTGGCGAGCGGCTTCGCGGTGGTCACCGCGGCGGCCGTGCTGCTCGGCGGCCGGGAACGGTCGGCGGCCGCGATCGCCGGCGCGCTGGGGATCGGCCAGCTCGGCCTGCACCTGCTGTTCCACGGGCTCGCCGCAGCGGCGGCCGGTGCGTACGCGGTGGCGGGTCCGATGGCGGGCATGACCGGGATGACCGGGATACCTGGGACGGGCTCGGCGGGCGGCCCCGTCGCCGGGATCGGCGTGCTGCCGGCCCTGGCCGGCCGGCTGATCTGCGACGACCGCCCCGGCAACGGGCCCAGCGCGCTGCCGCCCGGCAGCACGGCCGAGCAGGTGGTGAGCGCGGCCGGGCTCGACCCGCAGGCGTACACCGTCGGCGCGCGCGCCGGCACCGGGCACGTGTCCGGGATCGCCGCCGCGTTCACCGGGATGAGCCCTTCGATGCTGCTCGGTCACCTGGCCGCGGCCCTGGTGGCCGGCTGGTGGCTGCGCCGCGGCGAGGCCGCGCTGTGGCGGCTGGTCCGGGTCGCGGCGGGTGCCGCACGGGAGTGGGCGATACCGCTGCGCAGTGCGCTGGCGCTGCTGGCGGCGGTGCTGCTGGGCCCGCTCGCGGACGGGCGGAACCTGCGTCGGCCGACCGGGCCGGCAGAGGACTGGCGGCTGCCGGGGGCGGCAGCACTACGGCACAGCGTGCACCGGCGGGGTCCCCCGCGGGCGGCCTTCGCGCGCTGACGTCCGCACGCTGACGTCCGCTGACGTCCACACCCTGCGGGTGCCGGTCGGGATGGCCCGACGGGACCCGTCCCCGTATCCGTACCGGTCCCCGTATCCGTACCGGTCCTCGCACGCGTTGACCGTACCGGTACCCGTCGTCGGGGCCGTGATCGCACTCGCGTCGGCCGGCCGTGGGCCGGTCCGCTGCAGTGGCGAACCCCGGTGGAGCTCCTGATGGGGCTTCCGGGGTCGGTGGCGGGGCGGTGCCCGGGCACGGCCGTCCGGGAGCCGTCCGGGAGCCGTCCGGATCGACCCGGAGCGACCGGGGCCCGGGACACGGGTGGACGAGTGGACGGACGGACCGACGGACGCGCGCGCATCAGGTGGCCGTACCCGTCGCCCCCGTCTCCGGTGGTGCGACGGCGGCCCCAGTCCCTGCCTCAGAGCCCCAGTGCCACGTGTGCCGCCGGATGCGGCCCGTACACGTGCCCGTCTCCCCCATGGAGCAACCAGATGCGTTCCCTTCCTGCCCGCCGAATCGCCGGGATCGCCGCCGTCGCGGCCGCCGCCGTCGTCGCCATGGCGTCCCCCGCGTTCGCGCACGTGACCGTGCAGCCGGGCAACGCCCAGCAGGGCGGCTACTCCGCCGTCGCCTTCCGGGTGCCGAACGAGAACGACAGCGCCGCCACGGTGAAGCTGGAGGTCAGCCTCCCGATGGACCACCCGATGGCCTCCGTGCGGACCGAGCCCGTCCCGGGCTGGACCGCCACGATGGAGAAGAGCAAGCTCGACAAGCCGCTCAAGTCGCACGGCCAGGACATCACCGAGGCCGTCTCGAAGATCACCTGGACCGCCAACGACGGCACCAAGCTCGGCCCCGGCCAGTTCATGGACTTCCGGGTGTCGCTCGGCGCGCTGCCCTCCGACACCGACAAGCTGACCTTCAAGGCCCTCCAGACCTACGACAACGGCGACGTGGTCCGCTGGATCGAGGAGGCCAAGGACGGCCAGCCCGAGCCGGCCAAGCCCGCCCCCGTGCTGACCCTCACCCCCGCGCCGGCCAAGCCCGCCGCGGGCACCAGCGCCTCCCCCGCCGCCGGTGACCACCACGGCGGCGACGCCGCCGGCGGCCAGGCCACCACCCAGGCGGCCGCCAAGTCCGACGACTCGACCGCCCGGACCCTCGGCGTGGTCGGCATCGTCGTCGGTGTGATCGGTTCCGCGCTGGGCGTGGCCGGTCTGCGTCGCAAGAGCGGCGACAGCACCGGCAACACCGGCAGCACCGCCTCCTGACCCCCGCCGCCGACCCCCGCGCACGAACGGATCTCTCCCATGGCACGTACGACGTCCAACGCGAACTCCCGTCCGCTGTCGAGCCCGACGGCCGGCGCCCGCTCGGCGGCGCGGCCCCGGCCGGTGGCGCGGCCCCGGCTGGTGGGTGTTGCCGCACTCGCGCTGGTGGGCGCGCTCGCGCTCTCCGGCTGCGGTTCCTCCGCGTCGGGGAACGCCGGCGGCGACGGCACCGTGAAGATCAACAAGGAGAGCAGCAACTCCCCCTACCAGGGCAGCGTGCTGAAGCGGAACTTCGACAAGCCCGACCTCACCCTCAACGACACCTCCGGCCAGCCCTTCGACCTGCGCACCCGGACCGCCGGCCAGGCCACCCTGCTCTTCTTCGGCTACACCAGCTGCCCCGACGTCTGCCCGACCACCATGGGCGACATCGGCGTGGCGATGTCGAAGCTCTCCGCCGAGGACCGTAAGAAGATCAACGTGGTCTTCGTCTCCACCGACCCCACCCGGGACACCCCCCAGGTCCTGCGCACCTGGCTGGACTCGATGGGCAAGGACTTCATCGGCCTGACCGGCGACCTGGAGAAGGTCAAGGCCGCCGCCAAGTCGCTCGGGGTGCTGGTCGAGGACCCGATCGTCAACGCCGACGGTTCGGTCACCTCCTCGCACGGCGCCCAGGTCCTGGCCTTCCTCCCCGGTGACGACAAGGCCCACCTGCTCTACATGAGCAACACGCCGCTCGACACGTACGCGCACGACCTCGCGCTGCTGGCCAAGGGCGTCGCCGCGTGAGTACCGCCAGCACCGCCAGCACTGCCCGAACTGCCAGTACCGCCAGCACCGTCTTCCGCCGCAACGCCCTCCTCGGCGCGGGCCTCGCGGCCGTGCTGACCGCCGGGGCGATACTCGTCGCCTGCGGCTCCGGGGACGCGGGCGGCGGCGCGGGGGGTGCCGACGGGACGGGCGCCGCCGGGACTGCCGCGGCAGCGGGGGCCGCTTCGGGGGCTGCGGCGGGGGCCGGGGCGTCGAAGCTGGTGGTGTCGGACCCGTACATCCCGCTGCCCGCACTGTCGGGCGGGATGGGTGCCGGGTACCTGACGATCCGCAACGAGGGCGAGGGCACGGACCAACTGGTCCGGGTGTCCAGCCCCGCCGCGTCCTCCGTCACCATGCACCGGTCCTCCGACTCCACCATGGAGGAGGTCGGCAGCCTCCCGGTCCCGGCCCACGGCTCCCTGGAGCTGGCCCGCGGCGGGAACCACCTGATGATCATGGGCTGGCAGCGGCCGCCCGCGGTCGGCGACGAGCTCGAACTGGACCTCACCTTCGCCAAGAGCGGCACAATCTCCGTCAAGGTGCCGGTCAAGCCGCTGACCTACCGCCCTGGGAACTGACGGATGCTGCCGATACTGCTGCGGCCCGCGGAAACGCGTACGGCTGCCGGAACGAGGACGGTGATGGGTGTGGCTGAGGGTCTGGGGCTGGAACCGGGCGCAGGACCGGACGTGGGCGTGGGCCCAGGGGCGCGTACAGGGACGGGGACGGCCGGGCGGGCCCCCGTGCTGCGGGGGCGCCGGTCCGCGCTGCGGGCGCTGGTGGCCGTCCTCGGCGCGCTCGTGGTGCTGCTGGTCGGCGGGGCCGGGACGGCGTCGGCACATGCCACGCTGGTGTCCACCAACCCCGCGCAGAACTCCGTCGTACCGACCGCTCCCGCCGACGTGACCCTCACGTTCAGCGAAGGTGTCTCGCTCTCCCCCGACTCGGTCCGGGTCCTCGACCCGTCCGGGCAGGCCGTGGACGCCGGTGACCCCGCACACGTGGACGGCAAGGCCGACACCGCCCGGGTCGGCCTCAAGTCCGGCCTGGCCAACGGCACCTACACCGTCGCCTGGCGAGCGGTGTCGGAGGACTCGCACCCGGTCGGCGGTGCCTTCACGTTCTCGATCGGCGCGCCCTCGGACACCTCGGTGTCCGCCTCCGCCGTCCAGGGGGCCAAGGCCGACAACCTGGTCGCCGCCGCCTACGGCACCGCCAGGACCGTGGCCTACGCGGCCTTCGCACTGCTGGCCGGCACCGCCGCGTTCGTGTTGCTGTGCTGGCCGCGCGGTGCGGCCGTCCGGCAGGTGCAGCGGCTGCTGATGACCGGCTGGATCGCGCTGCTCGTCGCCACCGTCGCCGTCCTGCTGGTGCGCGGCCCGTACGAGCGCGGGACCGGGCTCTCCCAGGCGTTCGACCTCTCGCTGGTGCGCAGCACCCTGGACGAGCGGATCGGCACCGCGCTGGCCGCCCGGCTGCTGCTGCTGGCGGCGGGCGGGGTGTTCCTGTCGCTGCTGGTCGGGCAGTTGGGGCAACCGGCCGCGGCAGCCGGCACAGTCGAGGCAGCCGAGGCAGCCGGATCGGCGGCCATGGGCGGCGGGGACGGCCGGGACGGCGCTGGCGGCGCGGGCCGTACAGGCGGCCGCGGCGAGCCGGATGCCGATGCGGAGGAAGCGGAGCTGCAGCGGTTGGAGCGGCTGGCGGCGGCGCGGCCCGAGCGTGATGCCCGGCTCGGACTCGGGATCGCCGGACTGGTCCTGGCCGTCGCCCTGTCGGCCACCTGGGTCGGCGCGGACCACTCCTCGGTCGGCATCCAGGTCTGGCTCGCGCTGCCCATGGCCGCCGTGCACCTGCTCGCGATGGCCTGCTGGCTCGGCGGCCTGGCCACCCTGCTGGTCGGACTGCGGCAGGGGATCGGCCTCGCCGCTGTCGAGATGTTCTCCAAGGTGGCGTTCGTCTGCGTCACGGTCCTCTCGCTCACCGGCGTCTACCAGTCGTGGCGCGGGCTCGGCAGTTGGTCCGCTCTGGTCGACACCGAGTACGGGCGGCTGCTGCTGATCAAGGTCGGCTGTGTCGCCGCCATGGTCGGGGTGGCCTGGATCTCCCGCTCGTGGATCGCCCGGCTCCGGGCGACACCGGAGGCCGCGGCCGAGTCCGGCGCGGTGATCGGCTCGGTGCGCGGTGCAGTACGCGACGCGGTGAACGGTGCGGTGGAGGCAGATGGCGCTGTCGAGGGTGCCGCGGAGGTGTCGTCCGGCGCTGGGGCCGGCGCTGGGGCGGGGGCTGGTACGGGAGCTACGGCATCCGCGTCCGGGGCTGAGGGCAAGGCCCGGGCCGGGACCGGGACCGGGGCCGGGACCGGGGCCGACAAGGCCGGCACGGGCGGCAAGGCCCGCACGGGCGGCGGCGCAGGCGGTGAGGATGACGGTGACCCGGTGCGGCGGGCCCAGCTCGCGCGGCAGCGTGCGGCCCGGGCTGCGGCGAGCAGTCAGCGGTCGAAGGACGGCGCCCCGGCCCGGGCCGGACTGCGGCGCTCGGTACTGGTGGAGTCGGTGGTCGCGGTGGCCGTGCTGGTGGTCACCACGATGCTGACCAACTCGCCGCCCGGACGGGTGGCTTCGGCCGTAGCCTCGACCGGGCAGACCCAGAGTGCGACGCCGGGCACGGGACCGGCCGCGGGGACCGGGGCGAGCACCGTTCCCGGGCGCACGGTCGAGCTCAAGCTGCCGTACGACACCGGCGGGCGGACCGGCAACGCGAAGGGCATGGCGACGGTCAGCATCAACCCGGCCGCCACCGGCAGCAATGCCGTGCAGCTCAAGCTGGACGACAGTGCGGGCAACCCGGTCGCAGTGCCGGAACTGGAGCTGGCCTTCACCTTGCCGGACCGGGACCTCGGACCGCTCCCGGTGACGTTGAAGGCCGAGGGCACGGGCCGATGGTCCGGCACCGCGCAGCTGCCGCTGGCCGGGAACTGGGTCGTCTCGGTGACCGTGCGGTCCTCGGACATCGATCAGGTGACCTCGGTCCAGCAGCTCAAGATCGGATAGCTGCACGGTGTCCGGCGTTCCGGGCGCGGCCCGCCCGGTCGTACGGGCGTTCGCGTGCAGGTGCGCGAGCGTGAACGTTCGCGAGCGGGTGAGCATTCGCGCGCGGGTGAGCGTTGATGGTCCCGTGAGCGTTGACCGGCCCGCGAAGTGTTGACGGCCGGGCGAGCGTTCGCGGTCGGGGGAGTGTTCACGTCATCGTGAACACTCCCCCGCTCGGGGACGCTGCCGATCTGGTGAACGCTGGCGATGTCGGCAGCATTCACCTTTCGATGAATAGTCACGTATGCGTGAAAGCTTGCGAGTTGGTGAGAAGTGGAAGAGAAGACCGAGCGTGAGACCACCGCAGGGGACGCCACCGTGCCCGGTGCCCGGCCCCAGCCCCGGCCCCGGCCCCTCACCCGCCGCGCGCTGATCGGTGGAGCAGGGGCGGGCCTCGCGGCCGGTGCGGCCGGCGGGGCTTTCGCCGCACGCCAACTGACGACGCGCCACTCCCAGGGAGCCGCAGCGGATACGTCGGCCGCTCCGGCGCTGGGCGCGGTGGCAGTTCCGTTCCACGGCCAACACCAGGCCGGCATCCTCCAACCCCAGCAGGCCCGGGTCCAGCTCGCCGCGTTCGACCTGGTCGGCAATGCGGGCCGGGACGGGCTGCGCAGCCTGATGCAGAAGTGGTCCGCGACCGCCGCGCTGCTGGCCGCGGGAGAGCCGGCCGGGGAGCACGAGAACCAGATCGCGTCGGACGCCGGTCCGTGCGCGCTCACCGTCACCTTCGGGTTCGGCGCCTCGCTGTTCGACCGGGTCGGCCTCGCCGAGCGGCGGCCGGCCGCGCTGGCACCGCTGCCCGAGTTCCCCGGCGACGCCCTCGACCGCTCGCGCGGTGACGGGGATCTGTGGCTGCAGATCGGCGCCGACGACGCGTTGGTGGCCTTCCACGCGCTGCGCGTCCTCCAGCAGCAGGCCGTCGGACTCGCCACGCTGCGCTGGCAGATGTCCGGCTTCCACCGCACCCCCGGCGCGACCGCGCACCCGATGACCGGCCGCAACCTGATGGGCCAGGTCGACGGGACCACCAACCCCAAGCCGTCCGACCCCGACTTCGCAGCCCGGGTCTTCACCACCGGCCCCGACTGGCCGGCCGGCGGCTCGTACGCCGTGGTCCGCCGCATCCGCATGCTGCTGGACAACTGGGAGAACCTGCCGGTGGACCGCCAGGAGCGGGTGATCGGCCGCCGCAAGTCGGACGGCGCCCCGCTGTCCGGGGGCAGCGAGTCCACACCGGTCGCACTGGACGCCACCGACCCGGACGGCTCGTTCGCCATCGCCCCCGATGCGCACATCCGGGTCGCCGCCCCGGCGTCCAACGGCGGGGCCGCCATGCTGCGCCGGGGCTTCTCGTACCACGACGGGCTGCTGCCGGACGGCTCGCTGGACGCCGGGCTGCTGTTCATCGCCTTCCAGTCCGACCCGGCCCGCGGGTTCGTCCCCGTCCAGCGGAAGCTGGCCAAGGGCGACGGGCTGTCCCGCTTCCTGCGGCACGAGGCGAGCGCCCTGTTCGCGGTGCCACCAGGGGCCTCCGAGGGGGAGTACGTCGGGCAGTTCCTGCTGGAGGGCTGATCGAAAGGCTGATGGCAGGGCCGACCGGCTGCCACGGCGGCGTCCCGGTACGGCCTCCGGCGGGGGCTTCCCACTGTGCGGAACGCCGCCGTGTCGGCCCACCCGAGTGACTAAGGTGGCAAGTCGAGCACCTCTCCGCCCCACCACCGCCCCGCACAGCCCCACAGCACCAAAGCGCCAAAGCACCAAAGCACCAAAGCACCAAAGCACCAAAGCACCAAAGCACCAAAGCACCGCACCACCCGCTCCGCACCACCCGCGCGCACGGAGGCAGCAATGTCCGCGACCCGCTACACCTATCTCGGGCCCGCGGGCACCTTCACCGAGGCGGCGCTGCGCACCCTGCCGGAGGCCGGCACCCGCGAGCTGGTACCGCTCGCCTCGGTGCCTGCCGCCCTCGACGCCGTCCGGGCCGGAGAGGCGGCCGGCGCGTTCGTCCCGGTGGAGAACTCGGTCGAGGGAGCGGTGACCGCGACCAGTGACGAGCTGGCCTCGGGCACACCGCTGATGATCTACCGCGAGGTGCTGCTGCCGATCTCGTTCGCCCTGCTGGTCCGGCCTGGCACCGAGCTGTCGGACGTCAAGACGGTCACCAGTCACCCGGTGGCCCAGCCGCAGGTCCGCCGCTGGATGGCGGCCAACCTGCCGGACGCCCAGTGGGAGTCGGCCGCCTCGAACGCGGACGGTGCGCGGCTGGTCCAGGAGGGCCGGTTCGACGGCGCGTTCGCGGGTGAGTTCGCGGCGCCGCTGTACGGCCTCGACGTCCTGGTCAACGAGATCCACGACGCCGCCAACGCCACCACCCGGTTCGTGCTGGTCGGCCGGCCCGGGCGGGTCTCCTCGCCGACCGGCGCCGACAAGACGTCGATGGTGGTCTGGCTGCCGGACGACCACCCGGGTGCGCTGCTGGAACTGCTGCAGGAGTTCGCCGTGCGCGGCATCAACCTGATGCGGATCGAGTCCCGCCCGACCGGTGAGGGCATGGGCAGCTACTGCTTCCTGATCGACTGCGAGGGGCACCTCAGCGAGCGCCGGGTGAGCGAGGCGCTGATGGGACTGAAGCGGATCTGCCCGCAGGTGCGGTTCCTCGGCTCGTACCCGCGGGCGGACAAGGGCACCCCGAAGGAGGCCCGGCCCGGCACCTCGGACGCCGAGTTCGCGGCGGCGGCCGACTGGCTGTCCCGCTGCCTGGACGGTCGCGGCGAGGTCTGAGCCGCGGGCGTCACCGGCTGACGCCGCGCTGGGCCCGACGCCGAGCCCGGCCCGGCCCTGCCTGGGCGAGGGCCGGGCGGGCGCGAGGGCAAGAGGCGAGGTCGAGAGCGAGGGCTTGGCGGCCGCGACGAGTTGTCTTCATGCGACATGAATACGTCGCTTTCTGTTCAGATCCGTCTTTTTTCGACACGCAGGTAAGTTCACCTGCGTGGTGCAGTGGCCCTTCGTGAACGCCGGACCGCTCGGGACGCCGCGGCCGGACGGGCGGGCTCCGTCATCCACAGGCGCCGGGTTCCATCCACAGGAGGTGTGGACGGAAAGTTATCCACAGGCCTGGGGATGAGTCGACAAAACGGCATAGCCACAGTCACACCCGTTCAGATCATCAGCTAGCGACACAGGGGTGACTAATCGGACCAGAGTCACCCTTCAGCCGATATGTCACCCGTCCGAGCGAGCGAATTACCTCGGTCCAGAAGGCTCATCGAGGTTTAGAACCTCAATTCCCTGGTTCGACGGCTCCCGTGCTGGATCTTCTTCACAATCCACAGGCTGCGCGGCCGGCCTGTGGAAAACGGCCCGGCAGCCGGTTCCCCACAGCAGTTATCCACAGGTTCGGGCGAGTTATCCCCAGGGCGGGACTCCACCGCGGACCCGCGGCCGCACCGGGCCGGCGATCGGCTCGGCGCAGGATGACACACGCCGCGCCTCGGGGCGACGCGTAGCCGGGGCCCCCACCCTCCGCTGCCCGCCACCCGGGCACAGCGGGAGGCAGGAGGCCGGGACAGCAGCCGCGGCGCCGGGCGGCGGGAGCCGAAACCATTTACTTCTCGGGAGCCTCTCACCGGTAGGCTGACTCCCGTGATTGACCTTCGCCTGCTCCGTGAGGACCCTGACCGAGTGCGCGCCTCGCAGCGCGCCCGTGGCGAGGACGTCGAGCTCGTCGACGCCCTCCTCTCCGCCGATGAACGGCGTCGGTCCTCGGGCAGTCGCTTCGACGAGCTGCGCAACGAGCAGAAGACGCTGGGCAAGCAGGTCCCCAAGGCCCAGGGCGACGAGAAGACCGCCCTGCTCCAGCGGACCAAGGCGCTGGCGGAGGAGGTCAAGGCCGCCGACGCCGAGCAGGCCGCGGCGAAGGAGGAGGCCGAGCGCCTGCTCCGCTCGCTCGCCAACCTGATCGACCCGGCCGCGCCGGTGGGTGGCGAGGAGGACTTCGTCACCCTGGAGGAGATCGGTACCCCGCGCGACTTCGCGGCCGAGGGCTTCGAGCCCAAGGACCACGTCGAGCTGGGCCAGATCCTGGGCGCGATCGACACCGAGCGCGGCGCCAAGGTCGCCGGTGCCCGGTCCTACTACCTGACCGGTGTCGGCGCGCTGCTGGAGCTCGCCCTGGTCAACATGGCGATGGCACAGGCCGACGCCGCGGGCTTCACCCCGATGATCACCCCGGCGCTGGTCCGCCCGGCGGCCATGGACGGTACCGGCTTCCTCGGCCAGGCCGCGGAGAACGTGTACCACCTCGCCGAGGACGACCGTTACCTGGTCGGCACCAGCGAGGTCCCGCTGGCGGCGTACCACATGGACGAGATCCTGGACGCGGAGAAGCTGCCGCTGCGCTACGCGGGCTTCTCCTCCTGCTTCCGCCGCGAGGCCGGGACGTACGGCAAGGACACCCGCGGCATCATCCGGGTGCACCAGTTCGAGAAGGTGGAGATGTTCGTCTTCACCACGCCCGAGGACGCCGAGGCCGAGCACCGCCGCCTGCTCCAGTGGGAGAAGGACTTCCTCAACGCGCTGGAGCTGCCCTACCGGGTGATCGACGTCGCCTCCGGCGACCTCGGGGCCTCGGCCGCGCGGAAGTTCGACATCGAGGCGTGGATCCCGACCCAGGGCAAGTACCGCGAGGTCACCTCGACCTCCAACACCACCGAGTACCAGGCCCGGCGCCTGTCGATCCGGATGCGCGAGGAGGGCAAGGTCCGCCCGCTGGCCACCCTGAACGGCACCCTGGTCGCCGTGCCGCGGGTGATCGTGGCGCTGCTGGAGAACCACCAGCAGGCCGACGGTTCGGTGGTCCTCCCCGAGGCGCTGCGTCCGTTCCTCGGCGGGCGCACCGTGATCGAGCCCGTCAAGTAGCAGCACCTGCCCGCCGCAGCCGCACCCGCCGCTGCGGCACGGCACCTCCTGCACGGCAACTCCCTGGAGACGTACGGAAGATGAGCACGACCGGCCACCGCCCCGACTCCTCTTCCGGACGCTCCGCGGCGCAGGCCCCGGCGGCGCCCTCGTCCGACGGTCCCGGTGGTGACCTGCCGTACCGGCTGGTCGCCACCGACCTGGACGGCACCCTGCTGAACAGCGCCGAGTCGGTCTCCGCGCGCAACCTCGCGGCGCTGGCGGCCGTCACGGCCGCCGGCGCCCGGCACATCATCGTCACCGGCCGGTCGGCGGGGTGGGCGAGGCCGGTCTTCGACGAGATCGGCTACACAGGTCTGGCGGTCTGCGGCCAGGGCGCGCAGGTGTACGACGCGGGGGCGCACAAGCTGCTGACCTCGCTCACCCTGGACCGGCAGCTGGCGGCCCTGGCGCTGGCGAAGATCGAGGCGGAGACCGGTCCGCTCGCGGTGGCCGCCAACCAGGACGGGCTGGACGGCGAGGTGCTGGCCGGTCCGGGCTTCCAGTTGAAGATCGGTTCGGACCTGCCGGTCGCCCGGGTGGCGGCCGATCAGCTGTTCACCGCTCCGATCAGCAAGCTGTACATCCAGCACCCGGAGCTCGGTGACGACGCCCTCGCGGAGGCGGCCCACCGGGTGGCCGGTGCGCTGGTCGGGGTGACCATGGCGGGGCCCGGGATCGTCGAGATCCTGCCGCTCGGCCTGACCAAGGCCACCGGGCTGGCGCTGGCCGCCCATCGGCTGGGTGCGAAGGCCGCACAGACCATCGCGTTCGGTGACATGCCCAACGACATCCCGATGCTCAACTGGGCGGGGTACGGCGTGGCCATGGCCGGCGCGCACGAGCAACTGCGCGCGATCGCCGACGAGGTGACGGCGGGTAACGACGAGGACGGCGTGGCCGTCGTCCTGGAGCGGGTGTTCGGGCTCGGCTGAGCCGCCTCCGGTCCGCGCGCGGGGCGCGCGGACCAGGACGGGCCTCGCACTCGGTGAGTGCGAGGCCCGTCGCCGTTCACGTCAGGGCCGGTGGCCGGCCCGCCGGTGACCGGCCACCGGTGCCGGGCCGCCGGGGAGCGGCCAGGGTCAGCCGAACGAGACGTTGGAGCAGGGGTCGTCGTCCGCGGAACGTGCGTCCTGGGCGACCGAGCTGGGCAGCGGACCGGGTGCGGCGGGGGTGCCCGCTCCGGCGGCGCCGCCGTTGGCCGAGGCGTAGTCCTTGCCGAGCACCAGGCTGATGCCGGACTTGCTGCTCGCCTCCAGGGTCGCGCCGGGGAAGAGGGAGGCGACCGTCTGGGCGTTGGCCTTCTCGCCGGGGCCGTACTGGACCACGGTGGTGTCGTGGTTCTGCTGGGCCGCGTTGCCGGTGCCGGTGACGGTGAACTTGGAGGTCTTGAGGGTGGCCGACGCCTTGGTGGTGAGGCCCGGGGTGGTGGTGCCGTTGTACACACCGACCTTGATGCCGGTGCCCTTGACGGTGGCGGGTGCGGCCGTGCCCGGGTCGGCGGCGGGGGTGGGGGCCGCCGGGGAGCTGTCCGCCGGGGCCGCGGTGCCGCCGCTGGCGTCCTGGCCGTCCAGGGTCCGGTCGGCCTTGAGCGCGGCCCAGAGCTGGTTGACGTCCGGGTAGACCAGGGCGACCCGCTCCTTGTCGAACTTCCAGGGCGTCGTCAGGAACTTGATGTTGTGTAGGTCGATGTCCTTCATCGTCAGCGCGAAGCTCATCAGCTTGGCCGCGCTGTTGAGCCCCTCGTCCACCAGCAGCGACTTGGTGGCCGCGTCGGCGAGCGGCAGCAGGGTGGTCGGGTCCATACCGGCGCCCTTGACCTGCTTGATCAGCGAGGACATGAAGGCCTGCTGACGCTTCATCCGGCCGATGTCGGAGCCGTCGCCGATGCCGTGGCGCAGCCGGACGTAGTCGAGGGCGGCCTGGCCTTCGACCTTCTGCTCGCCCTTGGGGTAGAGCTGCTTGCCCTTGTGGCCGAGGTTGGGGTTGAGGTCGCCCTCGTAGATCGCGTTCGGCAGGCAGACGTTGACGCCGCCGACGGCGCTGGTCATCGCGGCGAACCCGGAGAAGTTGATCACGATGGTGTGGTCGACCCGGATGCCGGTGAGCTTCTCGACTGTGTTCTGGGTGCAGGCGGGGTTCCCCTGGTCGGTGTTGCCGACCGAGAAGGCGCTGTTGAACATGACGCCGCTCTGCTGCTTGGTCCACTTGCCGTTGGGCAGCTTGCAGGGCGGGATGTCGACCAGTGCGTCGCGGGGGAAGGAGACGCCGACGGCGTGCTTGTGGTCGGCGTAGACGTGCAGCAGCATCGTGGTGTCCGAGCGGGCACCGCCGTCCTCTCCGCCGCCGAGGTCGCGGTTGGCGCCGTCCCGGGAGTCGGAGCCGATCAGCAGGACGTTGATCGGGGTCCGGCCCTGGGCGTCGGGGGCGGCGGCGGCCGGGCGGTCGGAGCTGAGGGCGTCGTTGCTGAAGAACTGGATGTTGCCGTTGAGCTTGAGGTAGACGGCTCCACCGGCGGCGGCGACCAGGCTGATGGCGCCGACCGCCGTCCAGATAATGATCTTCTTTTTGTTGCGCGGCTTCTTGCGGGCACGGGCTGCCGCACGGCCGCCACCGGCCTGGCCCGCGGGCCCGCCGGACCCACCCGGTCCGCCGTGGCCGGAACCACCGTTGCCGCCGCGGCCCTGCTGGGCGCGGCGGGCCTCGGCGCGGCCGCCCGTCCGGGCGGCCTCGGCCGGGGCCTGATCCGGTCTGCGCCGTCGCTGGCCGACCACCGACGCGCCGCCCGCGGACGGGGCGTCGTCACGGTGCGGGGCATCATGGCGGTAGCCGCCGCCACCCTGGTCCGGGGCGTCGTCGCGCCACCAGTCGGCGTCCTGGCCGGACGCCCCCGCCCTCTGGCCTGCCATGCGTACACCCTTCACCGACGGCAGCAACACGGAGCCTCAGCAACGCACCGAGTGCAGTACCGACGCGTAGAACTTCTGCGGAGCATATAAAGGCATCATTGCGGAGTCACGGGCCGGGCCTCGGCTGACCGTTTCGGCCTGAGTCCCGGGCCCCTCGCGGGCGGTCAGCCCTCGAAGAAGTCCTCGAAGACTTCCTCCATCGCCTCGCCGAGGACGAAGCCGCCGACCAGCCCGGCCGCGGCGCCGACCGCCGCCGCACCCGCTCCCCCGTGACCGCCGTGGCTGCTGTGGCTGCTGTGGCTGCTGTGACCATGATCACCGTGGCCGCCGTGTCCGTGGCCGTAGCCCTTGGCCACCTGCTGGAGCCAGCCGTCGACGACCGGGGTGAGGTCCTGGTCGGCCGCGGAGTGCTCCAGGCGGTGCTGGTGGATCACGTCGCCGCCGCGCTTGTCGAACTCCAGCACCACCTCGGTGCCGGACTCGTCGGTGACGAAGGTCAGCTCCACGGCGTGGCACAGGTGCGCGTACTGCGGTGCCGCCGCGAACTCGATCTCCTGGTAGAACGGCAGCCGCTGGGCGGTACCGCGGATGTGTCCGGCCTCCAGGTCGGCGCTGCGAAGCCGGAAGCCGAGCGCGGTGAAGACGTCCAGGACGCGCTGCTGCAGGGGCAGCGGAGCGACGCCCAGCGGGTCCGCGTCGCCCTTGTCGCGCGCGCCGCTGATCTCGACCTCGGTCCGTACGCCGACCGCCATCCCGGGCAGCTGCCAGCCGACGAAGCTGGTCAGCGGGGTCTCGTGGGGCACCGGGACGCTGAACGGGATCGACCGCTGCTCGCCCGGGGCCAGCCGGAACGGTGCGCTGACGCCGTACCGGGCGAACGCGGACAGTCCCGTGCTCTCGCCCTCGTCGTGCTCGATCTCGACCCGGGCGACCAGGGTCAGGGTGATCCCGGTGATCTCGGCGTCCTGTGTCCCCCCGACCAGGTTGACCTGGCCCTGGATCCGGCCGCCGGGCTGGACGACCGGCGTGGACAGGACGGTGTCGACGGTGGGGCCGCCGACGCCGAGCGCACCCAGCAGCTTCTTGAACACCATGAGGCCTGACTCCAGTGAGGGGCGGAAAATCGGTACACGGGTGATCGGAGAAACGCAGCCCGCGCCGGGGCGGTTCCCGTGGCCCGCCTCACTCCGTTCAACGTGCCGGTGAGGACTCTACGTTCGGTCCCGGGGTCCGGTGCCCCCGGCACCGGGTCCCGCCTGGTCGGCGCGGGGCCCGCAGCGGGCCGGCGCCCCGGACGGGCGAGGGTCCGGCGAGCCTTGACGGCCGGTGCCGGCGGCGGCGCGCCCGAACGGCTGGCCGGCCGACCAGCCTGCGAGAACGGCGGCGCGCCCGGACGGACGGCGCGAACGGCGACACGCCCAGCCAGTTGTAGGATGACCGGGCAAGCACTTGTAGGATGACCGCCGAAGCCCCGCCGAAGCCCCGCCGAAGCCCCGCCGAGCCCACGGGCCGGCTCGGCCCGCCCAGCCCGCCCGACCAGCCCAGCCCGACCAGGAAGGACGCGTCCCATGACCGGTTCCCATGACGGCCTGCAGGCTGCCGGACGCCGTTCCCTGGTGGACGCGGCGATCGAGCAGCTGCGGGAGCAGCTGAGCGCGGGCACCTGGCCAGTCGGTACGAAGATCCCCAGCGAGCACGAGTTGGCCGAGCGTCTGCAGGTCGGCCGCAACACCGTGCGGGAGGCGATCCGGGTGCTGGTCCACGCCGGGATGCTGGTCTCCCGGCAGGGTGAGGGCACGTTCGTGCGCAGCACCAGTGACCCGGCGGCCGTCCTGCGCGGCGTGCAGCGGTCCGGTGTGCGGGACGTGCTGGAGGTCCGGGCCGCGCTCGAGGCCGAGGCGGCCCGGCTGGCCGCCGTCCGCCACACGCCCGAGGACATCGCCCGGATGCGGGCCGCGCTGGCCCGGGAGGCCGAGGTGCTCGCGGCGCATCCCGAGCGGACCGGCCGCGAGGCGACCGTCGAGCACGACCTGGAGTTCCACACCGCCGTGGTCGACGCCGCGCACAACCCTGCGCTGGGCGAGGTCTACCGGTACTTCGGCGCCTCGGTGCGGGAGTCGATGCGGGCGGCGTTCGGGGACCACGAGATGCCCGAGGTGGTGATCGCGACGCACGCGGCGCTGGTCGACGCCATCGAGAGCGGCGATCCCGACCGCGCCGAGACGGCCTGTCGTGAGCTGCTCGCGGAGCCGACGGCCGCCGTGGAGCAGCTGCTCGCCGCCATCGCCGCCCGGAAGTAGGGGCGCGGCACCTGCCCGGCCGGCCCGGCGCGCGACCGTCCGGACGGAGGCCGTCACGGCCCCCGGACTCCTGCCCCGGACTCCTGCTCCGGACTCCTGCCGCCGGGTTGCCCGCCCACCGCGCCTTCGCCCTGCATGTCGCCCGGCCCGGTGCCACCACCGCCGTCGGCGCGCTCCGCCCGCCACTGATCCGCCCGTTCCAGAGAGAGCACCACCTGATGTCGGTCACCCGCACCCAGCAGCCGGTTGCCACCGCTTCCCTCCGTACTCGCACCACGCTTGCGCACCCCGCGCTGTTCCTGACCGGCATCGTGCTGGTCGCGTTGAACATGCGGGCCTGTCTGGCGGCGGTCGCTCCGGTGCTCGCGGAGATCCAGCAGACCTTCCACCTGTCGGCGACGGCGAGCGGTCTGATCACGACGGTGCCGGCGCTGTTCCAGGGGGTCGGCGCACCGCTGACTCCCCGGCTGACCCGGCGGTTCGGTACCGAGCGGGTGGTGCTGGGCGCGGTGCTCACGCTGGGTGCGGGGGTGCTGGTGCGGGTGATGCCGTCGGCGGTCGCGCTGTACCTCGGGTGCGTGGTGATCGGGGTGGCGATCGCGGTGCTGAACGTCTCGATGCCGGGCCTGGTGAAGCGGGAGTTCCCGGACCGGGCGGCCGCGGCGACCGGGCTGTACTCGACGGCGACGCTGGTCGGCGCCACGCTGGCGGCCGCCTCGTCGGTGCCGCTGGAGAAGGCGCTGGGCGGCGGGTGGCAGGCCTCGCTCGGCGCGTGGTCGCTGCTGGCGGTGGTGGCGGCGCTGGCCTGGCTGCCGCAGCTGCTGCGGTCCCGCCAGGCTGCGGGCGCCGTACGGCCGGCCGCTCCGGCGGCTCCGGCGACGGCTCAGGCAGCGGCTCAGGGGGCTGGTCGGTCGGCCGCCGGGACCGGGAGTGTCTGGCGGTCCGCGCTGGCCTGGCAGATCAGCGCCTTCATGGGTATCTCGTCGCTGCTGGTCTACATCCTGGTGGCGTGGCTGCCGACGATCCTGGCCGACCATGGGATGGACCGCGGCGAGGCGGGGCTGGTCTTCGCGTTCAGCAACTTGCTGCAGGTGGCGGGGGCGTTCCTGGTGCCGCTGCTGGCGGGCCGGATGACCCGTCAGCGGGTGCTGGCGGTGGCGATGGCCGGGCTGAACGCGGCCGGTATCGCGTTGCTGCTGCTGACCCCGGTGTCCGGGGCGTGGGCCGCGGCGGCGGTGCTGGGTGTGGCGCAGGGCGGTTCGTTCGGCCTGGCGCTGGCGTTCATCGTGCTGCGGACCGGTACCCCGGCGGGTGCCGCCCGGCTGGGCGGGATGAGCCAGGCGGTGGGGTACCTGGTGGCGGCGTCCGGCCCGGTCGGTGCGGGTGCGCTGCACCAGGTGACGGGGGGCTGGACGGTGCCGCTGGTCCTGATGCTGGTGCTGGCCGGGGGCGCGGCGGTGGCGGGCTGGGGCGCGGGCCGCAACCGTACGGTCTGACCGGCCGGCCCGGGGCCGGTCCGCCGGGGTCCGGTTGGCCGCACCGGCCGCCGCGCGCGGGTGCGCGGCGGCCGGGCGGGGGTCACTCCTCCGAGACGAGGGTGAGGCCGGCCAGTTTGACCGAGGCTGCCACGGTGGCGGCGACGGCCACGCCGATGAGCAGGGGCACCGCGGTGCCGAGTGCGACGTCCGAGTTGATCATGCCGTCCGAGGCGACCGACCGGGCCACCGAGAGGCCCCACTGCTGGACGCTCAGCGTGCGGGCGCCGTCGACGTAGTTGCCGACCAGGCTCTCCCAGACCAGCGCGTACGCGAGTCCGGCCACCACGGCGTGCCGGGTGGCCACGCCGAGCAGCAGGAAGAGCGCGCTGTAGACGGCCCCGGAGACGAGTGCGCCGACGGCGTAGCCGACCGCGAGGCCGTCGGCGGGCCCGTAGACGATCAGGCCCGCCAGCAGGGTGGGGAGGGCGGCGAAGGCCCAGGTGGTCGCGATGGCCACGGCCAGCTTGGTGGTGATGATCTGCCAGCGGGGCAGCGGCTTGGAGAGCAGGTAGACGATCGAGCCGTCGTCGATCTCGGTCGCGATCACGCCCGTGCCGACCACCAGGCCGAGGATCGGTACCAGGGTGCCGAGCGACAGCTGGCCGAGGATGCTGGTGGCCAGGTCGTGCCGGTCCTGGCCGGAACCGCGGGCGAGCAGGGAGATCACCAGCAGCACGGCGGGGACCACCAGCAGCAGGATGCCGCGGCGGCGGCCGAGCAGGCCGCGCACGGTCAGCCTGGCGACGGTCGGGTTCACGATGGGTTCCAGCCCTTCTGGCGGCGTTCTGGCGGACTCACGAGCGGGAGGCCGCCGGGGGTGGGCCCGCTGCGGGCCGGGGTCACGAGGAGCCCTCGGTCCACGGCGGGCCGGGGGTCAGGTGGAGCCCTCGGTCCACGGCGGGCCGGGGGTCAGGTGGAGACGAGGTAGGAGAAGACGCTCTCCAGCGACTCGTCCGCCGGGGAGACGGTGTACAGCCGGATGCCGGCCTGCTGGGCGACCTTGGGCAGGAGGGTGGTGAAGCCCTGGAAGTTGACCGCCTGGATGCGCAGCGCCTTCTCCTGGCCGTCGAGTTCGATGCCGGCGGTGGAGCCGTCGGCGATCAGGGCGGCGGCCAGCTTGCGGTCGTCGCTGGAGCGGACCAGGTAGCGGTGCGGGCGGTCGGTCATCAGGCGGCGGATCTTGCGGAAGTCGCCGGAGGCCGCGTGCCGGCCGGCCACCACGACCTCGATGTGGCGGGCGAGCTGTTCGACCTCCTCCAGGATGTGCGAGGAGAAGAGCACGGTGCGGCCGTCGGCGCCGAAGCGGCGGAGGAGTTCCATCAGCTGGAGCCGCTGGCGCGGGTCCATGCCGTTGAACGGCTCGTCGAGCAGCAGCACGTCCGGGTCGTGGACCAGGGCGGAGGCCATCTTGACGCGCTGCTTCATGCCCTTGGAGTAGGTGCCGGCCTTGCGGTCCTGGGCGTACTCCATCTCGACCAGGGCGAGGGCCCGGCGGGCGGCCGCGCCCGGGTCGGTGAGGCCGTGCAGTTCGGCGTTGGCGAGGACGAACTCCCAGCCGGTCAGGTAGTCGTACATCGACTCGCGCTCGGGGACCAGCCCGATCTGCCGGTAGACCTGCTGGTTGCGCCAGATCGGCGCGCCGTCCAGGGTCACCTCACCGGCGGAGGGGCCGAGAAAGCCGCTCATCATATGGATGAGGGTCGACTTTCCGGCGCCGTTCGGGCCGAGCAGCCCGGTGACGCCCGGGCCGATCCGCATGCTGATGTCGTTGACGGCGACCACGTTGCCGAACCAGCGGGAGACCTTGTCGATCGTGATGACAGCCATGGCGTCCCCTCAGATCTTCCGGTAGCGGCGGAGCAGGGACACGTAGCACAGCACCGCGATGGTGACGATCTCGGCCCCGAAGACCACGGCCGCGAAGGTGCTCGGAGCGTGGATGACCGCGCCGTCGCCGCCGAGGCCGAAGGCCCGGTTCACGACGCTCTCGACCAGCATCTGCGGGGACAGCAGCGCGACCCAGTTGGCGGACTCCTGGCCCTCGAAGCCGCCGTTGATGCCGAACGCGATGGTGGCAAGGATGTTGCTGACCACCAGCACGCCCATGATGGCCGCGACGCCGAAGCCGCGCCGCGGGGTGGCGGCGGCGATCAGCAGGGCGATGGCGGCGAACAGCACCGCGTAGAGCACCGCCGCGACGAGGGCGTACAGGAAGTGCTCGGTGTTGGTGCCGAACGGGAGCTTGCCGAGGACGGCCCCGAGGTAGAGCACCAGCAGCGGCGTCACCATCAGGATCAGCATCGCGGCGGTCATCGCGGCGAACTTGGCACGGACGTAGTCGCCCCGGGTGATCGGCCGGGAGAAGTACAGCGGCACCGTGTTGTGGCGCAGGTCCCGGGACATCAGGACGGGCGCCTGGGCGGCCAGGAAAATCGTGATCAGCAGGCCGAAGGTGGAGAGGAAGGCGGTGTAGTCCATCAGCAGCTTCTGCTGCTTCGCGATCAGCGTGGCGGTGACGATCATGAGCGCGATGGCGCCCAGTCCGCCCAGGATCAGCATCGGCAGCACCTTGGACTTGCCGGAGCGGCCGAGCCCGTACGCGCCGCGCAGACTCTGCACGAACAGCGAGCGGGTGGCGTACGAGCGGCCCAGCCGCGGGCCCTGGTAGCCGCGGTAGCCGATGTTGTGGATGACGCCGCTGTCGGGCGCGGTCCTGGGCTCAGGAGGCAACGACATCGGGAGCACCTCCTGCCTGCGGGTCTGCGGTCTGCGGGTCCACGGCCTGCGGCTGCACGGTGTGCGGCTCCACGGTCTGCGGGTCGGCCGGGTCGGCTGCGGGGGACGGGTCGGCCGGGTCGGCCGGTGTGCCCGGCGCGGCGGCGGTGAAGATCTCGGCGACCCGGTGGCGGCGCTGCTCCAGGCGGATCAGCCCGAGTCCCAGACCTGCCACGGTGTCGCGGATGGTGTCGTACGTGTCCTCGCCGGCCATCTCGACCAGCAGGATCCGGGAGCCGTCCGGCCGGACGGTGAGCCCGGCGGCCGTAAGGCGTTCGCGGACCGCGCGGTCCGCGTCCAGCGACTGGTCGTCGGGGTGGTCGGTGACCTCGACCGCGAGCAGCTGGGTGGCCTCGGTGAACGAGGCGGTCGAGGAGGACCGCAGCAGCCGGCCGCCGTCGATCACCACCAGGTGGTCGCAGGTGCGTTCGAGTTCGCCGAGGAGGTGGGTGGTGACCAGGACCGAGATGCCGAAGTCCGAGTGGACCCGGCGGATCAGGGCCAGCATGTCGTCGCGGCCGACCGGGTCGAGGCCGTTGGTCGGCTCGTCGAGCAGCACCAACTGCGGGTCGTGGACCAGCGCCTGGGCCAGCTTCACGCGCTGCTTCATGCCGGTGGAGTAGCCGCCCATCGGGCGGTACCGCTCCTCGTAGAGGCCGACGTGGCGCAGGGTGTCGGCGGTCCGTTCGCGGGCGGCGGCGGCCGGCAGGCCGGCCATCCGGGCCATGTGGACCACGAACTCGGTCGCCGACACGTCGGGCGGCAGGCAGTCGTGCTCCGGCATGTAGCCGACCCGTTCGCGGATCGCCGGGCCCTCGGTGGCGATGTCCAGGCCGAGGACCTGGCCGGTGCCGGAGGTGGCCGGGGAGAGCCCGAGCAGGATCTTGATGAGTGTGGACTTGCCCGCGCCGTTCGAACCGACCAGGCCGACCACTCCGGGCTGCACCTCCACGGTGAGCTGATCGAGAGCGGTGACCCGGGGGAACCTCTTGGTGAGGCCGTCCGTCTTGATGACAGTGGACACATCGACCAACGTAGTGGCCGGCCGGTGCGCCGGGCATGAGCTGGGATGCTGAGCCCCCGGTCGTCCTGCGGTATGACAAGGCCGGGCCTGCCCCTAAGGGGCGAGGGCCCGGCCGTCCGCGTGCGGTCGTCGGCGTGGCTGCGGCCGCGCACCGGCCGGGGCCGACCGGCACCGGCCGTCACCGGCGCGCACCGGCCGGCGCCTGCCGGTCGGGCCGGCAGGTCAGGCCGGCAGGTCGGTCAGGCCAGCAGGTCGGCCTGGAGGACGGTCACCTGCCGGAACGCCTGCTCCTGGACGCCCTTGGGGTTGGTCATGACGATCCGGGCGACCACGTCGCCGGCCGCGATGTCGGCCGCCTCGGCGACCGGCCTGCCGTCCGCCTTCTCGTCGGCCGCGCGGGCCTGCGAGGCGACCGTCGGCATCGACTGGAAGACCAGGCCGGAACGCTTGAGCGGGGCCGCGTCCTTGGGCTCCGACTTGGTCCCGGCGCGCTCGTAGAAGCGGTTGGCCTCGGTGTTGGAACCGAAGCGCAGCAGCCAGATCTCGGTACGGGTGCCGTCGGGTCCGGTCCACACCCGCTTGGTGGCGGCCAGGCAGGCGCTCTCCAGGAGCGACGCGGTGATCTTCGGGGCGTTCTTGTCGGTCGCCGCGTAGTCGTTGCAGTCCGACCAGGCCGCGGCCGGTACGGCTGCGGCGGCGGTCGCACCCGCAGTGGCGGACGGGCCGTCACCCGGCGCGCCCGGGGAGGCCGGAGCCCCCGAGGCCGTCGGGCTCGGAGCGGCGGTCGGGCTGCCGCTCGCCGAGGCGCCGGCCGAGGCCGTCGCGACGGCGGGCTGTTCGACGGTGGCGCCGGCCGGGGCGGGCAGCAGCAGCTGCCGCAGGTCGGCGAAGTGCCGGTGCAGGCCCGCCTTGGCGGGCTCGGCCTTGCCGGAGGGCAGCGGCGGCAGGGTGAGCTGCGGGAAGGCGTACCGGCCGTCGTTGGGGGTGCGCAGGCCGGGCAGGCTGGTCCGGTCGGGGGTGGTGACCGCGACGGCCGCGGCGGTGGCGGTGAGCACCGCGATCACGGCGGCGCCGCCCCAGCGCAGCATGGTGGTGCGGCGCAGCCGGCGGGCCTGTTCGGCCTGGAGGGCCTCCGCCGACAGCGACCAGGCGTCCAGGGTCGGCTCGCCGATCGGCGGCGGCCCCCAGGGCTGCCCGGGGGCCGGGGGGTGCGGGGCAACGGCGTCCGCGGCCGGGTCGGCCGGAGCGGCCAGGTCGGCCTGGTCGGCCCGGTCGGCCGGTGCGTGGGCGTCCTGGGCGTCCTGGGCGTCCTGGGCGCGCTCGGGAGTCCGGGTCCCGGTGGCAGCCGGCTGCTGCTCGGCCTTGCGGAACTGCTCGGGCAGCGGGGTGGCCTCGGTGCTCTGCGGCTGCCCGGGCTCGGGTGCGGTGGTGTCGGTCATACGGACGCTCCTGGGCGGGCCAGCCGGTCGAGCTGCTGGGTGAAGATGGTGACGACCTTGTCCTTGGGCAGCGGGGCGACACCCTCGACCCGCACCACCACGCGGAGGTCGCCCTCGGCCGCGGAGCAGGACAGGGAGTCCACCAGGGAGCCCGGCGGCAGGTGCGGGAGGTAGCAGTGCGCCTCGGCGTGGCCGGGGATGTCCGGACCGATCCGGAACAGGCCCGAGTCCGAACCCAGGGCCTGCTCCCAGGCGTTGTCCGCCTGGACGGCCTCCTGGTGGTACTGGAGCAGCCAGACCGTGATCACCGTGCCGGAGTCGCCGGACACCAGGGTGCGGACGCCCGCGCCCTTGAGCGGCGTGTCCTGCCAGACCTTGCGGACCAGGTCCTGGAGCTTGGGCGGCAGCGCGCGGACGTCGTCCTCGACCCACGCCTTGCGCTGGTCATCGGTCAGTTCGGTGTCGTTGCCGTAGGCGCCGGAGTCGGGTCCGAGCCGGTAGCCGGCGGGGACCGGCAGCAGCAGGTCGCGCATCGAACCGAAGTGGCTGCCGTTGGACTTGGCGCCGAACGAGGGGCTCGGTGCGGCGGTCGGGGTCGCGGTCGCGGGGGCCGCCACCGGGGTGGTGTCGCTCTCGCCGTACCCGGCCTTGAGGATGCCGAGGCCGAGGCCGACACCGACGAGCGCGGCGGCCACCACGGCGGCCCCGGCGCGGACGGCGAAGGGGGCGCGCGGTGCAGGCCGGGGCGCGGCCGGCCAGACGGGCGCGGGGACGTCCGCCTGAGCGCCGGTCAGAGCACCGGTCAGAGCGCCGCTGGCCGAGGCGTCGGGTGAGGCGTCGGCGGGGCTGTCGGCCGAGGCGGCAGCGGGGCTCGCTGCGTCGACCGGGATCTCGCTCCGGCCGGGTGCCGGGAGCGCGGGGGCGGCCTCGACCGCGGTGGGCTCGGCGGCGGTGGGCGACGGCTCGGCCGTACCCGGGTTCACTGCGGACTCACTCATACCAGCCGCTCCCACTGCAGCTTGGCGAGGGCCTTGAGCTCATCGCCGTTGACCTGGGTCGGGGAGTAGACGGTGATCACCATCGCGACGGTGCCGCGCCGGGCGACCGCCTCCCCGTAGTAGTACTTCTCGGTGCTCTCGGCGTACGTCAGCTGCTTGTCGGACGCGCTGTAGTACCCGTTGATGGTCCCGCCGTCCAGTGGCTGACCGTCCGCCGCGTCGTTGACGTCGCCGACCGCCGACTGGCTGGAGTCGTCGTCGTACTGGATCAGTTCGACCAGGTACTTGGTCTCGCCCTTCCGCCAGGCCAGGAAGGCGTCCCGGCGGAAGCCCGCCTGGAGCATCGAGCGGAAGCGGCGGTCGGCGCCGCCGTAGGAGAGCGCCTTCTCGCCGATCGACATCCAGCCGGAGTCGTCGCCGTAGCCGAAGTCGTCCCACGGCTCGGCGCCGTCCGGCTTGCTGATCAGCAGCTTGCGCAGGTCGCCGTCGATCGCCAGCGGCTTGGGCCGGGTCGCCGCTGCGGCCTGCTCGTCGAGCGTGGTGGCGGGGTAGTGCGGGGCGCCGACCTGCAGCGGCGGCAGGGGCGTCGGGGCACGGCCGGCCTGGATGGCGTAGCCGCCGACGGCGCCGAGCAGCGGACCGATCAGCAGGGCGGCCACCATCAGGCGCGCGGTGCTGATCCGGCGCGCGGGCGCGGCGGATCCGGCCCCGGCAGCGGTCGCGGACGCGGTCCCGGTCCCGGGCTCGGGCTCGGTTCCCGGCTCGGTTCCGGCCTCGACGACGTCGGTGACGGTGAAGGCGGCCCCCGCCCCGGCCCCGGCCCCGGCGCCATCGGCCTCGGCCTCGGCAGGGGCGGGAGCGGGCTGCGCGTCGGCGGGCGCCGGCGGGCCGGGCGGCGCCGTGGGCACCGCGGGCACCGCGGGTGCCTCGGGAGCCGGTGCCGGCTCCGGGGTTTCGGTGGTCACTGGGTGCTCCTGGGCAGATGAGGTCGCGTCAGGTACGGGGTCCGGCTGCTCGGCCGGGCGCGGCTCAGCCACCGGAGCCCAGCCGATCGCGCTGACGCTTCATCGCGTCCGCCAGCAGGGCCTTGTCCGGGGTGCCCTTCACGTAGACGGAGACCTGGTACTCGATGTCGCCGATGGAGGAGACGCCGACCAGCTTTCCGGTCCAGGCCTCCTGCTCGGGCTTCATCAGGACGCCCTTGGCGTTGCTGTCGCCGTCGACGTCGAAGGAGTCGCCGGAGTCGAAGGTCATGCCCTTCGCGAACTCCCGGGCCATGCTGCTGTTCTTGAAGCGCAGCATCCGGACCAGGACCTCCTGCTTGCCGTCGGCGGTGCGGTAGCGCCGTTCGGCCGCGTCGTCCTGGTACCCGTAGGACTTGAGGATCTCCGGCATCTCGTCGGCGTTGCCGAACTCCTCGCACAGTTCCTTGGTGCTCAGCTGGATGCCGTCCGCCGAGCCGTACGACTCGGCGCCGTCGGGCATCGGGACCAGGAAGAACCGCAGGTCACCGCCGTGGCGGTCACCGTTGACGGTGCCGTGCAGGGTGCTGCTGGGCTTCGGCGGGGGCGGCGGCGGGGTGCTCGCCGACGGGGTGGGGGACGGGGTGGGGCTCGGCGACGGGGTCGCGGAGGCGGACGCGCCGGGCGCGGCGCCGGGGGCGGCGCCGGGGGCGGCGCCGGGGGCGGCCGCGGCGGCGCGGGGCTTGCCGTCCGGCTTGCCGACGGCGACCGTCACCACGGTGCTGGCGGCGGTGACGGCCAGCAGGCCGACCACGGCGAGGGTCACACGGGCGGCGCGGCCCTGGGTACGGCGGGGTTCCTGGTCCGGCGTCAGCACCGGGTCCGGCGTCAGCACCGGGTCGGGCGCCGGGACGGGAACGGGCGCCGGGTACGGGGCCTCGGCGGAGGGGTGCGGCGCGGGCTGCGGCGTCGAGGCGGCCTCGGGCGCGGCCTCGGGCGCGGGCGCGGGTGCGGGCGCGGGTGCGGCCTCGGGCGCCGTCACCGGGCTCTCGCTGGCAGCCGATTCGGCCTCTGGGCTGTCTTCGGGCACGGTCAAGGGACTCCCCCCAGGCAGAACGGTCTGTTCCGCGTTCGGACCGCGGCCCCTCGGGGCCTCCCCCGGTGCTCCCGTGCAGCCGACCGACACGCGTGTCAGCTGGAATTATGAGAGTCCGCTGACCGGTGCAACAACCGCATTCCCGGCGGAAGTCGGCCCAATGGGCCATCAATCGGACACGTCGTGATCGAACCGCAATCGGGTGGCCACCACGTGGCCACCCGACTGCGCCGGGGCGCCGCCCCCGAGGGGTTCAGGCGCAGGTCAAGCCAGCTGGGCCAGGCCCTCGGTGGCGATCCGTTCGAAGACTGTTCTTCCCCTCGTACCGTGGAGTCGTGACCCGATAAGGAGTTGAGGGTGGGGAAGCGACGTACGTACGACGCCGAGTTCCGTGAGGGGGCGGTGCGGATCGTGCTGGAGACCGGGAAGTCGGCTGCGCAGGTGGCCCGGGACCTGGGGGTGCACGAGGCCACACTGCTGAACTGGGTGCACGCCGCCCGGCGAGTCTCGGAGAGCGGGACCGGCCCGGTGGAGGAATCCGAGTGTGAGGAGCTTGCGCGACTGCGCGCGAAGGAGAAGGAGCAAGCCAAGCGCATCGTCGAGCTGGAGATGGAGCGCGATGTGCTCAAACGCTGCATGGTCCTGTGGGTGAAGTAGCCGAGGCGGACCCGGCGGCACTCGTCGGGGTGATCAGCGACTGCAGGACCAAGAACGACATCCCTCACACCGTGGCCTGCCGCGCGCTCGGCGTGTCACCGGCCTGGTATTACAAGTGGCGCAACCGCGCTGAGAACCCGACGAAGCGCGAGGTCAGACGTGGCGCGCTGACCGAACGCATCAGGCACTTATTCACCGCCTCGGGCGGCACCTACGGCTCCCCGCGGATCACGCTGGACCTGTGGGCCGAGGGCTGGCAGGTGTCCGTGAGCACCGTCGCGGAGATCATGGCCGAGCACGGCTGGTACGGCCGCGAGCCGAAGAAGCGCAAGGGCCTGACCGGCAGGGCAAGCGGAAGGCCGCACGCGACCTGGTGGGTCGGCACTTCGACGCGGTGTCGCCCGACGTGCTGTGGTGCGGTGACATGACCGAGATCAACACCGGCGAGGGGAAGCTGTACGTCGCCACCGTGATCGACCTGTTCTCCCGGCGCTGTCTGAGCTACGCGATGGGCGAGCGGCACGACGCGGCACTGGTCGGCGCGTCGCTGAAGATGGCGGCCGCGACCCGCGCCAGCGATGTGGGCGGCGTGATCTTCCACAGCGACAGGGGCTCGGAATATACGTCCGGGGCGTACACCGCCCTGTGCGACAGATTGGGCGTGGTGCAGTCCATGGGGCGGGTGGGTTCGTGTTTCGACAAGCCGCGGCCGAGGCGTTCAACTCGCTGCTCAAGGTCGAGTACCTCCACCGGCGCCGCTTCGCCTTCCGCATCGAGGCCCGCATCAAGATCGCGACCTGGATCACCGACTTCTACAACAGCGGACGACGCCACAGCCGAGCCGGAGGCCTACCGCCGGCAGAGTTCGAACGGATCATCAATCAGAAGTGAGCCCAAACCCAACGCAGGGACGAAGCCGCATAGAGACGACTCTACGTTTCCAGGGGATTGACACCCGCGACGGCGGCACCCACATCCTGTTCGCGGCCTGCCAGGGCAGGCCAGAATGAGACACCTCGTCGGTTCCTCGGCAGCAGTCAGTGTGGACCACCGCCGGCAGCTCTGCTGAAGGGGGCGTGCGTCGGCCAGCGAGCTGGCGACACATGACCACGGGCTTTCACGTATGACGAGCTGGTGGCCCGCGACAAGGTGAACCTCGACATCACCTGGCTTCGCGACCCCAGCCTGGAAGACGCCGACTCGCTTCCTTCGCCCGAGGAGATCGCCGCTGACATCGTCGAGGACCTTCAGGCTGCCTTGGACGAGTTCGCCGCGATTGCCGACTCTCTTCGGGAAGCACGGACCGCCTCGGAAGCAGTGGCAGAGTCCGACTGATCCGCATGGGCCCAGGCCATCGAATCCACTACGTGTCCTGGACCCATGCCATCCGCGATACCCGGTGTACCCAGAGATGCTCTTTCGAGGAGTATGGCAGGGCTTGACGCCCCTCGGACGTAAGGTCGACGGCATGCGACTGAGCACAGTGATCCTCCCCATCCACCGCTGGGCCGAAGGACAGAAGATCTGGCGGCGCGCCGAGGACCTCGGCTTCCACGCCGCGTACACCTACGACCACCTCTCCTGGCGGTCGTTCCGGGACGAGCCGTGGTTCGGGTCCATCCCGACCCTCACCGCGGCGGCGTCGGCCACCGAGCAGCTTCGATTGGGGACGCTCGTAACCTCGCCAAATTTCCGTCACCCCGTGCCGCTCGCGAAGGAGCTGGTCACGCTGGACGATGTGTCCGGGGGGCGGGTGACGCTGGGGATCGGGGCTGGCGGGGTCGGGTTCGACGCGACGGCGATGGGGCAGGAGGCATGGGTGCCCAGGGAGCGGGCGGCGCGGTTCGGGGAGTTCCTGCCGCTGTTGGACAAGCTGCTGCGGCAGGATGCGACCACCGAGCAGGGGCAGTACTACTCGGCGGTCGAGGCGCGGAACATCCCCGGCTGTGTGCAGACGCCGCGGGTGCCGTTCTACGTGGCGGCGACCGGGCCGCGCGGGCTGCGGCTGGCGGCCGAGTACGGGCAGGGCTGGGTGACCTACGGCGACCCGAAGGGGCCGGCCGACGTCCCGGTCGGGCAGGCGCCCGTGGTGATCGCGCAGCAGCTCGCGAAGCTGGCCACCGCCTGCGAAGCGCACGGACGGGACTTCGCCGAGCTGGAGAAGGTGCTGCTCCAGGGCTCCACCGCTGAGAAGCCGCTTGCTTCGCTGGACGCCTTCGTCGACTGGGCCGGCCGCTACCAGGATCTCGGCATCACCGAGCTGGTGATCCACTGGCCGGTGCCGGACTCGATCTTCGCGAACGACCTCGCGGTCTTCGAGAAGATCGCCACCGAGGGCCTGGCACAACTGAGTTGATCAACTTCGCCGAGGCCCTCAGCCGTAAGCCTTGGGGCGCTCCAGCCGCTCAGCATGCGATGCCCGCGGGCCAGAAAACTCCTACCCGACCGGCGACCTTCACGTTATCGCGAACGCGCCCCCCAGTAGCCTCGGGTGCCCTAAGCTCCAGACATGACCAAGATTGCTTACAGGGGTGGCGCAGTGAACCTGCAGCTCCTCGCGGAAGAAATCGCTCAAGAACCAATAGTAAGTCAGCACTGCGCAATTGAAGTAATACAGAAGGAGCTCTCGAATGGGAGTTCGCTTCAGCATGGACAATTGGCAGAGATTGTCATTTCCATAGCTTCCGGGGTCGCCACCAACGGAATCTACGACGTAATACGCTTGGCAGTCGACCGCGCTCGCGATCGAGGACGGGTCGACCCAGTTGATCCCTCGCAGGAAGAAAGCCAGAGTACCCCGGGCGAGGAAGTTCCGGATTCGTGACGTCACCTCGCCTGCACAGCGCATCCGGAGCTGAGCTGAATCTACGGAGTCAGCTGCTATTCCTGGATCACATGCGCGAAAAGCCGCAAAATCTACTGACATCATTCATGTCATGGAATATGACACATGCCCACGAGATGAGCCACTGGGTACGCTATCACGGCTCAAGCATTGGAGTTCTTCTAACATTTCTCAGAGCAACCAGAGATGCACTGGCAGAGTGCACCTTGCGCACTCTGGATGATTCAGATTTGGCTCGAGTGGAGGAGGCTCGAGCGAATGGTGCGAGATTATTTGATCGCGGAGCGCGATCGGCTGCCCAAAGTTTCGGCCATGAGGTGATGAATGCATCGAAAACCTGGCTAGCTCTGCATCGCACCTATTCTCTTCTGCTGGGCTCCGAGCCTCTTCACTGGCAGCCGGGGGACGAGGGAACGAATCTGAGACTGCCCGTTTCACTCGCACTCGAAACCACATGGGGCCAGTGGCAAAAACGGGGCATGCTTCCACGGCAGACTTCAGACTGTGTGGATGTGCACAGCTTTACGCCGCTCCTCCCAGGCGGAGAGGAGCCGTTGACTACTCGTCTTCTCCTTGAATGTGCCGGGATGCTCGACGAAGGTCAAATCTTCCGGACGCCGCACCCGCAGATAATTGACCCAGCCCTATCGACAATATGGCGAGGGACCCTAGGCGGCGATTATGGGGAACCATATCGCATCGCGCAGAGAGTGGCCGGCAGGGAGCTGTCTCATTCGACGGTTCTGACTCTCATCGATTTCGCGTTGAACCCTCCCGTGCCCGGATTACATCGCGGAGTCACCTCTGTTGACTGGCGCGAGTTGTACCCTCCGTACCGTTTCATGCTTGCAGCACTGACGTTGCGAGACGAGGGCGCCAATGCGCAGGCAGATGTAAATTCACTTCGTCCACCAGTGGAGCAGGTGACCTCAATCTTCGATGCAGTGACTTTCGACACCGAAATTCGAATCGGATCAATTAACTCGATGCTCTCCGGTGATTCCGAACTGCAGGATACCGCGGACCCCGCGCGAAGCTTCGCGGAGAGGATCCCAAGGATGGTATTGCTATACTCGTCGCTGCTCAATCGCGAACGACTGCAGGACCTAAGATCGATCTCCCACTTCGGCTCTCTCTTGGCGGATCCGGATGGGATTCGATTGATGGATAACCAGGCAAAAGAATATCCATGGTGGTTCTTTCCTCCTCTGCGTGTTGTCGATGGCGGGGTCCTCGGCTGGCCAGAATCTCGACTGAATATAGACCAGGCTACTGATCTGCTTATTGGCTCAGCAATTTCTTCCACTTACGATGAGATCGTCCACGGAAATGGCCCCCTGCAGGTCGATCATCTTCCTGGTGCGATCTTCAGAAATCCCGCAGACGTAAATTCACTAAACTCCGTCATTCGGGGCTTCCTGCGACTAAACCTAGGGTGGCAGTCCGCCTGAAGCTCCCCTCCTGAGGTGGGCCGCAGGTGCTCAGGCCGACGGGGAGGGCAGCTAGGACCAAGACATGCAGGGCAATCCGTGCGGACCGGCGGACTTACCGCTGGAGCAGGTGCTGGTGAAATCACAGCGCAACTGGAGAAAATCGCAGTCGAGCCGGCGAAGCAGCAACTTCTCCGACGTGCCCGCCTCAGCCCCCGAGCCTTGCAAGTGGAGGCAAAGCGGCCGCCGGCCTCGGTGGACAGTCTCGTCGACGGGACCGGCTACCAGAGGCTCGGCTCAGCATCAACGAACTGGTCATCCGCTTGCGATCCCTGGCCCGATCTTCGAGGACGATGTGGCCGTCTTCGAGAAGATTGTCACCGACGGTATGACGTAGGCGAGTTGGGCGGCTTTGCCAGGGTGCTCAACCGTCGAACATCGCCACTCCCTGGCTACTCAGTATGTGATAGGCGACGAGGCTTGACCGAGGTCACCAGGGTGCCGAGGCGGATCCGCTCGGTGGCGGTCGCGGCGGCGGTCAGCGTGGGCACCGCCCCGAACCAAGGCTCGTCCCGGAACGACCGCCACGAGAGGTGGTCGTAGGTGTACGCGGCGTGGAAGCCGAGGTCCTCGGCCCGCCGCCAGATCTTCTGTCCCTCGCCCCACCGGTGGATGGGGAGGATCACGGTGCTCAGTCGCATGGGATCGACCCTACGTGCATCGGGATCAGGGGCGTGGTCGGTGACTTCGGAGCCGGCCACCGGGCAGCCTCACACATCATGTACTACAGTTTCGGTATGAGTACACCGCGCCCTGGCAGGACCCGGGTCACCAGCGTCTCCCTGCGGACCGAGACCCTGGAGGCGATTCGCGCACGGGCCGGCAAGCAGGGCATCTCCTCGTACATCGAGGAGGCTGTGCAGCGGCAGCTCCAGCGTGAAGCCATCGACGAGTACATCAAGGCCGCCGAAGCCGAGCACGGGCCGGTGGATCCGGCCGACGTGGCGGCCAAGGCCGAACGCATCCGCTCACACCATGCCGCTCATCGCGGGGACTCCGCCCCGGCGGACGCCGCGTGAGCGGCACCCTCGTTCTCGACAGCGAGGCGCTGTCGAAGCTCTCCCGGCGGCATCGTGACCTGACCGCGTGGCTCGACGTCGCCCGCACGCTGGATCTTCTGGTGGTGACGAGCGCGGCCACACTCGTGGAGGCGCGGGACCCCAAGGTGCTGCAGGCGGCATTCGACCACGCCGTCTCCCTGACCAAGGTGCGGCCCGTGACGGAGGACATCGCGCGAGCGGCGAGCAAGCTCCTGGCAGCCGAGGGTCTTCACGGCCACAAGTACGCCATCGACGCCATGCTCGCAGCCACCGCGCATGCGGAGCACGGCGACGTGACCGTTGTGACCAGCGATGTCGATGATCTGCGCCGCCTCTGCCACAGCCGCATCGCGGTCGAGCCGATCTGATCCGGTCAACTGGCCTGTTGCTGCTCGATCGGGTGTCCTCTGCTCGCCGGCCGGAGCCTGCGTCGGCCGCGGTGGTTCGCCGGTGTCCCCACGGCCTGTGCGGTGCCTCGGCGAGGTGGGTGGGCCGGGCGTCACGCCTGGTCGAGGGAGGAGCGGAGTTCGGTGTCGGTGATCGTTCCGGTGAGCCAGGACCAGAGGACTCTCGCGGCCCGCCGGTCGAGGCCGAGGCCTTCCTTGGCCGCGCGCAGGAACAGGCCGTCCGCGGTGGTGGCGTAGCGCCCCGAGGCGCGCAGGTGCAGGCAGGCGTCGGCCGGCCCGAGGCCGGCGGACGCCAGTCGGGCCAGTTCGGCCACGTCGTCGTCGAAGCGCGACTGCCGGCGGATGCGGAGGCCGTACGCGGCCTCGAACTCCTCGCAGAAGCTGCGGGCCGCGTACGAGGGGCTGTTGCGCAGCCACCACTGGTCGGTCGGGTAGGAGGGGAACGAGTCGTCGGCCAGCACCTGCCGGACCGCCGGGTCGATCCGCCCGATCGCGTCCCGCAGGCCGTCCGCCTCCGGGCCGGCGAGCCGGGGGAGGACCTCCGAGAGGACCGTGCGCAGGGACAGGTCGTTGAGGTAGTCGTCGAGGTCCCAGGGGAACCCGGCCTCGCAGTCGGTGGCGAAGCGCTGCCACCGGTCCAGGGCCTCGCCAGGGGTGATCGCGGTGCGCCACCCCTTGGCGGTGAACGCCTGCGAGAACTCGCGCTCGAAGTCGGCTCCCACTAGCGCCTGCTCTCCTTCTCCATGTACTCGATCGCGTCGTCCGGCCGGAAGAAGTTCGTGATCTTGCCATTCTGCCCGAACACCAGCCGGCCGGTCGGCGTGTGCAGTCGCAGGACCGCGCCGTCGCTCGCGCGCACCACTTCCCGGATGTCGGGGGTCAGGGGGCGGTTCATCAGGTGCTCCGCGTCCTGCTCGTACCGGCCGAAGCCGTCGTCGTCCTTGTCCCGGTCCTGGTACTCGGGCATGTCGGCCTTCTCGCCGGGACGCTTCCCCTGCCCCAGGACGTGCTTGTCGTACTTGGCGTCGATGTTGTTGTGGTCCCACCGCATGGGCGGCCGCGGCGGGTGCGGGGAGAGGCCGAGCGGATCGGACCAGGTGTGCGGGTTGTGGACGTAGGTGTCCGGGTTGGGCGCGGGGGTGAGGCCGAGCGGGTCCGGCGAGGTGTAGCGGGCGGTCTCCGGGTCGTAGTACCGGTGCAGGTTGTAGTGGAGCCGCGTCTCGGGGTCGAAGTACTGGCCGGGGAAGCGGAGCGGCGTGTACGCGGCGCTGTCGCTCGGCCAGGTGGTGGTCCCCCACAGGGTCGTGGTGGTGCGCCAGGCGAGGGTCTCGGTGGCCGGGTCGACGAGTTCGGTGGGGGTTCCGACGAGGTCGGTGACGATGGCGAAGAACCGGCGGTCGATCCGGTCCTGCGCGGATCCGGCCGGCTCGTGGGTGGTGATGGTCTCGGTCTGGGCGAGCGGTCGCCGGCCCTGGTGGTCCCAGCTGAGCGTGTAGGGGCCCGGCAGGTACGGGGCGTGCGTGGTCTGCTCGGCGAGGTGCGAGCCGTCCCAGGTGAAGTCGACGCGTTCCTCGACCGCCGAGCCGTCGGGGGTGAGCCGTTCCTTCGAGGTGCGGCGCCCGAGCGGGTCGTAGCGGTAGCGCCAGGCGGTGCCGTCCGGGGTGACGACGCCGGTCAGGCGGTCCTCGGCGTCCCAGGTGTAGCGCCAGGTGTCGGGCTTCCTGGACAGCCGGGTCCGCTGCCGCAGGACCGTGCGGCCGCGGTCGTCGTACTCGTACCGGATCCGGCCGGCGGACACGAGCTGGGTGCCCTGGTAGGTGCGGGCCCCGAGGGCGGCGCTCGCGGGCTCGGCGGCGGGCCACCGGGCGTCGACCAGGTTGCCGGTCGGGTCGTAGGCGTAGCTCTCCGTCCAGTCGTCGGCCCGGACGGCGGTGACCCGGCCGATCGCGTCCAGTTCGAAGCTCCGCTCGCCGCCGAGCTGGGCGGTGATGCCGATGAGGTGGCCGTCGGCGCGGTAGCGGTAGTCGCGCTGTTGCAGGGTGGCGGAGCGGCTGCGGAGGGTCTGGCCGGTGAGCCGGTGCCGGCCGTCCCAGGCGCTGCTGAGGGTGAGGGTGCCGTCGATGGTCCGTTCGCTCTCGCGTCCGGCCGCGTCGTAGGCGAAGTCGAACGTGCCGCCGGACGTGGTGAGTCCGGTCGGCCGGCCGTCGGGGTCGTAGGTCCAGTCGCTGGTGTGCCCGGCGGGTGTGATCCGGCTGGTCCGGCGGCCGAGGACGTCGCGGTGGTGGACGAGGGTGCGGCCGTCGACGGTCTCGGTCAGCAGGTTGCCGAGTGCGTCGACGGTCCGGGTGATCAGGGTGTCCGGGTCCTCGGCACCGGTCAGGCGGCCGGCGGCGTCGTAGCGGTACGTGGTGACGCGGCCGTCGACCTCCTTGGCCTCGACCCGGCCGAGCCGGTCGTAGCGGTAGCGGGTGTGCCGGCCGTGGGCGTCGGACACCTCCGTGAGGCTCCCGGCCTCGTCGTAGCCGTAGCCGACCGTGCGGCCGTGGAAGTCGCTCTCCCCGATGAGCTGTCCCGCCGCGTCGTACGCGTAGGTCCACTGCTTGCCGAGGGGGTCGGTGACGGAGACGAGCTGCATGTTCTCGTCGTAGCCGAAGGTGTAGCGGGCGCCGTCGGGGGTGGTGCGGGCGGCGAGGGCCTCGAAGTGGGTGAATTCGAAGGCGGTGGTCCGGCCGAGCGGGTCGGTGCGGGTGGTCCGGTTGCCCTCGCCGTCGTAGGTCCAGCTCTCGGTGGCGCCGTCGGGCGTGGTCCGGCTCGCCGGGCGGCCCTCGACGGTCCAGGTCATCCGGGTGACACCGCCGAGCGGGTCGGTGACGGCCACGGTGCGGCCGTGGGCGTCCCGCTGGTAGCGGGCGGTGGCCCCGGTCGGTCCGGTCACCTCGACCGGGAGGCCGGCCGGGTCGCACCGCAGGCGGGTGACGCCGCCGAGCGCGTCCGTGACCGCGACGGGGTGGCCGAGGTCGTCGTACTCGTAGCGGGTGACGGCGCCGAGCGGGTCGGTGAGCGTGAGGCGGCGGCCGCGGCTGTCGTAGGTCTGCCGCCAGGTCGCGCCGCCCGGTGCGGTGACGACGGTGGGCAGGGCGAGGCCGTCGGCGTACTCGGCCTTGCTCCGCAGGCCGTCGGGCCGGGTGATGGTGACCAGGTCGCCGGCGCCGTCGTAGGCGTAGCGGGTGGTGCGGCCGAGCGGGTCGGTCTCGGTGAGGAGGCGGTCGTACGCGTCGCGCTCGTGGCGGGTCGTGCGGCCGAGCGGGTCGGTGATCGCCACGACCTGCGCGTGGTCGTTGACCAGGTAGGTGGTGGTGTGGCCGAGGGCGTCGGTCTCGGTGTGGGTCCGCAGGCCGGTCGTGGGGTCGGGCTCGCCGTAGGTGAAGCGGAAGCGGAGGAAGCCGTCGGTGCCGCCCTCGTCGACGACCCGGTCGAGGTGGTCGTAGGTGTACCGGTACCGGGAGCCGTTGCGGTCGGTCCAGGACAGCATGCGGCCGGTGGCGTCGTTGGCGAAGCGCATGGGCTTGCCGGAGGAGTTGTAGACCGCGCCGAGGTGGCCGTCGGTGTAGCTGTACCGGGTGAGGAGTGCGTCGCCGCCGTGGTCGCCGGCCCCGGCGAGGCGAAGGGCGGTGATGCGGTCGGCGTCGACCGTGACCAGGAGCCGGTAGCCGCCGGAGTGGGTGATCGACAGCGGGACCCCGTCGGGGTCGTAGGCGAGGGCGTAGTGGCGGCCGTGCCGGTCCCGCACGGCGGTCAGGAGTGCCTCGGCGCCGTCGGGCGTGGGGGTGAACTCCTTGACCAGGCCGGTGGCCGGGTCGGTGACGGTGTAGCGGCCGCTGTCCGGGTCGAGGTCGAGTCCGTGCCGTGAACCGGCCGAGGCGAGGACGGGATCGCCCGGCTCGGGGTGGGGGTAGGCCTGGGTGATGCGGTCCGGGCGGATGTGGACCACGCCGTCGCCGTCGATCTCCAGGCGCTCGTCGAAGGTGCACACCCATCGGGGGCCCATCCAGCGGCCGGCCAGGTAGCCGGAGTCGAAGCTCCGGGTGAACTCCAGCGGGAGGGAACCGGGAAGTGCGGCGTCGACCTGGTCGATGTACATCCGGCCGGTCGCCATGTCGACCGGCTCGCCGCCACCGCAGCGGGTGTCCTGCGGACGGCCCTCGGTGCGCGGGCTCCGTACCTGGTCGCGGCCGCGGCCCCTGGGGTGCGAGCCGCCGCGCCCCGTGCCGCCGCCGGAGCGGGGGTGCGGCAGCCCCTTGCCGTCCTCGCCCTTGAGGATGCGTTCCAGGTCGCGGGCGTGTCTGGCGTCGGTCTCGCGGTGGTTGTGGGCGACCTTCTTCAGGTTGTCGCCGGCCTTGCGGTAGAAGTTCTTCAGCGCCTTGCCGGCGTCCTCGGCGAGTGTCCTGCCGAGCTTCTGCGCGCCGTGCTCCAGCGCTCTGACGATCTGGTTGCTCATTCGAAGCTCACCGCCGCGGCCTTCGCCCGGAACGCCTCCGCGTGGCCGGCCACCGTCTCGGCGTGGTCGTGCATCAGCCGGGCGTGCGCGTCCAGCGCGTCCGGGTCGATCCGGAAGCCCGTGCCCCCGCCGCCGCCGGACACCCCGAGCGCGGACTCCGCCGCCTCGAAGACCAGCCCGCCCACCGCGCCCGCGACCACCTCGACCAGCGGGTCGATCGCGGCCTCGATCACCTGCCCGATGACGTACTGCTCCAGCTGCTGCTCCAGGTAGTTGACCAGCCGCTTGCCCGCCTCCTCGATGGCGATCACCGCGGCCTCCGCCGCCCCGAGGGTCGCCACCGCCGCCGCCTGGTCCGCCACCAGCGCCGCCGCCAGCACCACCAGCTCGGCGATGGTCTCCAGCTTCATCGCCACGATCACGTCCGCGGCCACGTCCAGCGCCGTCGCCACCACGTGGCACGCCTGGACCAGTTCGTTGAAGTGACTGTCCGACAGCTGCGACCACTTGGCCAGCAGCGCCTCGTACGACGCGCCCTCGTACGCGGCGCCCAGGGCGTGCACGGTCGCCGTCGACTCGCGGTGCGCGGACTCCACGTTCCCGGCGAACTCCCGCACGTGCGAGGCGAACTCCCGCACGCTGTCCTCGTTCACCGTCGGCCAGTTGATCCCGATGAACGACAGCAGTGACACGACTTCACCGGGCAGCTCGATCGCCATGCGGTTACCTCCCCCGTAGCGGCATGCGGGGTCGACCGTAGTGCAGGACCCGGAGCCGCGGGAAGCCGGTCGGCGGCCGGCCGCCCGGCGGATCCCGGCCCGATACCGGGTGGGGGTACCTTGGGCGGGCCGGCCAGGTGGTGGCGGGCCGGCCAGGTGGTGGCCGGACGGACGGCGGGGTGGCGGGGACGGGGACGGGGATGGCGGTACGCGGTGGGGCGGTGCCCCGGTTCGGGGTGCTGTGCGCGCTGCTGCTGGGGCTGTTCCTGATGCACGGTGACCCGGCCGCGGCGGCCGGCTGCCACCGGGCGGTGGCCGTCGGCACGCACCACCACCAGCAGGCCGGGCCCGGACGGACGCCGACGGCGCAGCGCCCGGACGTGCTGTGCGCGGCGACCCCGGCGCGGGCGTCGGGGGTGGCGGTCGGCAGGCCCGGGCCCGCGCCGCTCGGACTGCTGCCGCGGTGGCCGGCGGCGGCCGCCGGTCCGGTGGCGGCGCCGGTGTCCGGGTGCCGGGCACCGCCGGGGCGGGGGCGTGCGGTGCTGCTGCGGGTGTGTGTCTCGCGGACCTGACGGGCGCCGCCGGACCCGCCCGGGATCCGGCCGTCGGCATCCTGTCCGTACCACTCTTGGAGACACACCCGTGAGGAACGCCCCCACCACCGATCCGCTGCGCCGTGCGCTGTCCGCCGTGGCGGCGGCCGGTCTGCTGGCCGTCGCGCCGACGGCCTGCGCGTCACCGGCCGGCTCGCCGCACCAGGGCCACAACCACAGCCATGCCACCGCCGGGCAGGACACGGCCGGTCACGACATGGCCGGTCACGACATGGCCGGTGCGGCCGGTGCGGCCGCCGGGTCCGGCCTGGCCGCGGAGCGGAACGGCTACCGGCTGGCGGGTGCGCTGGCCGGCGCGGAGTACCGGTTCAGGATCACCGGGCCGGACGGCGCGCCGGTCACCGCGTACGTGCCGGAGCAGACGAAGCAGCTGCACTTCTACGCGATCCGCTCCGACCTGACCGGTTTTCAGCACCTGCACCCGGAGCTCGGCCCGGACGGTACCTGGCGCGCGGCGCTGGAGCCGCTCGCGACGGGCGACTGGCGGCTGTACGCCTCGTTCACCCCGGACAGCGGCCCCGGGAAGGGCGCCGCGCTGGTGCTCGGCGAGCAGGTCACCGTGCCGGGCGCGGCGAGCCCCGTCCCGCTGCCGCCGGCGGCCGGGAGCGCCACCGTGGACGGCTACACCGTCACGGTGGACGGCGGCACGCCGAAGGGCGGCGAGCTGGCCCTGACGGTGACCCGGGACGGGCAGCCGGTGACCGACCTGGAGCCGTACCTGGGGACCTTCGGCCATCTGACCGCCTTCCACGCGGGTGACCTGGCCTTCGCCCACCTGCACCCGGAGGGCGCGGCGGCGGACGGCAACAACGGCGGGCCGGGCTTGCGCTTCCACGCCGAGCTGCCGGCGGCCGGTGACTGGCGGCTGTTCGTGCAGTTCCGGACCGGTGGGACGCTGCACACCGCCGCAATGACCCTGCGGACCGGCTGAGCTCGGTCCGGGCGCGGGCCCGGGAGGGCATGCCTCTCCCGGGTCCGCGCGCAGGTGAGCGAAGATGGGGCGGTGACCACCTCCCCCCGCCCCCGCCTGATCGCCACCGACCTCGACGGCACCCTGCTGTGCGCCAGCGGCGCCGTCTCCGAGCGGACGGCCGCGGCGCTGGCCCGGGCCGAGCGGGCGGGTGTCCAGGTGGTGTTCGTGACCGGCCGGCCGCCGCGCTGGATGGCGCAGCTCAGCTCGCACATCGGCGGCCACGGGGTGGCGATCTGCTCGAACGGCGGCGCGGTGGTGGACGTGCGGCGCGGGGAGCTGCTGGAGACCTTCCCGCTGGCGGTGGCGGACGCGCTGGCGGTGGTGGAGGCGCTGCGGGCCGAGCTGCCGGGGACGTCGTTCGCGTTCGAGTACCCGGGTGGCTTCGCCCGGGAGCCGGGGTACGAGCTGCGGATGTGGGGGTCGGACGAGGACCATCCGGTGGCCGCGGCGGAGGAGTTGCTGGGTGACGGCCGGGTGGGCGGGCTGTTCAAGCTGCTGGCCAAGCATCCGGAGCTGGACCCGGACGTGTTCCTGGCCAGGGCGCGGGTGGCGGCGGGCGCACTGGCGGAGATCACCCGGTCGAGTCCGGTGGCGCTGCTGGAGATCAGTGCGCGGGGGGTGACCAAGGCGAGCACGCTGGCGCGGTGGTGTGCCGAGCAGGGCATTGACCGGTCGGAGGTGGTGGCCTTCGGGGACATGCCGAACGACCTGGAGATGCTCGCCTGGGCGGGCAGCGCGTACGCGGTGGCCAATGCGCATCCCGAGGTGCTGGCGGCGGTGGCGCGGCACACGGTGGGCAACGACGAGGACGGGGTGGCGGCGGTGATCGAGACGCTGCTGCCCTGAGGGCGCGGTTGCCCGGCGGGTGCGGCTGCCCCGAGGGTGCTGCTGCCCGGCGGGGTGGCCGCGGGCGGGTCAGTAGCGGGCGGTCCAGCGGACCCGGGTGCCCTTGCCGTGCGGGCCGGGCTCGTGCCAGGCGTCGCCGCCGAGGACCTCGGCCCGGCGGGCGAGGTTGCGCAGGCCGCTGCGGCGGCCGCCGTCCGGGATGCCGATGCCGTCGTCGGTGACGGTGAGCAGGACGCCGGGCTTGCCGGCCCGTTCCAGGGACTCCGGGTCGCCCGGGACGGGGTGGCCCTCGGCGTCGAGGTGGACGGTGGCGTCGATCTCGACGGCGACCCGGGAGGCGCGCGCGTGGCGGGCGGTGTTGGAGAGCATCTCCCGGAGGGCGGCGAGCAGTTGGCGGGAGGTCTTCTCGCCGACCAGGCTCTCCAGCGGTCCGGTGAAGGTGATGTTCGGTTTGAAGCCGAGCACGGCGGCGGCCTGGCTGCCTTCGCGCAGGACGCGGGTGCGCAGGGTGTCGGGTTCGTCGTCGGCGTCGCCGTGCTGCAGGGCGTAGATGGTGGTGCGCACCTCCTGGATGGTGGCGTCGAGTTCGTCGACGGCCTGGCCGATGCCGGTCCTGACCTCGGGGACGACGGCGCGGCGGGCGGCGCTCTCCAGCATCATGCCGGTGGCGAACAGCCGTTGGATGACGAGGTCGTGCAGGTCGCGGGCGATCCGGTCGCGGTCCTGGAAGACGGCCAGGCGCTGTTTGTCGAGCTGGCCCTCGGCGAGCCGCAGGGCGAGCGCGGCCTGCGAGGCGAAGGTCTGGGCAAGCTGTTTCTCGTCGTCGGTGAACGGGGCGGAGCCGCGCTGCCGCCAGACGCACAGGCCGCCGAGCACCCGGCCGGAGGACACCATGGGCAGGGCCATCGAGGGTCCGAAGCGGCGGGCGAGGCGGAGCACCACGGCGGGGTCGGAGGACATGTCGTCGAGGAAGACGCTCTCCCCCGCCATCAGGTGGGTGGCGAAGCTGCCCGGTGGCATCAGCTCGCCGTTGAGGTACTCGGCGACCTCGCCGGAGGCGTGGGCGACCCGCATCCGGCCGTCGACGGTGGGCAGCAGGATCATGCCGACCGCGGCGTCGGCGAGTTCCCTGACCTGTTCGGCGGCGACGGTCAGGGCGACCTTGGCCTCGTCCGAGGAGAGCAGGGCGGTGGTGACGGCGGCGGCGCCGGCGATCCAGCGTTCGCGGCGGCGGCCGTCCTCGTACAGGCGGGAGTTCTCGATGGCGACGCCGGCGGCGGCGGCCAGTGCGTGGACCACCTGTTCGTCCTCGGGGGTGAAGCCGGCGCCGCCCTTCTTGCCGGTCAGGTAGAGGTTGCCGAAGACCTCCTCGCGGACCCGGATCGGCTCGCCGAGAAAGGAGGTCATCGGCGGGTGGTGCGGGGGGAAGCCGGTGGAGCGCGGGTCCTGGCCGAGGTCGGCCAGGCGCAGCGGTTCGGGGTTGTCGATCAGGGCGCCGAGGATGCCGCGGCCGGAGGGGAGTTCGCCGATCGCGGCGGCGGTGGCGTCGTCGATGCCGACGTGGATGAAGTCGGACAGGCCGTTGCCGTGGGGGGAGACCACGCCGAGGGCGGCGTACTCGGCGTCGACCAGTTCGGCGGCGCCGGTGGCGATGCGGTGGAGGGTGGCGTGCAGGTCGAGGCCGGCGCCGACGGAGACGACGGCCTCCAGCAGGCGCTGCATCCGGTCGGTGACGGCGGCGGCGGACTGCAGGCGTTCGGAGACCTCGGTGACCAGGGTGTCCAGGCCGAGGGAGGCGATCTCGGGTACCCGGTGCGGGGCCTGGTCGGGCCGGTCGGACGGCTCGGGGCGGGCCGGCTGCCCGGGGCGGGCCGGCGGTGCGGGTCGCGCGGTCGCCGGGGGCTGCTCGGGGTGGCCGGACGGCTGGGTCTCCATGGGTCGAGCCTAGAGTGATCCGCCCCTTTTGGGTGGTTTGTTCGCTGTCCGGTCCGGGTGCGGTGGGGCCGTCGTGAGCCGGGTCAGACCGCTGTGAGCAGGGTGTCGGCGCGCTGCTCGCGTGCGCGCATCGCGCTCAGGCGGCTGTCGGGGCGGGCGGCCAGGTCGGACCAGCGGCCCCGCTCCACCACGGCGCCGTCGGCCAGCACCAGCACCTCGTCCACGGTGGTGTCGTCCAGGCCGGCCAGCCGGTGGGTGATCAGCAGGGTGGTCCGGCCGGCGGTGGCGGCCAGCAGGTCGGCGGTGAGGGCGTCGGCGGTGGGCAGGTCGAGGTGCTCGGCGGGTTCGTCCAGGATCAGCAGCGGGAAGTCGGCGAGCAGGGCGCGGGCCAGTGCCAGGCGCTGGCGCTGGCCGCGGGAGAGCCGGGCGCCGTGCTCGCCGACCATGGTGTCCAGGCCCCTGGGGAGGGTGTCCACCCAGTCGAGCAGCCGGGCCGCGGCCAGGGCGGCCCGCAGGTCGGCCTCGTCGGCGCCGGGTCGGGCGAGGCGGAGGTTCTCGCGCAGCGAGCTGTCGAAGACGTGGGCGTCCTGGGCGCACAGGCCGATGGTGCGGCGGACCAGGTCGGCGGGGATCGAACGGCTGTCCACAGCCTGTGGACGGCCCGCGCCGAGGGTGACGGTGCCGGCCCGCTGGTCCAGGAAGCGGAGCAGCACGTGGGCGAGGGTGGTCTTGCCGGAGCCGGACGGGCCGACCACGGCGATCCGGCGGCCGGGCGCGAGGTCCAGGTCGAGGCCGCGCAGCGCGTCCCGTTCCCGGCCGGGCCAGCGGGCGGTGAGGCCGCGGACGGCGATCGGCAGCGGGTGCTCGGGCAGCGGCCGCGGGTCGGCGGGCTCGGTGACCGGGTCGGGGGTGTCCGCCAGTTCGGCCAGCCGGGCCCGGGCGGCGCGGCTGCGTTCGCGGAAGAGCACGGCGGTCGGCATGCCCGCCACCGCTTCGAACGCGGCCAGCGGGGTGAGCACCACCAGCGCCAGGCAGACGCCCGGGAGCGCGCCGGTTCGCACGGCGTGCACGCTGGCGGCCGCGGCGGCGGTCACGGTCAGGCCGGTGACCAGCGCGGTCAGTCCGGCCGACAGCCCGCCGGTGGCGGCGGAGCGGGCGGCGAGCCGGGTGAGCGTACGGTCGGCGCGGCGGGCGGCGGCGAGCCGGGCGGGCAGCGCGCCGGCCACGGTCAGTTCGGCGGTGCCGGTCAGGGTGTCGACCACGGCGACGGCCAACTCTCCCCGGGCGGGCGCCTGCTGACGTTCCGACCGGCCGCCGGCCAGGGTGGCGAGGGCCGGCACGGCGGCGCCGGCCAGCGCCAGTCCGAGCGCGAGCAGCAGTCCGGCGGCCGGCAGGAAGGCGGCCAGCGCGGCCGAGGCGGCCAGCGAGACGGTGAGCGCGACGGCGGCCGGGAGCCGCCAGCGCAGGTAGTGGTCCTGGACGGCGTCGACGTCGGACACCAGCCTGGCCAGCAGGTCGCCCCGGCGGTAGCCGGGCAGTGCGGCGGGCGCCAGGCGCTCGAGGCGGGCGTAGACGGCGGTCCGTACGCCGCCGAGTGCCTTGAGCACCGTGTCGTGCGCCGTCAGGCGCTCGGCGTACCGGAAGACGCTGCGCCCGATGCCGAAGGCCCGGACGGAGGTGACGGCCATCATCAGGTAGAGCACCGGCGGCATCTCCGAGGCCCGGGAGATCAGCCAGCCGGAGGTGGCCATCAGTGCGACGGCGCAGCCGAGCGCGAGCGAGCCGAGCAGCACGGACCGGGCCAGCCGGGGGCGGGCGGGGGTGTCCGGCGGGGTGTCGTCGCCGTCCTCGGGTGCGGTCCGCGGGCGGCCGGTGGCGGCGGGGGCCGGGAGCGCGTCCGGGGCGGGGGCGGCGGGCGGCAGCGGGGGGCCTGGGAGGTGGTGGCGGTGGCCGGCGGCGGCGAGCAGGGCCGGCCGGTGGGCGACCAGCAGGACGGTGCGGCCTTCGGCGAGGGCGCGGACGGCGTCCACCACGGCGGCCTCGCTCTCGCCGTCGAGGTTGGCGGTCGGCTCGTCCAGCAGGACCAGCGGGCGGTCCGCGAGCAGGGCCCGGGCCAGTGCGATCCGCTGGCGCTGGCCGGCCGAGAGGCCGGTGCCGCCTTCGCCGAGCACGGCGGCCGGGTCGGCGAAGTCGGTGGCGTGGGCGGCGGCGAGGGCCGCGCGGACCTCCTGGTCGGTGGCGTCGGGCCGGGCGAGGCGGACGTTGTCGGCGATGGTGCCGGCGAACAGCTGCGGGTGCTGCGGCACCCAGGCGATCTGCCGGCGCCACTCGGCCGGGTCGAGGTCGGCGAGGTCGGTGCCGCCGATCCGGACGGTCCCGGCGGTGGGCGGGGTGAAGCCGAGCAGGACGGCGAGCAGGGTGGACTTGCCGGCGCCGCTGGGGCCGGTGAGTGCGGTGGTGGTGCCCGGCTCGAGGGTGAGGGTGACGCCGTCGAGGGCGGGGGCGGTGCGACCCGGGTGGGTGACGGTGACACCGGTGAGGGTGATGTCCGCCCCCCGCAGGGGTGGCACCGGGCGGGTGCCGGCGGCGGGCAGCGGGGTCTCGAGCACCTCGAAGATCTGGCCGGCTGCGGTCAGCCCTTCGACGCTGGAGTGGTAGAGCGCGCCGACCTGGCGGATCGGCAGGTGGACCTCGGGGGCGAGGATCAGCACCAGCAGCCCGGTCTCCAGGTCGAGCGTGCCGTCGACCAGGCGGAAGCCGACCGAGACGGCGACCAGCGCGACCGAGAGGGTGGCGAGCAGTTCCAGGGCGAACGAGGAGATGAAGGCGATCCGCAGGGTCCGCAGGGTGGCCCGGCGGTACTCGTCGGTGACCCGGGCGATGGTGCGGGCCTGCGCCTTGGCGCGGCCGAACACCTTGAGGGTGGGCAGCCCGGCCACCACGTCGAGGAAGTGGTGGGAGAGCCGGGCCAGGCCCTCCCACTGACGGTCCATCCTGGTCTGGGTGGCCAGGCCGATCAGCACCATGAACAGCGGGATCAGCGGCAGGGTGGCGGCGATGACGGCCGCCGACCTCCAGTCGGCGCCCGCGATCCGGGCCAGCACCACCACCGGGACGACCACGGCGAGCGCCAGCTGCGGCAGGTAGCGGGCGAAGTAGTCGTCCAGCGCGTCGATGCCGCGGGTGGCGAGCGCGGTGAGTTCGCCGGTGCGCCGGCCCGCCAGGTAGGACGGGCCGAGCGCGGTGGCGTGCTCCAGCAGGCGGCCGCGCAGGGTGGACTTCACCCGGGCCACCGAGCGGTGCGCGGTCAGTTCGGTGAGCCAGGCGACGGCGGCCCGGCCGGCCGCGGTGGCGGCCAGCCACAGCAGCGGCCCGGTGAGCCCGTACGCGTGCTGCTGGAACGCCCGGACCACGATCTCGGCGATCAGGCCGGCCTGGACCACCACCAGCACCGCGCCCGCCCCGCCGAGCAGGACGGACCCGGCGAGGAAGGCCCGGGTGGTGCGGGCGTGGGTGAGCAGTCTCGGGTCGACCGGCCGCATCCGCTGCTGACGCTCCATCGTGGCGCTCCCTCGCTCCGGGTCAGTGGTCGGCGGGCCGGGGGGCCGCCGGGATGTGCTGGACGCCGATCCGCTTGCGGAACACCCAGTACGTCCAGCTCTGGTAGAGCAGCACGATCGGGGTGAAGACGGCCGCGACGACGGTCATCACCTTGAGGGTGTAGGGCGAGGAGGCGGAGTTGGTGACGGTCAGCGAGTAGGCCGGGTCGAGGGTGGAGGGCATCACGTCGGGGAACAGCGCCAGGAAGAGCATGGCGACGGCGGCCACCACGGTGAGCCCGGAGAACACGAACGCCCAGCCCTCGCGGGCGGCCTTGTTGGCGGCCAGCGACGCGACCAGGGCGAGCACCGCGACCACCAGGGCGGCCAGGCTCCGGCCGTTGCCGGAGTGCGACTGGGTCCAGACCAGGAACACCACCGCGAGGACCGCGGCGGCCAGGCCGAGGCCGAGCGCCTGGGCGCGGGCCCGGTCGCGGATGTCGCCGACGGTCTTGAGTGCGGCGAAGACCGCGCCGTGGAAGGTGAACAGCGTCAGTGTCACCAGTCCGCCGAGGATCGCGTACGGGTTGAGCAGGTCGAAGAAGCTGCCGACGTAGTTCTTCTCCCGGTCGATGTCCACGCCGTGCACGATGTTGGCGAAGGCGACGCCCCACAGGAAGGCGGGGATCAGCGAGGTCCAGAAGATGGCCAGCTCCCAGTTGCGCTGCCAGCGCTCGCCGGTGCGCTTGGCCCGGTACTCGAAGGCGACCCCGCGCACGATCAGGCAGACCAGGATGGCCAGCAGCGGCAGGTAGAAGCCGCTGAACAGGGTGGCGTACCAGTCCGGGAAGGCGGCGAAGGTGGCGCCGCCGGCGGTCAGCAGCCAGACCTCGTTGCCGTCCCAGACCGGGCCGATGGTGTTGATCAGGACCCGGCGTTCGGTGGTGTCGCGGGCCAGCGTCCGGGTCAGGATGCCGATCCCGAAGTCGAAGCCCTCCAGGAAGAAGTAGCCGGTCCACAGGACGGCGATGAGGACGAACCAGACGTCGTTGAGGTGCATGCTCGTTCCGTCCTCAGTACGCGAAGGCGAGGGGCTGGTCGGCGTCGCCGTCCGGGGACGGGCCGCGCAGGGTCGGGTCCTTGGCGGGGGGCTCCTCCGATGTCACCGGGCCGGCCTTGGCGTACTTGACCAGCAGCTTCACCTCGATCACGGCGAGCACCGCGTAGAGCAGGGTGAAGGTGGTCAGGGCGCCGATCTGGGTGCCGACGGAGACGTTGGGGGAGACCGCGTCGGCGGTGCGCATCAGGCCGAAGACCACCCAGGGCTGGCGGCCCATCTCGGTGAAGATCCAGCCGAAGCTGTTGGCGATCAGCGGGAAGCCCATGGTGAGGATGCCGATCCGCCAGCTCCACTTCGTCAGGAACGGGCCGAGTTCGCGGTTCCTGGTGAGCATCAGCTTCGGCGCCTCGTCCTCGCCGGTGCGGTACTCGGGTGCCAGCCAGAACCGGCGCCGGGTGGTCCACAGGCCGATCAGCGCGGCCACGAAGGAGGTCATCCCGAAGCCGATCATGAGGCGGAAGCCCCAGTAGGTGACGAAGATGTTCGGGATGTAGTCGTCGGGCTGCCCGCCGTAGCGGGCGGCCTCGGCGGCGGCGGTGTCGTTGATGCCGGGGACGGCGGTGGAGAAGTCGCTGTGGGCGAGGAAGGACAGTATCCCGGGGATCTCCAGCTCGACCGAGTTGTGGCCCTGGCTGACGTCCCCGACCGCGAAGATCGAGAACGGCGCGGGCGCCTGGGTGTCCCAGAGCGCCTCCGCGGAGGCCATCTTCATCGGCTGCTGCTCGAACATCACCTTGGCCAGGGTGTCGCCGCTGACCGCGGTGCCCAGGCCGCCGAGGACCGCGATGACCAGCGCGACCCGCAGCGAGGTGCGCATCGCGGCGGTCTTGCGGCCGTCGGCCTCCTTGCCCCGCTTCGCCCGCCACAGGTGGTACGAGGCGATGCCGACCATGAAGGCGGCGCCGGTCAGGAAGGCCGCGGTCAGGGTGTGGAAGACCTGCACCAGGGTGGTGTTCTGGAACAGCACCCGGCCGATGTCGGTCAGCTGCGCCTTGCCGGTGGCCGGGTCGATCCGGTACCCGACGGGGTGCTGCATCCAGGAGTTGGCGGCCAGGATGAAGTAGCCGGAGAGCACCGTGCCGATCGCGACCAGCCAGATGCAGGCGCAGTGGATCTTCTTCGGCAGCCGGTCCCAGCCGAAGATCCACAGGCCGATGAAGGTCGACTCGAAGAAGAAGGCGATCAGCGCCTCCATCGCGAGCGGGGCCCCGAAGACGTCGCCGACGAAGCGCGAGTAGTCGGACCAGTTCATCCCGAACTGGAACTCCTGGACGATGCCGGTGACCACGCCCATCGCGATGTTGATCAGGAAGAGCTTGCCCCAGAACTTGGTGGCGTGGAAGTACTTCTCCTTGCCGGTGCGCACCCAGGCGGTCTGCAGTCCCGCCACGATCGCCGACAGGCTGATCGTGAGCGGGACGAAGAGGAAGTGGTAGACGGTGGTGATGCCGAACTGCCAACGCGCGATGGTCTCGTGAGCCACTGCCAGCTCCACGGCGCCCTCTCTTCCGTGCTCGGTATGCCCTGATCCACCACACAACGGGCAAAACGCATCATTAGCATGAAACCGCTACGAGCCATGCCAAGCTTGCCCGCTTGTGAAAGTGAACACGTTCACAAGGTGAGTATCCACCATGCTTATCCGCGTTCGAACAGGGGGGTGGGGTTCGATGATCCGGGCTACCGGAGCAGCCTCACAAGCCACCGCCCGGGCGCCCGTTTGGACGCCCGGGCACTTGACAGCGCGGGCCTCAGCGCTGGTGCGGCAGCTGCACCCGGAAGGCCGAGCCCCGCCCGGGGGCGGTGTCCAGGGTGAGGTCGCCGCCGTGCGCGTGCACCAGCGCCGAGGCGATGGCCAGGCCGAGGCCGGCGCCGCCGCCCTCCAGGCGGCTGCGGGAGGGGTCGACCCGGTAGAACCGCTCGAAGACCTGCAGCGCCTGACCCTCGGTCAGGCCCGGCCCCTGGTCCGCCACCTCGAGCAGGCAGCGGCCGTCCACCGTGCCGACCCCGATCCGGACGGCGGTGCCCGCCGGGGTGTGCTTGACCGCGTTGCCGACCAGGTTGCTGACCACCTGGCGCAGCCGGGACTCATCGCCCAGCACCGGCGCGGGCTGCGGGGCGCCGGTGCCGTCCGGGCCGGTCAGCGCGACCGGCCGGCCCGGGTCCAGCGCGGTCAGGTCGTGCAGCGCGTCGGCGGCCAGCGTGCGCAGGTCCATCGGCGCGAGGTCGAGCGGCCGCTCCTCGTCCAGCCGGGCCAGCGTCAGCAGGTCCTCGACCAGGGTGCCGAGCCGGACCGCCTCGCTCTCGATCCGGTCCATCGCCCGGTCGACGTCCTGCAGCGCGCCCATCCGGTACAGCTCCGCGAAGCCCCGGATCCCGGCCAGCGGGGTCCGCAGCTCGTGCGAGGCGTCCGCGACGAAGCGCCGCATCCGGGCCTCCGAGGCGGCCCGTGCGGAGAACGCCGCCTCGATCTGGCTCAGCATCCCGTTCAGCGCGGTGGAGAGCCGGCCGACCTCGGTCCGCTGCCCGAGCTCCGGCATCCGGTGCGAGAGCTCGCCCGAGGCGATCCGCTGGGCGCCCTGCTCGATCTTCCGCAGCGGCCGCAGCCCGGCCCGGACCGCGAACGCGCCGAGCGCGGCGATGCCCAGCAGCACCGAGCCGCCGATGGTCAGGAAGGTGGTGCGCAGCCGGGCCAGCACCGCGTCCACGTCGTCCAGCGAGACCGCGACCAGCAGGTAGCTCGGTGCGGCGAAGTCACTGGTGGCGGCCGTCGCACCGGTGGCCGTCGCGCCGGTGGCGCCGCCCGCGGGGCCGCCGGCCGCGCCCGGCCGCTGGATCGGCAGCACCAGCACCCGCCAGCTGCCGTCGCCGTGCTCCCCGGGGACGGTGAAGCAGTCGTCGCCGCGGGCGGAGATCTCCGCCGGGGTGAGCTTGGCCACCTTGGGGAGCGGGTCGGTGTCGTCGATCGGCTGGCGGTAGATGTCCTGCACGGCGCCGTCGGCCGCCAGGTACTGCACCACGTACTGGCTTGGCAGGAACGGCCCGGGCCGGCGGCCGAAGCCCTGGCCGAAGCCGTCACCCGCGGCCAGGCCCTGGCCGTTCTGGCCCGCCTGGCCGTTCTGGTTGGCCTGGCCGTTCTGGTTGGCCTGGCCGTTCTGGTTGGCCTGGCCGTTCTGGCCCGCCTGGGCGCCGCTCTGCCCGGCGCCCGGCTGCCCGGCGCCTTGCCCGCCCGCCCGCGGCCCCAGGCCCGGTCCTTGCCCCGGCCCCTGGCCGAGCGCCCCGGGCAGCCGGGAGCCGGGCTGGCGGTGGGCGAGCGGCTGGGCGAAACGTTCCAGCTGCTGGTCGGCCCGCTCGACCAGCTGGACCTTGACCGCGCCGAGCACCAGGGTGTCGCTCACCACCAGCCCGGTGGTGACCAGCAGCAGGGCCAGCACCAGCAGCCGGGCGCGGAGCGAGAGCCGGGCGACGGACCGCACGGGCCGCTCAGCCCTGCGGGGGGCGGCGCAGGGCGTAGCCGATGCCGCGGACGGTGTGGATCAGCTTGGGGCCGTGCGCGGCGGTGCCGGAGTCGAGCTTGCGGCGCAGGTACGAGATGTAGGACTCGACGATGGAGAGGTCGCCGCCGAAGTCGTAGGCCCAGACGTGGTCGAGGATCTGCGCCTTGGAGACCACCCGGCCGACGTTGGCCATCAGGTAGTGCAGCAGTTTGAACTCGGTCGGCGAGAGCGAGACCGGGACACCGGCCCTGGTCACCTCGTGCGCCAGCGGGTCGAGGACCAGGTCGGAGACCATCAGCCGGCCGTCCTCGGCCGGTCCGCCGGCCCGGCGCAGGATCGCCCGGATCCGGGCGATCAGCTCCTCCAGGCTGAACGGCTTGGTCACGTAGTCGTCCGCGCCGACCGCGAGGCCCTGCACCTTGTCGCCGGTGCCGTCCTTGGCGGTGAGGAAGAGCACCGGGACGTGCTCGCCGCCCTGCGGCCACTGGGACTGCTCGCGCAGCCGCTGGACCACCGCGAAGCCGTCCAGGTCCGGCAGCATCACGTCGAGGACCACCAGGTCGGGCCGCTCGGCGGCGACGGCGGCGAGTGCCTCCTCGCCGGTCGCGGCCGACACCACCCGGAAACCGGAGAACCGAAGTGAGGCGGAGAGCAGCTCGCGGATGTTCGGCTCGTCGTCCACGACCAGCAGGAATGCCTCGCCGGAGGTGGTGCCGAGGGCCGGGCTGCCGGCCGGCTGTGCTGTCCCTGACACGGTGATCCGCCTCCCGGTCGGTCGATGGTTGCTCATCGGACGATAGCCCGGGGAGGCTATGCGCGGTTGATGAAGCTTGGATTAAACCCCTGCCGACCGGGTTCTGGCCAACTCCCCCGGCCCGCGTGCCGCCCCTCCCCCGCACGGGGCCGCGGCGCCCGGGTCCGGTGCCACCGTACGCCCACGGCGCCCGGCCCCGGCCCGTCGTACGGGGCGGGGCCGGGCGGGGCCTGGGTGGGAAGGGTCAGTTGCCGCCGGTCCCGGGGGCCGCGCCGCCGGCGCCGCCGGGCGCGCCGCCCGCCGCGCCGCCGCGGCCGCCGAAGCCGCCCGGGAAGCCGGCCGCGCCCTCGGTGAGCTGGGTGGCGGTGTAGCTGCCGTCCGCGGCCTTGCTGCCGACCACCGTGACGCTCTGGCCGGGCTGCAGGTCGGCGGCCTTGCCCTCCTTGTTGAGCGTGACCTTGGTGGAGTCGCCGGTGGTCACCTTGATGGTGTTCCCGGACGCGTCGGTGAGGTAGACGGTGGTGCCGTCGACCTGCTTGACCGTGCCGCGGGTGAAACCGCCGGCCCCGCCCTGGCCGCCCTGACCGCCTTGGCCCTGTCCGCCCTGGCCCGGGGCGTTCTGGCCCTGGCCGAAGCCGCCGCGGCGGTTGCCCTGGCCGTTCTGGCCCTGGCCGCCCGCGGTCGCCCGCTGGCCGCCGCCGTTGCCGCTGTCGCCCTTCTGGAACCAGACGCCGCCGGCGAAGGAGACCACGGCTATCACGCAGCCGGCCAGCACCAGGGTCGGCCAGGGCAGCTTGCGGCGCGGCGGGGCCGCGAGCTCGGCGGAGACGTCGCGGGCGTCCGGCGCGGTGGCCAGCAGCTCGGTCGCGGATTCGTTGTCGCTGGGCTTGGTGGACATGCGGGATACCACTCCTGATCGGTCTAGGGGTTCACTCGTGACGCAGGGCGTCGATCGGGCGCAGTCGGGCGGCCCGGTTGGCGGGGTAGCTGCCGAAGAACAGTCCGATCGCGACGGCGATCCCGAAGGCGCCGAGCACCGACTCGGGGATGACCACCGGTTTGATGCCGACGATGCTGAAGTGCGAACCGATAAGTCCGGCCAGCACCCCGAGGCCGGCACCCAGCACCGAGAGCAGCGTCGACTCCATCAGGAACTGGCCGAGGACCACCGCCCGGGGTGCGCCGAGCGCCTTGCGGATGCCGATCTCCTTGGTCCGCTCGGTGACCGTGACCAGCATGATGTTGGTGATCCCGATCCCGCCGACCAGCAGCGAGATCGCGGCCACCGCGCCGAGCAGCACGGTGAAGGTCTGGGTGGTGCTCTCCCGGGCCGTCAGCAGCGAGGACTGGCTGCTGATCCGGAAGTCGGCCTTGGCCGGGTCGGCGATGGCGTGGGTGCCGAGCAGGATCCGGCTGACGTCGTTCTGCGCCTCGGTGGTCTGCTCGGCCGAGCCGGCCTGGACCAGGATCTGGTTGACCGAGCCGAAGCCGGTGAAGGCGTTCTGGACGGTCGGCAGCGGGGCGATGACCACGTCGTCCGGGTCGTTGAAGCCGGTGCTGCCCTTGGTCTGCAGCACGCCGACCACGGTGAACGGGGTCGAGCCGAGGACGATCTTCTTGCCGACCGGGTCCTCGGTGTCGAAGAGCTGCTTCGCGGTGGCGGAGCCGAGCACCGCGACCTTGCGGGAGTTGAGCACGTCGTCGTTGGAGAAGTAGTCGCCGCGGGCGACCTTCTGGTTGGCGGTCTCGAAGTAGGCGGGGTAGGTGCCGACCACCGAGCCCGGCTGGTACGAGATGTTCCCGTACAGCGCGGTGGCGGTGGTGGTGACCACCGGGGCGACCGACTTGATCGCCGGGGCGTCGGTGGCGGTGGCGAGCGCCTTGGCGTCCTCGACGGTGAGCTTCTTGGCCGCCGTGGCGGCGCCGCGGGCGCTGGTGGACGACACGGTGAGGGAGTTGGTGCCGAGCGCGGTGATGGAGTCCTTGACCGCGACCGAGGAGCCGTTGCCGACCGCCAGCAGCAGGATCACCGAGGCGACGCCGATCAGGACCCCGAGCATGGTGAGCGCCGAGCGCACCTTGTTGGCCGCCAGTCCGCCGAGCGCGAACCGGAGCATCTGCCAGAGCATCACACGCCCACCTCCACGCCGAGCGCGGGCGGCGGGCCGTCGACCTCGGCCTGCCGCACGTCGCTGACGATCGCGCCGTCCATCAGCCGGATCACGCGCTTGGCGTGCCGGGCGACCTCGTCCTCGTGGGTGATCAGGACGACCGTGCGGCCGGCCGCGTTCAGCCCGTCGATGATCGACAGCACCTCCTCGGTGGAGTGGCTGTCGAGGTTTCCGGTCGGCTCGTCGGCGAGCAGCATGGCCGGTGCGGTGACCAGGGCCCGCGCCACCGCGACGCGCTGCTGCTGGCCGCCGGAGAGCTGGTTGGGCTTGTGCCCGGCCCGTTCGGCCAGGCCGACCAGGGAGAGCGCGGCGAGCGCCCGGCGCCGGCGCTCGGCGGCGCGTACGCCCGCGTAGGCGAGCGGGAGCTCCACCTGGGCGAGCGCGGTGGTGCGCGGGACCAGGTTGAAGGACTGGAAGACGAACCCGATCTTGCGGTTGCGGACCAGCGACAGCTGGCCCTCGTCCAGGTGGCCGACGTCGATGCCGTCCAGCAGGTAGCGGCCGGAGGTCGGCACGTCGAGGCAGCCGAGGATGTTCATCAGGGTGGACTTGCCCGAGCCCGAGCTGCCCATCACCGCGACGTAGTCGCCCTCGGCGATGTCGAGGCTGACCCCGAGCGGCTCGCCGCCGCCCGGCGCGGACGGGCCGCGCAGGGCGTGCACCACGGCGTCGCCGTGGCCGTACGACTTGATCACCTGGCGGATCTGGATCACCGGGGGCCTGGCGCCCGCCGGCTGCTTCTGAGCGGTCATCAGCCGCGGCCCCCGCCACCGTTGCCGCCGCCACCGGCGCGGCCGCCACCGGCCGTACCGCCGCCGCCGAAGCCGGCGCCGCCGACCGCGGCCGCACCGCCCGCACCGCCGACGCCGCCCGCGCCGGGGAACCGGCCGCTGGGGAAGCCGTTGCCGGTGCCGGCCGTGGTGCTGGTCAGCTCGACCTGGTCACCCTCCTTGAGGCCGTCCACCACCTGCACGGTGGCGTCGCCCTCGACGCCGACCGTGACCGGGACCCGCTCGGTGCTGCCGTCCTGGTGGACCAGGGTGGCGGTCCGGCTGGTGCCGGTGCCGGCCAGCGCCGCGGTCGGCACCGACAGGGCGTTGTCGGCCTCGCCGGTGACCACCGAGATGGTCGCGCTCAGGCCGGTGCGCAGCTTCGAGGTGTCGCCGGTGAGCTGCAGGGTCGCGCCGTACTGGACCGCGCCGGAGGAGCCGCCGGAGGAGCTGGGCAGCGAGCTGACCGACAGCACGGTGGCCTCGAGCTTGGTGTCGGACTGGGCGTTCAGGGTGACGGTGGCCGTCTGGCCCTTCTTGAGCTTCAGCGAGTCGAGTTCCGAGAAGGCGGCGGTGACCTGCATCCCGGTCGGGTTGGTGAGCACGATGAAGCCGCTCGGGGTGGTGCTGCCGGTCGAGGAGGTGCCCGTCTTCGTGCTGCCCGAGCCGCTGCTCGCGCCGCCGGCGGAGCCGGTGGAACCGCTGCTGCCGGTGCCGGAGACGGTCTCGCCGACCTTGGCGCCGATCGAGGCCACCGTGCCGTCGGTGACGGCGGTCAGGGTGGTGCCGGCCAGCGCGGCCTTGGCGTTGGTGAGGGTGGTCTCGGCGGTGTCCACCTGCTGCTGGGCCTGGGCGACCTGGGCCTGGTCCACCTTGGTGGTGGTGACGGTGGTGGTCTGCGGGGCCGGGGTGGCGGCGGCGCCGGAGCCGCTCCCGCCGCTGCGGCCGGAGCCACTGGAGCCACCGGAGCTGCCGGAGCCGCTCGCGGGCAGCTGCTTGGTGGTGGTGACGGTCTCGCCGGCCTCGGCCTTGGTGAGGTTGGCCTCGGCCGCGTTGAGGGCGGAGGTGGCGGCGTTCACCTGCTGCTGGGCGGAGGTGGTGTCGACCGTGGCGAGCACCTGGCCGGCCTTGACGGTGTCGCCGACGCCGACCTTGACCGCGGTCAGCCGGCCGCCGGTGGTGAAGTCGAGGCCGGCGTCGGACGGCGAGGCCAGGGTGCCGGATCCGGACACGGTGGCCAGGACGGTGCCCTTGGCCACGGTCGCGGTCCGCACACCGGACTTGCCGGCGGCGGAGCTGGTGCCACTGTCCAGGGTGGTGTACGCCAGCGCGGCCCCACCCAACAGGGCCACACCGAGCGCGGAGTTGAGGAGGACGGCACCACGCCGTCGGGGGAGGACCTTCATGGCGCACAGCTTCGCGCCGCGCCCTTTCGAGTTCCTGCGCCCGGGCTGGGAGGTTCCTGGCCGCCGCAAGGGGGGCAAGCCGCGACATTCCGGGTCCTGCCGGGGAGTGCGCTACCGAACGCTGACCGAACGTTGGCCGAGCTCCCAGCAGACTCCCAGCATTTCCCGGTCGGCTCCTCACAGCGGCCCGCGCGCGGGCCCGCGACCGGCGTACGGTCACGGGCCCCGTCCGCGCCGCCGGGCCGGCCCGGGGCGCGCCCGGACCGGCCAGGGGACGACCGGGGCCGGCGGCAGGTACCGGCGGCGGGCGCCGGGCAGGGTCCGGCCCAGAGCTCAGAGCTCAGAGCTCAGAGCTCAGAGCTCAGAGCTCCTTGCGGAAGGCCTCCGCGGCCGCCAGGAACAGGTCGTTGCCGGCCACCTCGCCGATGGTGACCCGCACGCCGTCGCCCTGGAAGGGGCGGACCACCACGCCCGCCGCCGCGCAGGCCGCGGCGAAGTCCAGGGCGCGGTCGCCGAGGCGCAGCCAGACGAAGTTGGCCTGGGTGTCGGCGAGGGTCCAGCCCTGGGCGGTGAGCGCGGCGACCACCCGGGTCCGCTCGGCGACCAGCGCCTCGACCCGCTCCAGCAGCTCGTCCTCGGCGCGCAGCGAGGCGACGGCGGCGTCCTGGGCGATCTGGCTGACGCCGAAGGGCACGGCGGTCTTGCGCAGGGCGGTGGCCACCGGCTCGTGGGCGATGGCGAAGCCGACCCGCAGGCCGGCCAGGCCGTACGCCTTGGAGAAGGTGCGCAGGACGCAGACGTTCGGGCGGTCGCGGTAGAGGTCGATGCCGTTGGGCACCTGCTCGTCGCGGATGAACTCGATGTAGGCCTCGTCCAGGACGACCAGCACGTCGGTCGGCACGGCGTCCAGGAAGCGGACCAGCTCGTCGCGGCGGATGGCGGTGCCGGTGGGGTTGTTGGGGTTGCAGACGAAGATCAGCCGGGTGCGGTCGGTGACGGCGGCGAGCATCGCGTCGAGGTCGTGCTCCTCGGTCGCGGTGAGCGGGACCGGGACGGGGGTGGCCCCGGCGACCTGGGTGACGATCGGGTAGGCCTCGAAGGAGCGCCAGGCGAAGATCACCTCGTCGCCGGGCCCGGCGGTGGAGAGCACCAGGGACTGGGCGACGCTGACCGAGCCGGTGCCGGTGGCGATGTGCTCGGCGGGGACGTCGAAGCGGCGGGCGAGCTCCTCGGTGAGGGCGGTGACGGCCATGTCCGGGTACCGGTTGAAGGTGCCGGCCGCGGCGAGGGCGGCGTCGAGCACACCGGGCAGCGGCGGGTACGGGTTCTCGTTGGAGGACAGCTTGTACGCGTCGGCGCCGGCCGGCTTGCCGGGCCTGTACGTCGGGATGCCGTCCAGGGTCGGCCTCAGCCGGGGGCCCTGCGCTGCCGTTCCGCTCACGGTCGTCTCCTTCTCTCCGGCCGCCTCGCTGCGGCCATCGGATCGCGTGCGCACGGGATCGCCGGCACAAGCGGTCCTGGGTACGCACCCGCACCACCCCGGTCGGGTGCCCTGAACGATACCCACCCGCTCACCCGTAGGGGTGAGATGCTCGTTCGGGTTACGGGTGCAGATCAGCCATTCTGCCGGGTTCCTTTGGCACATGTCAGAGGTAAGACGGCCGGATCTGGGCGGGTATCGAAGGGGGCCGTTCGGCCGGGCACACAGAGAAACGTATCTTCAGCAATCAGTAGCGAACCGGTCACGCAGCGCCGTCACGAGCCATACGATCGGTCCGCCATGACAGCAGCAGCCAACCAGAGCGGTCGGCGACCCACCGCCTCACGGCGCCTGGAGCGGGCCGGCATCCGGGACGTGGCGGCAGCCGCCGGAGTGTCGATCACCACGGTCTCCGACGCGCTGAACGGTAAGGGACGCCTGCCCGACGAGACCAGAAGCCGGGTGCGCGAGGTCGCCGAGCGCCTCGGCTACCGACCCTCCGCCGCCGCCCGGACCCTGCGCACCGGCCGGTCCGGCCTGATCGGACTGACCGTCACGACGTACGGCGAGGAGCCCTTCACCTTCACCGAATTCGCCTACTTCGCCGAGATGGCCCGGGCCGCCACCAGCGCCGCGCTCAGCCGCGGCTACGCGCTGGTGGTGCTCCCCGCCTCCTCGCGCCACGACGTCTGGAGCAACATCGCCCTGGACGGCACCGTGGTGATCGACCCGCCCGACCAGGACCCGCTGGTCAGCGAGCTCTACCGGTCCGGGGTGCCGGTGGTCAGCGACGGCAAGCCGGGCAACTGCCCGGTCACCGCCTGGGTCGACAACGACCACGAGGCCGCCGTGCTCGGCATCCTCGACCACCTGAGCGAGGCCGGCGCCCGCCGGATCGGCCTGCTCACCGGCACCAGCACCGACACCTACACCCGGCTGTCCACCGACGCCTACCTCGGCTGGTGCCACCGGGTCGGCCAGGAGCCGGTCTACGAGGCCTACCCCGCCCACGACCCGGCCGCCGGCGCGCTGGCCGCCGACCGGCTGCTGGCCCGCCCGGACCGTCCGGACGCGGTGTACGGGCTGTTCGACCCGAACGGCACCGACCTGCTGGCCGCCGCCCGCCGCTACGGCCTGCGGGTCCCGGACGACCTGCTGCTGGTGTGCTGCAGCGAGAGCGACGTGTACGCGGGCACCGAGCCCCCGATCACGACGCTGTCGCTGAAGCCGCGCCGGATCGGGACCACGGTGGTCAACCTGCTCATCGACGCGATCGAGGGGGTCGAGCCGGGCGGCGGCCCGGACAGCGGGCGGCTGTTCCCGCCCCGGTTCCGCACCGCCGGGACGGGCCCGCCGCCCGGCACCCTGATGCCCACCGAGCTGATCGTCCGGTCCTCCTCCGAGCGCCGCAGCCCGCGCACGACGGTCAGCCCGCCGCGCCCGCCGGGTGAGGTGTGACGGGCGGGCGGGCCGGTGCGGGGTGTCCCGGGCCGGCCCGGTGGTCCGTACCCGCCCGGTGATCCGGGCGGGTGCCGGCCGCGGTCCGGTCCGTCACAGCAGGGGTCGGACCGGGCGGTGCACGCCGCCCGGACGACCTTCCGAACAATTGGATGCCGACCAGGTGAGGACGCCGGGAGAGTGGTCTTCCTATGATGGGCGAATGACACCCGAGGACCGCTTCCCCGGGCCTGAACTGCCCGACTCAGGCCGCCGCCCGCAGCAGGACCTCGACGTGCTCCCGTACGGCTCCTACTACGAGCCCGCCGAACCGCCGGCCGGACACCCGTACGAGCAGACCTACAGCGGTTTCGGCGGCGCCCGCTACCTGGAGCAGCACTGGCCGACGCCGGGTCACCTGCCCACCGCCCAGCACCCCGTGACCGACACCGTGCCGGACGGGCACTACGCGCCGACCGGGCACTACGCACCGGCCGGGCAGTTCGAGAGCGGCCGGCTCGACGGCGGGCCGCTGGAGATCCACTACGACAGCGGCTTCGAACCCGAGTACGCCCCGCCCGCCGCGGAGGCCGCACCCGCGCCGCACCCCGGCACCCCGCAGTCGGAGGACCCGCCGACCATCGAGCTCGGCGCGCCCATCCCCGACGTCCACCCCGAGGTGCACTTCCCGTACCCGCAGCCCGAGCCCGGCGAGGCGCCCGGTCCGCTGTACGTGATCGGCGACGTGCACGGCTACCTGGACGAGCTGCTCGCCGCACTGCACCAGCAGGGCCTGATCGACGACGAGGGCCACTGGGCGGCCGGCCGCTCCCGGGTCTGGTTCCTCGGCGACTTCACCGACCGCGGGCCGGACGGCATCGGCGTGATCAACCTGGTGATGCAGCTGGCCGCCGAGGCCGCCGCCGCCGGCGGGTACTGCCGCGCCCTGATGGGCAACCACGAGCTGCTGTTCCTGGGCGCCGCCCGCTACGGCGACGAACCGGTCCAGTCCACCGCGGGCACCGCCTCCTTCCTCGCCGCCTGGCGGCTCAACGGCGGGCAGCAGCACGACCTCGACCGCCTCGAGCAGCACCACATCAGCTGGCTGTCGCGGCTGCCCGCGATCGCCATCGAGGACGGCCACCTGCTGCTGCACTCCGACACCACCGCGTACCTGGAGTACGGCCACTCGATCGCCGACGTCAACGACGCGGTCCACGTGGTGCTGGCCGACGAGGGCATCGACGAGTGGTGGGACTGCTTCCGCAAGTTCACCAAGCGGTTCGCCTTCCGCGGCCAGGCCGGCCCGCAGGCCGTCCACGAACTGCTCGACACCTACGGCGGGTACCGGGTGGTGCACGGCCACAGCCCGATCCCGTACCTGACCGGCGTCGACCAGGCCGACGACGCCCCGCCGCACGTACCGGGCCCGTACATCTACGCGGACGAGCTGGCCATCGCGATGGACGGCGGGGTCACCATGGAGGGGCGGCTGCTGGTCGCCCAGCTGCCGCTGAACTGACCCCGGGCACGGCCCGGCGGTGCCCGTACTGAAACAACTGCGGGGCGCTGCCGGGCTTCTGACGGTACTGAAAATCCGGAAACCTACTGTCAGCCCCGGTACACGGCCCCCTACCATCGAGGCACCACGCGAGGCCCCGCGTCCGGCCGCCACCACCGGCCTGCGGCCCTGCGGGCGGGCCCGGCCCCAGGCGGGCGGACCGTCCCGGCGGGCGGCAGCGGCAGGCCCGCGCGGACCATCCACCCTCCGTGCCTCCAGCGGAAACGGGGTACCCATGAGAAACGCCCCGCACCTGCTCGCCGAGGACCGCCCGGACTTCGCCCGGGTCCTCGACGAAGCACTGCGCGACGGATCCGTCCAGGCTGCACTGCGCACGCCCGGACCGCACCTCAACGCCGAACAGCTGCACACCAAGGCCATGCTCGCGGCGGCCGGGATCAACGCCGAGGCCGCCGCCGAGTACCAGCACTACCTCACCCTGCGCGACGCCCTCGGCGGCCCGGCGACCACCCCCTCGGGCGGGCCCGAACCGGGGCCCGGGGCCGGCCTGCTCCCGGTCCTGACCACCCTCACCCCGGTCCTCGCCGGGGCCGGCGGCGGCATCCTGCTGCTGATCGGCTACACCGTGCGGACCGCCGAGCCGGCCGTGACGCTCGGCCGCACCCTGGTCACGGCCGGCTGGGTCGCCGTCGTGATCGCCGTCGCCGCGCTGCTGATCGGCGGCGTCGGCCTGCTCCTGACCGCCCACCGGGACGGCTCACCCACCCCGGCCGGGCAGGACCCGCACCTGCACGCCGATCTGGCCGAGGCCCGCCGCGCCTGGCTCACCGCCCTGCGCGAGCGCGCCCTGATCCCCTACCTGCTCGCCAACCTCGACTCCGAACCCGCCCTCTCGCCCCAGCCCGGCGGCCGGCCCTCCCCGCCCGACCTGCTCAGCCCCGGCTACAGCAGCGCCCGCTACTCCAGCCCCGGTTTCTCCAGCCCCGGCGTCGAAGGCGTCACCGACCCGCAGGGCCGCATCCCCCGCCCGGCCGAGTTCACCGGCCCCGGCTACACCTCCCCCGACTTCACCGGCCCGGACGAGGTCTGACGCCGGGTCGGCCGTCCGGCCGGCGCCGGTGGACTCGGCCGGTCCCCTGCCGCGGGCCGCCGGGGCGTTCAGTACGGCAGCAGGACGGTGGTGTCGAGGACGAACCCGAACGGCGCGGGAATGTGCACCGTCTCCCCGAAGGCGGCGTCCTCCCGCATCCGGTAGCGGCCGGCTTCGGGCTCCCGGAAGAGGGTGACCGTCTTCTGTGCGGCGTCCACCAGCAGGTAGAGGGGGATCTGCATCAACGGGTAGTCCCGGAGCTTGCCGACCCAGTCGTTCTCCGGGTTGGACTGCGAGACGATCTCGACGGCGATGAGGGCCAGCTCGGCAGGGACCTCGTTCGCCGTGGTGGTCATGGCGTCTTCGGGAAGGTACGTGAGGTCCGGGTTCCGCAGCTTCGCGACCTCGGGGGAGACGAGGTCCATGTTTCCGGTGGAGAGGTGGCCGGCCGGAGCGTGGGCCTCGAACTGTCGGCGGACGACAGAGAGGTTGCGCTCGTGGATGGCCGACGGCGGCGCCTGGACGATGATGACGTCGCCGGAGAATTCGATCTTGAAGTTGGACGGGGCGGACCGGCGCAACTCCCCGATCAGGGCGAGATGGCGGTCAGGGATCATCTGTCCCCCAGGGGTACGGCCTGCGGCCACGGTACCGGCCGCCGCACCGCCCGTGCGTCCTCACTCGTCGCTGCGGTCGAGGGTCAGCCGGCTGCCCCAGGCCTCGCTCCAGCGGCTGCCGCGCCAGAGCGCCAGTCCCGCGTACGTGAAGACGCAGCCGAACCCCACCCCCCAGTCGTCGCCGTCGTCGTGGCGCAGCGAGCGGTCGGCGAAGGCGGTGCGGAGGCCGTCGGGCGGTATGACCGTGAAGCCGTCGGCGGGCTCCGCGGCGAAGTGGCGGACCTCGATCCGGCCCTCGCGCACGAACGGGAGCAGCGGGGCGAGCTGCCGGTCGAGCCAGGCGGCGAGTTCGGTGCCGGTCAGTTCGGGCGGCAGGTCCTCCCAGATGCCGAACGGGCCGGTGAGCAGGCCGCTGGCCTCCGAGGCGCAGACCAGGAGCTCCCGTTGCCCGTCGGTGAGCTCGTCCCAGGCGGGCAGGCCGGTGCCGTCCTCCTCCGGGAACGCGCTCCCGTGCCACCAGGTGCGTGACTGTTCGGTGGCGTCCAGGTCGAGCGTCACCGCGGGGTGCGGGTTCCACAGCCAGTTGGCCGGCTCGGCGAGGGTGTCCCGCAGCGCCGGGCCGGTCAGGGCCGGGTCGGACGGTGCGGCGCCGAGGCCCTGCCTGGCCCGGACGGTGAGCAGGCCGCGTTCGGCGAGGCCGGTGGCGGCTGCGGCCAGCCTCGGTACCAGCGCCAGCTGTTCCTCGCGGGTGTAGCTCCGCAGCGGCGGGGCGCCCTCGGCGCCGGCCCAGCGGAGGTCGGTCCCGTACTGCTGAACGGTCCCGGCCAGGCGCGACTGCCACAGGCCGCGGCGCATCAGGGTCTGCTCGGCCGGGCTCAGGTCGTTCCAGGGCTGCTGCACGCCACGGATCATCCCAGGCTCGACCAGTCCGGCCGTCGGACGGTCTCGGAGGTTACGTCCAGTCTCGGAGGAGAGACGACCGCGATGCCTCCGGCCTCGTGAGATCCCGCGACGTCACCGAGACCGGCCCCGACTCCGACATCATCGAGGCATGACCAAGCAATTGGGGACATGGGCATGGTCGGTGGCCGAGGCGGAGCTTGCGGCTCCTCTTCCCCGTCGGTGGGTCCACTCCCGTGGGGTCGCGAATCGCGCTGCCGGGTTGGCGCCGCTACTTGGCGGCCTGACCGACCTTCTCTACGCCGCTGCTGTACTGCATGACGTGGGCTACTCGCCGAGGCTGGCGAAGACCGGCTTCCATCCACTCGACGGAGCCCGATACCTCCGTGACATCCACGGCGCCGATGAACGACTGGTCCGTCTGGTTGCGAACCACACGTTCGCGCTGCTGGAGGCGGAGGAACGAGGGCTGCGGGAGGTGCTGGAGGCGGAGTTCCCGCTGCTGGGGGACCATTTGCTGGTGGACTCGCTGGTGTGGTGCGACATGACGACGACGCCCGACGGTGAGCCGACGACCGCCGAGGCCCGGGTGGACGAGATCCTCGGTCGTTACGGGACGGAGAGCGTGGTGGGGCGGTTCATACGTCGGGCGTCGCCGGAGATCCTCGCGGCGGTCGCACGAGTGGAGACGGCGCTGGCGGCTCAGCCGAGGTAAGGGTAGGTACCGGCGAGGTAGTCGCCGATCTGCTGGCGCATGCTCGGGTGGATGTCGTAGTGATCGAGGTCGGCGGGCCGGACGAATCGGACACCGTCGGCCTCGTCGTTGACCGTGGGCTCACCGCCGATGGGGCGGCCGATGTAGGTGTTCTCGTACTGCTGGCGGATCTCACCATCGGTGTAGGCGACGATGTGCTCGGGGTTGGTGTAGACACCCAGGAAGCCGGTGACCTCGGCGACGATGCCGGTCTCTTCCAGGCACTCACGCACGGCGCATTGGGCAGCGGTCTCGCCGATGTCCTGGGCACCGCCGGGCAGGGCCCACTGGCCGGTGTCACGGCGGCGCTGCAGCAGGATGGCGCCCTGATCGTCCACGACGAGCAGGTTGCTGGCGGGAATGAGGGTGTTGGCCTTCGGGGCGTCGGGGTCGTTGTAGTACTCAGTCCTGCCCATGGGTGTCGGACCCCTCCTGGTCTGGCGTCCAAGGCCGTGCGCCGGCCCAGACGGCTTCGAAGCTACGAACGTAGTTGTCGAACCATCCTGCAGCGTCGACTCGCTTCAGGTGAAGCAGCGGATTGGCGCTGGCCGGCTGTCCGAAGACGTGCGGATTGACCAGGAGGGTGTCGTCGTACCGGAAGAGGGAGTTGTACAGGGTCGTGTCATGCAGCCTCACCTCGCAGCCGGTTTCGGGCAGGAGCGGACGGTAGTAGGTCAGCGAGGCGCGGACTTTGGCGGCGAGCGTGTTGCCGATCCCTTCTTCCCTGCCCCGTACGGCAACGGCATGGCCGGTGGGATCGCCGAAGCAGAGGCGGACGCGCACACCGGCGTGGGAACGCTCGACGAGCATCTTCGCGACGTGGGGGTTGGACTGTGCGAAGAAGGTACCGGAGAAGACAAGGACGTCGATCTGTTCCCGGGTCTCCTGCAGCAGGGTCAGCCACATCTCCCTGGGTACGCAGGCCCGGTTCGGGTAGGTGCCGACCAACTCGAGGCCTGACCCAGTGCGGGAGTGACCGGCTCGGGCCTGTGGTGCCGGCCAGAGAAACGTCTCCTCCACGCGAAGGTGCTGCGCGACACGGAAACGGTGCCGCGGATGGGGCACACGCCCACCAAGCCAACGGCCGACGGTCTTCGGGTCGACCTCGCAGACCTCGGCAAGCGACTCGGGCTCGATTCCACGCTGGGCGAGTACGGAGTGAAGTCGCTCGTTCACGGAAGCCATACAAGCCGAGCAGCAGGCGGGCGCGCAAGGGCGTTACGAGACGCTTCGACCTCTCTGGCGGTGCGCCACCGTACCTACGCTGGAGAGATGCGCCTCATTGTCCTGTGGGACATCGACCACACGCTCATCGAGAACGCGGGAGTGAGCAAGGAGATCTACGCTGCGGCCTTCACCGCTCTGGCCGGGACCGTGCCCGAAGCTCCCGCGTCGACGGAGGGCCGAACGGATCGCGCGATCATGCGAGACATGTTCCACCGGCACCGTCTCTCGGAACCGAAGTGGCCGGTGATCGAGACCGCCTTGGTCCAGGCGGGCCGGGCGCGTTTCACTGATCTCCGCGAGCGGGGCGCAGCTCTTCCAGGTGCACGAGATGCGATCAAATATGCTGCGAGTCAACGTAGTTGGACGTCCACGGTACTGACGGGGAATATCGCGGCGAACGCCGAGGTGAAGTTGTCCGCGTTCGGACTCGACGCACTGCTGGACCTGCCCGTCGGAGCGTACGGCGCCGACGCCGAGCGACGCCCCGACCTCGTCGCCGTCGCGCGCAGGCGGATCCGGGAGACTCACGGCATGCCGGACGGAACTCCCGTGGTCCTGGTCGGGGACACTCCGAGGGACATCGAGGCAGCTCTCGCCACGGGATCCGGGATCCTCGCGGTCGCGACCGGCATTCACAGCCGAGATGAGTTGGAGGCCGCCGGCGCTCCGGTCGTATTGCCCGACCTCTCGGACACTTCCGAAGTCCTCCGCCTCCTTTCGGCCTTCGAGGCTCGCTGAGAACGTCCCAGGACGTCCTCGGGCTGTCCGCGTACGCGGTGACGCCGTCCTCGCACTCTCCGCCACCATCAGGTTCTCCACCAGGGAAGTGCGCAGAGAGGGGGCTGATTGTGCTCGAGGAAGTCACCGGGATCCTCAAGCTCCGGCACACCGCTGTGGCCCCTTGCCTCCTGAGCCTCACGAGCGGGTCCGCCGCTGAGTCTCCTCAACCATGGACCGACCCGCTTGGCCCACGTCACCCATCACCGCAGTGCACCCGCCGAGCACCTGGCAGAACTGATTGAGCCAGAGCCGGCCCCGCCGGCTTGGCCTGTCCATCACTGACGTCTGGAAGGGCACCACCATGCCCATGCCCATGCCGATCACCACACTCCACCTGTCCGCTCATGCCACTGCTCAGCTCGTGCTGGCCGCAGGGCGCATCACAGCGGATCCGTACAAGGAAGCCGATGCCTTCGCTACCCAGGCCTGCGCCGCCGCCGAACTCCTCGACCACGGCCTTGCCTCCGTGCTGGACCGGTTCTCCGCCGGACAGAGCCACTCGGCGTTGCTTCTCCGTGGGGTTCCCATTCCGACCGGCTTGCCGCGGACTCCGGCAACAAGCTTCCACCGGCTCCAGGACCCGAGGCCGACGCACGCGGAGCCGCTGATCGCCACCTTGGGAGCCCGGCTCGGCAAGATCTTCGCCTACCGCGAGTGGGACGGCGGGCAGCTCGTGCAGAACCGCTACCCGATCGCCGCCCACCACGATGTCCAGACTGCTTCAGGCGCGAGCGGCCTCGTCCTCCACACCGAAGCCTGCTTCACGGCCTACCCGCCCGACCACCTCGCCCTGCTCTGCCTGCGTCCCGACCCAAAAGGCGAGGCATGCACCCTGGTTTCCGACATCCCGCATGCGCTGACGCTGCTCGCGCCGTCCGAGCGTGGAATCCTGCGGGATCCGCTGTACGTGTTCGCGACCGACCGCGGTCCCCACATCCACGAAGGCCGGCGCACAACGACACCGGCTCCGATCCTGCGCGACAGCAGGCGGGGTCCGGTGCTGGAGTACTCAACCCTGCTCTTCGCCGTCACCCCAGGTGGTGCCTCCGCCCTCGCCGCGTTGGAGGAAGCCCTGAACCGGTGCTCGGTCACGGTCGAACTCAAGGGCGGCGACCTGCTGATGATCGACAACCGCAGTGCAGTCCACGGCCGCAATGCCTTCCGACCGGCCTACGACGGCACCGACCGCTGGATCCAGCGGGTCCTGATGATGCGCCAGCTTCCTTCCAGCAGAAGGGTCGTACCGGACACCCGCCTCCGGCACTATCCGACCGACTACCTCAAGGCCCTCGCGCTGCCCGCCTGAGCACTGCCGGAATACCGACCTGGAGGACGAATCGCATGTGGAACGGACAGACCGTGGTCGACACCGACGGCCACATCATGGAACCGCTCTGGGACTGGGAGCAGTACCTCGACCCGGCCCACCGCAGTGAGCGGTTGCGTGTTCTGCGGGACTCCGCGGACGGTGACAAGCTGCTCGTCGAGGGCCGCCCCTCCACGCTCATCCGCCGTCTCGGCGGGCTTCCCGCCCCCGCGAACGGTGAGATCCGGGACTGGAACACCCTGCCCGACCAGGGGAAGTTCGCCTCATACCGAGAGTCGTGCACCCGTGCCTCGTGGAACGGCCCGGCCCGGCTGGCCTGGCTCGATGCGGCCGGCATCGATGCCACTCTGCTCTTCCCCTCACTCGGCCTGATCTGGCCCAGGGAAACCGACCCCACGAGCCCGTGGGCGGTCGCGCACTTCGACGCCTACAACCGCTGGATCTCCGAGATGACCAGTGCCGACCCGGCACGGCTGTACCCGGTCGCACAGGTGCCGCTCACCGACGACGCCCCGCAGCGGTTACGGCGCCTGGCAGCCGCCGGATTCGCTCACGCGATGATCCCTGGTGGCTTCGGCGCGGACCCGTCCCACGGCGAGGCGGTCTTCGCGGCTGCGGAGGAGTGCGAGGTGACGCTCCACCTTCACAAGGTCGCCATCCCTCATTTCCTGCCCGTCACCGAGAGCACCACCAGCCTCCGCGCGCCGGGGATGAACGCCCTCTACAACCACGTCAACGAGACACTCCCCGGGCAGCTTCACCTCGCCGCGCTCATCGGCGCCGGAGTCCTGGACCGCCACCCGCGCCTGCGCTTCGCCTTCCACGAGTGCAATGCGGGCTGGATCCCGGCCTGGCTCGACCGTGCGGACGAATCCTGGCAGACACTGCGCACGAACAAGGTCCCCAAGCTGCCGGCTCTCCCGCCCCGCGAGTACCTGATCGGCCGCGACACCCTGTTCTTCTCGGTCGGTCTGGGCGAGGACCTGGCCGGCATGCCCGGCTGGCTGGTGTCACACCTGATGCTGGCCACCGACTACCCGCACCCCGGGACGCCCAAGGACCCCGCCGCCGCCTGGGCCGAGGTCCTGCCTTCCCTACCCGCCGCAACGGTCACCGGACTGCTCGGTACCAATGCAGGTCGCATGTCCCCCAGCCTTGTGCCCCGGAAGGAGAGCAGCCGTGCCCTCACGAACTGACCGCGCCGCCCGGTTCAACCTCACCCTCACCGGCTTCGACAAGGTCTCCGTCGAGGAGGTCTTCCGCCTCGGTGTGCTCCGGGACGGCGTCCAGCTCACCACCGCCGACATCAAGTTCCCGATCCTCGGGCAGGTCATCCCCCGCATCGAGATTGAGATCAGCGGCCCCGGCTTCCTCAAGAAGGTGACCGTCCGGGTCAACCAGGAATCCCCCTTCGTCTTCGACGGCAACCAGCTCAGTGCACACATCAACAACCAGCCGTTCGTGGTGGCCTGCTCCCAGTTCGTCGACGACGGCCGCGCGCCCACCGGGATGTACAACTTCGGTCTCCTGCGCGAGAACGGGATGCGCTCCTTCGTCTTCGACTACCACACGTACTGCGCCTACTCCTGCGACTTCTGCTTCAAGGAGTCCGAGTGGGAGGTCCTGGCTGTCCAGGGCAGCGCCTCCGCCAGCTACAGCGCGAACTTCGACGCGTGCCTGGCGTACATCGACGAGCACAGCGCGGCCTTCCGCACCAAGTACGACATCGTCTGGCTCTGCACCGGCAGCATCACCAGCGAGACGCTTGAACTGAAGCGCCACCGCCGTATCGCCACCGCGCTGCGTCAGGCAGGCTACGCCGAAGGCATCTATGTATCTCAAGTCATCCCGCCCGCCCTCCGCAACGAGCCCACTCGTCGCCGCGCTTACCTCCAAGCCCTGCACGAGGCCGGCGTCAGCCGGTTCAACAGCGGCGTGGAGATCGTGCGCACCGACTTCCGGCAGCGCTACATCCACGGCTACAAGGCCACGCTGACCTTCCAGGACTACACCGATGTCTTCGCGGAGGCCGTGGAGATCTTCGGTCGCCACGAGGTCGGCAGCTGCCTGCTCGCCGGTATCGAACCCGCCGAGGACACCCTGCGCGGTCTGGAGACGATCGCGGACCTCGGCGTCGTCCCTTCCCCGACGGTGCTCACGCCCTTCGTCGTCAAGCAGCACGCGATCCCCTTCCACTACGACCTGGACGGCCTGATCGACGTACACGTGGCCTTCAACCGGCTCATCGATCGCTACCAACTCCCAGTCTTCTCGGGGGTGTTCAGCTTGGCTTGATCACGTACGGAGTAATCACCGCTCCACGGCGGGCCTGATCCGTTATGGTGAGCAGGTCCCCCCGGGCGGCCGTCTACCGCCCGACGCCTTGGCGCGACCAACGCGCCCGCAACCAGGGAGTTGCCAGCCATGACGCGCACCCTCGTCGCAGACCTTCGCTCACACCTCGACGAGACGGTCACCGTCTACGGCTGGGTGAACACGCTCCGGCTGCAACGGCGCATCCAGTTCGTTCTCGTCCGGGACCACACCGGCCTCGTCCAGGTGACCCACCTGCGCGGTGGCGCCGGTGACGTGATCGAGAACGCATTCGAGAACGTGACGGTGGAGTCCGCCGTAAGGATCACCGGGAAGGTGGTCGACAACCCCCAGGTCAAGCTCGCCGGCCTGGAGATCATCCCGGAACACGTCGAGATCGTCTCTCCCGCCGAGCCCAAGCTCCCCATCGACGAGAACACCGGACTCGACCAGCGCCTGGACTGGCGCTTCCTCGACATCCGGCGGCCCTCCCAACACCTGGTCTTCGACGTTCAGACCACAGTCGAACAGGCCATGCGCGAGGTCACCGCGGAAGAGGGCTTCACCGAGCTGCACACGCCCAAGCTCATGGGCACCGCCTCCGAGTCCGGCGCCGAGGTCTTCAAGGTCGGCTACTTCGACCGCACCGCCTACCTCGCCCAATCCCCGCAGTTCTACAAGCAGATGGCCATCGCCAGCGGAATCGACAAGGTCTTCGAGATCGGCCCTGTGTTCCGTGCCGAACCGTCCTTCACCTCACGGCACTCCACCGAGTTCACGGGCGTCGACGTCGAGATCGCCTGGATCGACGGTGTCGAGGACGTCATGGCATTCGAGGAGCGGATGCTGCAGCGGGTCCTCGCTGCCGTGGCGGAGCGGCACGGCGATGCGATCGCCGAGCACTTCGACACTCGGGTCACCGTCCCGGAACTGCCCTTCCCCCGCATCACGATGGCCGACGCACTGGCAAGACTCCGGGCTACCGGATGGGACCCGGAAGGCATCAAGGACGATCTCGACCCCGAGGGCGAACGGACACTGTGCGCCCTGATCGCCGAGGAGACCGGGCACGAGTTCGTCTTCGTCACCCGCTTCCCTGCCTCGGTCCGCCCGTTCTACCACTTGCGGCCGGACGACGACCCAACTGTCACCGAGTCCTTCGACCTCCTGTGGAAGGGCGTAGAGATCACCACCGGTGCCCAGCGCGAACACCGCTACAGCCGCCTGGTCGACCAGGCCCACGCGAAGGGCATGGACACCGAACCGCTCTCCGACTACCTCAACTGCTTCCGCTTCGGCACGCCCCCACACGGCGGCCTCGGTCTCGGTCTTGGACGGCTTCTGATGCTCGCGCTCGGCCTGCCGTCGATCCGCGAGGCCACCTTCCTGTTCCGCGGCCCGCACCGCCTCGAACCCTAGTCCGCCCCTAGTCCGCCGCCGGGCTCCATGGTTGTCCGAGCCGTCGGATCTCATGACGCCGGCACCAGTGCGGCCGTGTGGTCGGCGCCGCGCCGGGAAGCCCCCTCCTGCCTCCCGGTGCGGCGCCTGGTCAGGTGGCTGCCGGTCAGTCGGCCAGCGGCAGGTAGACCCGGTTGCCCTGGGCGGCGAACTCCTCGGACTTGGCCTGCATGCCGGCCAGGGCCTCGGCTGCGTAGCCGGAGCCGTCGACCGCGGTGGAGCCGTCGCCGTGTTCCGCGCGGATCTGCTGGGAGATCTTCATCGAGCAGAACTTGGGGCCGCACATGGAGCAGAAGTGCGCGGTCTTGGCGGGTTCGGCCGGCAGGGTCTCGTCGTGGAACTCGCGGGCCGTCTCCGGGTCGAGGGCCAGGTTGAACTGGTCCTCCCAGCGGAACTCGAAGCGGGCGTCGGACAGTGCGTCGTCCCAGGCCTGTGCGCCGGGGTGGCCCTTGGCGAGGTCGGCCGCGTGGGCGGCGATCTTGTAGGTGATGACGCCGGTCTTGACGTCGTCGCGGTTGGGCAGGCCCAGGTGTTCCTTGGGGGTGACGTAGCAGAGCATGGCGGTGCCCCACCAGGCGATCATCGCCGCGCCGATGCCCGAGGTGATGTGGTCGTACCCGGGCGCGACGTCGGTGGTGAGCGGGCCCAGGGTGTAGAACGGCGCCTCGTCGCAGATCTCCCGCTGGAGGTCCATGTTCTCGCGGATCTTGTTCATCGGGACGTGGCCCGGGCCCTCGATCATCACCTGGACGTCGCGTTCGCGGGCGATCCGGCCGAGCTCGCCGAGGGTCTGGAGCTCGGAGAACTGGGCGTCGTCGTTGGCGTCCGCGATCGAGCCGGGCCGCAGGCCGTCACCGAGCGAGAAGGTGACGTCGTAGGCGGCGAGGATGTCGCACAGCTCCGCGAAGTTGGTGTACAGGAAGTTCTCCTGGTGGTGCGCCAGGCACCAGGCCGCCATGATCGAGCCGCCGCGCGAGACGATGCCGGTCTTGCGGCGGGCGGTCAGCGGGACGTACCGCAGCAGCACGCCGGCGTGGACGGTCATGTAGTCGACGCCCTGCTCGCACTGCTCGATGACGGTGTCGCGGTAGACCTCCCAGCTCAGTTCCTCGGCCTTGCCGTCGACCTTCTCCAGTGCCTGGTAGAGCGGCACGGTGCCGATCGGCACGGGGGAGTTGCGCAGGATCCACTCGCGGGTGGTGTGGATGTTGCGGCCGGTGGAGAGGTCCATGACGGTGTCGGCGCCCCAGCGGGTGGCCCAGGTCATCTTCTCCACCTCCTCCTCGATCGAGGAGGTGACGGCGGAGTTGCCGATGTTGGCGTTGATCTTCACCAGGAAGTTGGTGCCGATGATGGCCGGCTCCACCTCGGGGTGGTTCACGTTGACCGGGATGACGGCCCGGCCGCGGGCCACCTCGTCGCGGACGAACTCCGGCTCCAGCCCCTCCCGGATGGCCACGAACTCCATCTCCGGGGTGATCACTCCCCGCTTCGCGTAGGCGAGTTGGGTGACCGCCGCGCCGGCCCGGCCGCGCAGCGGGCGGCGCGGGCGGCCGGGGAAGACGGCGTCCAGGTTGCGGAGGTTGCCGCCGCGCGGGGCGGTGTGTTTGATCCCGTCGTCCTCCGGGCGGGCCTCGCGTCCGTCGTACTCCTCGACGTCGCCGCGCTGGCGGATCCACGGATCGCGCAGCGCCGGCAGGCCGCGGCGGACGTCCGGCTCGTAGGCGGCGTCGGTGTACGGGCCGGAGGTGTCGTAGAGCGGTACGGTGCGGCCGTTGGTGAGGTGGACCTCGCGGTACGGGACCCGCAGGTCGGGGCGGGACCCCTCGCGGTAGGCCTTGCGCCAGGCCGGGGTCGGGTAGCCGGTGGCGGCGCTGCTGACCTGGCCCGACGTGCTGCGGGCAGACTCCTGCTGTGCATCAAAGATGGTCATCTGACCTTCTACTCCCTACGCCGGCATTACCCGGTCCAGGTTCCTGCGGTCGGCGCAGCGGCTGGCCCGTCGTCCGACGTGCCGGTCAGCGCCCTCTCAGCCCGGTGCTCCGAGCTCCCGTTGTTCGCAGACGGTTTGCCTGCGTAAGACGTCCAACACGGTAGCGGGCCGTCCGGTCCAGGTCCAGACGTGTTCCGGCCACCGGACGCGGGTGCGGCCGGTGCCGGGGCCTGGGCCGCGGCCGCGGCCGGGAACACCGCCCGTCGGCGGTGCCGGTGGGAGACTTGGCCGCATGGTCGGGTTGACGGGACGGGTGACGGGCCGGGTCGGGGCGGGCCTGGTCGGCGAGGTGCTGGTCCATGTGCCGCAGCGGCAGGGGTCGGAGGCGTTCCTGGCGTACCTGGCGGTGCCGGGGGACCCGCTCGCACCGGGCACGCCGGTGGTGGTGCTGGAGTACCAGCCGCCCCGCACGGTCTACGTCGCCGCGGCGTATCCGGCGTCCTGACCTGGCTCTTGACGCAATCTTGACGCCCTTGGAGCACGATCAGGACACCCGGCTCTTCCCAAGCGATCACGGCAGGCGAAGAATCGGCTGCTGCCACCGCGTTCCGCGCCGTCCTGCACAACAGCGCGCAGCCACGGAACCGGTGTGCCCGAAGGGGGAAAGCCGATGCTGATCGGCATCGCGGGGGCCGTGGTGGCCTCCATCGTGATCGTGATCGTGCTGTTCAAGCTGATGTGGCGGGTGGCGGAGCCCAACGAGGCGCTGGTCATCTCCGGGTCGAACCACCGCACCGAGGGCGTGGCGGACGGGTTGGGCTTCCGGATCGTCACCGGGCGCGGCACCTTCGTCCTGCCGGGCGTCCAGGTGGTCCGCAAGCTCTCGCTGGACCTGAACGAGGCCGACCTGGACGTCGAGTGCGTGACCTCGCAGGGGATCCCGGTGCACGTCAAGGGCGTGGTGATCTTCAAGGTGGGCGACGACACGGTGTCGATCGCCAACGCCGCCCGCCGCTTCCTGGACCAGCAGAAGATGATGGGCCAGCGGGTGCACAACGTGTTCGCCGGTCATCTGCGGTCCATCGTCGGCGGGTTGACGGTCGAGGACATGATCCGCGACCGGGAGCGGCTGACCGGGGAGACCCGGGCGGCGTCCGGGTCCGAGATGGAGAAGCTCGGCCTGATCATCGACTCGCTGCAGATCCAGGAGATCCTGGACCCGACCGGCTACATCACCAACCTGGCCGCGCCGCACGCCGCCGCCGTCCAGCGCGATGCCCGGATCGCGGCCGCCGAGGCCGACCGGCGGGCCACCGAGGCGGAGCAGGAGGCGTTCGCCCGCAAGGCCGAGGCGACCCGCAACTCCGGTATCCAGCAGGCCGGTTACCAGGCCGAGCTGGAGACGGCGACGGCCCGGGCGCTGCAGGCCGGTCCGCTGGCCCAGGCGGCCGCCCGGCAGGAGGTCGTGGTCCAGGAGACCAAGGTCGCCGAGCTGGAGGCGCACCGCAAGGAGCAGCAGCTGCAGGCGGACGTCCGCAAGCCCGCCGACGCCCGGGCGTACGAGACCCGGACCAAGGCGGAGGCCGACCGTGACGCGCGGATCTCCGCGGCCGAGGCGCTGGCCCGGGAGACCGAGCTGAAGGCGGGCGCGGAGGCGAACCGGGTGAAGATCGCGGCGACCGCGGAGGCGGAGGCGACCAGGGCGCGCGGACTGGCCGCGGCCGAGGCGACCAAGGCGACCGGTCTGGCGGAGGCGGCGTCGGCGGAGGCCCGTGGTCTGGCGCAGGCCGAGGCGGCGCGGGCGCTGGGTCTGGCGGAGGCGGAGGCGATCAAGGCCCGGGCGGCCGCGCTCGCGGAGAACCAGGAGGCGGTGGTCGCGCAGCAGCTGGCCGAGAACTGGCCGGAGATCGTCCGGGCCGGTGCGGAGGCCTTCGGCAATGTCGAGCACATGGTGCTGCTGAACGGCGCGGACGGGATGTCCGACATGTTCGCCAAGGCGCTGACCATGGGCGGTACCGGCCTCGGGCTGGCCCGGCAGCTGCTGGGTGCGATGAGCAACCCGAAGGAGGGGGTGAAGGACGGGCCCGCCGCCGAGAAGCCGGTGAGCCTGCCGATCCCGGTGCAGGACGCGTCCTGATCCTCAGAAGCCCGACGTGCCCGTCCACCGGTCGCGGTGGGCGGGCACGGGTGTGCGCGGGGTGGGGCGGGAGGGGTCAGCGGGTCTCGGTCCTCGCCTCGGCGATGACCTGCTCGGCCATCCGGCCGGCGAAGACGTTGCCGACCAGGACGCCGAGGCCGATCGCGCCGACCAGCATCACGGTGCTCAGCCAGACCATGGTCTCCAGCGGCACGGTGTAGGCGCCGACCACCTTGGCCACGCACTCGGCGACCAGCAGGGAGCCCCAGGCGAGCGAGAAGTTGCGCTCGTTGCGGCGGAAGGCGGCCGAGGTCGCCAGCAGCCGGTCCCAGGCGGCGGACCGGGCGGCGTCGCCCTTGACGATGAAGGGCCGCAGTCCGGCGGTCATCAGCGGCCGGCCGAGCAGCGCGGTGACGATCATCGAGCCGCCGATCACGCTGCTGACCGCGCCGTCCTTGGCGAGCATCAGCCGGGGGTCGCCGGCCAGCGTGGACAGGGCCAGCCCGGCCACGTTGACCAGCAGCATCAGCAGGGCGAGCGGGTTGACCGAGCGGTCCCGCACCAGGGCGCCGACGGTCCGGACGACCGGCACCGCGCTGCTGACCGCCAGCGAGGCGACCAGGCCGAGGCCGAACACCGCGTGGGCGGCGTAGTAGGCGCCGAGCGGCACCGCGACGTCGACGGCCAGCGGCCGCAGGGCGGCGAGCGCCCCGGAGTTGGCCTTGCGGCGGATGTCCGTGCTGGTGGTGATGGTGGCCATGGTCCCGTTCCCCGTTCGTCCCGGTGCTGCTCGGCTCGCTCTCTGCGATGTCCCAACTCTCTCCTGCGGCAGGGGGTCCGGGTCAGTGTGCGCTGTGCGGGAAAGGGCATGACGGATGTCACGGCCGAGCCCGATCGCCTGTCACCGGTGAGTACGGGTACTCAGGCCCGCCCCCGCGCCGACCGGCCAGGATGGCGGTCATGGACCTCCGGATACCGAAGGTCGGCATCACCGCCGTGGGCGCCTGCCTGCCGGCCGGGGTGCTGACCTCGCAGCAGCTGCAGGACGAGGTGACGGGCGGCAGCGGACTGCGGCTGCCCGAGGGGGTGTTCGAGAAGGCGACCGGCATCCGCACCCGGCACGTCGCAGCGGACGGCGAGTACGCCTCCACGCTGGCGCTGGGGGCGGCCCGGCAGGCGCTGGACGGTGCGGGGCTGGACCCGCTCGACCTCGATCTGCTGGTGTTCGCCTCGGCCAGCAGGGACGTCTGCGAGCCCGCCACCGCGCACCTGGTGCAGGCCGAACTCGGCTCCCGGGCACACGCGTTCGACCTCTCCAACGCCTGCAACAGCTTCCTCAACGGCATCGACACCGCCCGGGCGATGATCCTGGCCGGCCGGGCCCGGCGGGCCCTGGTGGTCACGGGGGAGACGCCGAGCCGGGCGATGCGGCGCGACCCGGGCGGCCTGGCCGACTTCCGGGACTCCTTCGCCGGCTACACCTTCGGCGACGCGGGGGCGGCCGTGGTGGTGGAGGAGGTGGAGCGCGGCGGCATCCTGGACGTGGAGACCGAGACCGCCTCCGAGCACTGGGAGGTCGGCGGCATCCCGGGCGGCGGCTCGCGCCATCCGCGCGGTGACGAGTACAGCTACTTCCGGGGCGGCGGAAAGGAGTTGCGCGGTGTCTTCGAGCGGATCGGCGCCGACATCCTGACCCGGACGGCCGCCCGCACCGGCTTCGGCTGGGACGCGTACGCCCGGGTCCTGGTGCACCAGGTGACGCTGCCGTACCTGGAGCGGTTCGTGGAGCTGACCGGGGTGCCGGCCGGGAAGCTGGTGGTCACGGTGGACCGGCTGGGGAACCTGGCCAGTGCCTCCATCGGCATCCAACTGGAGCTGATCAGGCCCGGGTTGCGGACCGGGGACCGGGTGCTGATGGTGGGTCTGGGCGGCGGGGTCAGCCTGACCACGATGGTCTGGGAGGTGTCGTGACCGAGCTGTGGGTGGTCGTCCCGGCGTACCAGGAGGAGGCCCGGATCGAGGGCGCGCTGCGGGCGCTGGCCGCCCAGCGGGACCTCGGCTTCACCCTGCTGGTGGTGGACAACGGCTCGACGGACCGGACGGTGGAGCTGGTCCGGGCCTTCGCCGGGCGGGCGCCGTTCCCGGTGGAGGTGCTGGTGGAGACCGAGAAGGGGGTCGGCTGCGCGGTCGACACGGGCTTTCGGCACGCCATCGCGCGGGGGGCCGTGCTGCTGGCCCGCACCGACGCGGACTGCCTGCCGCAGCCGGGCTGGACGGCCGCCGCCCGGGCCGGGATGCTCGCCGGCGGCGGCCTGGTCTGCGGGCACATCACCGCGCGCCACGACGAGCACGGGCCGGTCGGGCGGGCGGTGTTCCGGGTGCTGGTGACGCTGGGCGCCGCGTTCGGGCGGATCCGTCCGGCGCACCGCCGCCGGCACGGCTACCTGGTGCCGTACCGGATGCACGCCGGGAACAACATGGCGGTCACCGCGGAGCTGTACCGGGAGGTCGGCGGGATGCCGCGCCGGCCCTCGCCCACCGACCGGGCGTTCATCAACCGGGTGCGCCGCCGCACCACCGCGATCGTGCACCGCCGGGACATGGTGGTGCAGAACTCCACCCGCCGGATCCGCGCCTACGGCGTGCTCGGCACCGCCCGCTGGTACCTGGAGCGCGGCGCCGGGCCGCGCTCCACCGACCCGCGCTGACGAGGGGACCGGACCATGCTCGACCGGCTCGACCGCACCCTGCGCGAGGGCGCCGACCGGCCCGCCCTGCTCGGCTGCACCCGCACCGGGGCCGTCACCGTACGGGCCCGCTGCGGTGAACTCGCCGACCTGGCGGACGCCTTCGCCGCCGCCCTGCACCACCGGTACGGCCTGCGGCCCGGGGACACCCTCGGCGTCGCCGTCCGGCCGGGCCCGCGTGCGCTCGCCGTCCTGCTCGCCGCGCACCGGCTCGGCCTGCGGGCCGCCGTGCTCGACCCGTCCGCCGGGCCCGAGGTGCTGCTGGCCCGGCTCGCGCTGGCCCGGCCCGCCCTGGTGCTGGCCGACGCCGCCGCCCAGGCGGTGGCCGGCTGGGCCCGGCCGCTGGCCCGGCGGGCGCACCTCGCGCTGCCGCCGCTGGCCGAGCTCGGGCCGGTCGCCACCGTCGGCCCGCGCCGGCCGGGCTGCGCGCCCGCACTGACCGGCGGGCCGGGCGGGCCGCCGGCGCGGTACGACGGTGACGGCGACGCCGTGATCGTGTTCACCTCCGGCACCACCTCCGCGCCGCGCGCCGTGGTGCACACCCGGGCCACGCTGGCCGCCGGGATGCGCACGGTGGACGGCCTGGTGCGGCCGGGGCCGGGCGCGGCGGTGCTCGGCGGCACCTTCTTCGTGCTGGTCCCGGCGCTGGCGGCGGGGGCGTCGGTGGCGCTGCCGGCCCGCTCACCGAAGGTGCTGGGCCGTCAGCTGGCCCGGCTGCGGCCGGACGAGACCTATCTGACGCCGCCGCAGCTGCGCGGGATCGGCTCGTTCACCGGCCGGGTGTGGACCGGTTCGGCGCCGGCCGGCGCCGAACTGCTGCGCCGGGTCAAGCGGTCGGGCGCCCGGGAGGCCTGGGGGGTGTACGCGCTGACCGAGCTGTTCCCCGCGGCGGCCGTCGAGGAGGGCGAGAAGTCGGCGTTCGACGGCGACGGCGACCTGCTCGGCCATCCGCTGCCCGGGGTGCGCACCGCGCTGACCGGCGACGGCGAACTGCTGCTCGCCGGCCCGGCCGCCCGCGACCGCTACCTGGGGGAACGCCCCGACCCGTGGGTGGGGACCGGCGACCGGGCGCGGCTCACCGCGGACGGCCGGATCGTGCTGGCGGGGCGCTGCAAGGACATGGTCCTGCGGCGCGCCGAGAACATCTACCCCGGCCTGTACGAGCCCGCGCTGCACCTGCCCGGGGTGGAGCTGGCGGTGCTGGTCGGCGTCCCGGCCGGGGACGGCGACGAGCGGCTGGTCGCGCTGGTGCAGCCCGCGCCGGGTACCGACCGGCGGCGGCTGCGGGGCGCGTTGCAGGGCCCGCTGGAGCGGATGGGGTCGGCCCGGCCGGACGCCCTGCTGTTCGCGGACGTGCCGCTGGCCGGCCGCTCCCGCAAGCCCGACCGGGCCGCCGCCGCGCGGCTGTGCGCCGAGGAGCTGGGGCTGTGATGAGCGGCGTCCCGGCCGCGGCGGCGGACCGCGCGGCCCGTCGGCGGGACCGGCTGGTCTACCTGCGCAGCCACCCCGTGCTGTTCGCGCTGCTGTCCGCGACCCGGGGCCGGCCGGTGGTGCGGCTCGGCCGTACGGTGCTGGTGCACGGCCCGGACGCGTACCGCGAGGCGCTGACCTCGCTGCCGCTGGACCGGACCGCCGAGGGCACCACGGGCGGGGCGGCGGCCCGGCTGACCGGCGGCGGGCTGCTGTTCGACCAGGACGGCGCCGGGCACCGGGCCGTCCGGCGCCCGCTCGCCGCGCGGCTCGGCCGTGAAGGCGTGGAGCGGCTGCGGCCGGTGTGGCAGGAGGTGCTGGAGCACCGGCTGGCCGTGCTCGACGGGCCGGTGGACCTGGTGCCGGTGGTCCGCGAGCTGGCCGGGGCAGGCGCGGCGGCGCTGACCGGATCCGACGCCGATCCGCTGGTGCTGGCGCGGGCGGCGGCCGGAGCGGCCGCGGCCGCCGCCGGGGAGCACCTGCCCGGGCTGCTCCCCCGGCGGCGGGGCGACGGCGCCGCGGCGGCGGCCCGGCTGGCGGAGCTGCTGCCCGACCCGCTGGACGCGATGGTCGCGGTGGCCGCCGTCAACACCACCGTCGCCGCGCTGCCGCGGGCCGCCGCCTGGTGCGCCCGGGCGGGCCTGTGGCCGCAGGTCTCGCCGGAACTCGCCGTCGAGCTGCTGCGGCTGACGGCCGCTTCACCGGTCCTGCCGCGGGTCGCGGCGGCGGACGGTGCGGTCGCGGGCCGCCCGGTCCGGCGGGGCGACCGGCTGGTGCTGGTGGCCCGGCACGCCGCCGAGGCGCACCGCGCGGTGCCCGGGCGGCCGGCCGCCGCCGCGCAGGCGGTCTTCGGTGCCGGCCCGCACGCCTGCCCGGGGGCGGCGCTGGCCCGGGCGCAGCTGGCGGACTTCCTGGCGGCGCTGGCCCCGCACCGGCCGCGGGTGCTGCGGGCGCGGGTGGACCGCCGTTCGGCGCTGCCCGGGTACGCGGTGCTGCTGGTGGGGAGGGGTTGATGATGCGGATCGCGGTCACCGGGGCGAGCGGTTTCTGCGGCTCGTACGTGGCGCGGGCGGCCGCCGCGGGCGGGGCGGAGGTGCTGTGCGTGGGGCGCCGGCCGGGTCCGGTGGGCCGGCACCTGTTCTGGGACGCGGCGGCCGGGGTGCCGGAGCTGGGCGCGGCCGATCTGGTGGTGCACTGCGCCGCGGCGGTGGGCGATCATCCGGTGGGTTCCCCCGCCGAGGCCCGGCAGTACGAGGTGAACGTCGGCGGCGCCGGGCGGCTGCTGGCGGCGGCGGCCGGCCGGCCGGTGGTGTGGGTGAGCAGCGCCAGCGTGTACAGCCCCCGGCCGGGTGGCGCGCCGGTCCGCGAGAGCGACCCGACCGGGGACGGCCACCTGAACGGGTACGGGCGCAGCAAGGCGCTCGGTGAGCGGCTGGCGCTGGACGCGGGCGCGGTGGTGCTGCGGCCGCGGGCGGTGTACGGGGTGGGGGATCCGCATCTGGTGCCGCGGCTGCTGGCGCGGGTGCGCGGGGGTGTGCTGGCGCTGCCGGGCCGGGACGTGGCGCTCAGCCTGACGGCGGTGGAGAACCTGGCGCAGGCGGCGATGGCGGCGCCCGGGTGGCCGCCGGGTGCGTACAACGTGGCCGACGCGGTGGCGTACCGGCGGGACGAGGTGGTGCGCCGGGTGCTGCGGGCGTACGGGGTGCGCGCCCGGCTCGTGCAGGTGCCGCTCGCGCTGGCGCGGTTGGCGCGTTCGGCGGAGCTGACGCCGTACGCGCTGGACCAGTTGGCCCGCAGTGTGGTGCTGGACACCGGCCGGGCGCGGGCGCAGGGGTGGGTGCCGCGGTACGGCCTGGCGGACCACCTGGCGGCGGTGGTGCGGACGGCGGAAGGCGCCCGCACCCGTTGAGGGGTGCGGGCGCCGACGGCGGTTCAGCTCTTGGCGGCCTTCTTGACCAGGATCACCACGGCGGCGGCGACGCCGACCACCACCAGGACCTTGAGCAGCAGCGCGACCAGGGTGCCCACGACGCCGACCACGAACCAGATCAGGTTCCAGGCCAGCACCAGCACCAGGATCGGGACGACGATGTTGCGCACCCACGAGGGCAGCGACTTCCAGAGCTCGGCCATGTCTGTTCCTTCTCTCCCCTCGGGCTCGGCGCCGGTTCGTCCGCCGCTCTTCCCGGTTGCTTTCGGTACTTCGATCGTAGGCGGCGGCAACCGGTGAAACGAGGGCCGTCGCCCCCGAGAGAACCCGGAGATCACCCCGAGCCCCGGCCTCGGGGCAGTCCCCGAGGCCGGTCCCCGGGGCGGTCCCGGACGGCTGCCGTCACACCGGCCAGGTCTCGCCGCGCCAGGCGGCGTCCCAGAACATCCACTCGTACCGGGAGGTGGTCGAGAAGTGCTCGACCATGCGGCGGCGTTCGGCCGGGGAGATCTCCTCGCCGAGCCGGTCGGTGAGGGCGAGGACCCGCCGGACCACGGCCTGGAAGGCCTCGTCGCCGTAGGTGGAGATCCACTTGGCGTAGAGGGGCTCCGGGGAGGAGTGCGCGAGCAGCCGCTCGCCGACCCGGGCGTAGATCCAGTAGCAGGGCAGCACGGCGGCGACCGCTTCGGCGAAGGAGCCGCCGTAGACGGTGGCCAGCAGGTAGCTGGTGTAGGCGCGGGTGGTGGGCAGGACCGGTGCGGCGGCGGCCTGTTCGGCGCTCTCGCCGAAGGCGGTCAGGAACTCGGCGTGCATGCCCTGTTCGGCGGCGATGGCGCCGACGGCGTCGTCGGCGAACGCCTGGACGTCCTCCTCCGAGGGCGCCTTGGCGGCGCAGACGGCCAGGGCCCGGGCGTAGTCGCGCAGGTAGTGCGAGTCCTGGACGACGAAGTGCCGGAAGGCCTCGCGCGGCAGGGTGCCGTCGGTGAGGCCGGCGATGAAGGGGTGGTCGAGGATCTCCGCGTAGACCGGCTCGATGGCCGCCCAGAGTTCGTCGGTCAGTGCCACTGCTGTTGCTCCCTCCCCGACCCGGGCTGCGGTGGTGCCGCGCCACGGCCAGGTTCTGGCGGTCGGCGCGGCGGTGGCCGGGTGGCCGTCAGCGCCCTCTCAGCCCGCTGCGGCGGGCTCCCGCGGTGTCGTTCTCTGTCCGGCCGACCCTATCGGGTGGTCCGCCGCGGCCGGTCCGGGGCTGCGGCGGACCGGGGCACCCGGCGCTTCCCAGCGGCGCCGCGGCCTGCCACCATCCCGAGTCATGAAGAACTTCACGATCAAAACCCTGATCAACGCGGCGGCCATCTGGGTCGCCGCCTGGATCGTCGGCGGGATCACCCTGTCCGGGAACGACTGGTGGCACAAGGCGGTCACGGTGATCGCGGTCGCCCTGGTCTTCGGTGTGGTGAACTTCCTGATCAAGCCGCTGGTGAAGCTGCTCTCGCTGCCGCTGTTCATCCTGACGCTGGGCCTGATCACCTTCGTGATCAACGCGTTGATGCTCTGGCTGACCTCGTGGGCCTCGGACAAGCTCGACCTGAGCTTCCACGTCGAGGGCTTCTGGGCGGCCCTGCTGGGCTCGCTGATCATCAGCATCGTCTCCTGGGGGCTCAACCTGGCCTTCGGCGACGACTGAGGCCGGGTGCGGCGCCCGTCAGCCGGCGTCCTGCCGGCCGGGCGCCGACAGGATGCCGGCCAGCTGCGCGTCCAGGTCGCCGGCGACCTGCTCCGCACCGACCGGCACCAGGCGGTCGGTGCGGGCCAGGAAGGCGATCAGCGGCGCGGCGGGCGCCCGCAGCACCGCGTCGTGGCCGGGGGCGTGCAGCACCAGGCGGACCTCGGCGGGTCCGCCGCCCTCCGGGTGGACGTGGACGTCGCCCTCGCCGGCCGGGCGCCTGATCCCGTCGACGAGCAGGTCGCGGCCGAACACCCAGCTGACCGGCCGGTCGCCGGGCAGGTGGAAGGTGAGCCGGACGGCGCAGGGATCGGCCGCGTCGTACTCCAGGTCGACCAGGATGCGGAGGGAGAGCCGGTCCGAGGCCACCAGGTGCATGACGGTGTGGTCCTGGACTGTGGTGCTGCTCATGCGCCGGTACCTCTCGTTCGGCCCGGCCCGGGCGGGCCGGGGGTCCGCCCCGGGGTGGGGGCTGCGGTTGGCTGTGGTGGCCCGGCGTCCCGGCGCCGGCCGGCGGAACCCGATCCTCCCGATCGTGCAGCTGTACGGGTTTCGGCCCCGCCCCGGCGCGGCAGAATCCCGCACAACGCCAGCCCTCCGGAGGTGGCCATGCCCGGCCCGGCCCGCCCAGTCGTCAAACGCACCGCCCGGGCGATCCTGCTGGAGCTGGATCCCGAGCGGCCGCACGCGCAGGCCGCCATCGTGCTGATCAAACGCACCCGCCCCGGCCGCCCGCCGTACTGGATCACCCCCGGCGGCGGGGTCGAGCCGACCGACCGCACCGTGGTCGACGCCCTGCACCGCGAGGTGGACGAGGAGCTCGGCGGCAAGGTCGAGGACGTGGTGCCCGCCTTCGTCGACACGGTGTCCCACTCCCATCACGAGGACGGCACCCTGGCCCACCCGCACGGGGTCAAGGTGCAGCACTTCTTCGTCTGCCGGCTGTCGGCCATGGACCCGTCGCTGCGCCACGGTCCCGAGGTGGACGAGCCGCGCGGCGAGTACGAGATCGTCCGGCTGCCGTTCACCCGCGAGGGCGTCACCGCGGTCAACGTGGTGCCGCCCAGCCTGCGCGCCTACCTCGCGGCCAACATCGAGGGGGTCCGCGCGCTGCTCGCCCCCGACCTGGGCTGACGCCCGGCCGGGCCTGGCGGCGGCCGGTCAGCCCGCCGCCAGGTCGCCGACCAGGTCGTGCCGCACCCGCTCGGCGGGCACCCCGGCACGGGCCAGCGCCGCGGCGCCGCGCCGGACCATCGCCGCCGGTCCGCTCAGGTACGCGCAGTACCCGTGCCAGGGCGCGTAACGGGCGACCACCTCCGGCAGCTCGCCGGCCAGCGCGACACCGGGCGCCTGGGCCGGCGGGGACAGCACGGGGTGCACCGACAGCCAGCGGTGCCGCTGCTCGATCCGGCGCAGCGCGTCCAGTTCGTACAGCTCGGCCCGGCTGCGGGCGCCGTAGAACAGCTCGACCGAGCGGCCGTCCGCGCCGCGCTGCGCCAGTTCCTCGACCAGTGCGTGGACCGGGGCGATCCCGGTGCCGCCGCCGAGCAGCAGCAGGTCGCTGCCGTCGGCCTCGTCGAGCACCATCCGCCCGGCCGCCGGGCCGAGCCGCAGGACGTCGCCGGGGGCGGCGCGGTGGACCAGCGCGCCGCTCACCCAGCCGGCCTGGACGGCCTTGACGTGGAAGGTCAGCAGTCCGTCGGGCCGGGGGGCGGTGGCGAACGAGAAGTGCCGCCAGACCCGCGGCCACCAGGGTGTCTCGACCGTCGCGTACTGGCCGGCCCGGAACGGGTAGGCCTGGTCGGGGCGCAGGGTGATCACGGCGATGTCCCGGGTGCGCTGCTGGTGCGAGACCACCTCCGCCTGCCACCAGGGCGGCGAGGTGCGGGCGGAGTTCTCGGCCGCCTCGATCATGATCCGGGAGACCAGGCCGTAGACCCGGCGCCAGGCCAGTTCGGTCTCGGCGTCCCAGCGGCTGCCGCAGAACTTGGCCAGCGCGGCCACCAGGCACTCGCCGACCGGGCCGTAGTGGCCGGTCAGGGTGCCGTACTTGCGGTGGCCCTCGCCGAGCCGGGTCAGGTAGCCGGTCAGTCCGGCCGGGTCGTCGGCGCTGCGGGCCGCCAGCAGCAGGGCCCGGAACAGCCGGTCCCGCTGGACGTCCATGGCCGCCGGGAACAGCGCCCTGACCTCGGGGTGGTGCAGGAAGATCAGTGCGTAGAAGTGGGCGGTGGCCCGGTCGGCGACCGGTTCGACCACGGCCAGGCTGGCCCGGATCAGCTGGATGTCGCGCGGGGTGGGCGGCGCGGTGGCCGCCGCGTCGGGGGCGGCGGCCGCGGCGGTGACGGCGGGCGGGGCCGACGGCGGTTCGGCGGCGGGCAGCCCGGCGGGCGGGCGCGGTGGGGCGGCGGGGGCCGCGGCCACCGTCTCCAGGGCCCAGGCCCGGCTCCAGTGGTCGCCGGGGCCGGACCAGTTGAGCCCGGGGGCGTCGGTGAACAGCGGCTCGTACCGGGGTACGGGCGCGGGCGGGGCGGCGGGCGCGGGGGACCCGTCGGGTGCCTCGGGACCGGGGGCAGGCGCGGACGGCGCGGACGGCGCTGCCGGTGCGGGGATGCGCGGCGGCTCGGTGGGCATCGGCGGGGCCGCGGTGACCTGCGGGGCTCCGGGGGCCCGGGGTGCCTCGGGGGCCGGGGGGTCCTGCGCGGCCCGGGGGCCCTGCGGGCCGGGGGCGGGCGACGGGCCGGGGGCCGGTGACGGGCCGGGGGCCGGTGACGGTTCGGGGGGAGTGTGCGGGAGGCCCGGCACGGCCGCGGCCGCCGTCGATCCGTGTCCGGCCCTGACTTTCAGCGGGCGTGCCTTCACCGCGAGTTGACGAGTGCCCAAGAGAATCGTTTCGCTTCCGGTCGTCCCAACCACATCTGGTCTGTCTCTGCTGACGCCTTCAGCAGGGTGGCACGCCCGAACAGCTCATCCGACAAGACGGACGAAGGCCGGACAACCGGCCCGCCCGCACGCTACGCTCGCCCGACCTATGGCCACCGTGCGCGCCGGGCAGGGCGCGCACGGTGACGGTTCACAGCTGTCGCAGCAGCATTCCGGGCTGCTCCACGCAGTCGGCGACGAAGCGCAGGAACCCGCCCGCCGTCCCGCCGTCGCAGACCCGGTGGTCGAAGGTGAAGGACAGCTGGGTGACCTGGCGGACCGCCAGCTCCCCCTGGTGCACCCACGGCTTGGGGGTGATCCGGCCGACCCCCAGCATCGCCGCCTCCGGGTGGTTGAGGATCGGCGTCGAGCCGTCCACCCCGAACACGCCGTAGTTGTTCAGCGTGAAGGTCCCGCCGGTCAGCTCAGCAGGGGTCAGCGAGGCGGCCCGGGCCGCCTCGGTCAGCCGGGCCAGCTCGGCGCCGAGCCGCTCGGTGCCCAGCGCGTGGGCGTCCCGCACCACCGGTACCACCAGACCGCGTTCGCCCTGGGCGGCGAAGCCCAGGTGCACGGCGGCGTGCCGGCGGATCGCCGAACCGTCCGGCTCGACGCTGGAGTTGAGCTCCGGGAAGCGGGCCAGCGCGACCGTGCAGATCCGGGCCAGCAGCGCCAGCACACTGATCTTCGGGCCGGCGGCGCGGTTCAGCTGGGCGCGCAGCTCCATCAGGGCGGTGGCGTCCGCGTCGACCCAGCAGGTCGCGGCGGGGATCTCGTGGTGGCTGCGGGTGAGCTTCTCCGCGACGGTGCGGCGCAGGCCGCGCAGCGGGACGAGCTCGTCCCCGGCGGCGCCCGGCAGCACCGCCGGGACGGCCGCCGGGACGGCGGGGGCGGCGACCGCGCGGTCCACGTCGGCCCGCATGATCAGCCCGTCCGGGCCGCTGCCGGTGAGCGCGGCCAGGTCGACGCCGTGCTCCCGGGCCAGCCGCCGGACCAGCGGCGAGATCACCGCGACCACCGACGGCGCGGCGGGGGCGGCCGCCACCGGTACGGGCGGAGCCGGAGCGGTGACCTGCACGGCGGCCGGAGCGGCAGCCGAAGCGGCGGCGCCGGGGCGGACCCGGCCGCGCCGGGCGCCCTTGGGCCCGTCCGCGACCCCGTACCCGACCAGCGGGCGCTCGTCCGCGCCGCCGGTCACCCGGGGGCCCTCGCCGGGCGAGACCGCGACGGTCACCAGCGGCGCGCCGACCGGCACCTCCTCACCCACGTCGCCGAACCGGGCGGTGACCACGCCGCCGTACGGGCAGGGCACCTCCACCACGGCCTTGGCGGTCTCCACCTCGACCACCGGCTGGTCGACGGCGATGACCTCGCCGACCTCGACCATCCAGCGCACCACCTCGGCCCCGGTGAGGCCCTCACCGAGGTCCGGCAGGGTGAACTCGCGTACCACGGGCATCACGTCAGTCCTCCCACTGCAGCCGGGCGACCGCGTCCAGGATCCGGTCCACCCCGGGCAGGTGGTGGTGCTCCAGCATCGGCGGCGGGAACGGGATGTCGAAGCCGGTGACCCGCAGCACCGGCGCGGCCAGGTGGTGGAAGCACTTCTCGGTGACCCGGGCGGCGATCTCCGCGCCCGCCCCGCCGAAGCCGCTCGCCTCGTGCACCACGACGGCCCGCCCGATCGAGCGGACCACCTCGCAGACGGTCTGCTCGTCGAACGGCACCAGGCTGCGCAGGTCCAGCACCGCGAGGTCCCAGCCCTCCGCCCGGGCCGCCTCGGCGGCCTCCAGGCAGACCGGCAGCGAGGGCCCGTAGGTGATCAGCACGGCGGAGCGGCCGGTGCGGCGCAGCACCGCCCTGCCGATCGGCTCGACCGGCAGCGCCGGGTCGAACTCGGTCTTGCCCCAGTAGAGCCGCTTGGGCTCCAGGAAGACCACCGGGTCGTCGGAGGCGATCGAGGCGCGCAGCAGCCCGTACGCGTCGGCGACGGTGGCCGGGGTGACCACGTGCAGGCCGGGGGTGTGGGTGTAGTAGGCCTCGGAGGAGTCGCTGTGGTGCTCGACGCCGCCGATGCCGCCGCCGTAGGGGATCCGGATGGTGATCGGCAGCGGGAGCCGGCCGGCCGTGCGGTTGCGCATCTTGGCGACGTGCGAGAACAGCTGCTCCATCGCCGGGTAGGCGAAGGCGTCGAACTGCATCTCGACCACCGGCCGCAGGCCGTACATGGCCATGCCGACGGCGGTGCCGAGGATGCCGGCCTCGGCGAGCGGGGTGTCCAGGCAGCGGTCGGCGCCGAACTCCTCGGTCAGGCCGTCGGTGATGCGGAAGACACCGCCGAGCTGTCCGACGTCCTCGCCGAGGACGTGGACCGCCGGGTCGGCCTGCATGGCGTCGCGCAGGGCCGAGTTGAGCGCCTGCGCCATGCTGGCCGTGCGGGCGCCGCGGACGGGGGTCGCGGTGGTCATCAGTGGTGCACCTCGGCCTCGGCCGCGAGTTCGGCGGCGAGCTGGTCGGCCTGCTCGCGCAGTTGGGGGGTGGGTTCGGCGTAGACGTGGGCGAACAGCGACATCGGGTCGAGCGCGGCGTCGGCGTGGAACTCGGCGCGCATCCGGGCGGCGAGGTCCTCGGCCTGGGCGGCGCAGTCGCGGACCAGGGCGTCGTCCAGCATCCCGGCGGCGGCCAGGTGGCGCTCCATCAGCAGGATCGGGTCGTGCTCGCGCCAGGCGGCGACCTCGTCGTCCTCGCGGTAGCGGGTGGCGTCGTCGGCGTTGGTGTGCGCCTCGATGCGGTAGGTGAGTGCCTCGATCAGGGTCGGGCCGCCGCCGGAGCGGGCCCGCTCGACGGCCTCGGTGAGGACGGCGTGCAGGGCGGGGGCGTCGTTGCCGTCGACCAGCCGGCCGGGGATGCCGTAGCCGACGGCCTTGTGGGCGAGGGTCGGCGCGGCGGACTGCTGGGTGAGCGGCACGGAGATGGCGTAGCCGTTGTTCTGCACCAGGAAGACCACCGGGGCCTGCAGGACGGCGGCGAAGTTCAGTGCCTCGTGGAAGTCGCCCTCGCTGGTGCCGCCGTCGCCGAGCATGGCGAGCGCGACCACCGGGTCGCCGGCCAGCCGGGCGGCGTGGGCGAGGCCGACGGCGTGCGGGGCCTGGGTGGCCAGCGGGGTGGCGAGCGGGGCGGTCCGGGTGGCCTTGGGGTCGTAGCCGGTGTGGGCGTTGCCGCGCAGCAGGGTGAGCGCCTCGAGCGGGTCGACGCCGCGGGAGACCACCGCGAGGGTGTCGCGGTAGCTGGGGAAGAGCCAGTCCTGCTCGCCGAGCGCCATCGCGGCGGCCACCTGGCAGGCCTCCTGGCCGGTGGAGGCCGGGTAGACGGCGAGCCGGCCCTGCTTGGTGAGGGTGGTGGCCTGCTGGTTGTAGCGGCGGCCGACCACCAGCCGGCGGTAGAGCTCGTGCAGCAGCTCGGGGTCGGTCTTCTCCAGGGCGGGGGTGCCGAGCACCCGGACCGGGGCGGCGTCGGGCAGCAGCGGCGCCGGATCGCTCCGGGGTCCGGTGGCGCCGGGCAGCCAGCCGGGGACGGCGGCCGGGTGTCTGTGATCGAGAACGGTCATCTCGGGCACCTCCAAGGGTCGGGGAGGGTGCTGCAGGGGCAGTGGTGATGCCGTGGTGCGGGTGCGGCGGGCGGCGGCGTGGGGCGCCGTCGCTCCCTACCGATTGTTCGGTCGACTGGTCATTCTGGCCACAGTCGCGACAAGGTGGTGGACATTCGGCCTCAACCGGGGTCTCCTGGGATCAGCACGTCCAATCGGGGAGGGTAGGGGGCCATGTCGGCTGAACAGATGTCCAGACTCGACCGTGTCGACCGGTCGATCCTGCGGCTCCTGCAGCAGGACGGTCGCGCCTCCATCCGCTCGGTGGCCGAGCGGGTGCACGTGTCACGGGCCAACGCCTACGCCCGGATATCCAGGATGGTCGAGGACGGCATCATCCGCGGCTTCACCGCGCGGGTCGACCACGAACGGGCCGGGCAGGGGGCGTCCGCCTACATCACCCTGAAGATCGTCCAGAACTCCTGGCGGACGGTGCGCGAGCAGCTGCTGCAGCTGCCCGGGGTGGCGCACATCGCACTGGTCGGCGGCGAGTTCGACGTCCTGCTGCTGGTCCACACGGCCGACAACCGGGCGCTGCGCGAGCTGGTGCTGAACCGGATCCAGTCCATCCCGCAGGTGCTGACCACGCAGACCCTGCTGGTGTTCGAGGAGACCGACCAGGTCCCGCCGGACCCGGCGCCGTAGGCCCCGGGAACGGCCGTGTCCCGGCCGAAGGGTTCGGCCGGGACACGGGACGGGTCGTGGTCGCCGGATCAGCGGCCGGCGACCGCCAGCGAGGAGACCGCGGGGACCGGGCCGCCGGCGCCCGCCACCTCGGTGTCGTACCAGGGGGACCAGCGGCCGGCGGAGTAGTCGCCGTTCGCGTTGTGGATCCGGCCGTCGATCACGCCGTACAGGCGCAGGCTGTTGCCGGTGGCGGCGGCGGCGATCGCGGTGATCGACCCGGACTGGCCGGTCGCCGCGGAGACGTCGCCCCACGGGTACCAGCGGCCGGCCGTGTAGTCGGCGGTCGCCTCGCTCAGCCGGCCGCCGGACAGCGCGACCACGTGCAGCTTGTTGCCCATCGGGGCGACGGCCAGGGCGGTGATCCCGGTCAGCGGGCCGACCTGGGCGGTCACGTCGCCGTAGCTCCAGCGGCCGGCGCCGTAGTCCCCGTCGGCCATCCGGACCCGGCCGTCGGCGCTCAGCCCGACGACGTGCAGGACGTTGCCGGTGGTGGCGGCGGCGATCCCGGTCAGCGCCCCGGTGGTCAGCCCGAGCGCGCCGGAGACGTCGCCCCACTGCTGCCAGGTGCCGGCGGTGTAGTCGCCCGAGGCCTCGTAGAGCCGGCCGCCGGACAGCGCGACCACGTGCAGCCGGTTCCCCCGGGCGGCCACCGTCACCTCGCCGACCGTGCCCAGGGCGCCCGCGGCGCCGGCGCCCTGCAGGTCGTACCAGCCGCTCCACAGACCGGTCGAGACGTTGCGGTCCGCGGTGTAGAGGTGGCCGCCGGCGAGTGCCACGGCGTGCAGCTGGCCGTCCGCGGTGAACGCCTCGGCGAAGGTCCCGGCCGGGTCGGCGGTGCCGCCGGCCGGCGCGATCGGGCGGTACTGCTCCCAGGCGCCCCGGGTGTAGTTGGCCGCCGCGGCCACCGGGCCGTCCGCGCTCCGGGCCAGCAGCTGGACCCGCTCCCCGTCGGCCACCAGGTTGGTCGCCGCCGGGGTCCACTGGACGTCGTCGGCCCGCAGGTAGGCGAGCCGGTGGTTGTAGCGGATCGGGTAGTAGCGGCTGCCGTCCGAGACCGTGGTGCGGTCGTGCGGGGCGTCGCCGTTGATGTTGCTGGTGTAGTAGAAGTCGCCGGGCAGCGGGTCGGCGGTGACCGGGACGTACGCCTGGCCGGCCTCGACGGTGGCGTCCAGGGGCACCACGTTCGGGCTCGGGACGGGCACGCCGGCCGCCGTGAACGCGGCGTCCTGCGGGTACGTCCTGCCGTACACCGGGATGCTGCCGAGCCCCGCTCTGGGGGTCAGCACGCTCTGGCCGGGCCGGTTGTCCGCCGTGACGTTGCCGGCGCCGTAGAACCAGGCCTTGCGGCCGTTGTACCAGATCGCCGTCCACGGGTACTGCTGGTCGGCGACCACGTAGCTGCCGCCCGCGACGGCCTTGTCGGACCAGTCGGCGGCGTTCATCGTCCCGTTGCCGATCAGCGGACCGCCGGGGGAGCTGTACAGGTAGACGAAGTTGGCCGGCTGCGGCGTCACACCGTTGATCTGCGGCCGGTAGGCGTTGGAGAACGGCGGGCTGACGGTCACCCGGCCGCCGACCGCGACGGCCTGGTCGGCCGGGGGCTGCACGCCGAGCAGCGCCATGTAGTGGTTCCAGTCCCAGAACGTGCCCGGGTCCCAGTGCATGCCCGCCACGCTGCTCTGCACCGGAGCGGGAACCTCGTCGTGGCCGATCACGTGCTGCCGGTCGAGCGGGATGCCGAAGCGGCCGGACAGGTAGCGGGTCAGGGTGGCCGAGGACTGGTACAGCTGCTCGGAGTACCAGCTCGCCCCGCTGAGCGCGAAGCCCTCGTGCTCGATCCCGATGCTGTGCGTGTTGACCGTCTTGTTGCCCGCGTGCCAGGCCACGTCCTTGGTCGCGACCAGCTGGCTGACATGGCCGTCCGAGGACCGCACGATGTAGTGCGCGCTGGCCTGCGTCGCGGGCTTCTGGAAGGTCGCGACGGCGCCGGCGAAGCCGCCCTCGGTGTCGTGGATGACGATGTACTGGATGTCCCCGGGGCCGCGCGAGGCCACCGAGTAGTTGCCGTACGAGGTCGGGTCGGACGGGTCGGTCAGCGCGTACGCGGCCGGCTGGACGTCGCAGCCCAGCGCGGCCGGGCACTCGGGCGTCGCGCCGGGCGCGAGGGCCGGCCGGACGGCCGAACGGGACGCCGCCTCCGGCAGGGTGCCGCGGTCCACGGCCGGGCTGTGCGCGACGGCGGCCGGAGCGGCCGGCAGTGCGACCTGCTGCCCCTCGGAGGTGGTGCGGGCGGCGCCGGCCCGGATGGTCCCGAACACCCGGTCGGCGAACTCCTTGCCCTCGGCCGCGGCCGCCGGGTCCTGGCCGCCGCTGCTGAACCGGGCCACCGCGTCGTACCACTGGGCCGGGTCCTTGGGCAGGCCGCCGGAGACCCGCTTCTGCTGGTCCGCCAGCAGCGCGGCACCGCCCCGGATGCTCTGCAGGGTGTCCGAGCGCAGGTCGCCGGCGGGCCGGCCGAGCAGCTTGGCGGCGGCGTCCAGGGTGTGCAGGGCGGGGCTGTCCACGGGGGGCTCGGGCCGCGGGGCGGGCCGGCGGTTCTTCGGCGCGTCCTCGCCCCGCAGGTCGGCCTCGGGCTGCGCGGCGGCCTGGGCGGCGGCGACGGCCGCCAGGTCGACCTGGGTGAGGCCCATCACGTTGTAGTTGCCGGTGGTGCTGGGCAGTCCCTGGTGCGACTCCCACCGGGTCTCCTGGTAGGAGACCGCGAGCAGGATGCTCTCCGGGACCTGGAACTCCTTGGCGGCGGCCGCGAACTGACCCTGCAGGGCCGGCGCGGTGGCCGCGGCCGGCGCGGGAGCCGCGACCGCGGGCGGGCCGCCGGCCGTCAGGCCCAGCAGGGCCGCGGCGGCGAGTCCCGCGGTGGCGGCGACGGGTCTGCGGCGCCGGTCTACGGCGTCGTGGTACTGACTCAAGGGGGTGTCCGGCCTTTCCCTTCGCGGGTGGTCCAGCGCTGCTGCGCTGCACCCGCCGCGACATGCCGGGAGCGGCCTGCGGCGGCCGGGACGACCCGCTTCCCCCAGGGCCCTCCGGGCGGGGGCGCGGCAGGCTGAGCAGACGTTAGCAGCCCTGCGGGCCCGCTCCGCGGCCGGTGGCCCGCAGGCCGTCGAAGGCGAGGTGGACCACCGCGTCGGCGACCCCGTCGGCGCTGCGGCTGCCCGGGCGGTACCACTCCACGATCGAGTTGATCATGCCGAACAGCAGCCGGGTGGCCAGCCTCGGCTCGACGTCGGAGCGCAGCGAACCCTCGGCCACGGCGGCGCGCAGCAGCTCGGCCACCCGGTGGTCGAAGTCGCGCCGGCGCTCCAGCGCCCACTGCTCGGTCCCGGTGTTGCCGCGCACCCGCAGCAGCAGGGTCACGTAGGGGAGTTCGGCGAGCAGGACCTCGGCGGTGCGGCGCACCACGTGCTCCAGCCGGTCCACCGAGCGGCCGGTGGCCGCCGCGGGCTCGTCGAGGATGCCGAACAGGGCGTCCAGGGCCCGTCCGACGGCCAGCCTGAGCAGCTCCTCCTTGCCCCGGACGTGGTGGTAGATCGAGGACTTGGAGATGCCGGCCGCCCGCGACAGGTCCTCCATGGAGGTGCCGTCGTAGCCCCGCTCGTTGAAGACCTCCACCGTGACGGCGAGCAGCGAGTCGACGGTGTAGGCGGTGCGGGTGGAGTTCTCGGCCATGTGCACGAGTATCCCCGGCGTCCGCGGGCCCGGGGAGCCGGGGCCGGGTCAGAACTCCCGGACCGGCCCGCCGGCGGGGCCGTCCGCGCAGGCGTCCGCGGAGTCGTCGGCGATGAAGTAGGTGGGCCGCCGCTGCACCGCGGTGTAGATCCGCCCGATGTACTCGCCGAGCAGGCCGACGCAGATGAGCTGCACCCCGCCGATGAACAGGATGCCGGTGAACAGCGAGGTCCAGCCGGGCACGGTGTGGCCGGCCAGGTAGGCGGTCATGGTGAAGACCAGCATCGCCAGGCAGGTGAAGAAGCTCACCACCCCCAGCCAGGTGGCGATCCGCAGCGGCGCCGCGGAGAAGCCGGTGACGCTGTCCAGCGCGAGCCGGACCATCTTGCTGAGCGGGTACTTGGTCTCCCCCGCCACCCGCTCGTCGCGGTGGTAGTGCACCTCGCCGCTGGGGAAGCCCAGCCACGGCACCAGCAGGCGGTAGACCTGCTGCTGGTCGGGCAGCGACTTCAGGGCGTCGACGGCCTCCCGGCTGAGCAGCCGGAAGTCCCCGGCCTGGGCGGGCACCTGCTTTCCGGCCAGCCGCCGCATCAGCCAGTAGTAGGCGCCCGCGGTGCGGCGCTTGAAGCCGCTGTCGGTGCTGCGGTCGCCGCGTACGCCGTAGACCACGTCGAGCTGCCGGGTGCGGGCCAGCTCCAGCATCTCGGGGATCTTCTCGGGCGGGTCCTGGAGGTCGGCGTCGATGCTGGCGACGTAGGCGCCGGCCGAGCGGTGCAGGCCGGCGGTGAGGGCGGCCTGGTGGCCGCTGTTGCGGCGCAGCCTGATCACCCTGAGCTCGGGCCACGCGGCCCGGGCGTCCCGGAGCAGGGCCGGGGTCTTGTCGGCGCTGCCGTCGTCGACGGCGACCACCTCGTAGCGCACGCCGATGCCGTCGAGGACCGGCCGCAGCCGCTCGACCAGGGCGGGCAGCGCCTCCTGCTCGTTGAACATCGGCACGACCACGGAGAGTGTGACGGCGGGCGGCGGCACTGAAGTCATCGGACCCTCCCGGTTCGGGGCCTCGGCCCGGCGGTGCTGGGAGTTTACCCGCGCCCTCCGGCACACCGGCAGGACGGATTGGTACGGACCACTGTTCGGCCTTGGGGGCGCACGGCACACTGGGGGATCATCTCCGGGTGACCACCAGCGGAAGTCAGGACCACATCCCCATGGACGTGATGGCCGAAGCGGACGTCGAGGGACCTCCGCACACCGACGGACCGGGCCCCGCCCCGGCCGGGCGCCCCGGGCGGCTGCGCGCCGGGGCCCGTGCCGCGGCGCGGGAGTACGGCCCGGCGCTGGCGCTGTACGGCGCGGTGAAGCTGATCGGCTTCGCGGTGTTCATGCGGTTGCTGGAGTGGTCCGGCGAGTACCTCACCAAGGACCCCCGGTTCGGCGGCGGCAGGCACCCGTGGGACGTGCTCGGCGGCTGGGACGGCTGGTGGTACCAGCAGGTGGCGCAGAACGGCTACCACCCGCACCTGGTGCCGCTGGTCGACCAGGTCTGGTCGTACCAGCAGGACTCCTCGGCGTTCTTCCCGCTCTACCCCGGCCTGATCAGGATGGTCTCGGCCGCCACCGGCCTCGGCCTGTACGGCGCGGGGATGCTGGTCTCGGTGGTGGCCTCGTTCGTCGCGGCGGCGGGGATCTACCGGCTCACGGCGGCGCTGACCGACCGCCGCACCGGGGTGATCGCGGCGGCGCTGTGGGGCGTGTTCCCCGGCTCCGGGGCCGAGTGGGCGGTCTACTCGGACTCGCTGTTCGTCGCGCTGGCGGTCTGGGCCTGCTGGTTCGTGCTGGACCGCAACTGGCTCGCGGCCGGGGTGACCACCTTCGTCGCCGGGCTCAACCGGCCGACCGCCGCGGCCCTGGTGGCCGCGCTCGGGGTGGCCGCGCTGATCGCCCTGTACCGCCGCCGGGACGGCGTGCTCGGCCCGCTGGCGGCCGGGGCGGTGGCCCCGCTCGGCCTGTTCGGCTACATCACCTGGGTCGGCTGGCAGATGGGCGACCTGACCGGCTACTTCAAGCTGCAGCGCGGCGCCTGGCTGCACTACTTCGACAGCGGCGCGCACACCCTGAACGTCTTCGAGGGCGTGCTGCTCGGCCACAACAACTACCTGTTCGCCTACCCGACCGAGGACCTGATCGGCGTCCTGCTGGTGATCGCCCTGCCGATCCTGCTGACCCTGCTGGTCCGGCTGCGCCTGCCGGTGTACCTGCTCGTCTACACGGCGGTCACCATCGTCCTGGTGCTGGGCAGCCAGCAGATCTTCGGCAACACCTCCCGCTACCTGCTCCCCGCCTTCCCGCTGTTCATCCCGGTCGCGGTGGCCCTGCGCCGGCTTTCGCGCACCTCGCTGGCCGTGGTGCTCGGCACCGCGGCCGTCGCCTCCGGCTGGTACGCGGGGTACGTGCTGTTCGAGCTCGGCATCCCGTAGGCCGCGGACGGGCGGGCGCCGCGGATGCGACCCCCGGGGGGTCTTGCCCCGACCGATCGTTCGGTTACGCTGAGGTGTACCCTGCACCGCCTCACCGAGCCCGCCCCTATGAGGAGCGCACCATGGCTGCTGCGACCCCGACCCCTCCGGTCGCCGAACTGATCGAACGCCACCAGGAGACCCTCGACCGCGCCCTCGCCGCGATCGGGAGCCGCGACTACTGGTCCCCGTACCCGGAGTTCCCGAAGGCCTACGGCGAGAGCGGCCCGGCGGACGGCAAGGCCGCCTTCGAGGCCCGCCTCGGCCGGCTGTTCGAGATCGCGGGCCAGCCGGCCGGCGGCGACCCGGTCAGCGGCGAGGCCTCGCCGTACGGGATCGAGCTCGGCGTCAGCTACCCGCACGCCGACCCGGACGCGCTGATCGCCGCGCTGGAGGCGGCCCGCCCCGGCTGGGCGGCGGCCGGCCCGGCGGCCCGGGCGGCGGTCTGCCTGGAGATCCTGGCCCGGATCAACGCCCGCTCGCACGAGTTCGCGCACGCGGTGATGCACACCACCGGCCAGGCGTACGGGATGGCCTTCCAGGCCGGCGGCCCGCACGCCCAGGACCGCGGCCTGGAGGCCGTCGCCTACGCGTACGCCGAGCAGACCCGGCTGCCGCAGAGCGCGCCGTGGACCAAGCCGCAGGGCAAGCGCGACCCGCTCACCATGGTCAAGGAGTTCACCGTGGTGCCGCGCGGCCTGGCGCTGCTGATCGGCTGCAACACCTTCCCGACCTGGAACGGCTACCCGGGCCTGTTCGCCTCGCTGGCCACCGGCAACCCGGTCCTGGTCAAGCCGCACCCGCGGGCCGTCCTCCCGCTCGCGATGACCGTCGAGGTGGCCCGCGAGGTGCTCGCCGAGGCCGGCTTCGACCCCAACCTGGTCTGCCTGGCCGCCGAGCACGAGGGCGGCACCATCGCCAAGGTGCTGGCCGTCCGCCCCGAGATCAAGCTGATCGACTACACCGGCTCCACCGCCTTCGGCGACTGGCTGGAGGACAACGCCCGCCAGGCCCTGGTCTACACCGAGAAGGCCGGCCTCAACACGGTGGTGGTCGACTCCACCGACAACTACCGCGGCATGCTCGGCAACCTGGCCTTCGCGCTGTCCCTGTACAGCGGCCAGATGTGCACCACCCCGCAGAACCTGCTGATCCCGCGCACCGGCATCCGCACCGACGAGGGCTCCAAGTCCTACGACGAGGTGGTCGCGGACCTCGCCGCCGCCGTCCAGGGCCTGCTCCGCGACGACGCCAAGGCCGCCGCCATCCTCGGCGCCGTGGTCAACCCGGGCGTGCTGGCCCGCACGGTCGCCGCCGCCGGCGGCGAGTACGGCGACCCGGTGCTGGCCCCGCGGGTGGTGGAGTCGGCCGAGTTCCCCGGCGCGACCATCCGCACCCCCGCGCTGATCACGGTCGACGCGGACAAGCCGGACGACCGGGCGGCGTTCCTCGGCGAGTGCTTCGGCCCGGTGGCGTTCGCGGTCGCGGTGGACTCCACCGAGGCGGCGGTCGAGCTGCTGCGCCGCACCGTCAAGGAGCACGGCGCGATGACCGCCGGGGCGTACACGGTCTCCGAGGAGGTCGAGGCCGCGCTGGTCGACGCCTGCCTGGACGCCGGTGTCTCGCTCTCGCTGAACCTCACCGGCGGGGTCTTCGTCAACCAGACCGCGGCCTTCTCCGACCTGCACGGCACCGGCGCCAACCCGGCGGCCAACGCGGCCTACTGCGACGGCGCCTTCGTCGCCAACCGGTTCCGCACCGTCGAGATCCGCCGGCACGTCTGACACCGGTCCGGTGGCCCGCTCCCGGGGGGAGTCGGAGCGGGCCACCGGAGCCTCGCGCGGCGGGGCGTCAGGACCGCCGGGCCCGGCGCGGGTTGAACACCCACACCCGCAGCAGCAGGAACCGCACCACCGTGGCGAGCGCGTTCGCCGCCACCAGCGCGGCCAGTTCCGCCGGGTGCGCCGAGCCCGGCGCCAGCAGGTGCAGCAGACCGATCGCGGCGCTGCTCAGCACCAGGCCCAGCAGGAACGCGATACCGCCCTCCACCTGGTGTTTCAGCGCGTCCCGGCGGCCGGTCACGCCGAACGTGAAACGCCGGTTGGCCGCCGTGTTGACCACCGCCGTCGCCGCCAGGGCCAGCGCGTTGGCGAGCAGCGCCGGCACCGCCTGGCGCAGCATCAGGAACAGCAGCACGTAGGCCAGCGTGGACAGGGTCCCGATCACCGCGAAGCTGGCCAGCTGCCAGCCGAGGCCCGGCGGCAGCTGTGCCTGCCGGACCCGCTCCGGCAGCTCCACCCGGCCGGTGCCGGCCAGTGAGCGGCGGGCCACCCGGGCCATCCCCCGCAGGTCGTCCAGCGCGGTGCGGACGATGTCCACCCGGCTGTCCGGGTCGTCCACCCAGTCCACCGGCACCTCGTGGATCCGCAGCCCGGACCGTTCGGCCAGCAGCAGCAGCTCGGTGTCGAAGAACCAGGCGTTGTCCTCCACCTCGTCCAGCAGCCGGCGGACCACCTCGGTGCGCCCGGCCTTGAACCCGCACTGCGCGTCCGAGAACTTGGCCGCCATGGTGGCCCGCAGCAGCAGGTTGTAGGTGCGCGAGATGAACTCCCGCTTGGGCCCGCGCACCACCGCCGAGCCGCGGTGCAGCCGGCTGCCGATGGCCAGGTCGCTGTGGCCGGACAGCAGCGGCGCGACCAGCGGCAGGAACGCCTCCAGGCCGGTCGACAGGTCGACGTCCATGTAGGCCACCACGTCGGCCTCGCTGGCACCCCAGACCTGGCGCAGCGCCCGGCCGCGGCCCTTGAGGTCCAGGTGGACGGCGTTCACCCGGGGGAACTCGGCGGCCAGCGCGGTGGCCACCGCCCAGGTGCCGTCGGTGCTGGCGTTGTCGGCGACGGTGATCCGGTACGGGTAGGGGAAGGTCTCGTCGAGGTAGGCGTGCAGGCGGCGGACGCACCGCTCGACGGTGTGCTCCTCGTTGAAGACGGGGACGACCACCTCGACGGTGCCCACGCGCGGCTTGCGCCGGTCCGTGGACGCCGGATCGACCAGGGCCGTGCCGTGCGTCAGGGGCTGAGTCATGGGAAGGACATTCACAGCCCCGGATGGGGCCGCGATGATGGGAGGCTGAGAGCACCCTGAGAAGCCGGACCGCGCCGCCCGCCCGCTCGCACCGCGTTCCGACGCGCAGCCCTGAAGTGCCGTGCCGACCACCGGGAGATGGCCCATGTCAGACAAGCAGATCGGCTCCGACGTGCTGGTCGTGGGAGCCGGCCCGACCGGCCTCCTGCTGGCCGGCGACCTCGCCGCGGCCGGGCTGCGGGTGACGGTGCTGGAGAAGCGCGACACCGAGTCCGACCTGACCCGGGCCTTCGCCGTGCACGCCCGCACCCTGGAGCTGCTGGACGCCCGCGGGCTGGCCGACGACCTGGTGGCGACCGGGACGGCGCTGCGCTCGCTGCGGCTGTTCGGCCGGCTGCGGATCGAGCTGGGGCAGCTGCGCAGCCGCTTCCCGTTCGTGCTGATCACCCCGCAGTCCAACACCGAACGCCTGCTGCAGGAGCGGGCGTTGAAGGCCGGCGCGACGATCCTGCGGGGCGCCGAGGTGACCGGGCTGCGGCAGGACGGCCGGTCGGTGACGGTGACCTGCCGCCGGGGCGGCGCCGGCGGGCCGGTGGAGGAGCACCGGGCGCGGTACGCGGTCGGCGCGGACGGGGTGCGCAGCGCCGTCCGGGACCTGCTGGGCATCCCGTTCCCCGGTGAGTCGGTGGTGGACTCGGTGCTGCTGGCCGACGTGCGGCTGGAGCGCGAGCCCGAGGAGGTGCTGACGGTCGGCGCCACCGAGGCGGGGTTCGCCTTCCTGGTGCCGTTCGGCGACGGCTGGTACCGGGTGATCGCCTGGGACCGGCACCGGCGGCTGCCGGACGACGCCCGGCCCGGCCTGCCCGAGCTGGCCGAGCTCACCCGTACGGTGCTCGGTCGGGACCTCGGTCTGCACGACGCGCGCTGGCTGTCGCGCTTCCACAGCGACGAACGCCAGGTGCCCAGCTACCGCTCGGGCCGGGTGTTCCTGGCCGGGGACGCGGCGCACTGCCACTCCCCGGCCGGCGGCCAGGGCATGAACACCGGCCTGCAGGACGCCGCCAACCTGAGCTGGAAGCTGGTCGCGGCCTGCCGGGGCGAGGCCACCGACGCCCTGCTGGACAGCTACCAGCAGGAGCGCCACCCGGTCGGCCGGGCGGTGCTGCGCAGCTCGGGCGCGCTGATCCGGGCCGCGCTCGCGCAGTCCGCGCCGACCCGGGCGCTGCGGTCGGTGGTGGTCTCGGCGGCCGACCGGCTCGGGCCGCTGGCCCGGCTCGGTGCCCGGCAGGTGTCGGGCCTCGCGATCCGCTACCCGGCGCCGGCCGACGCGCACCCGCTGGCCGGGCGGCGGGTGCCGGACCTGCGGCTGGCGGTGGACCGGCCGGGCGGTCCGGCGCGGCTGTACGAGGCGCTGCGGGCCGGCCGGGCGGTGCTGGTCGCCAACGACGAGCTGCCGGTGGCGGCGCCGTGGGCGCAGCGGCTGGTGACGGCGGCCCCGGCCGACCCGCACGGCAAGCTGCGGGACACCGTGCTGCTGGTGCGGCCGGACGGCTACGCGGCCTGGGCGGCCGTCGACCCGACCGAGGGGGAGCTGCGGGCGGCGCTGACCGAGTGGCTGGGCGGCGCGTCCGAGTAGCGTTCCCCCACCGGTCAGCGGGTGGCCTTCTCGTAGTGTCTGGCGGCTTTCGCCCGATTTCCGCAGACGGCCATCGAGCACCACCGGCGGCGGCCGTTCTGGGATGTGTCGAAGAAGTGAAGAATGCAGTTGGGGTGGGCGCAGGGCTTGATGCGGTGCGCGCCCCGGCCGAGGAGTTCGAGGTAATTGTCGGCGGCGAGCCAGGCGGCCAGCCACTGCTCGCCGTCCACCTCGACGTGCTGCTCGGGACCGTCCGGGGTCAGGCTGTGGCGCAGCCGGCCGTGGGCCAGGATCCCGTTGAGCGCCCGCGGGTCGGCGGCCCGGCCGGCCGCGGCGTCGTCGAGGAGCGACTGCAGCGCGTCGCGGGTGGTCCGGACGGCGTCGAGGCCCTGCTGGTCGGCGGGGCAGCGGTCGGCCAGGCCGTTGGAGGAGAGCCAGGTACGGTAGCCGTCGAGGTCGGCGAGCAGGTCGTTGACGGGGGTGCCGGCCCAGCGCGTGTTGAGCAGATCGAGCGAGAGCGGTTCGCCGGTCAGCGGGCGCGGGTCGCGGGGGTCAGCCATGGGGCCGAGTGTAACTCCGTTCTGCTCGGCCACTATTCACTGTATTCATCGGCGCCCATTCTGTTCATGAATTCACCGTCCACACTTGACTGTTCTTTAGTAAGCAATTGCCGGGCCATGGGCCCATTCGCTCGAATTCTCTGCGAGGGTCTGGAAAGCGTTTTCGAACCCGGAACGCCCCACACTTTCCGGAGGAGCCCGTGCGACCCCGCTCGCTCGCCCTTTCCGCGGCTATCGCCGTCCTGCCGCTCACCGCCTTCTCCTTGGGCGTCTCCACCGCCCAGGCCGCGCCGGTCCCCAACGCCAGCGCCCGTGTGTCCCTGCCCAACACCGTCACCCCCGCGGTGGCCCGCTCGCAGAAGCAGGGCGACGTCCCCGCCGCGCAGCAGCTCTCGGTGTCGGTCAGCCTCAAGCTGCGCAACACCGCCGATCTGGACCGCTTCCTGGCCGCGGTGTCCACCCCGGGCACCCCGGAGTACGGCCGCTACCTGACGCCGGAGCAGTTCACCGCCGCGTACGGCCCGACCCAGGCCGACGTGGAGCAGGTCCGCGCGTTCCTCACCTCGCAGGGGCTGTCCGTCTCCTCGGTCAGCGCCAACCGCCAGGTGGTCAACGCCCAGGGCACCGCCGACCAGCTGGCCAAGGCCTTCGGCACCCACGAGAGCTCCTACGCCGACCCGGCCCAGGGCGGCCGGACCTTCTTCGCCAACGACTCCGCCGCCTCGGTGCCGGCCGCGCTGGCCGGTGTGGTCGACGGCGTGCTCGGCCTGAACAACCACACCGTGCGCAAGGCCCAGCTGGCGAAGCCGAACGGCTCGACCCCGAAGGCCGCGCCCAGCGGCTTCGGCCCGGCGCAGTACGACGGCGCCTACAACCTGGGCAAGGTCGGCGCCGACGGTACCGGGGTGACCGTCGCGCTCTGGGAGTTCGACGGCTACAAGTCCTCGAACCTGACCACCTACGACGGCCAGTACGGCCTGTCCGGCCCGGCGGTCTCCACCGTCTCGGTGGACGGCGCGAGCTACGACAGCAAGCCGGGCGAGGGCCAGGGCGAGGTCGAGCTGGACAGCGAGATCGTCCGCGGCGTCGCCCCGAAGGCCACCCAGCTGGTCTACGAGGCCCCCAACAGCGACCAGGGCGAGATCGACATGGCCGCCAAGATCGTGGCGGACAACCGGGCCTCGGTCATCTCGATCTCCTGGGGCTCCTGCGAGCCGGACACCACCGCGGCCTCGATGACCGCGGTGAACAACTCCTTCAAGCAGGCCGCCGCCCAGGGCATATCGATCTTCTCGGCCTCCGGTGACGACGGCTCGCGCGACTGCACCCGCTCGGACAGCGGCTCGAGCGTCAAGGCGGTCGACTTCCCGGCGTCCAGCCCGTACAACACCGGCGTCGGCGGCACCAACCTCAAGGTGAGCGGCAACGCCTACTCCTCGGAGAGCGCCTGGTCCACCGCGGGCGGCGGCGTCTCCACCCAGTTCGCCAAGCCGTCCTGGCAGACCGGCACCGGGGTGAGCGGCACCATGCGCACCGTCCCGGACGTCTCCTCCAACGCCGACCCGGCGAGCGGGTTCGCGATCTACACGGTGGGCGGCTGGCAGACCTACGGCGGCACCTCGGCGGCCGCGCCGCTGTGGTCCGGCTACACCGCGCTGTACAACCAGAAGGCCAAGGCGGCCGGCCAGACGGTGCTCGGCGAGGCCAACCCCAAGCTGTACGCGCTGGCCAACTCCAGCAGCTACGGCTCGGTCTTCCACGACGTCACCTCCGGCAAGAACCAGGACTTCTCCACCAAGGCCGGCTACGACCAGGTCACCGGCTGGGGCACCCCGGTCGCCGACCAGCTGACCAGCGCGCTGCTCGGCGGCGGCACCACCACCCCGCCCACCGGCGGCTGCACGGCCGCCCAGCTGATCGGCAACGGCGGCTTCGAGACCGGCACCGCCGCCCCGTGGACCGCCTCCAGCGGCGTGGTCGACAACGCCTCCGGCGAGGCCGCGCACGCGGGTTCCTGGAAGGCGTGGATGGACGGCTACGGCTCCTCGCACACCGACACCCTGTCGCAGACCGTGTCGATCCCGGCCGGCTGCAAGGCCTCGTTCAGCTTCTGGGTGCACATCGACACCGCGGAGACCGGTTCGACCGCGTACGACAAGCTGACCGTCCAGGCGGGTTCGACCACGCTGGCGACCTACTCCAACGCCAACGCGGCCACCGGGTTCGTGCAGAAGACCTTCGACCTGTCGGCCTTCGCCGGGCAGACCGTGACGCTGAAGTTCACCGGCGTCGAGGACTCCTCGCTGAAGACCAGCTTTGTCGTCGACGACGCCGCACTGACCATTTCCTGACTTCCGCTCAGCGGGTCAATGTGGTTTAGACCTCAGCACCTGCCCGGACCTGCAAGGGTCCGGGTGGGTGCTGTTGTTTCCGCAATGTTTCAAGATCGATTGATTTTCCGATTCCTTGTCGTGACCACTGTCATATGTCCAAGTTGATGACGTAACCTCTGGCCGTGCGTAGGGTTCCCACAGCTCGGTGGCACAACTCCCGGCGCAGGTGCGCGCCGGGCTGAACCCGCCGAACTCACCTGGTGGGGAAGGTGTCGGGATGGGCTCACAGCAACCGCAGCAGGCCGGTCGCCTCCGGCTGGTAGGCCGACGGGACAACGGGGCGGCAGCCCCGCCCGGCCCGGCACCGGCCGTCCCGGGGCAGCCGGCCCCCAGAACGCCGCCCGCCGCCCCGCCGAGCGGCTTCGCCGAGACCCTCAACCTCGCGATCGAGGCCAGCGGCCTCAGCCTCGACCGGATCCGGGCCGCCCTCGCCAAACAGGGCGTCAGGGTCAGCGTCACCACGCTCAGTTACTGGCGCCGCGGCCGCAGCCAGCCCGAACGGGCCACCTCGCTGCGCGCCGTCCTGCTGCTGGAACAGCTGCTCGGCCTGCCCGCGGACGCGCTCACCGCGCAGCTCGGGCCGCCCCGGCCGCGCGGGCGCTGGGTCACCCCGGCCTGCCCGGACGCCCTGCGGGTGGAGGACGTCTGGCCCGGCGAGCAGGAGATCAGCGAGGTCTTCGTGGAGCTCGACGCGCCGCCCACCGGACAGCTGGAGCGGCTGTCCATCCACGACTCCTACTTCGTCGACGCCGGCCGGCGCGGCTACCTGCTGCGGATGCGCCAGGTGGTCCGGGCGACGGTGGCCGACGTGGCCCGCCTGGTGGTGGTGCACAAGGCGGACGAGGGTGCGGCCGGCTGCCCGGAGATCACCTCGGTGCGGCACGCCCGGCTCGGCCGGGTGCGGCGCCGCCCGGACAACGGCCTGCTGGTCGCCGAGCTGCTGCTGGACCGGCCGCTCGGCCTCGGCGACTCCACCGTCTTCGAGTACGAGGTGGCGATCCCCGACACCGGGCCGACCACCGACTACGGGCGGTTCTTCGCCGCGCCGGTGCGGGAGTACGTGCTGCAGGTGCACTTCGACCCGGCTGCGGTACCGGCCCACTGCGAGCGCTTCGACCGCGATCCGGGCGCCGAGGTGGACCGCCACCACCAGCAGCTGTGGATCGGCGCCTCGGCCAGCGCCCACGTGCTCTCGCCGGACCAGCAGCCCGGCCAGGTGGGGATCCGCTGGCAGTGGGAGTGACCGGGAGCGACCACCTAACCGGTATACAACTCCAGAACGGTTTGACGCCCGACCGGCCTAACCCCTACTGTCATCAGTAATGGTTAGCACGGTCGAGCCGGCCCGTCCTGGGAGTGTGTCCGCATGTCCGGTACCGCAGCACCCGTCCTCCCCACCCTGCAGACCGGCCACGTCGGTCTCAACGTCACCGATCTCGACCGCTCCACCGCCTTCTACCGGCGGCTGCTCGGCCTGGAGGTGACCGCCGAGGGCACCGACCCCGAGCGCCGGTACGCCATGCTCGGCCGCGACGGACGGCTGGTCCTGACGCTCTGGCAGCAGTCCACCGGCGACTTCGGGACGGACCGCCCCGGGCTGCACCACCTGTCGTTCCAGGTCGACTCGCTCGACGAGGTCCGGGCCGCCGAGCGGACCCTGCGGGAGCTGGGCGCGGCGTTCGCCCACGACGGCGTGGTGCCGCACCGCGAGGGCTCGGCCTCCGGCGGGGTGTTCTTCACCGACCCGGACGGCATCCGGCTGGAGGTCTACACCCCCGCGGGCGTCGCCGACACCGCCGCCGAGGCACCCCACGGCACCGCCCCGACCTGCGGGTTCTTCTAATGGCCGGGCCAGGGGCGCGCTACCACCGGGGCGAGCGGGCGGTCCAGCGGCGCACCGGGCAGCTGGAGCGGGCCGACCACGTGGGGCGGTCCATCGGCGCGGCCATCCCTCCGGTGGCCGCCCGGTTCCTCACCGAGCGCCGCACCCTGGTGGTGGGCGCAGCCGACCGCGCGGGCCGGCTCTGGGCGACCACGCTCAGCGGCCCGGCGGGCTTCCTGCGGGCCCCCGACGAGCACACCCTGGCCGTCGCCGCCGGGCCGGTGGCCGGGGACCCGCTCGCCGAGACCCTGGCCCGCGGCGCCGAGGTCGGCACCATCGCGCTCGACCCGGCCGGCCGCCGCCGGATGCGGGTCAACGGGCGCGCCGTCCCGGACGGCCGGGGCGGCCTGCTGATCGCCACCGAGCAGGTGTACGCCAACTGCCCGAAGCACATCCGCCGCCGCAGCCCGCACGACGCGCCCGCCCAGGCGGCCGCCGCCACCACCGGCACCGCCCTGACGCTCCCCCAGCAGCTCGCGGTGGGCTGCGCCGACACCTTCTTCGTGGCCACCGCCGACCCGGACGGCAAGGTCGACGCCTCGCACCGCGGCGGCGCGCCCGGCGTGCTCACCGTGCACGGCCCGGACCGGCTGAGCTGGCCCGAGTACCCCGGCAACACCATGTTCATGACCCTGGGGAACCTGGAACTGAACCCCGCCGCCGGCCTGCTGGTCCCCGACTGGGAGACCGGGGCCGCACTCCTGCTGACCGGGCGCGCCACCGTCGACTGGGCCGACCCCGACGCCCCGGTCGTCCACTACACGGTCGCCGCGGTGGTCGACCTCCCCCACGCGACCGCACTGACCTGGACCGATCACTGAGGCCCGCCGCCGGACACCCGGAGCGATGTCCTATTTGTTATATCTTCAGGTGATATTCCCTCAATCCGGCGTGGAATGAATGCCCACTCCCACGACGGAAGGGCAGGCTCACCGTGCTGATCGAGTTCACCGAGGCCGCACCGGACGACGGCTGCGCCTGCCGGGGCTGCGGCGCCCGCCGGCTCGCCCGGCTGCACGCCGCCCGGGCCGAGGACGGCGGCCACCCCGCCGCCCGCGGCGCCCGCCGGGCCGCCGTCCTGCTGGCCGCCCTGGGCACCGTACTCGGCGGCCCCGCCGCCACCGCGGGCGCCGTCGGGGCCCCGATACCCGGGGACGGCACCGACGCGCCGATACCCGACGCCCCGCAGGGCGAGGTCAGCGGGCTCTACGGCGGCCAGGGCGCCACCCCCCGGCTGCGCGCCGCCACCCCCGCCACCACCCGGACCGAGATCCTCGCCCGGGCCCGCCGCTGGGTCGACCAGCACGTGCCGTACAGCATGAGCAGCTACTGGACCGACGGCTACCGCCAGGACTGCTCCGGCTTCGTCTCGATGGCCTGGGGCCTGGGGACCAGTCAGACCACCTGGACCCTGCCGGACTTCGCCGACCGGATCACCAAGGACGACCTCCAGCCCGGCGACATCCTGCTGTACAACAACCCCGCCGACCCCGAGGGCGGCTCGCACGCCGTCCTGTTCGGCGGCTGGACGGACGCCACCCGCACCCGGTACACCGCGTACGAGCAGACCAGCCCGGCCACCGTGACCCGCGCGACGCCGTACGCCTACTGGAGCAACTCCGCCTCGTACCTGCCGTACCGCTACCGGGGCCTGTCGGCACCCGTCCCCGACCCCGCGCCCGCACCGGCGCCCGCCCCGGCCCCCGCTCCCGACCCCGACGCCTTCCCGGGCGCGGGCCTGTTCGGGCCCGGGCAGTCCAACGCCTACGTCCAGCGGCTCGGCGAGATGCTGACCGCCCGCGGCGGCGGCCGGTTCTACCGGGTCGGGCCGGGCCCGCAGTGGGGCGAGGCCGACCGGCTGGCCACCCAGGCCTTCCAGCTGGCCCAGGGCTGGTCGGGCACCGAGGCCGACGGCTACCCGGGCCGGGACACCTGGGGCCTGCTGGTGCACGGCCTGGGCAAGGACATCCCGCCGGCCGGTGCCCCCGCCCCGGCGCCCGCACCCGGGCCGCCGCCGCCCGGACCGGCCGTCCCGGCCTTCCCCGGCGCCGCCGCGTTCGGTCCCGGCCGGGTCTCCGCGGCCGTGCAGCAGCTCGGTGAGCAGCTGGTCCGCAAGGGCTTCGGCCGCTATTACACCGAGGGTCCGAGTCCCGACTGGGGCGAGGCGGACCGGCTCAACGTGCAGGCGTTCCAGCGGGCGCAGGGCTGGTCCGGCGCGGACGCCGACGGGTACCCGGGCCCGGAGACCTGGCGGCTGCTGTTCAGCTGACGGCCGGGGCCGCCGCGCCGTGCACCCGCACCCAGGCGTGCATGGCGATGGCGGCCGCCGCGCCCGCGTTGATCGAGCGGGTCGAGCCGTACTGGGCGATCGAGCAGACCGCCGTGGCGTGCTCCCAGGCGGCCTCGGTCAGGCCGGGGCCCTCCTGGCCGAACAGCAGGACGCAGCGCTCGGGCAGCTCGAAGGTCTCGATCGGCACGGCGCCGGGCAGGTTGTCGATGCCGATCAGCGGCAGGCCTTCGGCGGCGGCGAAGGCGGCCAGCGAGGCGACGTCCTCGTGGTGGCGCAGGTGCTGGTAGCGGTCGGTGACCATGGCGCCGCGCCGGTTCCAGCGCCGGCGGCCGACGATGTGCACCTGCTCGGCCAGGAAGGCGTTGGCGGTCCGCACCACCGAGCCGATGTTGAAGTCGTGCTGCCAGTTCTCCACCGCGACGTGGAAGCCGTGCCGGCGGGTGTCCAGGTCGGCGACGATCGCCTCGTGCGTCCAGTACCGGTAGCGGTCGGTCACGTTGCGCCGGTCGCCGGCGGCCAGCAGCTCCGGGTCGTAGTGCGCTCCGGCCGGCCACGGCCCGGGGTGCGGGCCCACGCCGATCTCGCGCTCGTCCGGCGTGAAGGCCTCGTCGTACTGCTCGCCCGTCAGGGGCACACCCGTCTTCGTCACGCCTTCGAGGGTACGGGCCCGGGCGCCCGGCGCGGCCGGACAGCCTTCTCCAGGTCGGCGACGGCCTGCATCAGCAGCCTGGCCCCGCCGCGGGCGACCGCGACCCGGTCCTCGGCCCCGGTCTCCGGCGGCAGGGTGGCGAGCACCTCGTCCCAGGTCTCGTGCGCGGCCCGGAGGGCGGAGAAGTCCGCCGGCTGCCCGAGCAGGATGGCGGCCGCCGCGATGGCGGTGGAGTCCCGCAGTTCCTCGGCGAACGCGGTGGTACCGGGCAGCGGCGGGCTGCCGGCGGCCGGCAGGTGGGCCTCCATCAGCACGGTGGAGCGGCCGAGCAGGCCGACGGCGGCCCGCGCCCGGTCGAGCTGCTTGCGCGGCAGCTCGGTCAGCCGGTCGGGGTCCCGGTGCGGCTCGGCGTCGGCCCGCTGCTGGGCCTCGAGCATCTCGGAGCGGGCCTCGCGGACGTCCAGCAGGGTGTCCCGGACCATCCGGGTGTGCCGCTCGTCCGGATCGCCGAGGGCGGAGACCACCGCGGCCGCGTACCGGCCGACGGCGGCCAGCCACTCGGCCAGCCGCTCCGGCAGCCGGGCGGTCTGCCAGGTGGGGAACAGCGCGTAGGCGCCGAGCGCGAGGGCGCCGCCGAGCAGGGTCATGGCGATCCGGTCCACCGCGGTCTGGGTCGGGTCGACGTCCTCCAGGCCGAGCAGGAACACCACGTACCCGGAGATGCAGGCGGTGGCCAGCGCGTAGCCGGTGCGCAGGGTCAGGTAGGCGCCGGCGATGAAGACCACGGCCAGCGCCGCCGACAGCCACTCGCCCGGGTCGAACAGCCGGACCACCAGGGTGGCGACCAGCACCCCGGCGACCGTGCCGGCCAGCCGGGCGACGCCCCGGCTGTAGGTCTGCGCGAAGTCCGGCCGCATCACCATGCCGGCGGTCAGCGGCGCCCAGTAGCCGTGCCGCACGCCCAGCAGCCGGGCCGCCAGGTAGGCGCCGGTGACCACGCAGGACAGCCGGACGGCGTGCTGGAAGACGGCGGCGTGCGGGTCGAGCTGGCGGCGCACCGTGCGCAGCGCGGAGGGCACCACCCGCAGCAGCGGCGGCCGGTGCAGTCCGGGGCCGCGGGCCGGGCCGGTCACGGTCGAGCGGTCCTGCTTGTCCAGGTTGTCGACGGCCTTGCCGAGCAGGCCGGACAGCCGCCGGGCGGAGCGGCGGGCCGCGCCGCGCAGGCCGGGCCCCTCGTCCGGGCGCAGCAGGGCCAGGGCGGGGGTGGAGCGCGGCGGCCGGTACGGATCGCCGGAGCGGATCGCGCGGGCCAAGGCGTCCAGGACCTCGGCGGCGGCGGCCAGGATCTCGCGCGTCCGGTCGCGTTCGGGTCCTTCGGCGGCCGCGCCGACCCGGGGGTCGGCGAGGGCGGCCAGCGCCGGGCGGACCCGTTCGGCGATGCCGCGCAGCCCGCGCATCTCGGGCGGCCGGTGGCGGGCCTGCCAGGGGGTCAGGGCGGCGGCCTGCCGGGCGAGGATGAAGGGCTCCGGGTCGACGTGGGCGGTGGGGTCCTGGCGCAGCCGCCGGGCGTAGTCGGCGAGCGCGGCGTAGGTGTCGGCGAGGGCGTCGCGCTGGGCGCCCCAGCTGTCGACCGGCCAGACGGTGACGACCAGGGCCTGGGCGGCGCCGCCGACGGCGCAGAGGGCGCCGTGGCCGAGGGCGGTCTCCACGCTGACGGGCAGTTGGACGACGACCAGCATCACCGAGACGGTGGTCGCGGCGACCACCCCGCCGGTCGGGCCGACCGCCCACATCATGCCGGCGCCGAACGACCAGAGCGCGAGCAGCACCGGGAAGGCGCCGGGGATGCCGACCGCCAGGTAGCCGAGGAAGGTGCTGACCCCGAGGCCCAGGCCGGCGGCGACGGCGAGCGAGGTGCGCGGCCGGAAGCTGCGCTGGAAGGTGGCGGTGCCGGCGATGAAGGCGCCCATCGCGGCGGAGGTGGCGAGCGAGGGTCCGGCCAGCGCCAGGGTCGGGAAGACCACCAGGGCGACCGCGACGGCGCCGCGGACGGCTCGCCGGGGGTCGGACAGGGTCCGGTCCAGGGTCAGTCCGGCCTTCGCGGTGTCACGAAGCGAGGCAAACCAGGACATGACGGGAGCTTAGCCGCTGGCCGGGCCCGGCTCCTCGCTCCCGCGCTCGGCGGCCGGGGCGTCCGTCCGTCCGGTCGCCCGCCGGGCCGCCGTCCAGGCCGCGAGCCGGCGCTCGGTCCACAGCAGTGCGGAGGTCGGCAGGAAGACCGCGTCCGCCGCGATCATCGCGAGCGAGAAGAACGGCAGCCCGAGCACGACCGCGATCGCCAGGTGCTCGGCCATCATCAGCGCCAGCAGCGCGTTCTTCAGCCGCCGGTTGGCCAGGGTGAAGGGGAACCCGACCTGGAGGATCACCGTGCCGTAGGAGAGCAGCACGGTCAGCAGCAGGCTGGAGCCGAGCAGGCCGGACAGCGCCGGCCAGGGGGTGAAGTAGTCCAGGTGCAGCGGGTAGTGCAGGGCGGTGCCGTCCTGCCAGCGGGTGCCCTGCACCTTGTACCAGCCGGCCGTGGAGTAGATCAGCACCACCTGGACGGCGATCACCGCCATGCCGCAGTTGTGCACCATGGTGGCCAGCGCGTCGAGCACCGCCCGCGGCTCTCCCACCGGGCCGCGCGGCGGGCGGCGCCGGGCCCGGCGGGCGTCCAGTGACCAGTACCGGCCGCAGCGCACCAGCACCAGGTAGAGCGCCATCAGGTGGACCACGTTGTCGCCGCCGTCGCCGACCAGGACGTTGCGGTTCTGCAGCGAGACGGCGGTGACGGCGAACAGCACGCCGGTCGCCCTGGTCCGCCAGCCGAGCGCCAGCAGTACGGCGGCCAGCAGGGCCAGGTGGTAGACCAGTTCAAACCAGAGCCTGCTGTCGGACCAGGTGAGCACGGTGAAGGCGTGGGTCTCGCCGATCAGCCGGCCGGCCAGCTCGGCCGACCAGGGGGAGCGGTCGCCGTACAGCTCGCGCCGGTTCGGCCACTCGCGCAGCAGGAAGCCGCCCCAGGCCAGCGCGATGCCGATCCGCACCACGGCCGCCTGGCGGGTGAGCCAGCTGCGCGCGGTGAAGGCGTCGAAGAGCCGCTCGAAGCGGGTCGGCGGGGCGGGCGCCGACGGTTCCGGTGCCGGTCCGGCGTCGGCGGGCCGGGGATCCGCCGTGCCCGGCGCTATCGGGCCGCTCACCCCAGCCCCCGGTAGTCGGCCTCGTCCACCGGCCACCACGGCAGCTCCTGGTACTGGACCGCGGTGTCGGTCTGCTCCGGGCTCCAGGCCGGCGGGGCGATGGCCGCCGAGCCGAACCGGAACTGGATCTGCACGACCCGCTCACCGCCGACGGTCCGGCCGAACCGCTGCAGCGCGATCCGCTCGAGGTACTCCTCGGCGAGCCTGCCGCGGGTCCCGACCAGGGCGCCGTCCTGCTCGGGGTGGGTGGTCCGGTAGAAGTCCAGCGCCCGGCGCAGCATGTTCTGGTCCAGGTGGCTGGGGGCCGGGTTGCCGCGGATCGCGGCGACGTCCTCGGCGGTCAGGCCGACCCAGTCGCGGGTGGTCACCCGGCTGTCCCCGTCGATGGTCTGCACCCGGGCGTCCACCGTGAGGTTCTGCTGCAGCGGGTTGGGCGCGAACAGCTTCCAGTTCTGCTCGAACTCCGGGTAGACCACCGCGTCGATCTCCCGCTGGTACTGGCGGGAGACCGCATTGGCCGGCGCGACGTGCAGGAACAGCGCCCCGAGGAAGAGCCCGGTACCGCCGAGCAGCCCGGCCCCGGACAGGCAGATCACCAGCAGGGCGGGGGTGGACCAGACGCGCACACCGCCTCCTCCCACTGACTCCCCAACGGATCACCGGTGCTGTCGCCCGGTCATCCTGCCCCACCCGGGGCCGCCCGCGACAGGGGGATCCTCCCGTCACCGCCGCGGCGGCCCGGCCCGACGGACCGTCACAGGACGTAGGCGTCCCGGCCCCCGGTGCCGGTCATCGGACGGCCGGCCGCCTCCCAGGCGTACATGCCGCCGTCCACGTTGACCGCCTCGCGGCCCTGCGCCACCAGGTACTGGACGACCTGCGCGGAGCGGCCGCCGACCCGGCAGAGCACGTAGAGCTTCTCGTCGGGCAGCTCGTCGAGGCGGGCGATCACCTCGCCGATCGGGATGTGCAGCGCGCCGTCGACGTGCCCGGCGTCCCACTCGTCCTGCTCGCGGACGTCGAGCAGGGCGGCGTCGGCGGGCACCGAGGCCGCGTCGGTGGTGGGGATCTGCTGAGCGAACATCGTCCGGTTCTCCTGGGGTTCACGGGGTTGGCCATCACCATTGTGACCGGGGTCGCCGAGCAGCCGCTCCAACTCGGCCCGCTGCCCGGCGGCCCGGGCGAGCAGGCTGTCGGCCAGCTCCTCCAGCAGCCGCTCCGGCTCCTGCGGGGCGAGCAGCAGCAGTTCGCCCATCGGGGTGCGCTCCAGCCGGACCTGCTCGGCGGCCAGCCGGCCGATCTTGCCGGTCAGCCACTCCAGCCGCTGGCGCAGCCAGTCGGGCCGGTCGGGCGCGTCGGCGGCCGGGGCCGTCTCGGGGTCGGTGGACCACTCCTCGGCGAGCTGCTCCAGGGCTGCGGTGTCGCCGTGCGCGTAGGCCTCGTTGACCCGGGCGATGAACGCCGAGCGGCGTTCCTGCTCGGCCGGGTCGGTGGCCAGGTCGGGATGGGCGCGGCGGGCCAGCTCGCGGTAGACCCGCTGGGCCTCCCGGTCCGGCCGGACCTTGCGGGTGGGCTCCGGCTCCAGCTCGCGCAGCAGGTCGTCGGTGGGTTCGGGGGCGGCCGGGGGCTCGACCCGGGCCCGGGCCTCGGCGGCCCGGCGCAGGTCCTCGGGGTCGCCGCTGCGGGCGGCGACCGCCTCGGCGATCAGCGCGTCCAGCTCGTCCAGGCTCGCGTAGAGCGGGCCGAGCAGCTGGTGGTGGACCAGCGCGAAGTTGTCGATCTCGACCCGCAGGGTCTCCACATCGACCTCGAGGGTCAGCCAGGCCAGCTCGGTCGCGGCGACCTGCTCCTCCAGCCGCTCCCGCTCGGGGTCACTCCACCGTGCCGGGCTCTCCGTGCTCACCTGCTCGCCTTCGTCCGGTCGACCTGGGTCCGGCCTGCCACCCTACCCAAGCACCCGCAGCGGTGAACCGCCCACGCGAACGGGTGAACCAGAGGCGCGCTCCGGCGCACGCGGGGTGACACGCAACTGATACTTACGAATCTCCTCGATTCGCTGTTGGACCCGGCCCGGTCCGTGCTTCGCTGGAGGGCGCACCAGGTTGCACCGCACGTACGGACGAGTGCCGAACGGCCAGCTGCACGGCACACCCCGGTACGGGCGGAACAGGACAGGCAGGAGCGGCCGGAGACGAGGAAGCCCAGCACGCCGCCCCGACGACGGGTCCGTCGCACGGCACGGCGGCCAGGCGGGAGCAGACCGGATCCATGGTGGACGAGCCCAACTCCACACCGCGGCCAGGAGCCGACCCACCGCTGCCACCCGGCGGCCCGGCGCCGGCCGGCGCCCACCCCGCGGGGGTGGTGGCGCTGCTGCGGGTCGCCTCCGTCCTGGTCGACCCGGACGGCCGGATCGCCCAGTGGGACCGCACCGCGGAGGAGCTGTTCGGACACCGCGCCGAGGTCACCTTCGGGCGCACCGCGATCGGCCTGCTGCCCGCCGTCGAGCCGCGCGCCGAGACCGCCGCGCCGCTGCCGCCCGGCGCCGGGCACCGCTGCGACGCCTTCTCCACCCTGGACGACCTGACCCAGCTGGACACCCCGTGGGCCGGCGCGATGGCCGTCTGCGACCGCGAGGACCGGCTGCGCGACATCCTCTGGTGGGCCTACCCGCTGATCGAGCCGGCCGGCCGCGGACTGCTGGTGCTGGCCGCCGACGCCCGGCCGCTGCGCACCACCGGCCTGCGGATCGCGCTGGGCGAGCGCCTGCTGCCGTACGCGCAGGCGCCCACCGCGGCCGGGCGCCCGCTGCGGGTGGCGGCCGCGCTGGCCCCCGCCGCCGCCGGGGGCGCCGCGGCCCTGGAGCCGCTGCTGCCCAAGGGCTCGCCCGAGCGCCGGCAGCGGCTGATGGCCCAGCTGGTCGCCGCCGGGCTGCCCGCCCTGTGGGTCGACTCGGCCACCCTGCTGCCGGTGCTGCCGTACCAGTCCTCCCCCAGCGGTACGGCCCGGCTGGCCGCCGGCATCGGCCGCCGCTACCCGACCCCGCAGCAGCGCGCCGACCGCCCGCGCGCCGGGCGCCGGCCCCCCGAAGCGGACAGACCCGGGGCCGGCCGCGGCCCCGGCGGCCCGGCCGCGGACGGCGCGGTGGCCGGCCGCGCACCCGCCGCCGGCCCGGCCACCGCCGAAGGTCCCGGCCCCGACGGCCGGCGGGCCCTCGGCAGCACCATCCCCGGCCAGCGCGAAGCGGCCGGCACCGGCGAAGACAGCGATCCCGGAGGCCCCACCATCGAGTCCGCAGCCAACGGCCACACGTCACTCCGCGACGGCGGCCTGCCCGCCCCCGCCACCGCGACACCCCCGCCGGTCGAGGGCGTCGAGGTGGTCCGCGGCACCCCGGACGGCGACCAGCTGGCCCTGCTGAGCGAGGTCGGCGGGCGGGTCGGCACCACCCTGGACCTGGACACCACCGCCCGCGAGCTGTGCGACGTCCTGGTCCCGCGGGTGGCCGACTTCGCCTGCGTCGACCTGCTGGACGGCCTGATCTCCGACTCCGAGCTCCCCCGCGACCGGCCGGACGACTCGACGATGCTGCGCCGGGTCGCCCGGGTCTTCAACGCCGGCTCCGGGACCTGGAGCCACGTGCTGGACGAGGGCCGGCTGCTGGCGATGCCCCGCTCGACCCCGCCGGGCCTGGCCCTGCAGGAGAACAAGCCGGTCCTGGTCCCGGTGATCACCCCGGACGTCGCGGTGGAGTACGCGGCCTCGCTCGGCGGGCCCGAGCTGGTGCCGCTGGTGGTCGACCGCTCGATGCTGGTGCTGCCGCTGTCCGCCCGGGGCACCGTGCTGGGCATCCTCAAGCTGCTGCGGCTCGCCGACCGCGGCCCGTTCACCAAGGCCGACGCCGACACCCTCAAGGAGCTGGCCGCCCGGGCCGCCCTCTCGCTGGACAACGCCCGGCTGCACCGCGCCGAGTCCAAGGTCGCCACCACCCTGCAGCGCTCGATGATCCCGACCCGGCCGCCGAAGATCCCCGGCGTCCAGGTCGCCCACCGCTACCTGCCGGGCGACCCGAAGGCCGAGGTCGGCGGCGACTGGTTCGACGCGATCCAGCTGCCCGGCAGCCGGGTCGCCCTGGTGGTCGGCGACGTGATGGGCCACGGCCTGCACTCGGCGGCGGCGATGGGCCGCTTCCGTACGGCCATGCAGACCCTGGCCGCGCTCGACCTGCCGCCGGGCCAGCTGCTGCGGCACCTGGACAACCTGGCCCACAAGCTCGGCGACGACCACCTGGCGACCTGCCTCTACGCGGTCTACGACCCGATCGACCGCACCTGCGAGCTGGCCAGCGCCGGCCACGTCCCGCCGGTGCTGGTCCACCCGGACGGGCGCGGCGAACTGCTGGAGATCCCCGAGGGCGCGCCGATCGGGGTCGGCGGGGTGCCGTTCGTGGCCAAGAAGATCAGCGTCCGGGACGGCTCGATGCTGGTGCTGTGCACCGACGGCCTGGTCGAGGTCCGGGGCGGTGACATAGGGGAGGGGCTGGCCGCGCTCTGCGGCAACCTGATCGACCCGAAGAAGACCCCGGAGGAGGCCTGCGACACGGTCCTGGAGCGGCTGCACACCGACGACCGCAAGGACGACGTCGCCCTGCTGGTGGCCCGGTTCGACGGGGTGGCGCCGAGCGAGGTGGCGACCTGGCGGCTCACCGTGGAGCAGTCGGAGGTCCGGCACGCCCGGCGCCTGGTCCGCGAGCAGCTCGCCGCCTGGCGGCTGACCGCGCTGACCGACACGGTCGAGCTGCTGGTCAGCGAGCTGGTCACGAACGCCGTCCGGGTGGCCCGCGCCGACGTCCAGCTGCAGCTGATCCGGGTCGACAAGCTGCTGGTCGAGGTCAGCGACGACAACCACAACCTGCCGTCGCTGGAGCCCGCCGAGTCGATGGACGAGAACGGGCGCGGCCTCAACCTGGTGAGCAAACTCGCCGAGCGCTGGGGGACCGCCCGCAAGGCGGTCGGCAAGGTGGTCTGGTTCGAGCTGGCCCTGCCGCGCGGCTGAACCGCGGACCCGCGGACCGGGCCCAGGGAGAGCCCTGGGCCGTGTCAGAGACGGCCTAGCGGATCAGGGCGCCCGCGGGGGTGCGGCGGGCCGCCTCGGTGGCGACCGAGGCGGCGGCGCCGACCCCGGCCAGCACCCGCGGCCAGTAGTCGCCGAACACCTCGACCGCCGCGGCGATCAGCACCGCCGTCAGCAGCGCCACCACGTGCTCCAGACCGGCCAGGTTGGGCAGGACCACCGCCTCCCCCACCATCACCAGCGCCACCGCCCCGCCCGTCCACCAGGCCCGGGTGCGGAAGGCGACGCAGACCGCCAGCGCGACCACCGCGGCCGACGGCCCGGTGTCGCGGACGTGCGCCACCCACTGCGGGAAGCCGAACAGGTGCTGCGGGCCGATCGCCACCCCGACCCGGGCGAACAGCGTGCCGGCCAGCGTGCAGACGTACGCGACGACCAGGGTCAGCCGGCGGCCCAGCACCATCTCGGCCAGCCCGAACACCACGAAGACCTGCGCCAGCGCCCCCCAGACCGGCAGGTCCAGCGCGGGCACGTAGAGCGAGAGCGGGGTGCGCAGCAGCGAGACGTCCAGCGGCAGGGAGGCCTTGACCACCCCGATCACGGTGACCACCTTCGCGCCGCCCGGCAGGTGCTGGACGACGCTGAAGAGCAGGATCAGCAGGGTGGCGGCCGTGGCCAGCGGAACCGAGGCGAATCGTTTACGCGCCACATGGTCCCTGACCACCGCGTACAGGAGTCCCCACTCGGCGACGGCGGCCCGGGCGGCAATCGCCGGAACACCCTTTCGCACGCCCCCCACCTGGGCAATTTCCTTCACAGCCGACCCGCTCCCCGTTCGCGTTCCAGAAAAACCCGGCCCTGAGGTTCCCGCACTCGAGCCAGTCTTCGTTCGAGCACTACATCTACGGTAGGCAGCGGCTAAACGGGAGGCATCAGCACAGGTGGCGAACCACTGTCATCCTCAGGTTGGAGAGCATCCCCCATTCGCCCCCCGATCGGACCCCCGACGGAGTACGCCCCGGGGTGGTCCGGGCTGGATTCCCTCCGCCCCCCGGCGGAGGGACAACCCATTCCCGTCCTGCCCGGCCGGCTACGCCTTCGGCGCGGCCGGAGCGGCCGCCCGCACGTGCCGACGCCGGAACAGCGCGGGAAGACTCGGTACGGTGATGAAACCCTCGGCGCGCGCACTGGCGATGCCGATCCGCGGGATCTCACTGCTCTTCTCGAACAGCAGATAGCGCGGTTCCCAAATCGGGCGGTACTTCGCATTGGCCCGGTAGAGGGACTCGATCTGCCACCAGCGGGAGAAGAATCCCAGCACCGAACGCCACAGCCGCAGAACCGGCCCCGCCCCCAGCCTCGAACCGCGCTCGAATACCGATCGGAACATCGCGAAGTTCAGCGACACCCGGGCGAGCTCCACCTCCCCGGCCCGCTGCAGGAGCTCAATCACCATGAATTCCATCAGGCCGTTCTCGCTGTCGCGGTCCCGGCGCATCAGGTCCAGCGAGAGACCGTCCCGGCCCCAGGGCACGAAGCTCAGCAGGGCCCGCAGTTCACCGTCGCCGTCGTGGCACTCCAGCATCACGCAGCGGCCGTCGTCCGGGTCGCCCAGACGCCCGAGCGCCATCGAGAAGCCGCGCTCGGTGGCACCGTCCCGCCAGTGGTCGGCCCGGTCGACCAGCGCGGCCATCTCCGCCTCGGGGATGTCCTCGTGCCGGCGGATCCGGACCGTATAGCCGGCCCGCTTGACCCGGTTGTACGCCTGGCGGACCACCCGCATCGCCCGGCCGTCCAGCGAGAACTCGTCCAGCTCGACGATGGCCTCGTCACCGAGCTCCAGCGCGTCCAGCCCGTGCCGGGCGTAGATCACCCCGGCCTCCTCGGAGGCCCCCATCACCGCGGGCACCCAGGCGTGCTCCCGGGCCTCGCCCAGCCACGCCTCGATCGCCCCCGGCCAGGCCTCCGGGTCACCGATCGGGTCCCCCGACGCCAGCGAGACCCCGCCGAGCACCCGGTAGGCGACCGCCGCCTTGCCGCTCGGCGAGAACACCACCGCCTTGTCCCGGCGCAGCGCGAAGTAGCCCAGCGAGTCCCGCTCGCCCTGCCGCTCCAGCAGCGCCCGCAGCCGGGTCTCGTCCTCCTCGGTGAGCAGCTCCTGGCCGCGCGGGCTGCGGAAGGCCACGTAGATGACCAGCAGGAACAGCCCGGCGCTCATCACGTTGATGGAGGCGTCCACCCAGGTCGGGACCGAGATCACGCCGGCCACCCGCTCGGACGGGGTGACCGTGACCATCCGGGCCACCGCGTACAGGAAGCGGTCCCCGAAGTCGTCCCCGGGAATGGTGTTGGTCGCCGAGACCAGCACCGAACCGATCCCGCCGCCGACCAGCAGGCCGGCGAAGAAGGTGGCGACCGCGGTCTTGGGGTTCGACCGGTCGCCCTTGGAGGTGAACTCCCGCCGGCCGACCACCAGCGCCACCACGAACAGACCGGTGATCACCGTGGAGAAGTAGTTCAGCGGGTGGTGCGCGAAGCTCTCGCCCGGCAGCACCATCAGCACCAGGTAGGCGAGGAAGAACAGCCCGGCCAGCGCGGTGTTGAAGATCCACGCGGCCCGCTTGCGCCGCCGCATCGCCACCGCCAGGAAGACCGACAGCACGACCGTGCTCAGACCCCCCGTCACCAGGTACGGGGTGAAGTACTCACCCTCGTTGTGGGTGCGCACCTGCTCGCGGAACGGCACGGCCAGCACCGCCACCAGGTTCAGCAGGGCCATCAGCCGCAGGTACCACACCGTCAGGGACGCGGCGCGCGAACGCCACCGCGACGGCGGCCCGGCGTCGGCGGCGGGAGCGGCGGAATGGGCGGACGGGGCCGTCTTCACAGTGGACACAGCTCCAATTCCAGGGGATCGGACCGGGGCACGCATCCGCACGGCCCCCACCGGGGCGCCGCCCGGCGTCCGAATGGCCGGGTCCCGTCGGCCCGCGACGGGGGCCTGTCTCCTTCCATGGTTGCCCACCCAGGATGAGAATGACGTGAAACCGGTAGCGGATTTGCACCCCCGCCGATCGGCGGGGGTACCATCCGCCCGGCCGCCGCGTCACCGCCCGCCGCCTGCGCCTACGCTCGAAGCAGGCTGCGCCGGGCAGCGCACCGAGACTGAGGAGAGACCATGCCGCCGATCCGCGTCCTGATCGTGGACGACGAGGTCCTGGTCCGCTCCGGTCTCGGACTGATCGTCGGCTCGGCGCCCGACCTCGAAGTGGTCGGCAGCTGCTCCGGCGGCCAGGCCGAGGAGCAGGCCGCCGCGCTCGCCCCGCAGGTGGTGCTGCTCGACATCCGGATGCCCGACCTCGACGGCATCACGGTGCTGCGCCGGCTGCGCGCGCTGCCCGACCCGCCCGCCGTGGCGATGCTCACCACCTTCGACACCGACGAGTACATCGGCACCGCGCTGCGCACCGGGGCGGCCGGCTTCCTGCTCAAGGACACCGCCCCCGAACAGCTGGTGCACGCCGTCCGGGTGCTGGCGGCCGGCGGCAGCGTGCTCTCCCCCACCGTCACCCGCAGCGTGATCAGCGGCTACGTCGAGGGCGGGGTGCCCGACACCGAGGCCGCCTCGCTGGCCCGCCAGCTCACCGGCCGGGAGCTGGACGTGCTCGCGCTGCTCGGCGAGGGCCTGTCCAACGCCGAGATCGCCGACCGGCTGTTCCTGGGCACCGGCACGGTCAAGGACCACATCAGCGCCATCCTCGGCAAGCTCGGCGCCGCCAACCGGGTCCAGGCCGCGGTGATCGCCCACCGGGCCGGCCTGGTCCGCACCCCGGGGCAGAGCGGCTGATGGGCGCCGGCGGCAGAACCCTGCCCGGGTGGGCGACCGGACGGTGCACGGCCCTGCTGCTGCCGGTCCTGCTGGCCGGCGTGGACGCCGCACTGGTCGGCAAGGACGGCACCTGGTGGGAGCTGATGCTCTCGGCCGTGGCCTGCCTCGCCCTGCTGATGCGCCGCCGCTTCCCGGTCCTGACGCTGCTGCTCACGCTGCCCGGGACGTACGTCGAGTACATCTGGATCGCGCCGATCACGGCGGTGTACTCGGTCGCCGCGCACCGCGCCGAGATCCGGGCGACCACCGTCTGCGCCACCCTGTTCGCCCTGGTCGAGTACTTCCACTGGCCCGTGACGGCCTCGATGTTCGAGATCAGCCGGGAGACCGCGCTGGACGCCATCGAGAGCGTCATGCTGGCCGCGGCGCCGGCCGCGCTCGGACTGCTCGCCCGCACCCGGCGCGAACTGGCCGAACGGATCGTCGAGCTGACCGAGGGGCAGCAGCGGGAGAGCCGGCTGCTGGCCGAGCGGGTGCTCGGCCAGGAACGCGCCAGGCTGGCCCGCGAGATGCACGACGTGGTCTCGCACCAGGTCAGCCTGATCTCCATCCAGGCCGGCGCGCTCCAGGTGTCCACCTCGGACCCGGCGGCCAAGGACACCGCCCGGACCATCCGGGAGCTGTCCGTGCGCACCCTGGAGGAGCTGCGCCAGATGGTCGGCGTCCTGCGGGCCGCGAGCCTGCGGCGGGACGAGCCGCTCGCCCCGCAGCCCCGGCTGGCCGACCTGCCCAAACTGATCGAGGGCAGCGGGCTCCCGGTCACCGCCCGGCTGGCCACCGGCGACCGGGACTGGCCGGAGGCGGTGGAGCGGGCGGCGTACCGCACCGTCCAGGAGGCGCTCACCAACATCCGCAAGCACGCCCCGGGCGCCCCGGTCAGCGTCAGCCTCGCGGCGCGCGGCACCCGGCTGCTGGTCGAGGTGCGCAACGGGCCGGCCCCGCTCGGCGCCCCCGGCGCGCTGCCCGACCACCTGCCGGGCGGCGGCCACGGCCTGGTCGGGCTGCGCGAACGCGCCCAGCTGCTCGGCGGCAGCCTGACCGCCGACCCCGGACCGGACGGCGGCTTCACGGTGCGCGCGGAGCTCCCGGCGGCCGGCGGGGAGTGAACGGCGGCGCGTGCGGCGCCTCCGAACGTGGGCGCACGACGGCGCGGGGCACGACGGCGCGGGCGCAACAAAGAGGCCGGTCGGATAAAATCCGACCGGCCTCAGTGGTGCGCGAGGGGGGAGTTGAACCCCCACGCCCTTTCGGGCACTGGAACCTGAATCCAGCGCGTCTGCCTATTCCGCCACCCGCGCATGGGTGATGTCGTAGATGCTACCTGATCTTCGGACCGGTCCGAGCCTCTCGGCCCTTCCCCGGTCTTCCGGTCCGGCTCCCTTGCGGGGCGCCCCTTCCGACGTGGAAAACATTAGCACGGCGTGCGCGGTAGTCCGAAATCCCTTGTCCCGGACCGCCCGGACGGCCGCCGACGAACGGGTGATCGAGGGGTTGGCCGGACGCGAAGGGGGTAGCCCTGGCTTGCCGGGAGCACCGATGGATGCGTGTGCCCGGGCTCACCAAGGGGCACCACATGCCGGGGGAACCGTACGGATGGGCCCGGCGTGGATACGATCAGTACGGAAAACCCGCCATCGGACCGAGGCGACACGCCGCAGACGGCGCGCCCGGCCGGATCAACGCCCTGGAAGGGGGTGCCCCGTGGGAGTCCTGAAGAAGTTCGAGCAGCGGCTCGAGGGTCTCGTGAACGGCACCTTCGCCAAGGTGTTCAAGTCCGAGGTCCAGCCGGTCGAGATCGCCGGAGCGCTACAGCGCGAGTGCGACAACAACGCGACCATCTGGAACCGCGACCGCACCGTCGTGCCCAACGATTTCATCGTCGAGCTCAGCCCGCACGACCATGAGCGACTCAGCCCGTACGCCGGACAGCTCGGCAAGGAGCTGGCCGGCATGGTGCGCGAGTACGCGGAGGCGCAGCGGTACAGCTTCATGGGCCCGCTCCAGGTGACCCTGGAGAAGGCCGACGACCTGGACACCGGCCTGTACCGGGTGCGCAGCCGCACCCTCGCCTCCGAGGAGCCGGCCCAGCAGGCCGCGCCGCAGCAGCCGCAGGGCTACGGCCGCCCGCCGACGCCGCCGGCCCCCGGCGCGCCCTGGCAGCAGCCGGGCGCGGCCCCGTACGGTGCGCCGCCCCCGCCGGCCGCGCCCCCGGTGATGCCCACCGCCCCGCCCGCCCCGGGCGGCGGCAACGTGCGCCCGTTCCCGGGCGCCGGCCACAGCGGCGCGGGTACCCGGCGCTGGATCGAGGTCAACGGCAACCGGCACCAGATCACCGGGAACGCCATGGTGCTCGGCCGCTCCACCGAGGCGGACGTGCGGATCGACGACCCCGGGGTGTCCCGCAAGCACGCCGAGATCCGGCCCGGGACGCCCGCGATGGTGCTCGACCTGGGGTCGACCAACGGCATCGTGGTGGACGGACAGCACACCCAGCGCGCTACGCTCCGCGACGGCTCCCGAATCGTTCTGGGGTCCACCACCATCGTCTACCGACAGGTCGAAGGGTAGAGCGGGCCTCCTATGTCAGATCTGACCCTGACGGTCATGCGGCTTGGCTTCCTCGCCGTGCTGTGGCTGTTCGTCATCGTCGCGGTGCAGGTGATCCGCAGCGATCTGTTCGGCACCAAGGTCAATCCGCGCTCGGCGCGGCGGGCCGCCGCCGCCCCGGCGGGTGCCCCGAACCGGCCGCCGCAGACCCAGCAGAGCGCCGCCCCCGCGCAGCCGAGGCAGCGCCGGGGCGCCCCCACCCACCTGGTGGTGGTGCAGGGTTCGCTGGCCGGCACCACGGTCGCGCTGCAGGGCCAGACCATCACCCTGGGCCGGGCGCACGACTCCACCATCGTGCTCGACGACGACTACGCGTCCTCCCGGCATGCCAGGATCTACCCGGACCAGACTGGGCAGTGGACGGTCGAGGATCTAGGCTCCACCAACGGCACCTATCTGGACCGGCAGCGGCTGACCACGCCGCAGCCGCTCCAGCCCGGGATGCCGATCCGTATCGGCCGGACCGTCATCGAGCTGCGGAAGTAGTCAGCGCATGAGGGACAGCACCCCGTCCACCCAGAGGAGGGTAGGGACCGCATGAGTCTCGTGCTGCGCTTCGCCGCCGGGTCCCACAAGGGCTTGATCCGGGAGGGGAACGAGGACTCCGGCTACGCCGGTCCGCGCCTCCTGGCCGTGGCCGACGGCATGGGCGGGGCAGCGGCCGGTGAGGTCGCCTCCTCCGAGGTGCTCGGCTCGATCGTCCGGCTGGACGAGGACGTGCCCGGTGCCGACCTGCTGACGCTGCTGAACGACGCGGTGCAGACCGCCAACGACCGGCTGCGGCAGATGGTCGAGGAGGACCCGCAGCTCGAAGGCATGGGCTGCACCCTCACCGCGATGCTGTGGACCGGCCAGCGGATGGGCCTGGTGCACATCGGGGACTCCCGGGCGTACCTGCTGCGGGACGGCTCGCTCAGCCAGATCACCCAGGACCACACCTGGGTGCAGCGGCTGGTCGACGAGGGCCGGATCACCCCGGAGGAGGCCGAGACCCACCCGCAGCGCTCCCTGCTGATGCGGGCGCTGGACGGGCGCGGCCAGGTCGAGCCGGACCTGTCGATCCGCGAGGTCCGGGCCGGCGACCGCTACCTGATCTGCTCGGACGGCCTGTCCGGGCCGGTCAGCCACCAGACCCTGGAGGAGACGCTCGGGAGCTTCTACGCCCCGCAGCAGACCGTCCAGGCGCTGATCGAGCTGGCCCTGCGCGGCGGCGGTCCCGACAACATCACCTGCATCGTCGCGGACGTCATCGACGTCGGCGCCACCGACACCCTGAGCGGCCAGCTGGCGGACTACCCGGTGGTGGTCGGCGCGGTCGCCGACGCGCCGCCGCACCCGAGCAGCGACCAGGGCATGCTGAACACCCCGGCCGGCCGCGCCGCCGGCCTCGGCCGCCCGCAGGCCCCGCAGGGCGCCTTCGGCCCGGCCAACGGCTACGACGCGCCCGCGCCCGGCTTCGGCCCGGCGGAGGGCTATCCGGAGACCGGGTACGGCGAGTCCGCCGAGGGGGGCTTCGGCGAGCCCTACGGCGCGTACGAGGACTCCGAGCAGCCTGTCCAGGAGGGCCGGCGGCGCGCGCGCCGCAAGCGCCGCGGGCTGAAGGTGTCGATCGCCGTGGTGGTCGTCCTCGGTGCGCTGGGCGCGGCCGGCTGGTTCGGCTACCAGTGGACCCAGGACCAGTACTACGTGGGAGCCGACGGCGACTCGGTCGCGGTCTACCAGGGCATCAACCAGAACCTGGCCGGCCTGGGGCTGTCCTCGGTGCACCAGAAGTACGGCGACATCGAACTCAAGTACCTGCCGACCTACCAGCGCACCCAGGTCACCAAGACCATCCAGGCCAAGAGCCTGGGGGACGCCGAGGACCAGGTGAAGCGGCTCGGTGAGCAGGCCGCGGCCTGCAAGCGGGTCGCCGACGGCGCCAAGCCGGCCGCCCCGCCGACCACCGACCCCGCCACCACCGGCACGACCACCCCGGGGGGTGTCGCCCCCCTCACCGAGCGGGAGCAGCAGCTGGCCACCTCCTGCCCGACCCAGTAGGGGCCCTTCCGGGGTCCAGCAGCCGTCGGGAGCGGCCGTCACGTGAGCACCTTTGACCTGAGCAGCAACAGCAACACCGAACCCGCGCGGCGGCGCGCCAACACCACCATCACGCCGCAGGGCACGCCGAACCGGCGCAACACCGAGCTGGTGATGCTGGCCTTCGCGGTGCTGGTGCCGATGGCGGCGTACGCCAACGTGGGCCTCGCGATCGACAAGAAGCTGCCGGCCGGCATGCTGGAGTACGGCCTCGGCATGGGCGCGCTGGCGCTGATCGCGCACCTGGTGATGCGCCGCTTCGCGCCGTACGCCGATCCGCTGCTGCTGCCGCTGGCGACGCTGCTGAACGGGCTCGGGCTGGTGATGATCTGGCGGCTGGACAAGGCGGGCAGTCTGCTCGCGTCCAACTACCCGGCGGCGGCCAACCAGCTGATGTGGTCGGGCCTTGGGATCGCCTTCTTCATCGGTGTGATGCTGCTGCTGAAGGACCACCGGATCCTGCAGCGCTACACCTACATCTCGATGGTGGTGGCGCTGGTGCTGCTGGCCGCGCCGGCCTTCTTCCCGGCCCGGGCCGGGGACTTCGGCGCCAAGATCTGGATCCACATCGGCTCGTTCTCGATCCAGCCGGGCGAGTTCGCGAAGATCATCCTGACGGTCTTCTTCGCCGGCTTCCTGATGGTCAAGCGGGACGCGCTGGCGCTGGCCAGCCGCCGCTTCATGGGCCTGTACCTGCCGCGCGGCCGCGACCTCGGGCCGATCATCGTGGTCTGGCTGCTGTCCATCCTGATCCTGGTGTTCGAGACCGACCTCGGCTCGTCCTTCCTGTTCTTCGGCCTCTTCGTGGTGATGCTCTACGTCGCCACCGAGCGGACCAGCTGGATCGTCTTCGGTCTGGTGATGTCGATCGGCGGCGCGGCGGTGGTCGCGATGGCCGAGCCGCACGTCAAGACCCGCATCAACTCCTGGCTGGACCCGATGGCAGCCTTCCAGGACCCGCCGCCGCCCGGCACCAGCGAGCAGATCGGCCAGACCCTGATGTCCTTCGGGACCGGCGGGGTCACCGGTACCGGCCTCGGCCAGGGCCGCTCCTGGCTGATCCAGTTCGCCGCCAAGAGCGACTTCATCCTCGGCTCCTTCGGCGAGGAGCTCGGGCTCACCGGCATGATGGCGCTGTTCGTGCTGTACGGGCTGATCGTGCAGCGCGGCCTGCGCACCGCGGTGGCCGCCCGTGACCCGTTCGGCAAGCTGCTGGCGGTCGGGCTGTCCTCCGCCTTCGCGCTGCAGGTCTTCGTGGTGGCCGGCGGTGTCACCGGCCTGATCCCGCTGACCGGTATGACGATGCCGTTCCTGGCCCAGGGCGGTTCGTCGGTGGTCGCCAACTGGGCGCTGATCGCGATCCTGCTGAAGATCAGCGACACCGCGCGCCGCCCGGCCGCCGAGCCGACCCCGGAACCCGCGCCCGGAGCGGAACCGACCCGGACCTGAAACCCGTGGTGATCCATGCGGTTGAATCTCAGATAGCTGTGCCACCATCGGCCGTGCCAGGCCCACCGACACCGGAGAACCGGAGGGGATCCGTCCCGTGAACAAGCCGATCCGCCGGGTCTCGATCTTCTGTCTGGTCCTGATCCTGGCCCTGATGGTCCGCGTCAACTGGGTGCAGGGTGTCCAGGCCGAGGCGTGGGCGAGCAACAAGCACAACGACCGCAACAAGTACGACCGGTACGCCTACCCGCGCGGCAACATCATCGCGGGCGGCCAGCCGGTCACCAACTCCGACTTCGTCAACGGCCTGCGCTACAAGTACAAGCGCAGCTGGATCGACGGCCCGATGTACGCGCCGATCACCGGCTACTCCTCGCAGTCCTTCGGCACCAGCCAGCTGGAGCAGCTGGAGGACGGCGTGCTGGCCGGCACCGACTCCCGGCTGTTCTTCCGCAACACCCTCGACATGCTCACCGGTGAGCAGAAGAAGGGCGGGGACGTCGTCACCACGATCGACCCGAAGGCGCAGAAGGCCGCGTTCGAGGGGCTGGGCGACAAGAAGGGCGCCGCGGTCGCGATCGACCCGCGCACCGGCGCGATCCTGGCGCTGGTCTCCACGCCGTCCTACGACCCGGGCACCTTCTCGGGCGGCGGCAAGGAGGACTCCAAGGCCTGGACGGACCTCAACAACGACCCGAACAAGCCGATGCTGAACCGGGCGCTGCGCGAGACCTACCCGCCCGGCTCGACCTTCAAGCTGATCACCGCCGCCACCGCGTTCGAGACCGGGCTGTACAAGAACGTCGACGACGCCACCCAGACCCCGAAGCCGTACATCCTGCCCGGCACCAGCACCGAGCTGAAGAACGCCAGCGCCACCGAGGACTGCGAGAACGCCACGGTGGAGCACGGGATGGACCTGTCCTGCAACACCGTCTTCGGCAAGATGGGTGCCGACCTCGGCAAGGACAAGCTGCGGGCGCAGGCGGAGAAGTTCGGCTTCAACAACGGCAAGATCGACACCCCGATCCGGGCCGTCACCAGCGTCTTCCCGTCCAACTCCAGCCCGGACGGCACCGCGATGGACGCCATCGGGCAGCACGACACCCGGGCGACCCCGCTGCAGATGGCCATGGTCGCCGCCGCGATCTGCAACAACGGCAGCCTGATGCAGCCCTACCTGATCGCCCAGGAGCGCTCGGCCAACCTCGACGTGATCTCCAACCACACCGAGCACCAGCTCAGCCAGGCGGTCAGCCCGGCCACCGCGCAGAAGCTCCAGCAGCTGATGGAGAGCGTGGTGCAGAACGGCACCGGCACCAAGGCGAAGATCAACGGCGCCACGGTCGGCGGCAAGACCGGCACCGCGCAGCACGGCCAGGACAACAGCGGTCTGCCGTTCGCCTGGTTCATGTCCTACGCCAAGGGCGCCGACGGCAAGCAGGTCGCGGTCGCGGTGGTGGTCGAGGACGGCGCGGCCGAGCGGAACGAGATCAGCGGCGGCTCGATCGCCGCGCCGATCGCCAAGTCGGTCATGGAGGCCGTGGTCAACAAGTAACGGCCCGGCCGGCCGGACGGCTCAAAAAAAGTCGTGTGACGATCGACCAAGTCCGACCCCGCCCGCTTTTACCCGGAGATTGTCACAATGGGACGGTCCCGGTCGATACCGGTCTGGTCTCAGCTGGCGGGCTCGCCCGGCTCACCGAGGTTGGCCCGGTAGCGTATCCGCAAGCAGCGGGTCTGCCCGCCGCACACCCACGGCCCGGGCCGTGGGCCGGGACCGCGAAACCAGCGCGGGCTCCGGATGCGTCTTACAGAGCGTGCGGGGACACCTACGTCACATCCTCACCGACCGGTGGGGGAGAGGGTCGGAACTATGGAAGAGCCTCGTCGCCTCGGCGGCAGGTACGAGCTCGGCGGCGTCCTCGGGCGCGGCGGCATGGCCGAGGTCTACCTCGCCCATGACACCCGGCTCGGCCGTACGGTCGCCGTGAAGACCCTCCGTGCCGACATGGCCCGAGACCCGTCCTTCCAGGCCAGGTTCCGCCGCGAGGCACAGTCCGCGGCCTCCCTCAACCACCCCGCGATCGTCGCCGTGTACGACACCGGCGAGGACTACATCGACGGCATCTCCATCCCGTACATCGTGATGGAGTACGTCGAGGGGTCCACCCTGCGCGAGCTGCTGCACTCCGGGCGGCGGCTGCTGCCCGAGCGCGCGCTCGAGATGACCATCGGCATCCTCCAGGCGCTGGAGTACTCGCACCGGGCCGGCATCGTCCACCGCGACATCAAGCCCGCCAACGTGATGCTCACCCGCCAGGGCAACGTCAAGGTCATGGACTTCGGCATCGCCCGGGCGATGGGCGACGCCGGCATGACGATGACCCAGACCTCGGCCGTCATCGGCACCGCCCAGTACCTCTCCCCGGAGCAGGCCAAGGGCGAGACCGTCGACGCCCGCTCCGACCTGTACTCCACCGGCTGCCTGCTCTACGAGCTGCTGACCGTGCGGCCGCCGTTCGTCGGCGACTCCCCGGTCGCGGTCGCGTACCAGCACGTCCGCGAGGAGGCCCAGCCGCCGTCCGCGTACGACCCCGAGGTCCGCCCGGAGATCGACGCGATCGTGCTCAAGGCGCTCGCCAAGGAGCGGGACTACCGCTACCAGAGCGCCGACGAGATGCGCGACGACATCGAGCGCTTCCTCGACGGCCTCCCGGTCGCCGCCGCCCAGCAGGCCGCCTACGGCATGGGCGCCGCGGGCTACGGCTACGACCAGGGCGGCGCCCAGTACGACCCGTACGGCCAGACCAACCTGCTCCCCCAGCACGGCGCGGCCGGTCCGACCACCATGCTGCCGCAGGTCGGCAACGCGCAGGGCGGCTACGGCTACCCGCCGCAGCAGGACGGCTACGACGGCGGGAACGGCGGCGGCTACGACGACGGCTACAGCGGCGGCGGGCGCCGCCGCGAGGAGCCGCCGAAGAAGAACAACACCTCGTGGATCATCCTCGCCGTGGCGGCGGTGCTGGTCCTGGTCGGTGCCTTCTTCGTGGTCCAGGCGATGGTGAAGACCGGCGACAGCGCGGGCGGCAAGACCACCTCCCCGACCCTGGTCGGCAAGACCCTGGCCGAGGCCCAGAACGCGGCCAAGGCGCAGAGCTCGACCCTGACCGTCCAGGCCGGGGACCCGGTCGCCTGCCCGGACACCAAGATCCAGAAGGATCAGGTCTGCACCCAGGACCCGCCGGCCGGCACCTCCGTCGCCACCAACACGGTGATCAAGGTCCAGCTCTCCTCCGGCCCGGCCGCGGTCGACCTGGCCGACTTCAGCGGCAAGTCGCTCGCCGAGGCCACCGCCGCCCTGCAGAAGGCCGGCTTCGTGGTCGCCAACCCGGTCTACAAGACCGACGACAGCGTCCCGCAGGACAGCGTCATCTCGCAGAGCCCGGCCGCCGGCAAGGCGCCCGCCGGGGCGACCGTCACGCTGACGGTCTCCCAGGGCCAGGGCAAGATCGCGGTGCCGGGTGTCACCGGTCAGCCCCAGGACGCGGCGACGGCCGCGCTGGAGGCGCAGAACTTCACGGTCGACGTGAAGACCACCCCGACCACCGACCCGACCAAGATCGGCATGGTGGCCAGCCAGAACCCGCCGGCCAACACCAAGGCGGCCAAGGGCTCCAAGGTGACGCTGACGGTCTTCAAGGCTCCCGACAAGGTCAACGTCCCGATCCTGCAGGGCAAGACCTACAAGCAGGCGTTCGACGCACTGAAGGCCGTCGGTCTGACGCCGAGCGTGGTGGCCGGCCCGCAGGACGACAACGCGGTCGTGATCAACAGCGACCCGCAGTCCGGCACCCCGGTCGACCCGAACACCGTGGTCAGGCTCTGGACCCGTCCCGGTGACAAGGGCGGCCAGACGCCGGGCGGCAACAACTGACGATCCGCCACCGAGGGGGCCGTGCACCGCGCACGGCCCCCTCGGGCGTGTCCGGACACCCGTGCCGACGACGCCGCTCGGTCGCGGCACTACCGCGCGTCCCGGCCGATCTCCTGCAGCGCCAGCTGCCGCATGATGGCGACACCCTGCGGCAGCACCAGCGGCTGGTGGTGCTGGACGCTCGGCCACCCGTACACGGCTCCGCCGATCCGGCGGACCCGGATCAGCGCGGCGAGCCGGGCGTCGGTGAGGGTGTACCCGCTGTACGGGCCGGAGAGCTGACGCAGCAGGCCCGCGTCGCACGCGGTCCGCAGCAGTCCGCTGCGGCTCAGCTCCTGGTGTCCGGTCTCCAGGGCCAGCAGCTCCGCCAGGGCGTCGAAGGTGAGCGCGTCCTCGGGGATGACGCCGTGCCGGATCGGCTCCTCCTCCGAAGCCGGCCGGGCCGCCGCGCGCTGCGGCGGCACGCGGTGGCCGCCGTCCGACCGCTCCACCACGTCGATCAGCCGGGTGATCCGCTCGTCCAGCCCCTCGACGGCTCGGGTGCTGGCGCCCATCGCCGCCGTGACCGCGGCCCGGGCCTCGGCGCCGAAGGCGGCCGCCGCGGCCTGCGCGACCAGCCGGAAGAACTGGACCGCCTCCGGGGAGGCCTGCGGGCCGGGGTCCGCGTCCACCGTGTAGCGGCCGGTGCGGCGGATCGCCGGGATCACCTCGTGGGTGATCCACCGCTTGAAGGCCCGCGCCTGCGGCTTGCGGGAGCGGAGCACCAGTGAGTACAGCCCGGGCTCGTTGATCACGGAAACCTGCTGGTCACCACCGGGGGTCGTCACAGTGTGACGGCCCTTCTCATCATCGTCGAGGGCAGCCAGGGCACGGTGGGCAAGCGTGATCTCCAGGACCGCGCAGACATCCGCCGCCACCCACCACGGCTCGCCGTCGACCGTGACCACCCTGACCCCGTGCCCCTGGAAGTCGAACCGGGCCGGGGCTTCGTTCGCGTTCGTCATATCAGGCACAACGACTGCGCCGGACGGCGGAGACTCGAATCCCCGCCGGAACGTCAGTTCGGCCCGGGGCGGCCTCGATCGGGCCGCCCCGGGCCGTCCCGGGCCGTCCCGGGCCGGATCCGACCGGGCGTCAGCCGGTCACGCAGTCACCGGAGCACCGGGCCACCCGGTCACCCGGTCACGTCCAGCACGATCTTGCCGACCGTCCGGCCGGACTCCAGCAGTTCGTGCGCCTTGGCGGCCTCCGCCAGCGGCAGCACGGTGGCCACCTCCGCCCTGAGCCGTCCGGTGGCGGCCAGGTCGGCGACGGCCAGCAGGGCGGCCCGGTCCGGTTCGACCAGCAGGAAGCCGGCCCTGATGCCGCGTTCGGCCGCGGCCGGCTTCAGCGCGTCGGCGGCCGGGGTGGTGAGCGAGACCAGCGTGCCGCCGTCGCGGACGACCGGCAGCGAGCGCTCGCTGTAGTCGCCGCCGACCGCGTCGATGACCACGTCGACCTCACCGACCGCGGTGGCGAAGTCGACGGCGGTGTAGTCGATCACCTCGTCGGCGCCGAGCCCGCGGACGAACTCGTGCTTGGCGGCGCCGGCCGTCCCGATCACGTACCCGCCGAGCGCCTTGGCGATCTGGACGGCCACGTGGCCCACGCCGCCGGCCGCCGCGTGCACCAGGACCCGCTGTCCGGGCCGCAGACCGGCCCGGTCCACCAGTGCCTGCCAGGCGGTCAGCGCGACCAGCGGCAGCGCGGCGGCCTGCGGGTGGGAGAGGGCCGCCGGCTTGGGGACGAAGCGGCGCGCGGGGGCGGTCACGTACTGGCCGTAGCCGCCGTGCAGGTGCGGGTAGTCGAGCATCCCGTAGACCTCGTCGCCGGGCTCGAACAGCGTGACGCCCCAGCCGACCGCCTCCACCACGCCCGAGACGTCGTGCCCGAGCACGAACGGCGGCTCGGGCCGCAGCAGGCCGCCCATCGCCCGGGTCTTGAAGTCGGTCGGATTGGTCCCGGCCGCGTGCACCCGGACCAGCACCTCGGTGGCGCCGGGCACCGGGCGTTCCCGCTCGGCCAGGTGCAGCACCTCCGGGCCGCCCAGCCCGTCCTGGGTGACCACCGTCATCATCTGAGCCATTGCCCCGCTCCTACGTTCGGTTCGCTGTCGCTCACCATCCTGCGACCGGGGATTCAGCGGAACGAGTGGCCACATGGACACCAAGTGAGAGGATCTGGCCATGCACTCAGTCGTGGTTCTCGCCCTGGACGGCGTCATCCCCTTCGAGCTCGGCATCCCCGCCAAGGTGTTCGGCCTGGCCTACGGCCTGGACGGCCGGCCCCTGTACCGGGTCAGCACCTGCAGCCTGGACGGCAGTCCGGTGCCCACCAACGCCGACTTCTCGATCGCCGTCGAGCACGACGCCGGCGTGCTGGCGACCGCGGACACCGTCGTGGTGGCGCCCAGCTACCACCCCTCGGTGCTGAACGGGGTCCTGCCGCCCGGTCTCGCCGAGGCCTTCGCCCTGGTCCGCCCGGGCACCCGCTGGGTGTCGATCTGCACCGGCTCGTTCGTCCTGGCCGCCGCCGGCCTGCTGGACGGCCGCCCGTCCACCACCCACTGGTTCCACACCGAGCGCTACCGGGAGCTGTTCCCGGCCACCCGGCTCGACCCCGGGGTGCTGTTCACCGACGACGGCGACGTGCTGACCTCGGCCGGCGCCGCCGCCGGGCTCGACCTGTGCCTGCACCTGATCCGCCGGGACCACGGCAGCGAGGTCGCCGGCCGGGCCGCCCGCCGCTGCGTGGTGCCCGCCTGGCGGGAGGGCGGGCAGGCCCAGTTCGTCGAGCGTCCGGTGCCGCCGCCGACCGGCTCCGACACCGCGGCCGCCCGCGACTGGGCCCTGCGCGAGCTGCACCGGCCGATCCAGCTGGCCGAGCTGGCGGCGCAGGCCCGGATGAGCGTGCGCACCTTCAGCCGGCGCTTCCTGGCCGAGACCGGCCAGACCCCGGGCCAGTGGCTGACCGCCCAGCGGCTGGGCCTGGCCACCGGGCTGCTGGAGAGCAGCGACCTGCCGGTCGACCAGGTCGCCGAACGCTCGGGCTTCGGCAGCGCCGCCTCGCTGCGCCAGCACCTGACCGCCTCGCTCGGGGTCTCCCCCGCCGCCTACCGGCGCACCTTCCGCGGCTCGGCGCGCACTCAGCGCAGCTCCGGCGGCGGGGTCCGGCGGGAGTCCACCGGGTCCACCCGGACCAGGGCGCCCCACACCGCCATCCGGTAGCGCGAGGTGTAGACCGGCGTGCAGGTGGTGAGGGTGATGTAGCGGCCGGCGGTGGTGAACGGGGACCGCTCGGGGACCGGCGCGATGATCCCGGTGTCGTACTTGGAGGTCTGCGCCAGGGTCCCGGCCACCCGGTAGACGTACCAGCTGTCCCTGGTCTCCACCACGACAGCGTCGCCGACCGCCACCTTGTCGAGGTCGTGGAACCTGGCGCCGTGGCCGTCGCGGTGGGCGGCCAGGGCGAAGTTGCCGCTGTCCGCCCACGGCATCGCCGCCCGGTAGGGCTCCTGGTAGACCCCGGCGACGCCCTCGTCCAGGGTCCCGGGGTCGGTGCCCGGCCGGATCAGCACCTGGTAGTCCCGGCCCATCGCGGGCACGTGCAGGAAGCCGAGGCCGTCCCCCGCCCCGTAGCGGGGCTCGGCGGGGTCCGGCGCGGGCGCGGGCGCGGACCAGCTCTGCCGCAGCCGGCCGGCGGCCTGACCGGCCTCCCGGTCGGCGACCAGGTCGGTCCACCACAGCGAGTACCCGAGGAACAGCGCCAGCACCAGGCCGGCGGTGATCAGCAGCTCACCCGCCACCCCGAGCGCCCTGGCCCCGCGGCTGCGGCGGCGGCCGCCGACCGGCCGCAGCCGGCTGAGGGCGTCCGCATCCCTGAACGCAGAACCCATCGGTACCGGCCTCCGCCCGTCGGTGGCTAGCCGGTGAGCGCGGCGGGCTGGCCCTGGCTCCTCGGCTGTTCCCCCGTCATCTTGCCAAAGACGATCAGCCGTCCCCGGGCACTGAACTCCGGCGTGCATGTCGTCAGCGTGATGTAGCGGCCCGGCTGGGTGAACGGCGACCCCTTGGGGACCGGCTGGAGCACCGTGACGTTGTTCGGCGGGGTCTCCGGGATACCGCCCGCGACCTCGTACGTGTAGTACGTGGTGGAGGTCTCCACCACGATCTTGTCACCCGGCTTGAGCTGGCCGATCTTGCGGAACGGCTGCCCGTGGGTGGTCCGGTGCGCGGCGATGGCGAAGTTGCCGGCCTTGTCGGCCGGCATCGCGGTGCCGGTGTAGTGGCCGACCAGGCCCTTGTCCAGCACCTGCTGCTTCTGGGTGCCCTCGGCGATCGGGTACTTCAGGTCCAGCTTGGGGATGTAGACGATGGCGAAGCCCTGGCCCGGTTCGAACTTGCCCGGGTCCTTGGGCGCCTCGGCGCCGGTGGCGGGCTGCTGGGGCTGGGCCCACTGCTGCTCCAGCTGGCTGCGGGTGCCGTCGGCGGCCGCGTCGGCCTCCACGTTGGTCCACCAGAGCTGGTACGCGACGAAGAGCAGCATCACCAGGCCGAGCGTGATGAACAGCTCCCCGACCATCCGGGAGGCCACCACCAGCTTGGACTCCTTGGGCCGCGGCTTGGGGCCGCGGCGCGGACCGGTCGCCCGGCGCCGGCCGGTGCCCGGGCCCAGCGCTCCCCGGCCGTCGGCGCGACGGCCCGCCTGGCGGTCGCCGTCCTCGTCCGCGGCGCCGTCGGCGGGCGCCCCGGGCGGGACCACCCGGAGGTTCATGGTCCGCTCGGCCGCCGGCACCTGGCCGTGGCCCGCGCTCGCGGCCTTCAGGTTCATGGTCCGCTCGGCGGCCGGCACCTGGCCGCCGTCCGGCTCCGCGGGCTGCCGCCCCCGGGGGCGCGCCGGCGCGTCCGGCCCCGCCGGACCGGGCCCGGCCTGCCAGTACCGCTCGGTCGAGCCGTAGCCGTCGGGGGCCTCGTAGACGCCCCAGTCCCCCGGCTCCCCGCCGTCGCCGGCCCGCTGCGTGTTCCCCTCCGGGCGCACCGCCGTCACCCGCTCAGCCCCGTCCGATCACCGGCGCGAGGCCGGCCGACCGGCCCACCGCCTCGGCGAAGCCGCACTCGGCGAGCCAGTTCGCCAGCATCCGGTGGCCGCCCTCGGTGAGGACCGACTCCGGGTGGAACTGCACGCCTTCGACCAGCAGGTCGCGGTGGCGCAGGCCCATGATGACGCCGCTGTCGGTGCGGGCGGTGACCACCAGGGTGTCCGGGACGGTGGCCGGGTCGACCGCCAGCGAGTGGTACCGGGTGGCGGTCATCGGCGAGGGCAGCCCCTCGAAGACCCCGCCGTCCTCGTGGGTCACCTCGGAGGTCTTGCCGTGCAGCAGCTCCGGTGCCCGTCCGACCACCGCGCCGTACGCGACCGCGATCGACTGCAGGCCCAGGCAGACCCCGAAGACCGGCAGTCCGATCCGCGCGCAGCGGTGCACCATGTCGACGCAGATCCCGGCCTCCTCCGGGGTCCCGGGTCCGGGGGAGAGCAGCACCCCGTCGAAGCCGCGGTCGCCGTCGCGGAGCACCGCGTGGTCGGCCGTCACCTCGTCGTTGCGGACCACCTCGCAGGTGGCGCCGAGCTGGTAGAGGTACTGGACGAGGTTGAAGACGAAGCTGTCGTAGTTGTCGACCACGAGGATCCGGGGCGGGCGGCCGGAGGTCATCGCACTACTCCTGATGCAGAGTCGGGCAGGCAGGGGTGACGGTGTGTGGCCCGGCGTCAGCCGGTACCGCCCTCATCGACGGTGACGTTACCGAACGGGAGCAGCGGCTCGGCCCACGGGAAGACGTACCGGAACAGGACGTAGACGATCCCGAGCACCAGCAGCAGCGTGATGACCGCCCGGATCAGGGTGTTGCCCGGCAGGTGCCGCCAGATCCAGCCGTACATGGTGCTCCTCGCGAGGTTCAGGTCGGGAACCAGAGTAGACCGCCGCCCGGTTCCGTATCGCGCTTATACCGGGGTGGACAGCGGCGGGGCGGGCTCCGGTTCCCGGCGGCCGGGGACTACTGGCCCTCGGCCGAGCGCAGGTCGGCGGAGCCCGCGTAGCCGGGCAGGGTCAGGTCGGTGTTCTCCTGCACCTTCCAGCCGAGGCCGTACGCCACCACGTACTGCAGGTAGCGGCGGATCGCCGGGTCGGTGTCGACGGCGGAGCGCAGCGCGTCGGTCTTCCCGACCGCCTTGATCACGTACGGCGGGGAGTAGACCCGGCCCTGGAGCAGCAGGGTGTTGCCGACGCAGCGCACCGCGCTGGTGGAGATCAGCCGCTGGTCCATCACCTGGATGCCCTCGGCGCCGCCCCGCCACAGCGCGTTGACCACGGCCTGGATGTCCTGCTGGTGGATGACCAGGTCGTTGACGTCCGGCTCGGGGACGCCGGGGATCCGGGCCGTGGCGTTCGGCGGGGCGTCGTTGAGGGTGACCGTCAGCCCGGGGCCGCGCAGCGTCTCGAGGGCGGCGGCCTGCTGGAGCGCGTCGAGCCGCTGGGTGTCGGCGGGCCCGCCCTGCTGCTGGGCGAAGGCGTCGGTGCGGTCCTGGAGCTCGCCGACCTGGGCCTGCAGCTGCTGGTTCTGCGCGCTGCGCTCGCGTATCACGTCGCTGAGCTTGAGCAACGAGTTGTCGGTGCGCAGATCGGTGCCCTGGGCGGTCTGGGCGCTGATGTAGAAGAGCAGTCCGGCGAGTGCGAAGACGGCGCAGGTCAGGGCACGTCCGACAATTCGGGTCCGGCCGGGGCGCACGGAGCCGGGCTCTGGGGGAATCGTGGAATTCGGCACCGTACCCTTATCTCCTTAAGACCCGGCGAGCCACTACGCTAACGGACGCCGGTGGCATGTGCGGAGTGCTGGTCCCGGCACGACGACGGGATTCCCCGCGTGCGTGCCGGCCGACGGCCTCCCGTACGGATCCGGCTCCCACAGCCGCCCGCTTTCCCGCTGCACCCCGCGCGGTCACAGCGCATCGACAGGAGAGTCCCTCGTGCCGAAGTCCCGAGTCCGCAAGAAGGACGAGTACACCCCGCCGTCCTCGGCGACCGCGGTGAAGATCAGCTCAGGCCGGAGCTGGGTCGCGCCGCTCATGCTGGCGTTCTTCCTGATCGGCCTGGTCTGGATCGTCACGTACTACGTGACCAGTGGTGGCTGGCCGGTGGCGAGCTGGGGCAACTGGAACATTCTGGCCGGTTTCGGCTTCATCGCAGCGGGCTTCGGCGTCTCCACCCAGTGGAAGTAGGCCACGGCCGCTCTCCCGTCCGGCCCGGCACCGCCTCGGAGTGATCCCGGGGCGGTGTTTCGGCACGCCCAGCCGTAACCCGACCATCTGTTTATCCACACAGTTATCCACACTGGGGAAAAGTCCGCCTCGCCTGTGGATAACTCATCCGGGGCACCCCGCTCGAACAGCTCGAACCGACTGTCGAATTCCCTGCTGGACGCGCGTAGACCAAGCTCCTCCGGCCCGCTGTGCACACCCACTGTGCACAGCCGCACGCCCACTGTGGACAACTACCCGCCGAGCCGGGCCGTCCCCACCACCAGGGTGACCAGCACCAGCGCCAGCAGGCCCGCCGCCGTCAACCCCTGGACCAGCGCGCGGTGCCCCCGTGGGGCGTACACCAGCCCTGCCGCCATGACGCCGCCCGCCACCAGGCCGCCGATGTGCGCCCGCCAGTCGATCCAGCTCAGCGAGAACGTCACCACCAGGTTGAACACCAGCAGCGCGACCACCGGACCCATCGGCGCCCGGTTGCGGCGCACCAGCACCACCGTCGCCCCCAGCAGCCCGAAGATCGCGCCGGAGGCCCCCACCGAGTAGAGCGCGCCGCCCGACACCAGGAACGCCAGCGCGTTGCCGGCCAGCCCGGACAGCAGGTACAGGCCGAGGAACCGCCACCGGCCCAGCGCCCGCTCCAGCGGCGGTCCGAGCACCAGCAGGCTGACCATGTTGGTCGCCAGGTGCGCGAAGCCCGCGTGCACGAACATCGCGGTCAGCAGCCGGTACCACTGGTCGGGGCCCTCGGCCACGCCGATCGACAGCCCGGGCACCGGCACGTAGCTGTACAGCCCGAGCCGCTGCTGCCACGCCGGCGCCAGGTACTGGGTGAACAGGAAGACCAGGACGTTCAGCCCGGCCAGCGCGGCCGTCACCGGCGCACCCGCCACCAGGGCCCGCCCGCCGGACCGGACGGGGACCGGCCGCTGCGACCGCCCCCCGGCACCCACGCACTCCGGGCACTGGAAGCCCACCGCGGCCGCGGTCATGCACTCCGGGCAGACCGGCCGTCCGCAGCGCGTGCAGGCCACGCCGGTCTCCCGCTCCGGATGCCGGTAGCAGCCGCGCAGGCCGCCACCGCTGCCGGACCCCGGCCCCTGACCGGGCTCCGGGCCTTCGGACGAGCCGGAAAGCATCCGGTACCTCCACCTCATGACGGATCCCGGCCGCCCACCGCGAAGGGGGCGCCGGGACCGTCCAGGCTACGCCGTACCGGCTCAGCCGCGGGTGATGACCACGGACTCGATCACGACGTCCTCCAGCGGGCGGTCGCCCGGGCGGGTGGGCGCCTTGGAGATCTGCTCGACGACGGCCTGGCTGGCCGGGTCGACGACCTCGCCGAAGATGGTGTGCTTGTTGGTCAGCCAGGTGGTCGGCGTGACCGTGATGAAGAACTGCGAACCGTTGGTGCCCGGGCCGGCGTTGGCCATGGCGAGCAGGAACGGCTTGGTGAACGCGAGGTCCGGGTGGAACTCGTCGGCGAACTTGTAGCCCGGGCCACCGGTACCGGTGCCCAGCGGGTCACCGCCCTGGATCATGAAGTCGCCGATGACGCGGTGGAAGATCGTGCCGTTGTACAGCGGCGCGTTCGACTTCTGGCCGGTGTTGGGGTCGACCCACTCGCGAGCGCCCTCGGCCAGCTCCACGAAGTTCGCCACCGTCTTCGGGGCGTGGTTCGGGAAGAGCTTGACCACGATGTCACCGCGGTTGGTCTTCAGGGTGGCGGTCAGGTCCTCGGCCACGGAATGCCTTCCTCTCTCCAGTGTCACTAACACCATGAATCATCCCACGCGACCCGCGGACGGCTCAGCCCGGCGTGCTCGGCGACAGAACAGCATGCATGATCTCCAAACAGGTGGAAAGGTGCATAAAGGATGCCACCGAGGAGGAGAAGCTCGTGACCCGTTTGGACTCAGCGCGCGACACCGCCGGCCGGACGAAGGAAACCCTCACGCCGTACGCCGTCACCGCCAAGGAGACCGCCCTGTACTACGCCGACGGGGCCAAGCAGCTGCTCGCGCCCCGGATCGAGGCGCTCGGTCCGATGGCGGCGGCCGCCGGCGCGCAGGCCAGGGCCGGCGCCGCCGACGCCGCGCACGCCGCCCGCACCCAGTACACCAAGCACCTCGCACCGCAGCTGGAGCACGCCTTCGCCGGTCTCCCCCCGGGCGCCCAGCAGACCACGCTCAAGGCCGTCCACCGCGCCCAGGAGGCCGCGCTGGCGGCCAAGCTGGCGGCGGCCAGGACCGGCCAGCAGGCCAGGACCACGCTGGTCCCCAAGGTCACCGAGGCGGTCGGTACGGCCAAGGCCACCGTCACCCCGCTGGCCCAGGAGGCCCACACCCGGGGCACCGCGGCGCTGACCGCCCTGCAGGGGCACGTGACGGCATCCGAGATCAGCGACCTGGCCGCCAAGAACATCAAGAAGGAGAACCGGCACGGCTGGGCCACCGGTCTCGCGGTGGCCGGCACCGTGGCCATCGGCAGCGGCGTGCTGATCTGGCAGTGGTACCGCAAGCAGAGCAACCCGGAGTGGCTGGTCGAGCCCCCGGCGCCGCAGTCCGGCGCGGCCGCCGGCGTGGCCGGCTCCGCCCCCGCCCCGGCCGACGGCGACGCCACCCTGGTCAACGGCTCCACCCCGACCGGCTCCACCCCGACGGGCTCCGCGGCGGGCAGTCCGGGCGGTCCGCACCACCGGCCGGCCGACCCGCCGGCCGCCGACGGCACCCCGCACCCCGGCCAGGCCGAACCGAAGCACGACGACGACCGCCCGAAGCCGCACGACCCGCGCAAGCCGCACTGAGCCACCGCCTCCGGCCCGGCGCCCCGCACCAGGGCGAAAACGGAACGGCCGCCGACCTGACAGACAGGTCGGCGGCCGTTCCGGGTTGTGGAGCTTAGGAGATTCGAACTCCTGACATCTGCCATGCAAAGACAGCGCTCTACCAACTGAGCTAAAGCCCCGGGCACTGGGCATAAGCGTACCTGCTCCCGCGGCGAATCCCGCGCGGGAGGGCGGCGCCGCCCGGTGTGCGCTCCGAGGAGCGCGGACCGGCCCCGGCGGGAGTGCCGGGACCGACCCGAGGGAGGCCGCCGGGCGGCCTCCGGAAGATCGTCTGCGGCCTCAGCGGCCGGCCGGGACCGGGTCGGTGGCCTCGGTCCACAGGTCCTGCTCGGCGCGGTCCGCCTGGACCTGACGGTAGACAAAGAAGCCGCCGAGGGCGACCAGGGCGACCAGGAGGAGCTTCTTCACCGCGGGACCTCGTCCTTCTTGCTTGCAGTATCGGAACGCCGGCCCGCCTTCCCGAGCGGGAGGCGCCACCCACGAACCCTTTGGGGTACGAGCACGAACCAGCGGTCGGGCTGGAGACCGCCTTGCGGCCGATGATACACACCGGTAACCCGTTCAAGAGCTGCCGGTGCCCGGTCCAACCGGCCGATCCGAACCCATGATTGACGCCGCGCCTTCTGTCGTACGGTGTGCCCGGCCGGCCGGCGGACCGGGCCCACGGTGGACAGGCCCACGGCGGACGGGGCCGGTGCGGCGGCCGCGCACCGCACCGACCCGGTGACGGCCTACCGCCGTCGGCGCCCGCGCTGGGCGGCCACGTCCAGTCGCAGGACCCGCAGGTCGTCGCGGACCGCCCGCAGGTCGTCACCGTGCCGGCAGAGCCGCTGCCCGATCGCCGCGATCACCCGGTCCCCGGCGTCGAGCCGGCGCTCGATCGAGAGCAGCCGCAGCTCCACCGGGTCGAACGGGTGTTCCCCGTCGATCCGCCGCTGCCACTCCCGCACCGCCGGGTCGGCCTGGGTGCGCTCGTACTCGTCCCAGCGCAGCCCGCTCCACGGCCGCGGCCGGGCCCGGAACGCGTGGACCCACGGGCCGGCCTCCCCGGCCCGCCAGTAGCCCTCGGCAGCGCCCAGCAGCTCCTGCCGCACGGTCCGGGCGACCTCGCTGTCCCGCAGCAGCATCGCCACGTTCAGCACGGCCCGCCGGGGCAGGACGGTGAGCCCCGAACGGGCCTGTGGATAACTTCCGGAAAAGAGTGACAGCGTGTCCCTCTTAAAAGTTTCCAGGTCAGCGCCGCGGAGCACGCGCGCCCCGCTGGCCACCAGCTCCTTGCGGTGGCGGACCAGCAGCTGCCGGATGACCTCCTCGCCGACCTCGAAGTAGTCGGCGGCCATCCGGACGGTCACGTGCAGACCGTCCGGGAGCAGGGTGAGCGCCTTGACCTTGTCGAGCGCCTCGGTGCGGCCCTCGAGCTGCCGGCCGAGGTCGCGGCGCAGCGTCGGGGATTCGAGCATGACGGATTCCATGGACACGGGAATGCCCTCCATGGTCGGAGTGGATCGTGGACCGCCACGTCACCCGGGGCGTACGGGGCCGGACTTCCGCCAGCCGGAGCAGAGGTCGCACACGTCCACAGATCCAATGACCGGTCGCGTCGACCGGCTATCCCCGACTTCACAGGAGTTTCGAGTCGCCCATTCCAATATGCCTCTGCGCATCCGGTCCAACGAGCCACCGCGCCCGAGGTCACGCCCCGGGACGGACCGGCGCGGCTACCGGTCGACGAAGACCAGCACGCCGCCGACCACCACGACGAACACCAGCAGGGCGGCCAGCAGCACGGCTCCGGCGATCAGCGCGGCCACCGCGCCGCTCACCGCGAGGCCCCAGCGGGCCACCCGCTCGCCCCGTTCGACCTCGGCCGCGTAGTCGCGGTCCTCCTGAGCGGTACCGGCGACCCCCGTCGGCTCCGCATCCATCGGCGTACCCATCGACCCGACCCCTCCCCTGGCCATCGGCGGCCCGGCGCCCGGCCCGACCATGTGACGAGCGCCACTGGGGGTCCGCACGGCGGGCCGCGCACCGCGGCCGATCCCGGCGCGCGAACATCAGAAGGCCCCGGTCACTGGGTGACCGGGGCCTTCTTTGCAGGTGGGCCTAACAGGACTTGAACCTGTGGCCTCTTCCTTATCAGTTCGATCTACCGCGCACCCGCCAGCTGTGACCCGCTTCGCTGCTAAGACAACGCTCCGCGTGGGGCCGCCACTGTTCCCGGATGTCCGCTGCTGTTGTTGTCGACTGCTGCTGTCAGTCGGCGCTCTACTCCCAGCATCAACGCCGCGATGCCGGCCACGGCAGATAGCGCGGCAGGCACCGCATCCGACGGCACGCGGAGCACCACCACGATGACGATCACGGCCACTGGCCAGATCTGGGGTAGGCCAGTTGACACAGGAGGTGGGGTACGGGTCAGACTCACGACGGTGTCTCCTAGACATCGACCCGCTTGTACCCGATGCCGCCAAGCTGGAGGGTACAAGCGGGATTCCTGCTTCTGGTAGGGCGATTGCTCCTACCGACGACGGACGTTAGCAAGGGCCGAGGTCGGGGCTCTAAGCGTGCGATGGAATCCGGCTTGCGCCAGCATGGGGCACCGTTGCGCAGCACTTCACTCTTCGTAGAAGGCGCTACCCAACCCCTGTCTACCTCGGTCTACCCCTGTCTAGCCCCCTGACGTGCCATGTTGCAGGAGGGAGACAAATCGTCCCCGTACGGGGACGGGGACAAGGTCGAGGATGAGATCCCATGGTGAGAATCCCACTGCACATCATCAACGAATCGGACATCCCAAACTAGGCCTGATCTCGGCTACGCGGGTGGTGGAGCGGTTTTGGCCGGTGTCCTGTCTGGTCTGGGTCCGAGCATGATCGGGGGGCCGTAAGCTGCTGCGACTCGGTCAGGGCTCTTTGGGCCTGACCGCAATTTGGCCGAGTGGCCCCCCGGTCTTGCTCGGTGCGGGTCCCGGTCCTGGCAGGTGGGTAAAACCGTGGAGCCGCCCGCCCCGGCCCCGGTGGGGTTGGTTCTGACCTGTTTTCCTGGTCCGCTGCCGTCGCCGGGGAGGGTGTCAGTCTGGACGTTGTCCGTTTCCGCCCCGGCCTTAGCTTTCCGCCCATCGGGCGCGGCCGGTCGACGGCGAAGCCCCAGCCGGGGCGAAGACAGGAGGCGGGGCGCGCGCCGGCGGACGGCCGGCGTCGCCGCGCATCGCGCGGCACCACGAACCTTGTGTGAGGCTGCTTACCAGTCAGTTCAGGAGGCCGGGAATCTTCGCCGGTATCTCCGATGCCGCCGTGATGTGCCTTGCCCCTCCGGCTCCGCCCCTCGCCTGCGTCGCGGTACGCGGCGCCTTGATGAAGTAGCGAAACTCGTAACAGCTTCACCGAACCGAGCAGACCCGCCCTACTGGCGAAGGGCTTCCGGGATCTCCGCCATGCTGTCCACGATCGCCTCGGCCCCTGCCTCGGTGAAGGTCGAGCGCTTGTGGGGCTTGTTCGCGTAGCCGACCGCGGTGGCCCCGGCAGCATGGGCAGCCTCAATGTCGGTCAGTGAGTCGCCGATCAGAGTGCACTTTGCGGGCTCTACCCCGAGCACCTCGGCCGCCTTGAGCAAGGAGTAGGGCTGGGGCTTCATCAGGTCTGGGCGTCCTGCTGGGCGACCGATGATCTCTTCGACGTACTCCGTGAGCCCGTGACGATCCAGGAATGCCCGGACACAGCTCGTCGAGTTGTTGCTGACCACCGCGACGCGGCGTCCCAGGCTCTTCGCACCACGCAGAGCTGCGACTGCACCAGGCGTCGGGTCGCCGGCCACCGCCACTGCGACTTCCTCGGCCTCTGTCAGAGCCTGCTCGATCCGCTGGCCCAAGTCCTGGTCGACCCCGTAAGCGATGCGCATGATGACCAGCGGATCGTCCGTGGCAGCAGTCTCATGGATCAGGGATGGCTCCTGAGCGACCACCAACTGTTCGAGCTTCCTGGCTACCTCCGGGGCTGGCACGCCAGCGAAAACGTCGCACACTGGTCCGTCGAAGTCGAAGAGGATGCCGGGGACGGCCAGCGTCCGGATGAGATCGTCACTGGGCATCGAGATCGAAGTCCCTTCCGATGGTGTCCCAGATGCTGTCGAACCACATGCGGCCCTGCTCGACCTGCTGCAAGCCCGAGGAGGAGTCGCCCTCGTTGACCGAGTGGTGGAAGAGAACCGTGTCCTTGCCCACCAGGTCATATATCTCGATGGCCTCGCCCTGAGCCACCACCTTGTTCGGCTTGATCGGGTAGTAGCCGAAGAAGGCGTCAGTCTTGTTGATGACGTACAGCTTGAAGAACTGGGTGCCGCTGTGGACCCGCACTTCTACCCGGGTCTCCGGGACCAGGCCCAGGTGGCTCAGCTCGGCGACGGAATCCCGGATGCTGCGTGCATAGCCGACCATGATGTCGTGCATTCGGTCACGTAGCCGCACGTCGTCCGCACAGTCTTCGCGCCGGACCGGGGCTGCCTGCGGCACGCTCATGTCCGGTACGAGGATGCGGATGCTGATGCTCCTCGGCGTCAGTCGACCGATGCGGATCTTGTCCAACGGCTCCTGCAATGCGCCGTGCAGCGTCTCGCTGGAGAAGCCTGCGAAGTCGATGGTGACGGTGTCGCTGGCGAATGCCTGCTCCACGTACGGCCGAAGCCCCGCCGGCCGCTCGGTGCGATTGCGGACGTAGACCCCGCTGCCCTTGCGAGAGACCACGAGACCTTCGTCCTCAAGATCCCGTAGCGCGCGCTGGATCGTCGCCCTGGCGAAGCCATACATCTCCGTCAGGTCTTTGTGCGACGGCAGCTTCTCCCCCGGGGCGAGCCTCCGTGTGCGGATGGCAGCGCCGAGACTGCTGGCCACCTGCTCATACGGCGGACGGCTGTCGTCCGGATCAAGTCGGTCGGGGACAAAGGTCATATCGCGATGGTACGCGGCCTGCCGACATTGGGACAGTCAAGTTAGCCAGGGTGTTGACCTGGCTAGCCATGTGACCTACTTTAAAGACCTGGCCAACCAGGCTAGTCAGGTTGGGGCAGCGCACCTACCGCCAAGCAGAGCCGCGGCCCCGCGCTCGAAGGGAAGTTGCACATGTTCTTCAAGGACGGCAACGGCAAGGACGACAAGTACGAGATCACCTGCAACGACTTCTCGTGCGACTGGAGCGACACCACCAGCGCCAGCACCTACGAGGACGCGTCCCGTATCCACGCCGACCACAAGACGAGCCACAAGCCCGAGAGCCGGGGCATCACCTCGAAGCTCTTCGGCCGCCGCAAGTAGTCACCTCGTCCGAACAGTGCCCGGGACGGCGCACCTACCGCCAAGCAGAGCCGCCGCCCCGGGCTTCCCTCGAAGGGGGCTCCATCATGCCTGCAAAGCTCCTCGCTCCGCTGCCTTCCCCCGCCGCCAACTCCTGCCCGGACTGCTTCGGGGAACTCAAGGTCGTCGACTCCGACGGGTCTCTGACCGGCGTCGCCGGGGTTCTCGTGCCGTGCGACTGCGTCGGTCGCCTGTACGGGCTGAACGGCGCCTGCCCGTGCCACCTGCCGGTCTGGGACGAGAACGACGGTCACACCGGCTGGGTCGTGGTCCCGCTCGCCGAGGCCACCGACAATGGCCCCTACTTCCGCCGCTGCACCGCGCACACCCCGAACCTGGCCGTCGCGCTGGCGGTGGCCGCATGACCAACCCGGTCATCTCTCCGGGAGGACTTGACCGCCTGGCCGTAGCCGACCTGGCGCGTCTGGCCTCCCGGGGTGACCTTCCCGAGCTTCACGAGCAGATCCGCCGCACGGGCGGCTGCTCGAACCCGGTCCACCTCAAGGGCTTCCGCACTCTGGTGCACGCCCCGACCGGCGCCGTCTGGCACCGGTTCTCCACCGACCAGGCACCCGGACAGCGGCTAAAGGTCGCCTGCGGCAACCGCCGGGCCTCCCGCTGCACCTAGTGCGCCCGCACCTACGCGGCCGACACCTTCCACCTGATCCGCGCGGGCCTCGCCGGGGACGAGAACAAGGGCGTCCCCGTCACCGTCCGCGAGCACCCCCGGGTCTTCGCGACCCTGACCGCTCCGTCCTTCGGCCCGGTCCACAACCGGCCCGACTCCGGCCGGTGCCGCTGCGGCCTGGCGCACCCGGCCGGGGCCGCCGTGCTGGGCACCCCGCTAGACCCCGAGCGCTACGACTACGCACACGCCGTGCTGTGGAACAACCACGCCCCCGACCTGTGGCGGCGCTTCACGATCTACCTGTTCCGGGTGATGGCCAAGCTGGCCGGGGTCACACAGCGGGAGTTCAAGGAACAGGCCCGGGTCTCGTTCGGGAAGGTCGCCGAATTTCAGCGCCGGGGCGCGGTCCACTTCCACGCGGTGATCCGTATCGACGGACTCGACGGTGCAGGCTCCCCGCCCCCGGGCTGGGCAACGGTGGCCCTCCTGGACAGCGCGATCCGCCAGGCTGCCCGCCGCGCCGGCGTCCCCGTGGCCGCCGCCGGACCGCATCCGGCCCGGGTCCTCGGCTGGGGCGCTCAGGTCGACGTCCGGCCGATCGGCGCGTTCGCATCGGGGGAGATCAGTGAACAGGCCGTGGCCTCGTACGTGGCGAAGTACGCGACCAAGTCGGCCGAGAGCACCGAGAGCGTGGACCGCCGGATCCTGGAGCGGCAGGAGCTGGACAAGCACGACCTGCCCGACCACACCCGCCGCCTGATCGACGCGTGCTGGGACCTGGACGCCCTGTACCCGGATCGGCTGCTGGCGCACTGGTCGCACATGCTCGGCTTCCGCGGCCACTTCTCCAGCAAGTCGCCGACCTACTCGACCACCCTCGGGGCGCTCCGCCAGGTCCGGGCCGACTTCCGCGCCGACCAGGCCCGCCAGGACTTACGGGAACGGCTCCTGGCCGCCGGTCTGCCCGACCTGGACGACCTCCCCGAGGCCGAGACCCTGGTGCTCGCCCACTGGGCCTACGCCGGGTCCGGCAACACCCCGGGCGAATCCATCCTCGCCGCGAGCATCGCGAGCGAACTGGAGCACAACCAGGCCATCCGCAGAGAGCTGATCGCCCTGGACCAGGAGGAGCAGGCATGGCTGACGAACTGCTGACCGTCCCCGAAGTCATGGCGCGCCTCAAGCTCGGGCGCTCGGCGGTCTACGACCTGATCCGGACGCGGCAGCTCGCGTCCATCACCATCGGCCGGGCCCGCCGGGTGCCGGCCGACTCGATCCGGGCCTTCGTGGCCCTGCGACTGGAGGAAGCGGCCTGATGGCCAGGAAGAACCCGAACGGTGCCGGAACGATCGTGAAGCGATCCGATGGCCGGTACATGGGCGCGGTCTACGTGACCGACACGCTGGGGCGGCGGGTCCGAAAGAGCGTCTACGGCAGGACGTATGACGAGGCGGCCGAGAAGGTCGCGCTGCTGCAGGCCCAGGAGCGTAAGGGCGTGCCGGTGCCGGATAAGGCGTGGACCGTCGCGGCGTACCTCGCTCACTGGCTGGCCGAGATCGTGCAGCCCAACCAGCGGCCGACCACGTACAGCAAGTACGAGACCATGGTGCGGCTCTATCTGGCCCCCAAGCTGGGGACGAAGAAGCTCACCAAGCTGGGCGTCGAGGACATCCGACGCTTCCTCCGCCAGCTGAAAAACGACAAGGTCGGCGGGGCCACTCAGCAGGAGTGCCTGAAGACCCTCCGGAACGCGCTCAACCGGGCCATGCGGGAGGAACTGCTTCTGCGGAACGTCGCCCAGCTGGTCGACATGCCGAAGGCCGAGTCACGGGAGGTCATCCCGTGGCGAGCACAGGAGGCAATCACCTTTCTGCGGTCGACCAGGTCGCATCGGCTGCACGCAGCCTTCGTCTTCGCCATCGTGCTCGGACTGCGCCGCGGCGAACTGCTCGGCCTTCGGTGGATCGACCTGGACCTGGCGGAGGGCGTCGCCCATCCCCGGAAGCAGGTCCAGCGGCGTAAGGGCGCCGGTCTGGTGCTGACCGATCTCAAGACGGAGCACTCGAAGGGCGCACTCCCGCTGCCGCGGCTCTGCCTCGAAGCGCTGGGGGAGCGTCGTCAGCTCCAGAAGCTGGAGCGGGCAAAGGCCGGCGGGACCTGGACCGAGATGGACCTCGTCTTCACCAGCGAGTCGGGCGGGATGATCGATCCGGACGGCTTCTCCGGAAGCTTCGAACGTCGGGTGATCCGCTCGGGCGTGCGCCGCATTCCGCTGCACCACACTCGGCACACGACCGGGAGCCTGCTCGCCTATCTGGGCGTGCATCCGAATGACGCGCAGAAGATCCTTCGGCACAGTCGGATCACGACCACCCTGGAGATCTACACCCATGTGACAACCGACACACAGAGGGCTGCGGCGGCCAGGCTGAGCAGCAGGCTCCGGGACGGGATGAACGGATCTTCGCTCGACTGATCGCAGATCGCCCGAGATCCGGCCGCTGCCGTTGCTGTCAGACCGCAGATGTCAAAGGACCCCGGTCACTAGGTGACCGGGGTCCTTCTTGCAGGTGGGCCTAACAGGACTTGAACCTGTGGCCTCTTCCTTATCAGGGAAGCGCTCTAACCGTCTGAGCTATAGGCCCTTGCCGCACTGAAAGATTAGCGGACCGAGCGCCGATCTCCCAAATCCGTATCCGCGGCCCCCTCGGCGGCGGCTGCGGAGCGGTGCAGCTCAGGGTCGCCGGCCGGGCCGGGCGCGGCGGTCAGCCACTGGCCGCGGGTGGCCGGCAGGCCGCTGCGGCCGGCGGAGGTGGTGCGGACGGCGAGCACCTGGTTGATCCCGATCCGGTTCTGCTCGAAGGCCAGCGCCGAGGCCGCCATGTAGAGCCGCCAGACCCGGGCCCGGCCCCGGCCGACCAGCCGGACCGCCTCCGGCCAGTGCGCCTCCAGGTTGGCCACCCACTCGCGCAGCGTCAGGCCGTAGTGCTCGCGCAGCGACTCCACGTCCCGTACCTCGAAGCCCGCGTCCTCCAGCAGCCCGACCGTGCTGCCCACCGGGGACAGCTCGCCGTCGGGGAAGACGTACCGGTCGATGAACGGGCTCGGGCGGTACCGCTCGCCGGGCAGCTCCGGGCGCCGGGCGATCTGGTGGTTGAGCAGCCGGCCGCCGGGGGCCAGCAGGCCGTACAGGCCGGTGGCGTAGGTCAGGTACTGGGCGGACCCGACGTGCTCGGCCATGCCGACGCTGGAGATCGCGTCGAAGGGCCCGTCGGGGATCTCCCGGTAGTCCTGCAGCCGGATCTCGATCCGGTCGCCCAGCCCGGCCTCGGCGACCCGGCTGCGGGCCAGCTCGACCTGTTCGACGGAGATGGACACCCCGACCGCCGTGACGCCGTAGTGCCGGGCCGCGTGCAGCACCAGCGAGCCCCAGCCGCAGCCCACGTCCAGCAGCCGCATCCCGGGCCGCAGGCCCAGCTTGCGGCAGATCAGGTCGAGCTTGGCCTCCTGGGCGTCCTCCAGGCTCTTCGCCTCGGGCGTCCAGTAGGCGCACGAGTAGACCATGCTGGAGCCCAGCACGAGGCGGTAGAAGTCGTTCCCGACGTCGTAGTGGTGGCTGATCGCGGCCCGGTCCCGGCGGCGGCTGTGCAGCCGGCCGCGGCGGCGGACGGCCTCCTCGGGCGGCGGGGCGGGCTGCGGCCCGACGGCGCCGATCCGGACCAGGGTGGCGAGCAGGTCGCGGCCGTGCGGCCCGAGCACGTCGGTGACGCCGAGGTCGAGCTGGCGGATCCGGGGGTGCTCGGCGAGCTCCGCGACGACGGACAGCACCTCGTAGAGGTCGGTGTCCGGGGCGAGTTCGAGGTCGCCGGAGACGTAGGCGCGGGCCAGGCCCAGCTCGCCGGGCTGCCAGAGCAGCCGTCTGGCGGCCCGGCGGCTGCGCAGCACCAGGGTGGGCGCACCCGGCGGGCCGGCGACGCTGCCGTCCCAGCCCTGGATCCGCAGCGGGAGCCGCACCCCGAGCAGCCCCTCCACCGCACCGATCAGTTGTGTTGCGACCTCAGCCATGACGGGCCTCCGACCAGCCGTAACAGCTCCACCGCTTGGGTTCTCCACCGTGCCGCCGTGCCGGCGCGACGCTGCGCCGGTGACAATGGCTGCCCGGTCGGCGCGAGGGCTAATCCCCGTGTCCGCCAACCCGGTCCACTTATCCACGGGCGCCCGCGGGCGGGCCCGGCGGCACGCTGGCCGGGCCGCCGCCGTCACCCGAACGCGGGTACCGACGCCGACGGGCCCCGAAGGCCGGCACAGCCTTCGGGGCCCGTCGATTCCGCGCGGGTGACCGGGTGTCAGTCCTCCTCGGCGAGGGTCAGCTCGATGCCGCCGGTGAAGCCGGCCGCGGTGTTGTAGATGAACGCCGACAGCGTGGCCAGTGCGGTCATCAGGACCACGTCCACCACCGAGATCAGGACGGTGAACATCATGACCCGGCCGAAGCCGATGTAGTCCATCAGGTTGAAGCTGCCGGAGCTGTCGTTGCCGGTGACGTCGCTCAGGGTGCTGCTCAGCGAGTCGAAGACGCCGAGGCCGTCCAGCGTCATCCAGAGCACCGCGGCCGCGACGATCATGATCACGCCGACCGCCAGCGACAGCAGGAAGCTGACCTTCATCACCGACCAGGGGTCGGCCTTGGTGATCCGCAGCCGCGCCTTGCGGGTGCGGACGCCGCCCTGCGCCGCCGGGGGAGTGCCGGGACGGCGTGCGGCGCCGGGCGGGACCCGGGTGCCGCGGGCCGGGGTCGGCTGCCCCTTGGCGTACGTGGTCGGCGTGGAGAAGCCGTCCGAGGCGGCGCCGCCCTGCGGGGCCGCCGCCGGCTGGCCGCCGTACCCCGCGGTGCCGGCCTGCCCGGCCGCACCGACCGGCGGCATCAGCGAGGTGGAGGCCGCCGCCGGGTGCTCGGTCGGACGGGGCGGCACTCCGCCGTACGGCGTGCCGCCCGGCAGCCCGCCCGTGGCACCTCCAGCACCCGTGGCTCCACTCACCCTGGTCCTCCTGCAGTTCCCGCCAGGTCGGCGGTCCGCCCTGGTCATCGCTTCCGGTCCGGCCGCGGCCGTCTGGCCGCCGCCGGTGCGCGGTCCGGTGCCCGTCCCCGACCGGGGCCGGCACCGGACCGCGGGTGGGAGGTCAGGCCTGGTCGGCCGCGCCACCCTCCGTCGTCGTCCCGTCCTCGGCGGCAGGCGCCTGGGCCACGGCCCCGGCTGCCTCGTCCTCCGAGGTCTCCTCGTCCTCCGCCTCCGCGTTGCGGGCCATGCCCACCACCGCGTCGCGCTTTCCGAGGTTGATCAGTTGGACGCCCATCGTGTCACGTCCGGTTTCACGGACTTCGGAAACCCGGGTCCGAATCACGCCACCGGAGAGCGTGATGGCCATGATCTCGTCGGTCTCCTCGACGACCAGTGCCCCGACCAGCGAGCCCCGGCCCTCGACGATCTTCGCCGCCTTGATACCGAATCCACCACGCCCCTGCACACGGTACTCGTCGACCGAGGTCCGCTTGGCGTAGCCGCCGTCGGTGGCGGTGAAGACGAAGGTGTCCGGCCGGATCGAGTTCATCGACAGCAGCTCGTCGTCCTCGCGGAACGACATGCCCTTCACGCCCGAGGTGGCGCGGCTCATCGGCCGCAGCGCCTCGTCGGTGGCGGTGAAGCGGATCGACTGCGCCTTCTTGGAGATCAGCAGCAGGTCGTCCTCGGAGGAGACCAGCTCGGCACCGATCAGCTCGTCGTCCCGGCCCTCCTCGTCCTGCCGCAGGTTGATCGCGATCAGGCCGCCGGAGCGCGGCGAGTCGTAGTCCTTCAGCCGGGACTTCTTGACCAGGCCGTTGCGGGTGGCGAGCACCAGGTACGGCTTGTCCTCGTAGGTGCGCACCGCCATCACCTGGGCGATGTGCTCCTCCGGCTGGAAGGCCAGCAGGTTGGCGACGTGCTGGCCGCGGGCGTCGCGGCCGGCGTCCGGCAGCTCGTAGCCCTTGGCGCGGTAGACCCGGCCCTTGTTGGTGAGGAACAGGATCCAGTTGTGCGTGGTGGTCACGAAGAAGTGGTCGACGATGTCGTCCTGCTTCAGCTGCGCACCGCGCACGCCCTTGCCTCCGCGCTTCTGCGAGCGGTAGAGGTCGGAACGGGTGCGCTTGACGTAGCCGCCGCGGGTGATGGTGACGACGATGTTCTCCTCCGCGATCAGGTCCTCGATCGAGAGGTCGCCGTCGGAGGGGATCAGGGTGGAGCGCCGCTCGTCGCCGTACTTCTCGACGATGGCGGTGAGCTCCTCGGAGATGATCTCCCGCTGGCGGGCGGGGGAGGCGAGGATCGCGTTGTACTCGTTGATCTTCGCCTGCAGCTCGTCGTGCTCGCTCAGGATGCGCGCGCTCTCCAGGGCGGCGAGCCGGCGCAGCTGCATCTCCAGGATCGCGTTGGCCTGCAGCTCGTCGATCTGGAGCAGGTTCATCAGGCCGCTGCGGGCGGCGTCGGCGCTCTCCGAGGCCCGGATCAGCGCGATCACCGCGTCGATCTGGTCCAGCGCCTTGAGCAGGGCGCGCAGGATGTGCGCGCGCTCCTCGGCCTTGCGCAGCCGGAAGGTGGTCCGGCGGACGATGACCTCGACCTGGTGGTTGACCCAGTGCCGGATGAAGGCGTCCAGCGAGAGCGTGCGCGGCACGCCGTCGACCAGGGCCAGCATGTTGGCGCCGAAGTTGGTCTGCAGGTCGGTGTGCTTGTAGAGGTTGTTCAGCACGACCTTGGCGACGGCGTCGCGCTTGAGCACGACGACCAGGCGCTGGCCGGTCCGCGACGAGGACTCGTCGCGGACGTCGGCGATGCCGGCCACCCGGCCGTCCTTGACCAGGTCCGCGATCTTGAGCGCCAGGTTGTCCGGGTTCACCTGGTACGGCAGCTCGGTGACCACCAGGCACTGGCGGCCCTGGATCTCCTCGACCTCGACCACCGCGCGCATGGTGATCGAGCCGCGGCCGGTCCGGTAGGCCTCCTCGATGCCGCGGCGGCCGACGATCAGGGCACCGGTCGGGAAGTCCGGGCCCTTGATCCGCTCGACCAGGGCCTCCAGCAGCTCCTCGTTGGAGGCCTCGGGGTTCTCCAGCGCCCACAGCGCGCCGGAGGCGACCTCGCGCAGGTTGTGCGGCGGGATGTTGGTGGCCATGCCGACCGCGATGCCGGTGGCACCGTTGATCAGCAGGTTGGGGATGCGGGCCGGCAGGACGGTCGGCTCCTGCTGGCGGCCGTCGTAGTTGGCGGCGAAGTCGACGGTCTCCTCGTCGATGTCCCGCATCATCTCCATGGCCAGCGGCATCATCTTGCACTCGGTGTACCGCATGGCGGCGGCCGGGTCGTTGCCCGGGGAACCGAAGTTGCCGTTGCCGTCGACCAGCGGCATCCGCATCGACCAGGGCTGGGCGAGCCGGACCAGGGTGTCGTAGATCGAGGTGTCGCCGTGCGGGTGGTAGTTGCCCATCACGTCGCCGACCACGCGGGCGCACTTGTAGTAGCCCTTCTCGGGCCGGTAGCCGCCGTCGTACATCGCGTACAGCACCCGGCGGTGCACCGGCTTGAGGCCGTCGCGGACCTCGGGCAGCGCGCGGCTGACGATCACGCTCATCGCGTAGTCGAGGTAGGAGCGCTGCATCTCGGTCTCGAGCTCGATCGGCTCGATCCGGACGGTGCCCTGGCTGGTGGTGTCCTCGGACTGCTCGTCGCCGTCAGGACGGTTGTCGTCGACCACTGCTGGTCAGTTTCCTTTCACGCGGGGCCTGGGACGTGGATGACCGCGGGGGTCGTCACACGTCCAGGAACCGGACGTCCTTGGCGTTGCGCTGGATGAAGGACCGGCGGGCCTCCACGTCCTCGCCCATCAGGACGGAGAACAGGTCGTCGGCCCGGGCCGCGTCCTCCAGGGTGACCTGGAGCAGCAGGCGGTGGGCGACGTCCATGGTGGTGACGCGCAGCTCCTCGGCGTTCATCTCGCCGAGACCCTTGAAGCGCTGGATCGCGTCGTCCTTCGGCAGCCGGCGGCCGGCCTCGACCCCGGCCGCGATGAGCGCGTCGCGCTCGCGGTCCGAGTAGGCGTACTCGAAGTCGTCCCGGCCCCACTTGATCTTGTACAGCGGCGGCATCGCCAGGTAGACGTACCCGGCCTCCACCAGCGGCCGCATGAAGCGGAACAGCAGGGTGAGCAGCAGCGTCCGGATGTGCTGTCCGTCGACGTCGGCGTCGGCCATCAGCACGATCTTGTGATACCGCAGCTTGGACTCGTCGTAGTCCTCCTGGATGCCGCAGCCGAAGGCCGAGATCAGCGCCTGGACCTCGGTGTTCTGCAGCACCTTGTCGATCCGGGCCTTCTCGACGTTCAGGATCTTGCCGCGGATCGGGAGGATCGCCTGGGTGCGGGGGTCACGGCCCTGCTTGGCGGAGCCGCCGGCCGAGTCACCCTCGACGATGAAGATCTCGCACTCGGCCGGGTCCTTGGACTGGCAGTCGCTCAGCTTGCCGGGGAGCGAGGCGCTCTCCAGCAGGCCCTTGCGGCGGGTGAGGTCCCGGGCCTTGCGGGCCGCGACCCGGGCGGTGGCCGCCTGGATCGACTTGCGGATGATGTCCGAGGCCTCGTTGGGGTTGCGGTCCAGCCAGTCGTTCAGCTGCTCGTGCACCACCCGCTGGACGAAGGTCTTGGCCTCCGTGTTGCCCAGCTTGTCCTTGGTCTGGCCCTCGAACTGCGGCTCGCCGAGCTTGACCGAGATGATCGCGGTCAGACCCTCGCGGATGTCCTCGCCGGAGAGGTTGTCGTCCTTCTCGCGGAGCAGCTTCTTGTCCCGCGCGTAACGGTTGACCAGGCCGGTCAGCGCCGCGCGGAAGCCCTCCTCGTGGGTGCCGCCGCCGTGGGTGTGGATGGTGTTGGCGAACGAGTAGACCCCCTCGGTGTAGGAGGAGTTCCACTGCATCGCGATCTCCACCGAGATCGCCTTGTCCTTGTCCTCCGCCTCGAAGTCGATCACCGAGGGGTGGATCGGGTCGCCCTTGCGGGAGTTGAGGTGGGCGACGAAGTCCGCGATGCCGCCGTCGTACTTGTACGTGACGGTGAGCGGGCGGCCCTCCTCGTCGGCGTGCTCGGCCCGCTCGTCGGTCAGCGAGATGGTCAGGCCCTTGTTCAGGAACGCCATCTCCTGGAAGCGCCGGGAGAGCGTCTCGAAGGAGTAGACCGTGGTCTCGAAGATGTCCGGGTCGGCCCAGAACGTGACGCTGGTGCCGGTCTGCTCGGTCGCCTCGTGGCGGTCGAGCGCGGCGGTCGGCGCACCCGCCTTGTAGTCCTGGGTCCAGCGGTGGCCGTCGCGGTGGATCTCGATCGCCAGCCGGGTGGAGAGCGCGTTCACCACCGAGACGCCGACGCCGTGCAGGCCGCCGGAGACGGCGTACCCGCCGTTGCCGAACTTGCCGCCGGCGTGCAGCACCGTCAGCACGACCTCGACCGCGGGCTTCCCCTGGCCGGGGACGATGTCCACCGGGATGCCGCGGCCGTTGTCGTCGACGCGGACCGCGCCGTCGGCCAGGATGGTCACGTCGATCGTGTCGGCGTACCCCGCCAGCGCCTCGTCGACGGAGTTGTCCACGACCTCGTACACCAGGTGGTGCAGGCCGCGCTCACCGGTCGAGCCGATGTACATGCCGGGGCGCTTGCGGACGGCTTCGAGGCCCTCCAGCACCGTGATGTTGCTGGCGTCGTACGACTTCTCGCCGGACTGGTCGGTGGGGTCTTGGTTCTGGCTGGGGTTGCCGGAATCGGCCACGAAGCGCCCTCTCTGGCACAGCGCGGGTCGCACGCCATCCGCTGATTCGGAGGGCCTGCGACCACGGCGTTTCGACTCGGTTGCTACGAGCAACAGTGTTTGGCTTCCAGTCTACCGGTACGACTGACAGAGAGGGGCGTTTGGCAGCCCCTGAGGGCAGATGTGCCGCCCTGAATCCCCTCTGCACATGTCCCGATACTCGACCAGGGGGCTCAGAGCCCTCACGCAGGCCGCCAGCGGTTCCGGACGACCCAGCTCCGCTCGGACCTCACCCCCAGGTGTCGCCCGGCCCCTTGCTCCCCGGTGCCCGCAGGCGCCCGTACCCCCGAACCGGGGCGTCAGGCCCCAGGACCTTGATCACCTTCACCGTGCCGTGCCCCAGCTCGTGGTTGAGCCTGGCCACCAGCTGCCGGGCCAGCAGCCGCAGCTGGGTCGCCCACGCCGTCGAGTCGCACTGGACGGTGAGCACCGCCTCCGACTCGGCGTAGGTCTTGGGCACACAGTGGGCCGAGATGTCCGGCCCGACGATCTGCGGCCAGCGGCCCATCACCCCGCCGACCGCGGCCGGCGCCTCCCAGCCCCGTTCGGTGATCAAACGATTCAGCGCCGCCCCGAGCGGCACCGGGTCGCGCCCGTCCGCCCGGGCGCCGCTGCGCAGACCGTGCCGCTTCGCCTCGCGCTTCTCCCGCACCTGCTCACCGCGCTGCCTGGCCTGCTCCTTCGCCGCCCGCAGCGCCACCCGCGCCAGGTCCACACCCGACAGCTCAGGCGTCTCGCTCATGCGTCCCGCACCTTTCCCCAGGCTGTGGATGATCGCCCGGGTTCCAGGCGGTGGACCGTCCAGCGTACGAGGTCCGCGGGACTCACGGGGCGAGACGGGACACCGTGCCGTCCGAGACGGCGTACCGCGCCCCCGCCAGCGCCCCGGGCACGTCCTCCGGGACCGCCGCAGTCACCAGCACCTGCTCGCCCCCGGCCACCAGCTCCGCCAGCCGGTCCCGGCGCCGGGCGTCCAGCTCGGCGAACACGTCGTCCAGGATCAGCACCGGCTCCCCGCCGTCCGCCTTGAGCAGCTCGTACGAGGCCAGCCGCAGCGCCAGCGCGAACGACCAGGACTCCCCGTGGCTGGCGTAGCCCTTCGCGGGCAGCGGCCCCAGCCGCAGGGTCAGCTCGTCGCGGTGCGGGCCGACCAGGGTCAGCCCGCGCGCCACCTCCTGCCCACGGGCCGCCCGCAGCGCCGCCAGCAGCTGTTCCTCGGCCTGCTCCCGGCTGGTGGGCAGCTCGCCCTCGAAGGAGCTGCGGTACTCCAGCAGGGTCTCCCCGCCACCGGGCGCGAGCTGCCGGTACGCCTGCGCCACCAGCGGCTGCAGGGCCGCCACCAGGTGGATCCGGAAGGCCGTCAACTCGGCGCCGGCCCGCGCCAGATGACCGTCCCAGACCTCCAGGGTGGACAGGTCCGCCGCCTTGCCGCCGCCGGCCCGGCGGGCCGTCGCCGCGGTCTTCAGCAGCGCGTTGCGCTGCTTGAGCACCCGCTCGTAGTCCTGCCGCACCCCGGCCAGCCGGGGCGCCCGCGCGGTCAGCAGCTCGTCCAGGAAGCGCCGGCGCTCACCCGGGTCACCCTTCACCAGGGCCAGGTCCTCGGGGGCGAACAGCACCGTCCGCAGCAGGCCCAGCACGTCGCGCGGGCGGACGTTGTCGGAGCGGTTGATCCGGGCCCGGTTGGCCTTGCCCGGGGTCAGCTCCAGCTCGACCAGGGTGGTCCGGGCGTCGCGCACGATGCTGGTGCGCACCACCGCCCGCTCGGCGCCCAGGCGCACCAGCGGGGCGTCGGTGGCGACCCGGTGGCTGCCCAGGGTGGCCACGTAGCCGATGGCCTCCACCAGGTTGGTCTTGCCCTGGCCGTTGGGCCCCACGAACGCCGTGACGCCCGGGTCGAGCGGAACCTCGACCCGGGCGTAGGAGCGGAAGTCGGCGAGCGACAGGTGCGCGACATGCATGGCTGGGTACTGCGCTCGCCTTCTGCGGGGATGAGCCGACGGCTACTTGGACTCGACCGCGTGGCCGCCGAACTGGTTGCGCAGCGCGGCGATCATCTTCATCTGCGGGGAGTCGTCCTGCCGGGAGGCGAAGCGGGCGAACAGCGAGGCGGTGATGGCCGGCAGCGGCACCGCGTGGTCGATCGCGGCCTCGACCGTCCAGCGGCCCTCGCCGGAGTCCGCGGCCCAGCCCTTGAGCTTGGCCAGGTGCTCGTCGTCGTCCAGCGCCCGCACGGCCAGGTCGAGCAGCCAGGAACGGATCACCGTGCCCTCCTGCCAGCTGCGGAACACCTCGCGGACGTCGGTGACCTCGGGGGCCGCCTCCAGCAGCTCCCAGCCCTCGGCGAAGGCCTGCATCATCGCGTACTCGATGCCGTTGTGGACCATCTTCGCGAAGTGGCCGGCGCCGACCTTGCCGGCGTGCACGGCGCCGAAGTCGCCCTCGGGCTTGAGCGCGTCGAAGACCGGCTGGACCTTGGCGACGTGCTCGGCCTCGCCGCCGTACATCAGCGCGTAGCCGTTCTCCAGGCCCCAGACGCCGCCGGAGACGCCGCAGTCGACGAAGCCGATGCCCTTGGCCGCCAGCAGCTCGGCGTGCTTGATGTCGTCCGTCCAGCGGGAGTTGCCGCCGTCGACGACCACGTCGCCGGGGGCCAGCAGCTCGCCGAGCTGCTCGACGGTCTCCTGGGTCGGCCCGCCGGCCGGGACCATCACCCACACCACGCGCGGCGCCTGCAGCTTGCTGACGAGCTCCTCGAGGCTTTCGACGTCGGCGAGTTCCGGGTTGCGGTCGAAACCGATGACGGTGTGGCCGGCGCGGCGGATGCGCTCGCGCATGTTGCCGCCCATCTTGCCGAGACCGATGAGGCCGAGCTCCATGACTAGTCCTTCACTGTGGTGTCGTGCCTGATGGCGGCGCCGTTGCCGCGCTGTCCCGAGCCTACGCCGCGAACGGAGCCAGGCCTCTCCCGGCACAGTCTGTCCGGGGGAGGCCTGGGCTCACGTCCACAGCCTGTGGACGGCGGTGTGTACGAGCGTCAGCCGGAGAGCCGCACCGGCATGATCAGGTACTGGTAGGCCTCGTCGGCCTCCGCGTCCACCGCGACCTTGCCGCTCAGCAGGGCGGGCTTGGTGGGCGTGGTGAAGCTCAGCTGGGCGTAGGCGGAGTCGATGGCCTTCAGGCCCTCCTCCAGGTAGCCCGGGTTGAACGCGATCGAGATGTCGTCGCCCTCGAGGTCGGCGTCGATCCGCTCGGTGGCCTGGGCGTCGTCGCCCGAGCCCGCCTCCAGGGTCAGCACGCCCTGCTCGAAGTTGAGCCGGACCGGGGTGTTGCGCTCGGCGACCAGCGAGACGCGCTTGAGCGCCTCCAGGAACGGCTGGGTCTGGATCGCGGCGACCGCGCTGAACTCGGTCGGGAAGAGGCTGCGGAACTTCGGGAACTCGCCCTCCAGCAGCCGCGTGGTGGTCCGGCGGCCGGCTCCCTCGAAGCCGATCAGGCCCTCGCCCGCGCCGCCCGAGGACAGCGCGATGGAGACCGTGTCGCCGCTGCCCAGCGACTTGGCGATGTCCTGGAGGGTCTTGGCGGGCACCAGGGCGACCGCGGAGATGTCCGCCTGCTCCGGCTTCCACAGCAGGTCGCGGACGGCGAACCGGTACCGGTCGGTGGCGGCCAGGGTGATCCGGTCGCCCTCGATCTCGACCCGCACACCGGTGAGCACCGGCAGGGTGTCGTCCCGGCCGGCGGCGACGGCGGCCTGGCTGACCGCGGCGGCGAACACCTCGCCGGCGACGGTGCCGGTGGCGCTCGGCATCGCCGGCAGGCTCGGGTACTCGTCCACCGGCAGCGTCGGCAGGGTGAACCGCGAGCTGCCGCAGACCACGCTGACCCGCATGCCGTCGGTGGAGATCTCCACCGGCCGGTTCGGCAGGTTGCGGGAGATGTCGTTGAGCAGGCGGCCGGAGACCAGCACCGTGCCCGGCTCCTCGACGTCCGCCTCGAGCTCGACCCGGGCCGAGACCTCGTAGTCGAACCCGGAGAGGGCCAGCGAGCCCTCCTGTGCCGTCAGCAGCAGGCCGGCCAGGACCGGCACCGGCGGCCGCGCCGGGAGGCTGCGAGCAGCCCAGGCCACCGCCTCCGCGAGGACATCACGCTCCACCCGGAACTTCACCGGTAACCGCCTCCTGGCTCCTGCTGTCGCTGTACGCGCTCTGGTCTTCGTCGGTCTTCGTCGTCCGGCTCCCGGCCCACCGGGGAGAACCCCGGCTTCCAGTTGCCGGAGAACAGTCTGACGTACTCCACCGACAGACGGAGCAGATGGGCGGAAGCAAGCCGAACAAGTGTCGGGGAGCGGTTGTCCACAGATTTCGGCCCGCCCCACTGTTGATCAAGCTCAGGGGTCTCTAAGGGTAGTAGTAGTAGTAGGGCCTGTGGATACCGTGGATAACCTCGTTTCCGCAGGTCAGACCCGGTTTTTTGTCCACAGGACCTGTGGATGGCGACTGTGGAAAACCAGGCCCTGCTGTGGACAACGGAGAGTTACCCACAGGCCACCCTGAGTATCCACAGGTTATCCCCAGCTCTGTCCCCAGATCATGGCCGGGTTATCCACGGGCCCCGGGCAACATCACGTGACGCCTTTCACACCTGGGTATGAACGACCAGCCAATGTTGTCGAACTGTGGATGCAGCTGTGGAGAACCTGGGGATAACCCGTCCGGCCCTGGGGACAACCGGTGGATAACCCGGACGGCCCTCTGACGGGCCGCCAATTGTCCACAGGCTGTGGATAACTGTTGTGCACAAGTCCACAGGCACCTGACCTGCGCAGAAGAGCGTAGCGTCGGCGCCCCTGTGGACGAATTCTGGATAACTCGGAGCCATCGCGGGGTGTGGACGGGGAAAACTCACCCGACCTGTGGATGACGGGGCCTCGGGCCGGTCCTGTTCGAATTGCTGGTCAGATGTTCGGCCCGCGCCGGGAGTCGGGGACGGCGCCGGCAGCGGGATTCCTGCCCGGCCGACCCGGCCGGCACACCTCGGGTTCGGACCTCGTAGGACCGGGGCACGGGCCTCTCGGGGATGCCCGGCGGTCCGCCCGGCCGCCGGTACGGTGCCAGGGCGGCCTTACGGCACCAGGACGGCCTTACGGGGGCGCCGGAACAGGCCGAAGGGGAGCCGGGACGGTTCCCGACTCCCCTTCAACAGCCGCTGCAGCGCGGCACGTTCAGCTCTTGATGCGGTTGGTCAGCTCGGTGACCTGGTTGTAGATGGAGCGGCGCTCGGCCATCAGCGAGCGGATCTTCCGGTCGGCGTGCATCACCGTGGTGTGGTCCCGGCCGCCGAACTGCGCGCCGATCTTCGGCAGCGAGAGGTCGGTCAGCTCCCGGCAGAGGTACATGGCGATCTGGCGGGCCGTCACCAGCACCCGGCTGCGCGAGGAGCCGCACAGGTCGTCCACCCCCAGGCCGAAGTAGGCGGCCGTCTGCTGCATGATCACCTGCGCGGTGATCTCCGGGCCCGCGTCCTCGTCGCCGCCGGGGATCAGGTCCTTGAGGACGATCCCGGCCAGCTCCAGGTCGACCGGCGCCCGGTTCAGGTTGGCGAACGCGGTCACCCGGATCAGCGCGCCCTCCAACTCCCGGATGTTGCGGGTGATCCGGGAGGCGATGAACTCCAGCACGTCGGCGGGGGCGTTGAGCTGCTCCTGGATCGCCTTCTTGCGCAGGATCGCGATCCGGGTCTCCAACTCCGGCGGGGTGACGTCGGTGATCAGGCCCCACTCGAAGCGGTTGCGCAGCCGGTCCTCCAGGGTGATCAGCTGCTTGGGCGGCCGGTCCGAGGAGAGCACGATCTGCTTGTTGGCGTTGTGCAGGGTGTTGAAGGTGTGGAAGAACTCCTCCTGGGTCGACTCCTTGCTCGCCAGGAACTGGACGTCGTCGACCAGCAGGATGTCGATGTCCCGGTAGCGCTTGCGGAAGGCGTCGGCCTTGCCGTCCCGGATGGAGTTGATGAACTCGTTGGTGAACTCCTCCGAGCTCACGTACCGCACCCTGGTCCCCGGGAAGAGGCTGCGCGAGTAGTGCCCGATCGCGTGCAGCAGGTGGGTCTTGCCGAGGCCGGACTCGCCGTAGATGAAGAGCGGGTTGTAGGCCTTGGCGGGGGCCTCGGCCACCGCCACCGCGGCGGCGTGCGCGAACCGGTTGCTGGCGCCGATCACGAAGGTGTCGAACAGGTACTTCGGGTTCAGCCGGGCGTTCGGTTCGTCCTTGCGGGAGCCACCGGCCGGGGGCGCACCGGGGGGTGCGGGCACGCCGGGCGCCGGGGTGCGCTCCACCACGCCGCCGCCGGAGCGCGCCGCCGCCGCGGCCCCGCCGCGTCGGGCCGGGGAGCCCGGACGCTGGCGCCCGGGGGCCGGGGAGTGCTCCAGCACACCGCCGAACAGGTCGCCCTGGGACGGGGTGGCCGGCGGCAGGCTCTTCGGCCGCTCGGCGGCCGCCGGCTCGGGAGCGGACTCCCAGCCGTCCTCGGAGCCGCCGCCCTGCGATCGCCAGGCCGGCGGTTCCTCGCCGTAGCCGGGCCGGCGCTGGGGGTAGCCCTGGGGCTGCTCGTACCGGTCCGGCGGGTAGCCCTGGCCGTACGGCTGCTGCTGGTAGCCGCGCTGGTAGTCCTGGGCCGGGGGGTAGTCCTGGGCCGGCGGGTACTCCTGCGGGGCGGGGTAGTTCTCGGAACGCGGCCAGCTGCCCGGGGCGTCCTGGCGGCCGCCGTACTCGGGGTCCTGCCGGTGCGCGGGCTGCTGCTGGGGGTGGGCCGCGATCGGGTGCGCGGACTGCGGGTGGCCGGACTGCTGCTGCGGGTGGTCCGGTCGGTGCGGCCAGTCCTCGCCGGTGCGGCCCTGGTCGGGGTCCTGGCCGGAGTGCGGGTCGCCCTGGGGGGCCGGCTCGGCGCCCTGCCCGCCCGCCGCCGGGCCCGCGTTGGCGTCCACCATCACCGCGATCCGCACCGGGCGGCCGAACTCCCGCGACAGCGCGTCGCTCAGCTGCGGCAGCAGCCGGCCCTCCAGCACCTGCTTCGCGCGCTCGTTCGGTGCGGCCAGCAGGGCGGTGTCGTGCATCATCCACATGGGCTGGGTGCGCCGGAGCCACATCTTGTCGCTGTCCCCGACACTCGCGTCGTTGACCAGCCGCTCGACGACCGACGCCCAGACCGGGACGAGATCGCTGTTGACATCAGCCACTGGTGCACGCCTTCTCGTTCCCCGTCAGGGGGGTGTCAAGGGACTTCGGGGGAGGGTGGTCCGCCCCGAAGAACAAACCAGACAAGTCCTGCAACGGTAGTCAGCGGACAGAGCTGATTCAAGTTGTTGTCCACAGGCTGTGGGTATCGTGGAGGAGCGGCCCGGGCACAGGCCCGGGACCACCAGGTTTGACCCTCCACCCCTGGTCCGCGTACCGTAACCAGGTCGAGTTGTCGATGGCCGCTGCCGCATGTCCGCGGGTCCGCCCGCTTCCATGACGCGCGCAGCACGGGCGCCGTGGATTGCCTCAAACCCCAGCAGATCTGGGTCTTTGGGGCCGGATTTCCCATAGATGGGGGAGATCACGCGGACGCACGGTGACGGCCAAGCGAGACCCGGTCACCCTACGATTCACCTCAGGAGCCCCCGAGTGAGCAAGCGCACCTTCCAGCCGAACAACCGCCGTCGTGCCAAGACCCACGGCTTCCGGCTGCGGATGCGGACGCGTGCCGGCCGCGCCATCCTGGCCGCGCGCCGTGGCAAGGGCCGTTCCGCCCTGTCCGCCTGATTCACGCCAAGGGTCTGCAGTGCTGCCCTCCGAGCATCGGCTGCGGCGGCGCCAGGACTTCTCGATCGCAGTGAAACGCGGTCGTCGGGCCGGCCGGCCCCTGCTGGTCGTCCATCTCAGTAGAGATGGCGCCGTGACGGGACCGGCCGGCACGTTGAACGACTCCAGCCCGCACGTCGCCGAGGGGCTTCCTCCGGCGCGTGCGGGTTTCGTCGTCAGCAAGGCCGTCGGCCCCGCCGTGGTCCGCAATCTGGTCAAGCGCCGACTGCGGCATCTGGTCGGCGCACGTCTGTCCCGGCTGCCCGCAGGTAGCCTGGTGGTGGTACGCGCGCTGCCCGCTGCGGCAGCGGCCTCGTATCTCGAACTTGAGCACGACCTGGACGCGGCGCTCCGGCGCCTGCTCAGGGCGGAGCCGAGCGGCGGAGCGCCGACAGGAGCAGGGCGATGAAGTACCTGCTGATGGGGCTGATCAGGCTCTATCAGTGGACGATCAGTCCGCTGTTGGGCCCGGTCTGCCGTTATTACCCCTCGTGTTCGCACTACGGGTACGAGGCTGTGCGGCTGCACGGTGCGGTCAAGGGCACTGGCCTGACCGCCTGGCGCATTCTGCGCTGCAATCCCTGGTCCCCCGGTGGGGTCGACCACGTTCCGCCGCGCAAGCACCCGGTGTGGCACCGCCGGCTGCGCAATCTGCTGAGCCCCACGAGCGGGACCGCCGGGCCTGAGCCGGTGGCGAAGCCCGATGCCCAAGGAGTCTGACCGGTGACTTTCGGTTTTCTGAGTCCCCTCTACACAGCGGTGTCCTGGATCATCGTCCAGTTCCACTCGCTGTACAGCCACATCTTCGATCCCGACGGTGGCTGGGCCTGGGGCCTGTCGATCGTCTCCATGGTGGTCATCATCCGGATCTGCCTGATCCCGCTCTTCGTGAAGCAGATCAAGGCGACCCGGGCCATGCAGGCGATCCAGCCGAAGATGAAGGCCATCCAGGAGCGCTACAAGAACGACCGGCAGCGCCAGTCGGAAGAGATGATGAAGCTCTACAAGGAGGCGGGTACCAACCCCTTCTCGAGCTGCCTTCCGATCCTGGTCCAGGCCCCCTTCTTCACCGCGCTCTACGGCGTGCTGGCCTCGGTGGCCAAGGACAAGCCGATCGGCGTCATCAACGAGAGCCTCCTGGACAGCGCCCAGCAGGCGCACATCTTCGGTGCTCCGCTGTCGGCCACCTTCCTCGGGTCGGACGAACTCAGCGTCAAGATCGTCGTTGCGATCATGATCGTTCTGATGTCGCTGTCGCAGTTCATCACCCAGCGCCAGCTGATGACCAAGAACATGGACCTCACGGTCAAGACGCCGTTCATGCAGCAGCAGAAGATGCTGATGTACGTCTTCCCGATCATGTTCGCCGTGATGGGCATCAACTTCCCGGTCGGTGTGCTGGTCTACTGGCTCACCACCAACGTCTGGTCGATGGGCCAGCAGCTGATCGTCATCCACAACAACCCGACCCCGGGCAGCAAGGCCTTCGCGGAGCGCCAGGCGCGGCTGAAGAAGCAGGGCCGGCTCAACCCGGACGGCTCGGTGAAGAAGGTCGGCCTGCTCGCGACCATCTCGGGCGGCGGCGGCAAGACCGCCTCGGCGGCGGTCAGTGCCGAGAACGTGGTCGAGGACACCGTGCACGTGCGCCGGCAGCAGCCGCGCAAGCAGACCAAGGCCCAGCGGCAGGCCGCGGCCGGTCACACCGCCGGCACCGGGACCAGCCTGACCAAGGCGGACGAGCCCGCGGAGACCGCCGAGACCCCGGCCGCGACCGAGAGCAAGACCCCGGCGGCCCGGGCGGCCACGGCCAAGCCCGCGGGCCAGCGCCAGCAGCCGAAGCGCAGCGGACAGGGCGGCCAGCGGCCGAAGAAGAGGTCCTGACCGGTCCGGTCCGGGGACACCGGCCCCAGATCTTCGTTCTCGGCCCCATCCGAGGGCCCATTCCCGAAGGAGTCCAGCAGTGACGGAAGGCACCATCTCCGCGGTCGACACCGAGGCCGACGCCGAGGGCGGAAAGGGCACGCTCGCCCGCCTGGAGCAGGAGGGTGACATCGCGGCCGACTACCTGGAGGGTCTGCTCGACATCGCGGACCTCGACGGGGACATCGACATGGACGTGGAGGGCGACCGCGCCCTGGTCTCCATCGTCGGCGACGGCGCCGACCGTTCGCTGCAGCGTCTGGTCGGCCACGACGGCGAGGTGCTGGAGGCACTGCAGGAGCTGACCCGGCTGGCGGTCCACCGGGAGACCGGCGAGCGCAGCCGGCTGATGCTGGACATCGCCGGGTTCCGGGCGCGCAAGCGCACCGAGCTGGCCACCCTGGGCGCCGAGGCCGCCGAGCGGGTGAAGAGCTCGGGCGAGCAGGAGAAGCTGCGTCCGATGACCCCGTTCGAGCGCAAGGTGGTGCACGACGCCGTGGCCGCCGCGGGTCTGCGCAGCGAGTCCGAGGGCGAGGAGCCCGAGCGTTGCGTGGTCGTGCTGCCGCGCTGACGCCGGTGGCGGTCTGCTGATCGGCCCCGTCCGCTTCGCGCGGGCGGGGTCGTCCCCGTTGTGGCGAGCTTTCGGGCGGCCGGGTGGGGGCTGGATGTTTCACGTGAAACAGTGCTTGTACGGGTGGGGTGGATTTCGGTGAGCGGAGAGGTCGAGATGGACAGGGACGGCGTGGGCGCGGAGGACGACGTGGCGGAGGCCGCCGCGGCAGCGGACCTCGCCCAGGCTCCGGCGGTGGCGGCGGAGATCTTCGGCGACCGCTACCCGGTGGCCGTGCGGTACACCGAGCTGCTGGCCACGGCCGGGGTCCAGCGCGGGCTGATCGGTCCGCGGGAGGTGCCCCGGCTCTGGGACCGGCACGTGCTGAACTGCGCCGTGCTGGCCGAGCTGCTGCCCGAGGGAGCGACCCTCTGCGACGTCGGCTCCGGCGCCGGCCTGCCGGGCATCCCGGTCGCGATGGCCCGCCCCGACGTCTCGGTGACCCTGCTGGAGCCGCTGCTGCGGCGGACCACCTTCCTGGAGGAGGTGGTGCGGCTGCTCGGTCTGGAGAACGTCACGGTGCTGCGCGGCCGGGCCGAGGAGATGGTCGGCAAGCTGGCGGTCGACGTGGTGACCGCGCGCGCGGTCGCGCCGCTGGACCGGCTGGCGGGCTGGGGGATGCCGCTGCTGCGGCCGTACGGGCAGATGCTGGCGCTCAAGGGTGACACGGCGGAGCAGGAGCTGACCGACTCGCGGGCGGCGCTGACGCGGCTGGGTGCGGTCGGCTGGTCGGTGCTGGCGGTCGGTGAGGGCACCCTGGAGACCTCCACCCGGGTGGTCCGGGTGGAGGCGGGGGAGAGCCCCGGCGGGGTCAAGGCCGCCACCCGGCGGGCCAAGGCGGCCCGGGCGGGACGCGGCGGCCGGCCCGGTGAGGGCGGTCGCGGCGGGGCGCGCCGCCGCCGCTGAACATCGAACGGACGCCGTGCGGACTGCCGGCGTCGCCCGGGTGCCCGGAGTGTCGGTCCGTCAGATTTCCGACATTCCGGGCATCGTGTTTCACGTGAAACGTCGCTCCCTGCTTTCCGGAATCCTCGGCCGCAGCCGGGCGGTGACTGTTGCCGCTCCGGTTTCACGTGAAACACTGACCCCCATGCAGGACTCGGAGACCATCGACCTGATCGATGACACCCCCATCGCGCGGGCCGCGCAGGCGGCCGTCCAGGCCGTGGGGCGCACGGGAGAAGGGCTGCCCAGGCCGGCCGCCACCAGAGTGATGGTGGTGGCCAACCAGAAGGGCGGGGTGGGCAAGACCACCACCACCGTCAACCTGGCCGCCTCGCTGGCGCTGCACGGGCTGCGCGTGCTGGTGATCGACCTCGACCCGCAGGGCAACGCCTCCACCGCGCTGGGCATCGACCACCACGCCGAGGTGCCGTCCATCTACGACGTGCTGGTGGAGGGCAAGCCGCTGGCCGACGTGGTCCAGCCGGTGGTGGACGTGGAAGGGCTGTTCTGCTGCCCCGCCACCATCGACCTGGCCGGCGCGGAGATCGAGCTGGTCTCGCTGGTGGCCCGGGAGAGCCGGCTGCAGCGGGCCATCGCCGCGTACGAGCAGCCGCTGGACTACATCCTGATCGACTGCCCGCCCTCGCTGGGCCTGCTGACGGTCAACGCCCTGGTGGCCGGCCAGGAGGTGCTGATCCCGATCCAGTGCGAGTACTACGCGCTGGAGGGGCTCGGGCAGCTGCTGCGCAACGTCGAGCTGGTGCGCGCGCACCTCAACCCGGTGCTGCACGTCTCCACCATCCTGCTCACCATGTACGACGCCCGGACCCGGCTCGCCTCGCAGGTGGCCGAGGAGGTCCGGACCCACTTCGAGCGCGAGGTGCTGAGCACCGCGATCCCGCGCTCGGTGCGGATCTCGGAGGCGCCGAGCTACGGGCAGACCGTCCTCACCTACGACCCCGGCTCGACCGGTGCGCTGTCGTACCTGGAGGCCGCCCGCGAGCTCGCGCTCCGCGGCGCGCCCGGGGCCGCGGACGCACCGGCCGCCGGCTTCGGCGGGGTGGGCCAGCAGCGGAACGGCGCGGGCGGGCAGCCGGCGCCGGTGGCACAGCACAGCACGGAGGAGAACCGGTGAGCACGCGCAGAGGGCTGGGACGGGGGCTGGGCGCACTGATCCCGGCCACCTCGCCGGCCGCAGGGACCGCGGCAGGGCAGGCCTCGGGCCAGGAGACCGCCACGGTGGCCCCGGCCCGGACGCCCGGGACCGACGGACCCGCCGCCGTGCCGGCCGGCCGCGGCACGGTGGCGGCCAAGGCCGCCGCGGAGAGCCTGCGGGAGCTGGCGGCGGAGGCGCTTCCGCGCAGCACCATGGAGGCCGTGCTGGCTCCGGTGCACGGCGCCCGGTTCGTCGAGCTGCCGCTGGACGACATCCGGCCGAACCCGCGCCAGCCCCGTGAGTACTTCGACGAGGACAAGCTGGCCGAGCTGGTCGCCTCGATCAAGGAGGTGGGCCTGCTCCAGCCGGTGGTGGTCCGCCAGGTCGGTGCGGACCGCTACGAGCTGATCATGGGTGAGCGTCGCTGGCGGGCCTCGCGGGAGGCCGGCCTCGACCTGATCCCGGCGATCGTGCGGGCCACCGAGGACGACAAGCTGCTGCTGGACGCGCTGCTGGAGAACCTGCACCGCGCCGAGCTCAACCCGCTGGAGGAGGCGGCCGCCTACGACCAGCTGCTGCGGGACTTCTCCTGCACCCACGACGAGCTGGCGGACCGGATCGGCCGCTCCCGCTCGCACGTCTCCAACACCCTGCGGCTGCTGAAGCTGCCGCCGCCGGTGCAGAGCCGGGTGGCGGGCGGGATCCTGAGCGCGGGCCACGCACGGGCGCTGCTCGCCCTGCACGACCCCGAGCAGCAGGAGCGGCTGGCCACCCGGATCAACGCGGAGGGGCTCTCGGTGCGGACCACCGAGGAGATCGTCCAGCTGATGAACCGGCCGGAGGAGCAGGACCGGGCCCGTCCGGCCGCGCCCAAGGCGGGCAAGCTGCTGTCGCCCGCCTTCAACGAGCTGGCCGGCCGGCTCTCGGACCGCTTCGACACCCGGGTCAAGGTCGAGGTCTCGCAGCGGAACGGCAAGCTGGGCAAGGGCAAGGTGGTCCTGGAGTTCGCCTCGGTCGAGGACCTGAACCGGATCCTGGACGGGCTGGCGCCCGGCGAGGAAGGGCTGCGGCTGTCGCAGGGCTGAGCCGCGCGCCGGTGGTGATGGCTGGTTGTGGGTGCATGTTTCACGTGAAACGTGCACCCACTTCGTCTGGGTAGGAAGCTCGGAGGTGGGCGGCCGTCCCCGGGGGGATCCGGCCTGCCCGGGCTGACGAGGAGGTGTGGGGGAGTGGGACGCAGGATCGCTCCGCTGACGCTGGACAATCTCCCGGACCTGCCGGTGGGGTGCCGGTCCTGTGTCTTCTGGGAGCTGGACCCGGTGAGCGCGCGGGTGGCGGTGGAGGCGGGCAAGGCCGAGCAGGAGAAGGAGACCTGGATCTCGGCCGTGCTGCTGGAGTGGGGGACCTGCGGCCGGGTGGCTTACGTCGACGGCCGGCCGGCCGGGTTCGTGCTGTACGCGCCGCCGGCCTACGTGCCGCGGTCGCAGTCCTTCCCGACCAGTCCGGTCTCGCCGGACGCCGTCCAGCTGATGGTCAGCCGGGTGCTGCCCGGCTACCAGGACCAGGGGCTGGGGCGGGTGCTGGTCCAGACGGCCGCGAAGGACCTGATCGCCCGGGGGTTCAGGGCGATCGAGGCGTTCGGTGCCGGCAGCGGGGAGACCCCCAGCTGCCTCCTGCCCGCCGAGCACCTGCTCGCGGTCGGGTTCAGGACGGTGCGTCCGCACCACCGCTATCCGCGGCTCCGGCTGGAGGCGCGTACCACGCTCTCCTGGAAGGGCGACGTGGAGGGCGCGATCGAGCGGCTGCTGGGCGGAGCGCGCAAGGAGCCGGCCCTCAGGCCGTTCTGAGCCGTCCGTACGCTCGGGCCGTTCCGAGCCGTCCGCGCTCTCGGGCCTGGCGCGTGGAGCCGCGGGGCACCGCGGACCACGAGGTACGGCGCCGAGGAGCACGAGGAGACGGCGGAGGGCTGTCCCCCACGCTCGGGGGACAGCCCTCCGCCGTACCGGCCGCGCCCGCGGGGGTGCGGCCCGGGTGCTCAGAGCCCGAGGAACTCCGACAGCTCGCGGAGCAGCGCCACCTTGGGACGCGCGCCGGTGATGGTCTTCACCAGCTCGCCGTTCTGGTAGACGTTGAGCGTCGGGATGGAGATCACGTTGTAGCGGGCCGCGGTCTCCTGGTTGGCGTCGACGTCCAGCTTGGCGATGGTGATCGCGTCGCCGTGCTCGGCCGCGATCTCCTCCAGGACGGGGGCGACCTGACGGCACGGGCCGCACCAGGTGGCCCAGAAGTCGACCAGGACGGGCTTGTCGCTCTTGAGGACGTCGGCGTCGAAGGTCGCGTCGGTCACGGTGATGGTGGCGCCGGCCACGGGAACTCCTAAGGGTCACGTACGGGTGGTGCCGGACCGGGTGTGGGACGGCTCGGCACCTTCGAGAGGGACAACAACGGCGGGTGCCGTTCTGTTTCTCGGGTGGGGGGCTGGTCCTGCGGCGCCCTTCCGCAGGGGTGTTTCACGTGGAACGTCGGGCGCCGGGGAGGACCGGGGCGCCCGGACCGAGTGGTCCGGGCGCGTCGGGATCGCTGCCTCAGACCGCGACGGCGGCGGCCTGGGCCTCCAGGTCGGCGAGCGAGGCGAGGTAGCGCTCCGCGTCCAGCGCGGCGGCGCAGCCGGTGCCGGCCGCGGTGATGGCCTGGCGGTAGGTGTGGTCGACCACGTCGCCGGCGGCGAAGACACCGGGGATGTTGGTCCGGGTCGAGGGGGCCTCGACCTTGAGGTAGCCCTCGGCGTCCAGGTCGAGCTGGCCGGTGAACAGGTCCGTCCGCGGGTCGTGGCCGATGGCGATGAACAGGCCGGTGACGGCCAGCTCGCGGGTGTCGCCGGTGGTGGTGTCGCGCAGGGTCAGGCCAGTGAGCTTCGGGTCGCCGTGGATCTCCTCGACCGCGCTGTCCCAGGCGAAGCTGATCTTCGGGTCGGCGAAGGCGCGCTCCTGCATGGCCTTGGAGGCGCGCAGGCTGTCCCGGCGGTGGACGACGGTGACGCTGCGGGCGAACCGGGAGAGGAACGTCGCCTCCTCCAGCGCGGTGTCGCCGCCGCCGACCACGGCGATGTCCTGGTCACGGAAGAAGAAGCCGTCACAGGTGGCGCACCACGAGACGCCGCGGCCGGACAGCGCGTCCTCCCGGGGCAGGCCGAGCTTGCGGTGCTGCGAGCCGGTGGCGACGATCACCGTGCGGGCGCGGTGCACGGTGCCCTCGGAGTCGGTGACGGTCTTGATGTCGCCGGTCAGGTCGACCGCGACGATGTCGTCCGGGACGAGCTCGGCGCCGAACTTCTCGGCCTGGGCCCGCATGCCGTCCATGAGCTCGGGGCCCATGATGCCGTCGCGGAAGCCGGGGAAGTTCTCCACCTCGGTGGTGTTCATCAGGGCGCCGCCGGCCGTCACGGCACCCTCGAAGACGAGGGGCTTGAGGGAGGCTCGGGCGGTGTAGAGCGCAGCGGTGTACCCGGAGGGCCCGGAACCGATGATGATCACATTACGGACGTCGCTCACTGCATCTCCTGGTTCGCATCGCGACCCGCGCATCTGCGGGGAGGGCGGTCCTGCTCCGCCGCCCGGGACAACGACTGACCAGTCTCCCGCATTCCCAGGCGCCGGCGCACCAGCCGCCCGCAGTGCGGGCATGTCGGGCGGTGGAACGGCTCGATCCTGAGGTCAGGGCCAGGATATCCCTTTTGTCCGCAGGTCCACCGGAGGGCGGCTCCCGGCGGACGTTCGAGGGGCAGCCCTCAGGGGGCAGCTCAGGGGGCCGGGACGCTCCGGTGCAGCAGGACCGTCGCACCGGGGCAGTCGGGGGTCACCAGGTAGACGTCGACCTGGTCGGTGCGGCCGGGCAGCGGATAGACCAGGGCCGTGACGGCGGTCGTGCCGTAGCGGCCCGCTCCGGCCGCCAGCGGGGCCTGGCCGGGGTGGCCGGCCGCCAGCGCGACACAGGCGGGCAGGCGGGTCGCCGCGTCCTGGCCTCCGTCGTCGGGACTGCCGGCGTTGGGACCGGTGCCGGGGGCCTTGGACGGAACGGGCGCGGTGGAGCCGGTCCCGTTGTCGGGCTGAAGAGCATGGGGAGATGCGGGGGCAGGCCCGGTGGCCCGGCCGAGCAGCTGGCGTACCTGGGCGGCCAACTGGTCCTCGCGGTACTCCGGCAGGGCGTCGGCGGCCTTCGGGGAACGGACACCGGGGGCGAGCGCGGCAGTGTGACCGCTGTCCGAGCCGGCGGCGGAGGTCGCCGCGCTGCTGCCGCTGTCCCAGGGCCGGGCGTACAGCAGCGAGCCGAGGGTCACCGCGGCGGCGAGTACGGCGGTGCCCAGCAGGATCCGCCCGGTCCGGCGGCGCCGGGCGCGGCCGGGGCCGGAGCTGGACGCCGGGCGGGTGGCGCCGTCCGGGCGGCCGGCGGGGCGGGCCGGACCACGGGGGTGGCCGCCAGTCGGTGCCTCGCGATCAGCGGCCGCGGGCACGCGGGTACGCGGGTCGGTGGCGCGGGGCTCGGCGGGACGGGGCCCGGTGGGATGGGGTTCGGCCGCCAGCGCCGCGTCGATCCGGGCGGCCACGTCGGCGGGCATGGGGGGCGGTTCGTCGTCGCCGAGCAGCCGGGAGACCTCGGCCAGGGCCGCCCAGGTGTCGGCGCACTCCGGGCAGTCGGCGAGATGCCGGTGCAGCTCCTCGGCGGTGGCCGGGTCGGTCAGGTCCTCGGCGAGGTCGGCGAGCAGTTCGATGTCGGGGTGGCCGCCCGGGTCCGGGGAGCCGGACGACGGGGAAGGGGTGAGCGGCGTCATCGCTTGGTCACGTCTCCTTCCAGGGCGGAGGCCGGTCGCACCGGACCCGGTGATGGGACGGCCGCGGGGCCGGATGGGTTCCCGGACCGTGAATCCCGGGACGACGGTGCCTCGTGGGACGGCGGTGTTTCACGTGAAACGGGCCGCGCCGGTGCGGAAGCAGCGGTCGACGGTGGCCCGGGTGGCTCGGGTGGCTCGGTTTCACGTGAAACACCGCCCGCCCGCAGATGGCGGACCAGCGGGAGCAGCTTGGCCCGGCCGCGGGCGCAGCGGCTCTTCACGGTGCCCACCGGGACCTCCAGGACCTCGGCCGCCTCGGCCACCGAGTAGCCCTCCATGTCGACCAGGACCAGCGCGGCCCGCTGGTCGGCCGGGAGGGTGGCGAGTGCGTCCGTCAGCTCGCGGCGCAGCTCCGAACGGACGGCGGCCGTGTCCGCGCCCTCGGAGCTGCCGAGCGCGGTGTCCAGGCGCTCCGGGTCCCCGTCCAGCGGGGTGGTGCGGCGGGTGGCGGTGCGGCGGGCCCGGTCGAGGCAGGCGTTCACCACGATCCGGTGCAGCCAGGTGGTGACGGCCGAGCGGCCCTGGAAGGTGTGAGCGGCTCGGAACGCCGACACCAGCGCGTCCTGGAGGGCGTCGGCGGCCTCCTCGCGGTCGCCGAGGGTGCGCAGGGCGACCGCCCAGAGCCGGTCCCGGTGGCGGTGCACCAGGACGCCGAAGGCCGCCGGGTCGCCGGCGGCGTGACGGGCGAGCAGTTCGGCGTCGTCGGGCTCCTGCGCCGCCATTCCCGCCCCCTCTCCGGTACCGCTCAGCCGTTCACCTTGATCTCGGCCACCTTGCCGCGGAACCTGTCCCCATCGTTGGGGATGCCGGTCAGCCAGATCAAGAGGTAGCGGGTGGTGATCGCCTTCTCGGGCTTCAGCTGCACCTGGCTGCCGGAGCCGGAGGCGACGGCCGCACCGAAGGAGCGGTAGCCGGCCTCGTCCGGGGAGGGAGCGGAGGAGACACCGGCCGGTGCCGCCTTCAGTTCGACCTTGTGGTCGCCGAGGAAGGTGAGGTCGACCGAGCTGACCTGCTTGGCGCTGCCCAGGTCGACCAGGATGCCGGTCCCCTTCTTGTAGGCGGCCTCGGCGAACTGGTCGATGTACCCCTGGGTGGTCCAGGCGGTGGCGGGGTTGTCGTCGTGGGCGTTCGGCAGTTCGGAGCTGTGCTCGTCCTTCTCCTGGCCGAAGGCGTTGAACGTGGAGAGCGCGGCGATCGGGAGCCGGGCGCTGGTCGGGGCGGTGGAGGCGCCCGGCCCGCTCGGCGTGGGAGTCGGCTGGCCGGTGCTGTGCGACGGGTGGTGGTTCATCCGGTCCACCAGCTGCCAGGAACCGAGTCCGATGGCGGCCAGCGCCACCAGGGAGGCGGTCCACTTGGCCGCGGTCAGCAGACGTCGGCGCGGGCGTACGGGCGGCGGCGCGACCGGACGCGGGGCCTCCGGCCGGCGGTTCGGCTCACCGCCGGGCAGCGGCCGGGACGGTGCCCCGGTGGCGGCGGCGCCCCGGGAGGACGGGTAGCGCGGCGGGGTGAACGCGGGCGGTGCGGCCGGTTCCGGCTGGCGGATCTTCGGCAGCAGGGCGATCGCCTTGGCCAGCTGCTCGGGGCTGGTGATGGGGTCCTGGTGGTGCGGCGGGTGCTCGCCGAGCGCCCGCGCGGCCAGTTCCGACAGCCCCTTGTGGACGCCCGCCTTCACCTGGTCCGGCGGGACGCACCCGAGCCCCTTGGGCATGCCCTGGAGGTCGTACCGGTCCTCCGGGTAGGGCCAGCGGTGGGTCAGCGCGGCGTAGAGCAGCGCGCCGATCGCCTTGGTGTCGGTCCGCTCGGCGTCTTCGGTGGACAGGCCGCGGATGGCGGCGTCCACGGCGATGCCGTTGATCCGGTACTGGCCGGTCTCGGTGCGCAGCACACAGGTCGGGGTGAGCCTCAGGTGGGCCTGCCCGCGGCGGTGGGCGGCGGCGACCGCATCGGTGACCTGGCGGACCATCTGGTAGGCCTCGTACGGCTCCATCGGGCCGCCGGCCAGCAGCCGGGCCAGGTCGGAGGCGTCCGGGAGCCACTCCCGGATGACGTAGACCAGGTCGCCCTCCTGCACGGCGTCGAGGACCTGGACGAACCGGGGGTCGCCGAGCAGCGCCGCGGACCGGGCGGCGGTCAGCACCGCCTTGGCGCGCCGGTGGCCGGCCGCGAGCAGGTGGACGCCGACGGCGCGGCGGAGCTTCTCGTCGACCGCTCGCCAGCTGCTGAAGACCTCGGTGTGGGTGATGCACTCCTCCAGCCGGTACCGGTCGGCGATCCGGTCGCCGCTGTGTCGCAGCGGGGCCGCGAGCGTGGCGGGGAGGGTGGCGGTGTCGGCGTCCAGGGTCTCCGTGCTGGTGGCGGGCTTGGCGGCGGGCCGGGACGCGGGAGCGGCGGCGGCCCGGGACGACTTGGCGGCCTTGGCGCGGCGGGCGGCCCCCTCGGCGAGCTCGGCGGCGATCTCGGCGGCCGAGAGGGGGGCGGTGGTCTCCGAGGGCTCTTCGGACCCGGCCGGCTCCTCGCCGGGCTCGGCGGCCGCAGCGGTCGCGGTGTCCGCACTGTCCGCGCCAGCCGCACCAGCCGCACCAGCCGCACCAGCCGCACCGGCGGCGATGGCCGCGGTGTCCGCGGTGGTGCCTGAGGCGGGCTTGGCCGGCGCGGGCTTCGGGGACCCGGCGGGCTTCGGCGCGCGCGTGCTCTTCGCGGGTGTGGCGTCCGCGCCGTCCGTGGGGTCCGCGGCATCGGCGGAGTCTGCCGGCTTCGCGGCGCCCTCGGGCTTCGCGGTACGGACGGTACGGGCGGCCCGGGTCGCCTTCGCCGGAGCGTCGGCCGGTGCCAGGTCGGCCGGTGCCGGGGTGCTCGGCGCAGCCGGGGTGGCGTCGGTGGGGGTGGTGCCTTCGGCGGAGCCGTCGGCGGGCGCCGGGGTGGCCGCGGCGGGCCCGGTGTGGACGGCGGCCCGGGACCCGGTCCCGGCCGTCGTCGCAGCGCCTGCAGTGGCGCCCGTGGTGGCGGCTGTCGCGGTGGCGGACTTCGGGGCGGTCGCGCCCGCCTTGCCGGAGGCGGCCTTGGTGCGCTTCCCGCCCTTCGGGCCCTTGGCGGCCGCGAGGGTCGCGGGTGTCGGGCCCGAGGGCTTGACGGCGGTGTTCCGCCCGCCCTTCGGGGACGGATCGGCGGCGCCCGAGGCGGGCTCGGAGGCCGGCCCGTCGGTCGACTGCGCCGCGGGCTCCTCGGGAAGCTCCCCGAGTGCCATGGCCAGCGCCGCCGCGTCCGTCACGGACGTGTCGACAACCGCCTTGGTGCCATCAGCCACCGTGGTCCTGCCTCCCCTTGTATCGCCCCGGTACCGAGAAGTCTGGCTCCGGCCCGCCCGTGGCGGGGGCGGCGGGTGCCAGGACAATTGTGCCCACTCCCAGCCCCCTGCTACGACCGCTGAGGGGCCCGACTGGTTGCGTATTCGTGGACAGCCAGGGGGGATTCCGCCGGGACCGGGCCGGATTCGGTGAAGATCGCCGAAACCGGCCCGGAGTAGGCCACCTGAGGGAGCAGGAGATCGGGGGTGGTCCGGTTGACGCCGGGTCAACGTCCGAGCCGGCCGCGGACCATTCCGAGCATCGCGTTGAGCTCCTCGATCCGCATCCGGCGGGCCAGCAGCAGGAACACGCCGAGCTGCAGCGCGGCCGCCACCAGCAGCGTCAGCACGCTGCCCGGCCAGCCGTCGAGCGCGCCGTCGAGCAGCAGCTCGACGGCCAGGCCGACGGCCGCGGCCGGCAGCGAGGCGATGCCGAGCCGGACGTAGGTCTTGCCGATCCGGGCGGTGTCCAGCCCGCCGATCCGCGCCTTGAGCTTGGGCACCGCGACCGCCACGCCGACCGCGTACGAGATGCCGTAGCCGAACGCCATCCCGGTCACCGCCCAGCGGTCGGGCAGCGCCAGGTAGCAGAGCACGGCGGTACCGGCCTGGGTCAGCGCGACCCAGACCGTGTTGGAGAACGGCGTGCGGGTGTCCTCGTAGGCGTAGAAGCCGCGCAGCAGCACGTACTGCACCGAGTACGGGATCAGGCCCAGGGCGAAGGCCGAGAGCATGAAGCCGACCGCGGTGGTGCCGTGCGCCACCGCGCCGCCGTTGCCGAGCCCGTAGATGGCGTTGCCGATCACCGGGCCGAGCGACAGGAACAGGAAGGCGGCGGGCACGATCGCCACCGCCGAGGTGCGCAGCCCGTACGAGAGGTCGTCACGGACGGCGCCCTGGTCGGCGTCGGCGGCCGAGCGGGAGAGCCTGGGGAGCACCGCGCTCATCACGGAGACGGTGATCACGGCCATCGGCAGCTGCCAGATCAGCAGGGCGTTGGAGTACGCGGCGAGGCCGACGCCCAGGTACCCCTGGCTCTCGGCAGCGGCGCCGGCGGAGGTGGCGAGCTGGGTGACGACCAGGTAGCCCGCCTGGTTGGCGAGCACGAACAGGAAGGTCCACTTCGCCAGCCGGGCGGCCTTGCCGAGGCCGTGGCCGCGCCAGTCGAACCGGGGCCGGAAGCGGAAGCCGGAGGCCCGCAGGTACGGGATCATCGCCAGCGCCTGGACGGCCAGTCCGAGCAGGGTGCCGATGCCCAGCAGCCTGACCCCCTCGGGGGAGATGGTGCCCGGGGTGACCTCGGTGCTCTCGAAGGTGCCGAAGACGTAGATGTACATCGCGAACGTGAAGATCACCACGATGTTGTTCAGCACCGGGGTCCACATCATCGCGCCGAACCGGCCGCGGGCGTTGAGCACCTGGCCCACCACGACGTGCACACCCATGAAGAAGATCGTCGGCAGGCAGTACCGGGCCAGCGCCACGGTGGTGTCGGCGCTGGCCGGGTCACGCATCAGCGAGTGCGAGATCAGCTGCACCAGCACCGGCGCCGCCAGCACGGCGACGAAGACCACGCCGGCCAGCCCGGCCATCACCAGGGTGAGCAGCCGGTTGGCGTAGGCGGTGCCGCCGTCCTCGTCGTGCTTCATGCTGCGGACCAGCTGCGGCACGAAGACGGCGTTCAGCGCGCCGCCGCCGATCAGGATGTACAGCAGGGTCGGCAGGGTGTTGGCGGCGTTGTACGAGTCGCCCATGGTGCCGACGCCGATCGCGGCGGCGATCACCATGGTGCGCAGGAAGCCGGTGCCGCGGGAGACCAGGGTGCCGGCCGCCATCACGGCGCTGGACCCCAGCAGGCCGCTCACCCGCTCGGCGGCGGAGCGCCCCTCGGCGGGTGCGCCCGCCGCAGCGGCCGTCCCCACCCCGTCGCCGGCCGGGCCGTCCCCGCCGGGCGCCCCGTCGCCGGGGGAGGTGCCGGACTCCGGGCCGGCGGGTGGCGCGGTGTCGGCCGCGGCCTCGGCGGCCAGGGCTGCGGCCGCGGCTGCCCGGACCGCCGCGTCGGCCTGCAGGAGGGCCTCCTCCTCGGACAGCGGCGGGTCGAACTCGATCGGGGGGACGAACTGGTGCGGCTCGTCGGGGTGGTCGGGGTCGTCGCCGGAGCCGCCCTCGGGGCCACCGCTCAGCAGGGCGTCCACACCGATGTAGCGGCCGTCGTCCAGCTCCCAGGGGGCGGGCTGGCGGACCGGTCCGGGGTCGGGCGGCGGCACCGCGGCCAGGCCGGCCCAGCGGCTGGCGGGAGCGGTCAGCTGCGGCTCGGGCTCGGGCTCCGGTTCCGGCTCGGGCTCGGGCTCGGATGCGAGGTCGGACGCGGGATCGGGGTCCGGCGCGGCGGCCGTTAGCTCGGCGGGGCCGGCGGTCTCGGCGGCCGCCCGGACCGCGCCGCCCTCGGTATCCGCGCCGTCCGCGCCGTCCTCGACATCCGCGACGGCGAGGTCCAGGACCGCGGTGTCCGGCGCCCCGGTGCCCCGGCCCTTCTGCTGCGGCGGGAGTGCGGCCGAGGCCTCGGCGACCCAGACACCGTACGGGTCCGGCCCGGCCGTGCCGTCGTACCCCTCGGTCGCGAACGGGTCACGCGCGAAGGTGTCCGCGACGTACCAGTCGGCCGCGGACCCGGTGGAATCGGCGCCGCGCTCGCGCGGCCTGCCACTGCCCTGGCTCTCTGCTCGCTCCTCGCGCGGCCCGGTCATGCCACCTCAATTCGCTGCTGGGGGCGGGCGCCCGGTGCGGTGCGCCGTCAGTGACCAACCTTCTCATCACCGGTGGCCCGAACAGCGGTTTCCGCGGCCGACTCCGGCTCCGCGTCGGTCCCGCCGACTCCCGTGCCGTCGGGCAGGTCGGCGGCGGCGTCGTCGGCGGTGGCAGCCGGGTCCGGACCGGCGTCCGGACCGGCCTCCGGACCGGCCTCGGGGGCGCCGCCCCCGGGAGCGTCGTCCGCGTCCGCCGGCCCGTCCGCCCCGCCGTCCTCGCCGGCGGCGCGCTTCTTGCGCTGCAGCGAGAACCGGATCCCGGCCAGCACCATCAGCACCACACCGCCGCCGATGACGTACAGCACGCCGTTGGTCACCGAGGTGACCTCGACCATGAAGGTCACCGGTGCGCCGTAGCGCTGCGGGTTGGGGCCGGTGGTCCAGAGCTGCGCGGTCATCTGCACGGAACCGTTGACCTGCGCCTCGGCCGGGAAGCGGAAGGTCCTGCTGGTGGTGCCGTCCAGCACCACCGACTCTGCCGGGCCGACGTTGAGCCGGTTCAGCTGGCTGGAGGTGAGCCGCAGCTCCAGGTTGCCGACCGCCTGGTTGAGGTCGTTCTTGACGCTGACCTGCAGCGTCGCGTTGTCACCCGGCAGGGTGACGTCGCTCTTCGGGGGCAGCCTGACCGCGGAGGTGAGGTTGTCCAGGTAGTGCTGCACCCCGTCGCGGTAGGACACCCCGGCCGTGCCCTGGTCGCGCCACTGCGTCGACATCGACCGGATCATGGCCGCGCTGAACGGGCCGCGCACCCGCTGGGGCTGCGTGAGGATCAGCATCAGCTGGTCCAGGCTGTTCTGCAGCGACATGGTCTTCCCGAGCGCGGACGAGGACAGCTCGGTGGCGGCCAGCTCCTGCGGGTACCCGTTCTGCACGGCCGTGGTGGCGTCCGGATCGGCCTTGGCGGCCGCCAGGGTGTGCAGCGTGACCGGCGCGGTCCAGCCGCCCTGCCGGGACTTGAGCACCGCGTCGGCCAGCACGCCGGCGGTGGCGGCGTCCAGGTTGCGCGGTGGGAGCACCAGCAGGCCGCGCGGCTGTTCCGGCATCTGGCGGTTGACCAGCAGGGTCTCGGCCAGGAACCGCTGCACCGCCTCGGTGCGGGCCTCGGGGGTCTTCAGCTCCTGCTGGAACAGTCCCGAGATGGTCGAATCGGCCACCACCGCGGTCTGGCCGTTGCCGATCGGGCGGGCCGCACCGGGGGTGTAGGCCAGCGAGTCCGCCTCCGGCAGCGAGGCGCCGTCCACCAGCACCAGCTGGCCGCCCGCGGTCAGGGCGGTGGCCGCGGTCCGGCGGTCCAGCCGGCCCTGGTAGGGCCAGGCCACGTCGGACTTCACGTCCACCGCCAGCCGCCCCTCGGCGGTCAGCCGGCCGGCCGTGGAAGCCTTGCGCAGCGCGGTCTCCATCCCCGGCAGCGAAGCACCGTTGTGCGCGATCGACGCCAGGTCCGGATCGGCGTACGGCAGCGAGACCACCTCGTCCCCGGCGGTGGCCACCGAGGTACGCAGCAGGGCCAGCCACGCCACCGCGGCGTCCCTGCCGGTCCCGGGGACGGTGTTGTCCTCGCGCGCGGACTCGCCGCCCGTGTTGGGCTTCTGCACCCGGTACGGCTTGGTCATCGCGAACACGGTGTCCAGCAGGTCCGGATCGATCATCCAGGTCAGGTTCGGCAGCGTGGCGCCGGTGGTCACCAGCTGGTGGAGCCGCCCGCCGGGGGAGAGCTCGCCGACCAGGCTGTCGTCCCGGAGCACCGGCGTCTGGTCGTTGTCCGGCATGGTCTGCGCGACCAGCTCCGGGGCGTGCGTGATCGGCCACACCACGGAGAGCTGGGTCTGCTTGTCGGTGGGCTCCACGTTGTACGGCAGGAAGGTCCGCGCGATGCCCAGCACCCGCTCGTGGCCGCCGCCCGAGGTACCCCAGACATCCACCGCCAGCTCGTACACCCCGGACTTCGACAGTTCCAGGTCCGCGGTGGTGACCGGGATGCTGAAGTCGTGGGACTGGCCGGGGGTGAGGTCGCCGAGCGGGACCTCGGCGTTCGCGACGTCGACCCCGTCGGTGCCGGTCGGCGTGGACCGCTGGGCGACCAGCATGACCTCGTTCCTGGTACCCAGCTTCTTGCCGGACACCGGGGCGCGGACCCCGATGTGGGCCGACTTGATGTCGCCGTGGCCGGAGTTCACCACCTTGCCGGTGACCGTCACGGTGCCGTTCTCGCCGGCCACCGCCGGGGTGACCGTGCTGATCGTCATGGTTGCCGGGTAGTCGGCGGCGGGGGCCGCCGGTGCTGCGGGCGAGGCCGCGGCCGGCAGCGCGGTGGCGGTCAGCAGGACCGTACCGGCCGCCAGCAGGCCGCCCAGTCGCCGCACCGTCCGGCGGGCGAGAGCCGTCCGCCGGATGCCGGCCGGGGCCGACCCCACGCTTCGCTGGTCCACGCGCTTCGCCCTCGCCGTCGTCCGTCGTCAAAGAATTCGGTCACGCGCCACCGGTCCGCACACCGGTCCCGACGGCGCCGCGGCGGCACCCGACGGTGCCCGGGCAGCCTCGACCGACCGGTTCGCGGCGGTCCGTCCCGCCTGTCCCCTCCGGCATGGTAACGACGCTGCCCGCGCCGCAGTGTTGCGGGCCGGACCCTGAGTGGGCGGGCCACCGTGGCGGTGGCCCGGCCGGATATGGCGGGCGGCCCCGAGGCCCGGGCACGTACCCTTGTGAGCCGTGTCCACTGCCAACGCGTCCAGCGCCAATCATTCCAGCTCCCACGCCGTCGCCGCCCTGCCGGGGCTGAGCGAGGCGCAGACCCGCGGGCTGCAGGAACTGCTCCGGGTCTCCCCGGTCGCCGACGAGATCGCCGGCCGCTTCCAGGATGCCGGATTCCGGCTCGCGCTGGTCGGCGGCTCGGTCCGGGACGCCCTGCTGGGCCGGCTCGGCAACGACCTCGACTTCACCACCGACGCCCGCCCCGAGCAGGTGCTGAAGCTGGTCAAGGGCTGGGCCGACGCGGTCTGGGACGTCGGTATCGCCTTCGGCACGGTCGGCGCGCGCAAGGACACCGCGGACGGCAGCTTCCTGATCGAGATCACCACCTACCGCAGCGAGGCGTACGACCGGACCTCCCGCAAGCCCGAGGTGACGTACGGCGACACCATCGGGCAGGACCTGGTCCGCCGAGACTTCACCGTCAACGCGATGGCCGTCGACCTGCCCGGCCGCGGCTTCGTCGACCCCCACCACGGCCTGGACGACCTGGAGGCCCGGGTGCTGCGCACCCCCGCCACCCCGGAGGAGTCCTTCTCCGACGACCCGCTGCGGATGATGCGGGCCGCCCGCTTCGCCGCCCAGCTCGACTTCGACCCCGCACCCGAGGTGGTCGCGGCGATGACGGCGATGGCCGAGCGGATCACCATCGTCTCCGCCGAGCGGGTCCAGGCCGAGCTCAACAAGCTGCTGCTGGCCGCCCACCCGGTCAAGGGGCTGCGCCTGCTGGTGGACACCGGCCTCGCCGACCACGTGCTGCCCGAACTGCCGGCGCTGCGCCTGGAGCGGGACGAGCACCACCGGCACAAGGACGTCTACGAGCACTCGCTGACCGTGCTGGAGCAGGCCATCGCGCTGGAACAGGACGGCCCGGACCTGGTGCTCCGGCTGGCCGCGCTGCTGCACGACATCGGCAAGCCGCGGACCCGGCGCTTCGAGTCCGACGGCCGGGTGTCCTTCCACCACCACGAGGTGGTCGGCGCCAAGATGACCCGCAAGCGGATGCGCGAGCTCAAGTACTCCAAGGAGCTCGTCGACGAGGTGTCCCGGCTGGTCGAGCTGCACCTGCGCTTCCACGGCTACGGCGGCGGCGAGTGGACCGACTCCGCGGTCCGCCGCTACGTCACCGACGCCGGACCGCTGCTGGAGCGCCTGCACAAGCTCACCCGTTCCGACTGCACCACCCGCAACCGCAAGAAGGCGGCGGCGCTGGCGCGGACGTACGACTCGCTGGAGGAGCGGATCTCCGCGCTCAAGGAGCAGGAGGAGCTGGACTCCATCCGCCCGGCGCTGGACGGCAACCAGATCATGGAGCTGCTCGGCCTGCGGCCCGGCCCGCAGGTCGGCCGGGCGTACAAGCACATGCTGGAGCTCCGGCTCGAGCACGGCCCGATGGACCACGAGGCGGCGGTGGCCGCCCTCCGGGAGTGGTGGGCGGCCAACGAGACGGGCTGACGGGAGGGTCAGCGGCTGAGGCGCCGCAGGCAGAGCAGGTACGTGGGGGAGTAGTCGACCGTCCGCACGAAGGTGGTCGTGGTCTCCGGGTACATCTCGCACTTGGAGCCGTCCCCGGTGTGGTCGAACCGGCCGAGCACCTTGAACTCGGCGTCGGACCCGGAGCAGGACACCACGGCCACATCGGGGTTGGACGCCGTCCCGGTCCGCTGCAGGCAGTCCCCGGCCGAGGCGTAGTCGGCGTCGCGCTGGGCGGCGAAGACGATCGCAGCGACGATCAGCGCCGGGACCAGCAGACCGAGAACGGCGACCCGCTGGTACAGCGGCTTGCCGGGGTTCATCGGCGTGCCCGGGGCGCCGGGGACCGGCGGCGCCAGCTTGTTGATCTTCGCGCGCTGCGGCAGGTTGATCAGCATGGTGATGGGGTTGACCAGCATGGAGCCGATGCCCCACCAGCCCTGCCACAGGCTCTTCGCGGTCATGTCGCGGTGCGCGGCGATGCCGCAGGTGCGGCAGAACGGCCCCTGGAGCTTCAGGAACCTCATGATCACGATGAGGCCCTGGTGGCCCCGGATGGTGGCCTCCGTGGCCGGCATCGAGCCGCAGAAGCGGCAGTACGGGCCGTACCCGGCGGGGGCGGCGGGCTGGGCCCACGGCTGCTGGCCCCACAGCTGCTGACCGGGGACCGGTGCCGGGGCCTGGCCCGGGATCTGGCCCTGGGGCGGTGCCCAGGGCTGTGCGGGCTGCTGCGCGAGCGGCGGAGCGGGCGGTGCGGCCGCCGGGGCGCCGTACGGGAGCTGGGGCGGTGGCGGTGCGGACATGGCGGTTCCCCCGAGATGAGCTGTGAGCCTGTGAAGTGCTGGACTCTATCGCCGACGGACGACAGGAACATCACGTGGAGTGCGTGGTCATCAGACTGTGATGCTGGGGCCGGTGGTGATGGTGCGGCACATGTGACCGGTGTTGCGGGCAAGGCTTGAGCTGATCCGCTCGATCGTGTGTTCCTCGCCGGTAGTTCGGACACGGTCGGTTCCGCTCGCGTTCGCTACTCCCGGGAGACGGAGGTGCCGTCCCCAGGAGAGCGGAGGTGCTGTCATGGCTGTCGATGCCGTGCTGCTGGAGTCCCCGACCATGCGGTCGACGGTCGCCGACCGGGTCGAGGTGCTGGACCGGGTCAAGGCGCTGGAACTGCTGCCCGACGACGTGCACGTGACCACGGAGGGGATCGCGGCGTATTTCGAGGTGCCGGAGACGGTGATCAAGGCGGTGGTGTTCGACCACCGCGAGGAGTTGGCGGCCAATGGCTACCGGGTGCTGGCCGGGCCCGAACTGGGTTGCTTCAAGCAACTCTGTCGGATCCAGTCCCGCGCGAGGTCGCTCGCGCTCTTCACCCGGCGGACCGTGCTGAACGTCGCGATGCTCCTGCGGGACAGCGAAACCGCACGTCAGGTGCGGTGCTACCTGCTCGACGCCGAGCAGGAGTCGCGGCGGACCGGGTCCCAGGAGCGCGGGCCGGTGCCTGTGGACAACCTGCCCCGGCCGCCCGAGGGGAGCGTGGACGCCGCCGTCGCCAGGGTGGCCGAGCAGGTGGTGCGCTCGGTGGTGGCGACGGCGGTCGTCCCGGTGCTCAACACCTTGGTGGCCGAGGTCGGCGGGAACAGTCGCAAGCTCGACGCGCTGGCCGACCGGGTCGACCGGCTGGAGCGGATCGTGCTGGACGATGACGAGCGCACCGCCGCCCGGCGCCGCCGGCGGCTGCTCGACGCCCTCGACGAGGGAGTGCCCGACAGCCTGGAAGGCTTCTCCTTCTGACGGTCCGCCGGGCTCAGGCCTTCTTCGGTGCGGTGGTGGTCGACTGGCGTGACCTGGGGCCGAGGCACAGGACGTACTTCTTCTTGTGCCAGCGGCGACCGGACGAGCCCCAGTACTGGGCGGTGGTGCCCGGGGTCTTGGTGCAGCGGGTGGTGTCGGTGGTGTTGTTGAACCGGCTGAGCACCACGTAGTCGGCCTTCGGGTCGGTGCAGGCGACCTTGTCGAGATCGTTGCGGCCGGTGGAGTGGACGCAGTCGCCGACCGCCGCCTTGGCCGGACTGCTGTCGCTCACGAAGAAGCCGACCACCAGCATGACCGCGCCGAGGCACACCACGGCCAGCCGGTACCAGAACCGCACCGGCCGCCTGGGCCGGGTCGGCTGCGCCGGGCCGCCGCCCGGCTGTCCCCAGGCCGGCTGGGCCGGCTCGCCCCAGACCGGCTGCGCCGGCTGCGGCGCCGACGGATACCCGCCCGCCGGCGCGGGCTGCCCGTACCCGGTCGGCGGCTGGACGGGCTGCCCGTACGAGGCCTGCCCGTAGGCCGGCGGCTGCCCGTACGCGGGCGGCCCGCCCCACCCGGCCTGCGGCGCTCCGGCCTGCGGCGCTCCGCCTTGTGGGGCACCGGCCTGCGGCGGCCCCGACGGCGGGTAGCCCGGCTGCGGGTAGCTTGCCGGTGGCGGGCCGCCGTACGGCTGTGGCGCGGGCGGCGGGTAACCGTACTGGGGTGAGCCGTACGGCAGCGGCGGTGGTGTGCTCATCGGATGTTCCCCCGGAGTAACTCTCTTGACGGCCTGGCGCGTTGAGGCCCTGGCGCGTTGACGGCCTGGTGCGTCGACGTACCTTAGCGAGTCGCGGCGGGGGTGGCCGGTTCTCCGTGCTGCGGTGGGGTGCGCCGGGCGGCGCGGGCGTAGAGCGCGGCGCCGAGGGCGTAGACGGCGGCGACGCCCGCCACCACCGCCGTCGAGCGGCCGTCCAGCGGCAGCACCAGCGCGGTGACCCCGGCCGCGGCGACGAAGGAGATGTTGAACAGGACGTCGTAGATGGCGAAGACCCGCCCCCGGTACTCGTCCTCCACCGACTCCTGGACCACGGTGTCCGCACAGATCTTGGTGCCCTGGGTGACCACCCCGAGCAGCAGCGCCGCCGCCATCGCCGGGAGCTCGGCGAACGACAGTCCGAGCGCCGGGACGAACACGGCGGCCGAGGCCAGACAGACCGTCATCCAGCCGGACAGCCCGAGCCGCCGGGTGCACCACGGACTGACCACCGCCGCCAGGAAGAACCCGACCGCCGAGACGCCGACCGCCTGGCCCAGGGTGGCCAGTCCGCCGGCGCTGTCGTCGGGGCTGTTGAAGGTGTACCGGGAGAGCATCAGCACCACCACGATGAGCACCCCGTAGCAGAACCGGGCGAGCGTGACGGCGGCCAGCGCGTGCACCGCGGGGCGGCAGTCGTGCACCAGGTGCCGGACACCGGCCAGCAGGCCGCGTCCGGCGCTGGACAGGGCCTCGCGCAGCGAGGGGCGGTCCGGGTGCTGGGCCGGGCCGAGCAGGTCCGGCGGGATCCGCTGGGCCGAGAGCGCCGCGCACAGGTAGAGGACCGCGGCCAGGGTCACCAGGACCGCGTCGGCGTGCCGGCCGGGCGGGAGCAGCTGGTGCACCAGGAAGCCGAGGCCGCCGCCGGCCGCCGCGGCGATGGTGCCGAGGGTGGGGGAGACGGCGTTGGCGGTGACCAGCTCGCCGGACCCGACCACCCGGGGGAGGGATGCCGACAGCCCGGCCAGGATGAACCGGTTGAGTGCGGTGACCAGCAGGGCGGCGGCGAAGAACAGCCACTCCGGGGCGCCGGCCAGCAGCAGCCCGGCGGTCGCCAGGCCGAGCCCGAACCGGGCCAGGTTGCCCAGCTGCAGCACCCGCCGGCGCCGCCAGCGGTCCAGCATCACCCCGGCGAACGGGCCGACCACCGAGAACGGCAGCAGCATCACGGCGAGCACGGCCGCGATGTCGGCGGGCGAGGACTGCCGCTCGGGGGAGAAGATCACATAGGCGGCCAGCGAGACCTGGAAGACGCCGTCGGACAGCTGGGAGAGCATCCGCACGGTGAGCAGGCGCCGGAAGTCGCGGCCGCGCAGCAGCCTGCCGAGCGAGGTGCGGTGCGTGGTCCGCGGGTGGTCGTGCTCCGTGATCGACACCCGCCCAGGGTGCCATGCCGACGGCCCATGTTTCACGTGAAACATGGGCCGTGGATGCCCGAAGGGGCCCCGGTGGTGGACCGGGACCCCCTCGGGTCACAGAGCGTCGAAGTGCGCTGGCGCTGAGACAGCGCCGGGCCTTCCGCGGAGCCGTCGGCTCAGCGCTCGACCTCGCCCTTGATGAACTTCTCGACGTTCTCGCGGGCCTCGTCGTCGAAGTACTGGACCGGCGGGGACTTCATGAAGTACGAGGACGCGGAGAGGATCGGGCCGCCGATGCCGCGGTCCTTGGCGATCTTCGCGGCGCGCACGGCGTCGATGATGACACCGGCCGAGTTCGGGGAGTCCCAGACCTCGAGCTTGTACTCCAGGTTCAGCGGGACGTCGCCGAACGCGCGGCCCTCGAGGCGGACGTACGCCCACTTGCGGTCGTCGAGCCACGCGACGTAGTCGGACGGGCCGATGTGGACGTTCTTGGCGCCCAGCTCACGGTCGCGGATCTGCGAGGTGACGGCCTGGGTCTTGGAGATCTTCTTGGACTCCAGGCGCTCGCGCTCGAGCATGTTCTTGAAGTCCATGTTGCCGCCGACGTTCAGCTGCATGGTGCGCTCGAGGATGACACCGCGGTCCTCGAAGAGCTTCGCCATCACGCGGTGCGTGATGGTGGCGCCGACCTGCGACTTGATGTCGTCACCGACGATCGGCACACCGGCCTCGGTGAACTTGTCCGCCCACTCCTTGGTGCCGGCGATGAACACCGGGAGGGCGTTCACGAAGGCGACCTTGGCGTCGATGGCGCACTGGGCGTAGAACTTGGCGGCGTCCTCGGAGCCGACCGGCAGGTAGCAGACGAGGACGTCGACCTGGCGGTCCTTGAGGATCTGGACGACGTCGACCGGGGTCTCGTCGGACTCCTCGATGGTCTCCCGGTAGTACTTGCCCAGGCCGTCGAGGGTGTGGCCGCGCTGGACGGTGACGCCGGTCGGCGGCACGTCGCAGATCTTGATGGTGTTGTTCTCGCTGTTGCCGATGGCGTCGGCCAGGTCGAAGCCGACCTTCTTGGCGTCGACGTCGAACGCGGCGACGAAGTTCACGTCCTTGACGTGGTAGTCGCCGAACTGCACGTGCATCAGCCCGGGGACCTTGCCGGCCGGGTCGGCGTCCTTGTAGTACTCGACACCCTGCACCAGCGAGGCGGCGCAGTTGCCCACGCCGACGATGGCTACGCGAACCGAACCCATTCCGGTTGCTCCCTGAGATCTCATGAGATCCGCCGTGGATCAGCGGTTCTCGCGTTCAACATCTGTATGACTGTCTTACTTGTCAGACGGGCGCACGAGGCGCCCTCACCTACCGCCTGCGCCGGGCGCGGGCGGTGCAGCGTTCCGGTCAGGAACGCCCCGGGCGGTCGTGCGGTGGCCTCGGCGGGTCCGAGGACCCGGCCTCCTGGCCACGGCCGTCCGAAGTCTGTGGGGTGCCGAGCGGTCCGCTGCGCACACCGCGGTTGGCCCGCTCGGTCTCGATCAGCTCGTTCAGCCAGCGGACCTCGCGCTCGACCGATTCGAGACCGTGCCGCTGGAGTTCCAGCGTGTAGTCGTCGAAGCGCTCGCGGGTCCGGGCGATGGAGCTGCGCATCCGCTCCAGCCGCTCCTCCAGCCGGCTGCGGCGGCCCTCCAGCACGCGCATCCGCACGGCCTTGTCGGTCCGGCCGAAGAAGGCGAAGTGCACACCGAAGTGCTCGTCCTCCCAAGCGTCCGGTCCGGACTCGGCGAGCAGCTGCTCGAAGCGCTCCTTGCCCTCCGGGGAGAGCCGGTAGACGATCTTCGACCGCTTGCCGTTGAGCGCGGTGGCCGGGACGTACTCGGAGTCCGGGTTGTCCTCGACCAGGAAGCCCTGGGCGACCAGGCTCTTCAGGCAGGGGTAGAGCGTGCCGTAGGAGAAGGCGCGGAACGAGCCGAGCAGGACGTTGAGCCGCTTGCGCAGCTCGTACCCGTGCATCGGGGCGTCGTGCAGCAGGCCGAGAACGGCGAATTCCAGCACTCCGGAGCGCCTGCTCACCCTGCCCGCCTCCTTCCCCGCAGTCGTGGCGGCCGCACGCCGGGGTGGCTTATGCCGTCCCGATGTATCGGCTCGATATATCGAGAACAGTAAACCTGGGTCACGGAACGAGCAAGGGGGCCACGCGTGAAGGTGATCACAAGGTGACCGGAGGGTGGACCGGACCCCCTGCGTCGAGCACGCGCGAGGGGTCCTGGGCAACGGGCATGTAATGATCTGACGACTTTTTGAGGCTATTGACGGCTGATGCCCGATTAGTACGGTTTCAGAGGTGCGTACGCTGTCGCGTGTGCACGAGGACCGCCCCCGAGGAACCACCAGCTCCAGGGGGCACGGTGGTCTCGGCACCGGAGAACCCTGCCTTCAGGTCCGCAGGGCCTGACCGAGGAGTTGCTGAACGATGAGCGAACACCGGCGGAGGTCGTCCAACCCGGGCGACGGGGAGCAGCCTCCGGGCCGTCGGCCGGACGGCCAACGCCCGTACGGGCAGGGCGGCCCGGCCCAGGGCGCGCCCCGGTACCGTCCCGGCGGCGGGCCGGACCAGGGCTCCGACGAGCTGCGTTCCGAGGGCATCCGGCGCGGTGCCCGGGAGACCGCTCAGCAGCCCCGGCTGACCCGCGCCGAGATGCGCAGGCAGGGGGCGAAGGGCGGCGGACCGGCCGGCCGCGGTGACAAGGGCGGTCCCGGCAAGCCCGGGAAGAAGCGGTTCATCGACTACCCCCGGTTCGGCAAGAGCGGGTTCCGCCGCTGGGTGCCGTCCTGGAAGCTGGTGCTGAGCCTCTTCCTGATCTTCTTCGGCGGCGGTGTCGCCACCATCGGCGTCGCCTACCAGATGACGCCGATCCCCGACGTCAACAAGCTGGTGCACGATCAGAACAACATCTACTACTGGGCCGACGGCTCGGAGATGACCCGCAAGGGCACCACCAACCGCCAGATCGTCGAGCTCGCCAACATAAGCCGCCCGGCGCAGGACGCGGTGATCGCGGCCGAGAACGAGTCCTTCCGCGACGACAGCGGCGTGGACCCCAAGGGCATCGCCCGCGCCGTCTACAAGATGGCCACCGGCGGTGAGACCCAGGGCGGCTCGACCATCACTCAGCAGTACGTGAAGAACGCCTACCTGAGCCAGGACCAGACCCTGACCCGCAAGGTCAAGGAGTTCTTCATCACCCTGAAGATCAACGGCAAGCTCTCCAAGGACGACATCCTCACCGGCTACCTGAACACCAGCTGGTACGGCCGCAGTGCGACCGGTATCCAGGCCGCCTCGCAGGCCTACTACGGGATCGACGCCAAGGACGTGAACGTCTGCCAGGGCGCGATGCTGGCCGCCCTGCTCAAGGGCGCCGCGGTCTACGACCCGACGCTGAGCGACGGCAACCGCAAGAACATGCAGGAGCGCTGGACCTGGATCCTGTCCCGGATGGTGGCCACCAAGAAGCTCAGCCAGGCCGACAGCGACGCCTGCGGCAAGACCTTCCCGGAGCCGATCGCCCGCAAGGCGCCGGCCAACATGAACGGTGAGGTCTACTACCTGGTCGACACCGTCAACAAGTACCTGACCAGCAAGGACCCGTCGATCACCCAGCAGAAGATCGACCAGGGCGGCTACCAGATCTACACCACCTTCGAGAAGGACAAGGTGGAGCAGCTGAAGAAGGCCGTCGACGACGTCCAGGCCGAGACGCTGAAGCCGGACAAGCGGGAGGCGGACAAGTTCGTCCAGGTCGGCGCCGCCTCGGTGCGGCCGGGCGACGGCGCGATCGTGGCGCTGTACGGCGGTCCCGGCATCGAGAACGGGCACTACTCCAACAACGCGGACTCCACCGGTATCCCGGTCGGCTCGACCTTCAAGCCGTTCGTGCTGGCCACCGCGATGCAGACCGGCGTGCTGACCGAGACCGACGACCAGGGCAAGCCCAAGCGGATCAACGCGGCCTCCAAGTACCTGGCGGACGACAACTCGGAGATCCACAAGGCCGACGGATCGCCCGCCATCGGCGACGACGGCAAGCCGTACCACCAGCGCAACGACAGCCGCGGCACGCCGGGCTACGTCTCGCTCAAGACGGCGATGCAGTACTCGTACAACGTGCCGTTCGTCCAGCTCGGCCAGGACGTCGGCGGCAAGGCCGTCGAGGAGACGGCGCTCAAGCTGGGCCTGCGCAAGGAGAGCCTGGCGGCCAACTCCACCCTGACCTACCCGCTGGGCACCTCGACGCCGAGCTCGATCCGGATGGCGACCGCCTACTCGGTGTTCGCCGCCCGCGGCCAGCAGGCCGAGCCGTACTCGGTGAGCAAGCTGACCTACAACGGTGCGGCGGTGCCGACCTTCACCAAGTCGACGCCCAAGGCGGTGCTCGACCAGGCGGTCGCGGACAACGTCACCGACGTGCTGGAGAACGTGGCCAAGGCCGGTACCGGTAGCAAGACCAACGCGCTCGGCCGCCCGGTGGCCGGCAAGACCGGTACCACCGACGCCGGCACCTCGGCCTGGTGGGTCGGCTACACCCCGCAGCTGACCACCGCGGTCGGCATGTGGCGTGAGGAGCCCGGTACCGCGAAGCTGCTGTCGCTCAACGGCACCGCCGGGCACGAGTCCGTGCACGGTGGTGACTTCCCGACCGACATCTTCACCCGGTACATGAAGGCGGCCCTCAACGGCCAGCCCAAGATGGACTTCCCGAACCCCGAGCCGATCGGCGAGGAGGTCGACTCCTCCGGCGCGCCGGCCTCGCCCTCCGCCTCGGCCTCGGCGAGCGACTCGCCGTCCGCGCCGGCCCCGACCGAGGTCCAGCCCGGCCCGACCGCGGCGCCGTCGACCAGCCCGTCGGCGAGCGCGACCGCGCCGGACCCGGGTCCGTCCTGCCTGCTCGGGCCGCTCTGCCCGTCGACCGGCCCGACCCGGACCGGGAAGCCGACCGGTACCAAGTCGCCGTCGTCCTCGCCCTCGACGAGCGGTTCGCCGAGCGGGGCGCCGATTCCCTGATCCGCCCCACCGGCACAGCTGAACGCCGGCGGTCCCGTTCCCGGGGCCGCCGGCGTTCTGCCGTCCGGCCGCGGCGTGTTGGGAGGGCAGTCTCCTCGTGGGGCCGTTGGTGCGGCAGTATGTCCGCCATGACGTCGAGCACGCCTGACGAGACCGCCGGGCCCGCCCCCGCCCCGGCCGCGGCCGAGGGCCCGCAGCCCAACACCGTGGTCGTCCCCGCGGACGAGGATCCGGTGTCGGCCGCCGGCAGCGAACTGCTCGGCGGCCCGCCCGGGCGCCGGGCGCTGCTCGGCACCTCCTGGTGGATCCCGGCCCGCTTCCTGGCCCTGGTCGTGATCGCCGTCTACCTGCTCGGGATGGTCCAGAAGCTGCCGTGCTACGACGGCGGCTGGTTCCACGGCGCGACCGCCCAGTACACCCACGCCTGCTACAGCGACATCCCGCACCTGTACTCGGGCCGCGGCTTCGACCAGGGGCTGCACCCCTACCTGGACAAGCTGCCCTCGCCGTCACCGGACATGCAGTACCTGGAGTACCCGGTGCTCACCGGCCTGTTCATGCAGGTCGCGGCCTGGCTGACCACGCCGGACGGCACGCTGGAGCACCGCGAGCAGTGGTTCTGGACGGTCAACGCGGCGATGCTGCTGATCTGCGTGGTGATCGCGGTGGTCGCGGTCTCGCGGACCCACCGCCGCCGGCCCTGGGACGCGCTGCTGTTCGCGCTGGCCCCGTGCCTGGCGCTGGACGCCACCATCAACTGGGACCTGCTGGCGGTCGCGCTCACCGCGGTCGCGATGGCCTACTGGGCCAACTCCCGCCCCGGCTGGGCCGGTGTCTTCATCGGCCTGGCCACCGCGGCCAAGCTCTACCCGGTCCTGCTGCTCGGCCCGCTGCTGGTGCTCTGCTGGCGGGCCGGCCGCTGGCGGGCGTTCGGGCAGGCCCTGGCCGGGGCGGCCGGCGCCTGGCTGCTGGTCAACCTGCCGATCATCATCGCCAACCGGGACGGCTGGGCGACCTTCTACACCTTCAGCCAGACCCGCAAGGAGGACTTCGGCTCGTTCTGGCTGATCCTCATGCAGGACCGCAACCAGCAGCTGTCCACCCTCAACACCTGGATCGGCGCGCTGCTGGTGGCCTGCTGCCTCGGCGTCGGCTGGCTGGCGCTGTCCGCGCCCAGGCGCCCGCGCTTCGCGCAGCTGGCCTTCCTGGTGGTCGCCGCCTTCGTGCTGACCAACAAGGTCTACTCGCCGCAGTACGTGCTCTGGCTGATCCCGCTGGCCGCGCTGGCCCGCCCGCGCTGGCGCGACTTCCTGATCTGGCAGGCCTGCGAGGCGCTGTACTTCCTCGGCGTCTGGTCGTACCTGGCCTTCATCGGCGACGCCAAGCAGCACGGCATCGGCCAGGACTGGTACCACGTGGCGATCGTGCTGCACCTGGCCGGCACGCTCTACCTGTGCTTCATGGTGGTCCGCGACATCCTCCACCCGGACCGCGACCCGGTCCGCTGGGACGGCAGCGACGACCCGTCCGGCGGCGTGCTGGACTTCACCTCCGACGCCTTCGTCCTCGGTACCGCCCGGCGGCTGCGCGAGGAGGAGACGTACGCGCAGTTCGCCCCCGAGGGCGAGCCGGACTGGCTGACCCCGGCCGGCGGCCCGGCGGGACACCCGGGGAAGCCGGCCGACACCCCCTGAGCGGCGCCGGCACACCCCTTGCCCGACCAGGGCGGCCCGGCCGGCCGTCAGCGGTTCAGCGGTCGGCGACCCGGTCGAAGTGGGTCGTGGTGTGACGGACGTTCAGGGCCAGCTCGTCCCCGATCGCCGGGGGCTTGTGGTCGGACGGCAGGAACAGGATCGACACCTGCATGTGCGGCGGTTCCGCGAACCACAGCTGCCGTCCGTCCCAGGCGTACGGCGACAGCGTCCGGTTGACCGTCGCCAGGCCGGCCCGGGCCAGTCCCTTGGCCCGCGGCACCACGCCGTGGACGTACTTGGGCGCTTCCAGCCCGACCCCGTGCGCGGTGCCGCCGGTGACCACCAGCAGGTGGCCGTCGGAGGGGGCCCGGTGCTGGCGGTAGCCGTACCGCTCGCCGCGGCCGACCGGGGTCACGTCCAGCACGGTCGCCACCGCCTGCAGCGCGTCGACGTCGCCGAGCCACAGCCGGGTGCCGATCCGGGAGCGGAAGGCGGTGTCCGGGAACTGCCGCCGCAGCCGGGTCACGTCCGCCGAGGCCAGGTGGCTGAGGAAGACCGAGGCGGTCGGCAGCCCCGCCGCGGTGATCGCGCCCACCCAGGCGGCGACCTCGGCCACCGGGTCGGAGCCGTCCGGGCGGTCGAGCGGAAGGTGCAGCGCGAAGCCCTCCAGCACCCGCCCGTCCAGCGCGAGGCGGCCCAGGTCGGCCGGGGCGATGCCGTGCCGGCGCATGGAGGTCATGCACTCCACCACCACCCGGGAGCCGTCCGGCAGCGCGGTCAGCACCTCCGGGTGCGAGACGGTGCGGACCGTCCGGCCGTGCGGGCCGGCCTCCGGCTCGCCGGCCCGCAGCGGGGTGAGCACCAGCAGGTCGCCCGGGAAGGCCCCGGCCACCGCGTCCGCCTCCGCCCCGGTGCCGACCGCGAGCAGCGGGACCCCCAGCCGGGCCGCCTCCTCGGCGAGCCGGACGTTCCCGAGGCCGTACCCGTTGCCCTTGGCGACCGGCACCAGGCCGGGGAACTCGGCCAGGACGGACTGCTGGTGCGCCCGCCAGCGGGCGGTCTCCACGGACAACGTGAGGCTCATTCGTGCTCCCCGGGTGGTTCGGTGGTCGGTCAGCCGAGCGGCACGTCAGCGCCGGGACATGTAGAGGTCCAGCGCCTTGTGCAGCAGCTTGTTCAGCGGGAAGTCCCACTCACCCAGGTACTCGGCGGCCTGGCCGCCGGTGCCCAGCTTGAACTGGATCAGCCCGAACAGGTAGTCGTCCTCGTCCAGCGTGTCGCTGATCCCGCGCAGGTCGTAGAGGCTGCCGCCGAGCGCGTAGGCGTCGCGGATCATCCGCCACTGGATCGCGTTGGACGGCTTGACCTCGCGCTTGTGGTTGGCGGAGGCGCCGTAGGAGTACCAGACGTGCTCGCCGACGGTCAGCATGGTGGTCGCGGCCAGCGGCTCGCCCTCGTGGTACGCGATGTACAGCCGCATCCGGTCCGGGTCCTCGGCGCTCAGCGCCTTCCACATCCGCTGGAAGTAGGCCAGCGGACGCGGGGTGAAGTGGTCCCGCTCGGCGGTGACCAGGTACAGCCGGTGGAACACCGCCAGGTCGTCGTAGCCGCCCTGGACCACCTCGACGCCGCTCTTCTCGGCCTTCTTGATGTTGCGCCGCCAGAGCTGGTTGAAGCCGCGCTGGACGTCGTCCAGCGAGCGGTTGGCCAGCGGCACCTGGAACACGTAGCGGGGCTGGACGTCGCCGAAGCCCGCGCCGCCGTCCTCGCCCTGCAGCCAGCCGGCCTTGCGCAGCCGGTCGGCCACCTCGAAGGCGCGCGGCTCGTACCAGTCCGGGTCGACGTCGCGCAGCCGCTTGGCCTCCCGGCCGGCGATCGCCTCCTTGATGGTCGGGGCGTCCCAGCGGCGGATCACCACCGGCGGGCCCATCTTCACCGAGAACGCGCCCTGCGACTTGAGGTGGGCCAGCATCGGCTGCAGCCACCGGTCCAGGTCCTCGTCGAACCAGTCGATCACCGGCCCCTCGGGCAGGTAGGCCAGGTAGCGCTTGAGCTTGGGCAGCTGCCGGTAGAGCACCAGCCCCGCGCCGACCAGCTCGCCGCCCTCGTCGAACCAGCCGAGGCTCTCGGAGCGCCACTCCGCCTTCACGTCGGCCCAGGACGGTACCTGCATGTGGCTGGCGGAGGGCCGGTTCCGGACGAAGGCGAGGTGCTCCTCGCGGGTGATGGTCCTCAGGCGCAGGCTCATACTCGGGTGCTCCTCCTCGGTGGGCCGTTCCAGGGTTTGACCCTATCGCCCGAATGGTCCGTTTCTGGTGGGGTGCGTCGGACACGACGCGGCCCTCCTTGCGGACCTCTGCAAGGTATCTACGCAAGGAGGGCAACGAAGGTTACGGCGCCGGCGCCGAGTCAGCCGGTGGATCGGAGCTCGGCGGCCGGCGCGCGCCTCACCACATGCCGCCGTGGGCGATGCCCAGGTAGAAGCCGATCGCCGACATGCCGAGCGAGATGACCAGGACGAACCGCTCGGCCGTGGTCACCGAGACGAACTGGCCCCACAGGGCGACGGCGATGCCGAACAGGCCGGCCCAGGAGCTGAGCAGGTGCACGCTGTAGAACCAGCAGCTGATGAACGCCACCAGGCCGAGCACGGCGGCGATGCCGACCAGGGTGTTCTCCCGCGGGTGCGGCTGGCCGTCGGTGTTGAGGGTGAACGCGGGCATCCGGTGACCGGTCTGTGCCATGAGGACCCACCTCCGTCGGAGGAGGCACGCCCTCGGTGGGGGCATGCCGTTCTGTCCAGATTGCTGCCGTATGGCGCGGATCACAACCCCTGTGTGCCCGGTCCCCCGGAGGTGGGCGTTTGGTTGGGCCGTCCGGGGCCAGGTAGGCTGTGCGGTCTGCACTGGTGTAGTTGTGCCCTTTCATGCCCGTTCGCGGGGATGAGGGGCCGGATTGTCGGACCCCCTCGCTACGGTGGGGCGGTCGGTCACTACTCCGGTGCCGACGCTGCACAACCCTCCTGCCACGGAGAGACCGTGGCCGTTGAGTCCAAAGGAGGTGGGTTTCACATGCGTCACTACGAGCTGATGGTCATCCTCGACCCCTCGGTCGAGGAGCGTGCCGTCTCCCCCCTGATCGAGAACTTCCTCAACGTCGTCCGCACCGCGGGCGGCAAGGTGGAGAAGGTCGACACCTGGGGCCGGCGCCGTCTGGCTTACGAGATCAACAAGCAGTCCGAGGGCATCTACTCGGTCATCGACCTGAAGGCCACGCCTGAGGTCGTCAAGGAGCTCGACCGTCAGCTGAGCCTGAGCGAGTCGGTTCTGCGGACCAAGGTCCTGCGCCCGGACACCCACTGAGCCACCTCTGACGCCTCCGGGCGCCAGATGGTTCACGTCCGATGTTTCACGTGAAACATCGTGACGAGCACCGCAGAACTCCGTTCCGAGAGGTCACCACACCATGGCAGGCGAGACCGTCATCACCCTCGTCGGCAATCTCGTCGACGACCCCGAGCTGCGCTTCACCCCGTCGGGTGCGGCGGTCGCGAAGTTCCGTATCGCGTCCACCCCGCGCACCTTCGACCGTCAGACGAACGAGTGGAAGGACGGCGAGAGCCTCTTCCTCACGTGCAACGTCTGGCGTCAGCCGGCGGAGAACGTGGCCGAGTCGCTGCAGCGCGGCATGCGCGTGATCGTGCAGGGCCGACTGCGCCAGCGGTCTTACGAGACCAAGGAAGGCGAGAAGCGGACGGTCTTCGAGGTCGAGGTCGACGAGGTCGGCCCGAGCCTGCGCTCGGCCACCGCCAAGGTCACCCGCGCCAACCGCTCCGGCGGCCCCGGCGGTCAGGGTGGTTCCGGCGGCGGCTACGGCGGCCAGCAGGGCGGCGGCGGGTACGGCGGCGGCAACCAGGGTGGCGGTGGCTGGGGTGGAAACTCCGGCGGCGGCCAGTCCGGCCCGTCCGACGACCCCTGGGCGTCCAGCGCTCCCTCTGGTGGTAACCAGGGCGGCGGCGGTGGCGGCTGGGGAGCCCCGTCCGGTGGCGGCTTCTCGGAAGAGCCTCCGTTCTAAGCGGTACTGAAGCGGTGCGCGCCGGGTCCCTCGGGGCCCAGGCATGCTGAGAGATTTCGTGCGGTCCGCCGGTGTTTTTGCAGGCACCCGGACCGTCAACCAAATGGAGCACATGATGGCGAAGCCGCCTGCTCGCAAGCCGAAGAAGAAGGTTTGCGTCTTCTGCAAGGACAAGGTCACGTACGTCGACTACAAGGACACCAACCTGCTGCGGAAGTTCATTTCCGACCGCGGGAAGATCCGTGCCCGTCGAGTGACCGGCAACTGCACCCAGCACCAGCGTGACGTCGCCACGGCCGTGAAGAACAGCCGTGAGATGGCGCTGCTGCCCTACACCTCCACCACGCGCTAAGAGAGGGTGACCGAAGAATGAAGATCATCCTCACTCACGAGGTCCCCGGTCTCGGCAGCGCCGGCGAGGTCGTCGAGGTCAAGGACGGGTACGCCCGTAACTTCCTGGTTCCGCGTGGCTTCGCCATCCGCTGGACCAAGGGTGGCCAGAAGGACGTCGACGCGATCCGTCGCGCCCGCAAGATCCACTCGATCCAGACCCTCGAGGCCGCCAACGAGGTCAAGGCCAAGCTCGAGGGCCTGCAGATCAAGCTGGCCGTCCGCTCGGGCGACGCCGGCCGTCTGTTCGGCTCGGTGACCCAGGCCGACGTCGTCGACGCCATCAAGGCCGCCGACGGCCCGGTCGTGGACAAGCGCGCCGTCGCGATCGCCTCGCCGATCAAGACCGTGGGCACCCACAAGGTCTCGGTCAAGCTGCACAGCGACGTCCAGGCCAACCTCGACGTCAACGTCGTGGCTGCCTGAACGGCAAAGCGCTGACGCGGTGAGCGGCGGCTCCTCGGAGCCGCCGCCACCGCAGCCCGAGGGCCGGACCCCTCCGAGGAGGGGTCCGGCCCTCGGTGCGTCCGCGGCCGGCCGCGCAGCCGCGCGGCGGGCGTCAGGCCCGGACGGCCCCGGTGACCAGCCAGCCGCCACCGCGCACCCGCAGCACCAGGAAGGCGGCGCGGACCAGCATGAACAGGTTCATCGCCCACCACAGCGAGGTCAGCCCGCCGCCCAGGACCGGTACCGCCAGGGCCACCGGGGCGAACACCGCGAGGGTCGCCGCCGCCGCGCCGGCCAGGTAGCGGCCGTCCCCGGCGCCCATCAGCACCCCGTCCAGGACGAAGACCACGCCCCCGACCGGCTGGGTGAGCGCCGCCAGCACCAGCACCAGGGTCAGCTGGTGGCGGACCGCCGGGTCGGCGGTGAACAGCGGCACGTACAGCGGTGCGGCCACGGCCATCAGCAGTCCGAGCAGCGCTCCCGAGCCGATGCCCCACTCGACCATCCTGCGGGTGGCCGCCCTGGTCCCGGGGACGTCCCCGGCGCCCAGGTGGCGGCCGATGATCGCCTGGCCGGCGATGGCGATGGCGTCCAGGGCGAAGGCCAGGAAGGTCCACACCGTCATGGCGATCTGGTGCGCGGCGACCTCGGTGTCGCCCAGCGTCGCGGCCACCGCGGTGGCGATCAGCAGCACGCCGCGCAGGCTCACGGTCCTGACCAGCAGCGGGCCGCCCGCCCTGGCGCAGGCCCGGATGCCGGCCCGGTCGGGCCGCAGTCCGGCGCCCTCGCGGCGGGCACCGCGGACCACCACCAGCAGGTAGGCGGCGGCCATCGCGTTCTGCGCGAGCACGGTGCCCCAGGCCGAGCCCGCCACCCCGAGCCCGGCGCCGTACACCAGCCCGAGGTTGAGCAGGATGTTGGCGCCGAACCCGCCGACCGCCACCACCAGCGGGGTCCTGGTGTCCTGCAGTCCCCGCAGCACCCCGGTGGCCGCCAGCACCATCAGCATCGCCGGGATGCCCAGGGCGCTGATCCGTAGGTAGCTCACCGCGTACGGGGCGGCGGTCGGCGAGGCCCCCAGCGCCTCGGCGGCCTGCGGGGCCAGTGCCAGGGTGAGCGCCACCATGCCCACCGAGAGCAGCAGGGCCAGCCAGATGCCGTCGATGCCCTGCTGGACGGCGGCCCGGCGGTCGCCGGCGCCGATCCGCCGGGCGACCGCCGCGGTGGTGGCGTACGCGAGGAACACGAAGACCCCGGTCGCGGTGGTCAGCGCGGCCGAGGCCACGCCGAGACCGGCCAGCTGGGCGGTGCCGAGGTGGCCGACGATCGCGGAGTCGGCCAGCAGGAAGAGCGGCTCGGCGACCAGCGCGCCGAACGCGGGGACCGCCAGCGCGAGGATCTCGCGGTCGTGCCCGCGACGGTGGGCGGTGGGGGTGGTCATGGGGGTCAGCCTACTCATCCACAGGTAAGTGATGAATATGGCCTTGGCCACTTACTTGAAATCCGGGCGGACGAGCTGCGGACGGTGTGGACGGTCACCTCCGCGGCGACTTCGCGGTGTGTGTGAAGTTTTTCTCATGCACAGCCCCCGTAAGGGGTTATCGCAGGTCAGCGAGTTGACACCGGGGCGATGGTGTGGTTATCCACAGAGGTGTCCACAGGGTTGCCCACAGGTTTGGGCGGGTTCTCCACAGGAGCCGTCCGGTTATCCACATGGCCTGTGGATAACCATGTTGGCCGATCGCCCCCGGGCCCCGTAGCGTGGACGCCGCCCCGACTCCACCTGCCCGGCGACACCGCCCGGCCCGGAGCGGAAGTGTCGGCCCGCTGGCGTAAGAAGGACAGGACGCGCCACCGGCACGGCTGCACCAACTCGCTCCACACTCGCTGATCGGGGAAGACGCGTGACCGGCCCCCAGTACGACGACCACGACGTGCCGCCGCCGCCGGAGGACGACTGGCAGCCCTCCGACGACGCCTTCCCCGGCGACCCCTTCCCCGACGTCCCCGGCGACCGCCTGCCGGTCTCCCGGCAGCGCCGGGACGGCGGCGGCGCGCCCGGCACCCAGGGCGGCTCCCGGGGGGGCTTCCAGGGCGGTAAGGGCGGCAAGGGCGGCGACCCGGCCCGCCGGGGCCGCGACGAGGCCGACCGCACCGAGGAGCGCCCCGCCGGCGGCGACGGCTTCGAGCGGGTGCCCCCGCAGGACCTGGCTGCCGAGCAGTCCGTCCTCGGCGGCATGCTGCTGTCCAAGGACGCCATCGCCGACGTGGTCGAGGTGCTCAAGCCGGCCGACTACTACCGGCCGGCCCACGAACTGATCCACGGCGCCATCCTCGACCTCTACGCCCGGGGCGAGCCCGCCGACCCGATCACCGTGGCCGGTGAGCTCACCAAGCGCGGTGAGCTCACCCGGGTCGGCGGCCCCGGCTACCTGCACACGCTGGTCAACTCCGTCCCCACCGCGGCCAACGCCGAGTACTACGCGGAGATCGTCCACGAGCGTGCCGTACTGCGGCGCCTGGTGGAGGCGGGCACCCGGATCGCGGGCATGGGCTACGCCGCCGAGGGCGACGTCGACGAGATCGTGAACGCGGCCCAGGCCGAGATCTACGCCGTCACCGAGCAGCGCACCAACGAGGACTACGCCCCGCTCGCCGACATCATGGAGGGCGCCCTCGACGAGATCGAGGCGATCGGCTCCCGGGCCGGCCAGATGTCCGGCGTACCGACCGGCTTCGCCGACCTCGACTCGCTGACCAACGGGCTGCACCCGGGCCAGATGATCGTCATCGCGGCCCGGCCCGCGATGGGTAAGTCCACCCTGGCGCTGGACTTCGCGCGGGCCTGCTCGATCCACAACAACCTGCCGAGCGTGATCTTCTCGCTCGAAATGGGGCGCAACGAGATCGCCATGCGCCTGCTGTCGGCCGAGGCCCGGGTCGCGCTGCACCACATGCGCTCCGGCAACATGACCGACGAGGACTGGACCAGGGTCGCCCGCCGGATGCCGGACGTCACCAACGCGCCGCTGTACATCGACGATTCGCCGAACCTGTCGATGATGGAGATCCGCGCCAAGTGCCGCCGGCTCAAGCAGCGCCAGGACCTGAAGCTGGTGGTCATCGACTACCTCCAGCTGATGCAGTCCGGCGGCTCGCGGCGGGCCGAGAGCCGGCAGCAGGAGGTCTCCGACATGTCCCGGAACCTGAAGCTGCTGGCCAAGGAGCTCGAGCTCCCGGTGATCGCGCTCTCCCAGCTGAACCGTGGTCCCGAGCAGCGCACCGACAAGAAGCCGATGGTCTCCGACCTGCGTGAATCCGGCTCGATCGAGCAGGACGCCGACATGGTCATCCTGCTGCACCGCGAGGACGCCTACGAGAAGGAGTCCCCCCGCGCGGGCGAGGCCGACCTGATCGTCGCCAAGCACCGTAACGGCCCCACCGCCACCATCACGGTCGCCTTCCAGGGCCACTACTCCCGCTTCGTCGACATGACCCGGGACGTCACCTGACCCGTGGCCGACCGGCGGCCCAGGACCGGCCCCGCGACGGGGTCAGACCGTGAGGACGACGGCGCCCCGGACGCCGGCCCGGGCCGCGTGGGCGTGGGCGGCCGCGACCTGGTCGAGCGGGTAGGCGGCGGCGATCCTGGTGGTGAGGGCCCCGCCCTCGGCGAGCCCGGCGAGTTCGGCGAGCCCGCCGCCGTCCGGGCGGACGTCCACCACGTGCACCCGGATGCCGCGCTCGGGCGCGGGCGCGGCCGGCGGGCGGACGGCGAGGAACAGGCCGTCGGCACGGACGGCGGCGAGCAGCGGTGCGCCGGTGAGCGCGGTGTCGAGGACCGCGTCGACGCCTGCGGGGACCAGCGCCCGGACGGCCGCCACGGTGTCGGCGTCGTCCTGCGCGGCCTCGACGAACTCGGCCCCGAGTGCGAGCAGGTGGTCGCGGTCGCCGGCCCGGGCGACGGCGATCACCCGCAGGCCGCGGTGCAGGGCGAGCTGGGTGGCGAAGTTCCCGACGCCGCCGGCCGCGCCGGTGACCAGCAGGGTGCCGCCCTCGTGCAGGCCGATGGTGTCGGCGGCGGTGTCGAGCGCCTGGAGCGCGGTGAGCCCGTTGAGCGGCAGGGTCACGGCCTCGGCGGCGGTCAGCCCGGCCGGGGCGGGGGCGACCGCGTCGGCGGGCAGGACCGCCTGGTCGCCGTGGGTGCCGTTGCGGGTGGCGAACCAGTGGACCAGCCCGATCACCCGGTCGCCCGGCCGGACGCTCTCGACGCCCGCACCGACCGCGTCGACCACCCCGGCGGTGTCCCAGCCGAGCCGGTAGGCGCTCTGCTCGGGCAGTAGTGCGGCGAGGTGGCCGGCCCGGACGGCCAGGTCGGCGGGGTGGACGGCGAGCGCTTCGTTGCGGATCCGGATCTGGCCGGGACCGGGGACCGGCAGGTCGGTCCGCGCGATCCGGGCCTGCTCCGGCCCGCCGAACGTGGTGACGAGGACTGCGCGCATCGGTGCGCTCCTTCTCCCTGGGTGCTTCCTGGTGACGTCGTCGAGACTGTCACCGGCGTGCGGGAGGCAGGAGAGACGTCCTCAGCCTGGGATCGCCGGTCCCGGGCAGGCGCACCCGCAGGGTCGGGGCGGGGCGGTGGCCCGGAGGGTGACGGCGGATCAGAGGGTGGCGGCGGCTCAGAGGGTGACGGTGGCGCGGAAGACCTCCGCGCCGGGGCCGGTCAGCTCGGTGTCCGTGCCGGTGGCGGGGAGGAAGGCGGACTCGCCCCGGGCGAGGGTGAGGACCGTGCCGTCGGCCGCGGTCAGGCGGGCGGCGCCGGAGGTGCACAGCAGGATCTGCGGGGCGCGTCCGTCCAGCCGCCGGGGTTCGGCGTCGAGGGTGTAGCGGGAGAAGCGGAACTCGTCGATCGGCACGGGGTAGTGGCGCTCGCCGTCGGGGCCGGGCCCGGGGCTCAGGATCTGCGGCCGTTCGGCCCGGAACTCGACCACCCGCAGCAGCTCCGGCACGTCCACGTGCTTGGGGGTGAGGCCGCAGCGGAGCACGTTGTCGGAGTTGGCCATCAGCTCGACGCCGGTGCCGCGCAGGTAGGCGTGCGGGACGCCGGCCCCCAGGTACAGCGCCTCGCCGGGCCGCAGCACGACGTGGTTGAGCAGCAGCGCGGCCAGCAGACCGGTGTCGCCGGGGTGGTTGCGGGCGGCGAAGGCGTACCCGGCCATGGCGCCGCCGGGGTCCTGCGCGGCGGCGGCCGTGACGGCGTCGGCGACGTCCGCGACCAAGGCGTCGGCGGTGGCGCCGGTCATGGTCAGGATGGTGGCGAGGGTGCTGCTCAGGGCCTCGGCCTCGGGCTTGCCACGCAGGGTCTCGATCAGCGGGTCCAGCCCGGGGACGCCCAGCGAGGCCAGCAGGTCGGCCGCCTCGGTGGGCCGGCGGAAGCCGCAGAGCCCTTCGAACTCGTCCAGGGCGCAGATGAGTTCGGGCTTGTGGTTGGCGTCCCGGTAGTTCCGCTCGGGGGCGTCCAGCGGGATCCCGCGGCGCTCCTCGTCGGCGAAACCGGCCCGGGCCTGGGCGAGCGTGGGGTGCGCCTGCATGGACAGCGGGATGCCGGCGGCCAGCACCTTGAAGAGGAACGGCAGGGTGGGGCCGAACTTGGCGACCGCCGCGGCGCCGAGTTCGCCGGCCGGGTCGGCGGCGATCACCTCGGTCAGCGGACGGGGGCCGTCACCGCGGTCGACCAGCGACGGCGCGCCGGGGTGGGCACCCATCCAGAGCTCGGCCTGCGGCTCACCGGTGGGCTCCTGGCCGAGCAGGTCGGGAATGGCGGTGGCCGATCCCCAGGCGTAGGGGCGGACCGAGTTGCGGAGCCTGTCCATGGTGCTGTCCCTGATCCGTCCTCTGCCGGAGCCTGTTCCAGCCGCTCGGCCGGTCACCGCGCCTGCTGGGCCGGTGAGCGTCAGACTCTAGCCCAGCCAGGCGTACGCGTGGTGGCGGGTGGCCCGGTGCCGGGACCCACCCGCCCGGGCGCGCCTAACCGGCATTCCCGGCGGCTTCCTCCCAAGCTGGTAGCGCACGGGGCCGCGCGGGCCCGCCGCGCCGACCAGGGAGCCGAAGTGACGCCGTCACCGCCCGAGGGGACCGCCGGACCGGGCCGAGCGGACCAGGGACAGCCACCGGTCCGGCTGCTCGAGGTCGAGGTCTTCACCGGTCCGGAGACCGCCTTCTTCGCCACCTCCAGCCTGATCATGGGCGAGCGCTCCGCCATCCTGGTCGACGCGCAGCTCACCCGGACCGCGGGCCGCGAGCTGGCCGAGTGGGTGGCCGGCAAGAACCGCCAGCTGCTGGCGATCGTGGTGACCCACCAGCACCCGGACCACTACTTCGGGGCGGAGGAGGTGCTGCGGCTGTTCCCGTCCGCGCAGCTGCTGGCCGCCCCGCCGGTGGTGGCGGGCATCGCGCACACCGCGGCCGCCAAGGTCGCCCAGTGGAAGCCGGTGTACGGCGCCGACATCCCGGACCAGCCGCTGGTCCCGGCCCCTTTGCTGCCGCAGCCGCTGATGATCGACCGCCAGCTGATCAGGGTGCTGCCGCTCGGCCAGGGCGACTGCGACGGCTCCACCGCGGTGCACGTCCCCAGCATCGGCACGGTGATCGCCGGTGACTTCGCCTACAACGGCACCCACGTCTGGACCGCCGACACCGACCCCGGCCAGCGGGCCCGGTGGGTGGCGAACCTGGACCGGATCGCCGAACTGGGCGCGGTCCGGGTGGTGGCCGGGCACCGGGCGCCCGGCCAGGACGACGACGCGCAGCGGGTGCTCGGCTTCACCGCCGGTTACCTGCGCGACTTCGACCTGGCGCTCGCCGCGCACCCGCACGACGCAGAGGCACTGGCCGCCGCCGTCAACGAGCGGTACGGCGGGCTGACGCTGCCCGTGATGCTGGAGCTCGGCGCGGCGGCGGCCACCGCGCCCCGGACGGCCGAGCTGCGGCGGCTGGAACCGCACGAGCACGAGCCGGACCAGGACGGGATCGTCGACGCGGAGATCGTCGAGGACCCGTGAGACCGGCCCTGTGAGCCCGGCGCCGTGAGCCCGGCCCGGGGCCCCGCCGGGCAGGCCGCGGGCGGACGATACTGGGCCCATGACGACTGGGGACGGGGCTCCCGGGCCCGGGGCCGGGTACGACGCGGTGGTGCTGGCCGGCGGCGCGGCGGCCCGGCTGGGCGGGGCCGACAAGCCGGGGCTGACGGTCGGCGGCCGCAGTCTGCTGGACCGGGTGGTGGCGGCGTGCGAGGGGGCGGACCGGATCGTGGTGGTCGGCCCGCAGCGGGCCACCGCGGGGGTGCGGTGGGCCCGGGAGGAGCCGCCGGGCGGCGGGCCGGTGGCGGCCGTGGCCGCCGGGCTGGCGCAGGTCACCGCCGGCCGGGTGCTGCTGCTCGCCGCCGACCTGCCGTTCCTGGACCGCCGCACGCTGGAGCGCCTGCTCACCGCCCTGGACGACCCCGCGCCGGACGGCCCGGCCGGGGAGCGCCCCCGCGCCGAGGCCGCGCTTCTGGTCGACGCGGCCGGCCGGGAGCAGCCGCTGACCGCCGCGTACCGGACGGCGGCGCTGCGCCGCGCCCTGGCCGGGCTGGGCGACCCCGCCGGCCGCCCGCTGCGCCGGCTGCTGGCGCCGCTGCGCACCGTCCGGCTGGCCGACCCGGACCGGGTCGCGTACGACTGCGACACCTGGGAGGAGCTGGCGGTGGCCCGGCAGCGGGAGGCCCTCACGGCGGGCGGCCCGGGCGGGTGAGCCGGCCGACCCGCAAACGTCACCGCCCCGGCGCGGCAGGGCCGCCCGGATCGGGCAGCATGGGGCTATGGAGCGCACGCTGGATGACTGGATCGCCGGGGCCGGTACCGGGCCGGGCGACGGCCCGCAGGCCGCCCGGCCGGGGCTGCCCGGCCCGGCCGGACGGGCCGCACACGGGCTGACCGGGCCGGCCGCGCGCCGGGGCGCCGGCCATCGGGGCGCCGGGGGCCGGGTCGGCAGCACCGACCTGTCCGCGGTGCGCCGGGTCGCCGGGGGCCGGCCGTGACCGCGCTCACCGAGCAGGGCCGGGCGGGCGCCGCCGACGCGGAGATCCTGCGGGACTGCCCGTGGCCGAGGGCGCGGCGGACGGCCCGGCTGGCGGCCGGGCGGGCGCTGCCGGCGCGCGCCGTCGACCTGGCGGCGGGACTCGGGCACACCCTCGCCGAGCCGCTGGCCGCACTCACCGACCTGCCGGCCTTCGACACCTCCGCGATGGACGGCTGGGCCGTGGCCGGGCCGGGCCCGTGGCAGGCGGCCGGCCGGGTGCTGGCCGGGCCCGCCGCCGCGGTGGCGCTGGCGGACGGCACCGCGGTGGCGATCGCCACCGGCGCGCAGCTGCCCGCGGGCGCCACCGGGGTGGTGCGGCGCGAGCACGGCCGGCTGGAGCGCGGGCGGCTGTACGCCACCACCCCGGCCCCCGGCCAGGACGTGCGGCCGCGCGGCCAGGAGTGCCGCCGGGGCGAGGAGCTGCTGCCGGCCGGCCGGGTGGTGACCCCGGCGGTGCTGGGACTCGCGGCCGCGGCCGGCCACGACCGGCTCACCGTGCACCGGCGCCCCACCGTCGAACTGCTGGTGCTCGGCGACGAGCTGCTGGACTCCGGGCTGCCGGGGCCGGGACTGGTCCGGGACGCGCTGGGCCCGCTGCTGACGCCCTGGCTGGCCTCGGCGGGCGCCGAGCTCATCGCGCGCCGGCAGATCCGGGACGACTTCGCGCTGCTGCGCGACGCGGTGCGGCGTTCGCCCGCCGACGTGGTGGTGACGACCGGCGGCACCGCCGCCGGCCCGGTCGACTTCCTGCACCCCGCGCTCGCGGAGGCCGGGGCCCGGCTGCTGGTGGACGGCGTGGCGGTCCGGCCCGGGCACCCGATGCTGCTGGCGGCGCTGCCGGACGGCCGCCACCTGGTCGGGCTGCCGGGCAACCCGCTGGCCGCGGTGGCCGGCGCCGTGACGCTGGCCCTCCCGCTGCTGGACACCCTGAGCGGGCGGCCGGTCCCCGCCCACCGGGTCGAACGGGCCGCGGTCGATCTGCCGGGCCACCCGCGGGACACCCGGCTGCTGCCCGTGGTGCGGACCGACGAGGGCGTGGCCGCGCTGGCCTTCGACGGGCCCGCGATGCTGCGCGGGCTGGCGCTGGCCGAGGCGCTGGCGGTGGTGGTGCCCGGCGGGGTGGCCGCGGGCGGCCGGGTGGAGCTGCTGCCGGTGCCGTGAACGGGCCGACCGGCGGGGGCGGCTCAGGGCCGGGCGGGGGCGATCACGATGACCCGGTCGGTCGACTTCAGGGTGGCGGCCTCCGGCTCGGTGTAGTTGAGCACCCGGCGCCCGCGCACCACGGCGACCACCAGGTCGGCGCACTCGCGCGGGCTGCGGCCCGCCTCGGCCTTGGTGACCGGGCGTTCGAACACGTCCAGGCCGTTGCCGTAGGTGAGCAGGTCCTCCATGACCGATCCGGCGTGCGGGCTGAGGGTTGACATGCCGAGCAGCCGGCCGGCCGAACTGGAGCTGGTGACCACCACGTCGGCGCCGCTGTGCCGCAGCAGCGGGGCGTTCTCGTCCTCGCGGACGGCGGCGACCACGGTGGCGCTCTTGGTGAGCTGGCGGATGGTCAGGGTGATCAGTGCCGCGGTGTCGTCGCGTTCCGGGGTGACCACCACCTGGGCGGCCAGCGGGAGTTGTGCCCGGAGCAGGGTCTCGGTGCGGGTGGCGTCGCCGACCACCCCGGTCAGCCCGTGCAGCGAGGCCTGCTCGACCACCTTGCGCTGCGGGTCGACCACCACGATCGACTCCTTCGGCACGCCCTGGCCGAGCAGGGTGTCCACGGCGCTGCGGCCCTTGGTGCCGTACCCGATCACGACGGTGTGCTCGCGCACGCTCGACCTCCAGCGTTCGATCCGCCACTGGTGGCGGCTGCGTTCGGTGAGCACCTCCAGGGTGGTGCCGACCAGGATGATCAGGAAGACCACCCGCAGCGGAGTGATCACCAGGATGTTGGTCAGCCGGGCGGCGTCGCTGACCGGGGTGATGTCGCCGTAGCCGGTGGTGGAGAGGGTGACGGTGGCGTAGTAGGCGCAGTCGAGCAGGTCCAGCGGGCCGTCCGAGTTGTCGCTGTAGCCGCTGCGGTCGAGCCAGACCACCAGGGTGGTGACGGCCAGCACGGCGATCGCCATCAGCAGCCGCAGGGCGACCTGGCGGATCGGCGGGGTGGGGGTGCGGGTCGGCAGCAGGACGCGCTGCGCGGTGTCGACGTCCGGTCCGCCGTCCGGCTGCCGGGTCGGCCGCCGGGGGTACCCGGGCCGCGGCAGCCGGCCGCGGGCCCCGGTGCTGGGTTCGGTGTTCGGCACAGGGACAAGCATGGGGTCCGGCGGGCCGCGAACCGGTGCTCGGGTGCGGAGTGTCGCAGCCGTCCCCCCGTCACCCGCCAGCGGGCCGACCGGACATGGGCCGTGCCGCGCGCGTAGCGTGGCGCCATGCGAGCCATCACGATTCCCCAGTCCGGCGGACCCGAGGTGCTGACCTGGACGGAGGTGCCCGATCCGGTGCCCGCCGCCGGAGAGGTGCTGGTCGAGGTCGCGGCCGGCGCCGTCAACCGGGCCGATCTGCTGCAGCGTCAGGGCTTCTACGACCCGCCGGCGGGCAGTTCGCCCTACCCGGGACTGGAGTGCTCGGGCCGGATCGTCGAGCTGGGCCCCGGCGTCGCCGGCTGGGCCGTCGGTGACGAGGTCTGCGCCCTGCTGACCGGCGGCGGCTACGCGCAGCGGGTGGCGGTGCCCGCCGGGCAGCTGCTCCCGGTACCGAAGGGCCTGACCCTGGTGGAGGCGGCGTCGCTGCCCGAGGCGGCCGCCACGGTCTGGTCGAACGTGTTCATGGTGGCCCACCTGCGGCCCACCGAGACGGTGCTGCTGCACGGCGGTGGCAGCGGCATCGGCACGATGGCGATCCAGCTGTCCAAGGCGGTCGGCGCCCGGGTCCTGGTGACGGCCGGCAGCGCCGGGAAACTGGAGCGCTGCGCCGAACTGGGCGCGGACGTCGGCATCAACTACCGGGAGCAGGACTTCGTGGCGGCGGTCCGGGAGGCCACCGGCGGGGCCGGCGCCGACGTGATCCTGGACATCATGGGCGCCAAGTACCTGCAGCGGAACGTGGACGCGCTGGCGGTCAGCGGCCGCCTGGTGATCATCGGTCTGCAGGGCGGGGTGCAGGGGGAGCTGAACCTGGCCACCCTGCTGGCCAAGCGGGCCGCGGTCGCGGCCACCTCGCTGCGTCCGCGGCCGCTGGCGGAGAAGGCGGCGATCGTGGCGGCGGTGCGCGAGCACGTCTGGCCGCTGGTCGAGGCGGGCGTGGTGCGTCCGGTGGTGGACCGGGTGCTGCCGATGGCGGAGGCGGCCGCCGCGCACCGGGTGCTGGAGGCCGGCGAGCAGGTGGGCAAGGTGGTGCTGCAGGTCTGAGCGGCGCGGGCGGTGGCCCGGCGGCGGGCGGGCTGGGTGGTCCCGAGCGCCCAGCCTGCCGAAATGCCCGGATTGTCGGTTTGTGTGAGGCTGGTGCGGAGCTGTCCGCCGCCGATCGCGCCCCGCTGCGGTCGGCCGTCGGAAGGACCTGCTTCCCATGGCCGCGCTTGCGTACGTGCTCTCGACCTTCCGCTCCGGCCTTCCCGCCGCCGTGCGCCGCGGTGCCGTGCTGACCGGGACCGGCCTGGTGCTGCCGGTGCTGCTGGCGGGCCCGGCCCTGGCGGCCGGGCCGGTCGCCGTGCCCGCGGCCGCGCTGCCCGCCGCGTTCGCCGCCGAGCCGCCGGGCCGGGCCACGCCGGTGCAGGCCAGCTGCCCGCCGGTCCGGCCGCAGCGCTCCGCCCCGCAGCCGTCCGCCGCGCCCTCGGCCGCACCGCAGGCTCCCGACCGGAGCCCGGCGGCGGCGACCGGCCCCGCGCCGTCGCCGCCCGCGGAGCACCCCGGCCCGGCCTCGCCGGTCCCCGCGGCCTCGGTGACCCCGACCGCCGCCGAGGGCCCGCCGCCGGACCACCCGGCCGACCACCGCCCCGGCCTGCCGCCGGAGGGCGAGCCGCAGCCCCCGGCCCCGGCCGATCCGGCCGACCGGCACCACCCTGCCCCGGCCCCGGCGTACGTGCCCGCGGACGGCCCGGTGGCCGGGCAGCTCCCGGGAGCCGGTCACGGCGCCGAGGACCAGGTCCGGGCCCCGCAGCGGAGCTGGGCGGCGCCCGAGCCGGCCGCGCCCGCGCCGACGCCCGCCGAGGACCCCGTCCCCGCGCCGGACCAGCCGTCGGTGCAGGCGGCCGCGCCGGTGGCGGCCCCGGCGGTGCAGTTCCAGCCGCAGGCGGCGGCGCCCCGCCACGGCGACCCGGCCGGGATGCAGTTCCCGCTCGGGGCCGGGCTGGCCCTGATCGGCTGCGGGCTCGGACTGGTCGGCCTGCGGATGCGCCGGGGCTGACCGTGGCACCCGGGCCCGGAGCGGCGTCCGTCGCCGCGTCAACAGGGCGGCGGGCGACCTTGATTGGGGCACCGATGATCGGCGCGAGGCCCGGTGTGGGACGATCGGAACGCTGCCGGCGGGTGCCCGGAGCAGTGCCCGGGCCAGGGACGGGGGACGTCCGGCGGCGGGGCGGGCACCGCTGCGGGCCGGCCCCGGTTCGTTGACCAGCTCGATCGACGAAGCATATGAAGGAGCTATGACCAAGCCGATGAACGAACGGCCGCAGGAGCCCTACCAGGCGTCGGACGACGACTCCCCGAGCAGCCCCAAGGTACTGATCGTGGGCCCGGACGGCATGCCGATCGGCGCGGTGCCCGGATCCGGCTTCGGTGCCGGGGAGCACGCGGGGGAGCCGCGCGAGCTGCCGGTGACCGAGATGGTCGAGCAGCCGGCCAAGGTCATGCGGATCGGCAGCATGATCAAGCAGCTGCTGGAGGAGGTCCGGGTCGCGCCGCTGGACGAGGCCAGCCGGGTCCGGCTGAAGGAGATCCACGCCAGCTCGATCAAGGAGCTGGAGCTGGGGCTGGCCCCGGAGCTGGTCGAGGAACTGGAGCGGCTGTCGCTGCCGTTCACCGACGACGCGATCCCCACCGAGGCCGAGCTGCGGATCGCCCAGGCACAGCTGGTCGGCTGGCTGGAGGGCCTGTTCCACGGCATCCAGACCGCGCTGTTCGCCCAGCAGATGGCGGCCCGCGCACAGTTGGAGCAGATGCGGCGGGCGCTGCCGCCCGGGGTGAACGGCGGAGACCTGGAGCCGGAGGAGCCGGCCCCCGGCCGCGGGATCCGCTCCGGTCCGTACCTCTGATCGACGGCCCTGTACCGGCTCTGTAGCAGCTGGGACACGTTCCCGCCCCTGAACCCGATCACGTCGGCGCGAGCCGATACCCTGGCCCCTGCCGTCGGACTCGACCGGCGGCGGGGGTCGGCGGGCCACGGCCTGCCCGACCGGTGCATCCGGACCAGACCATGAGGCTGCGGCGCCGCCGCGCCGAGGGGGAAGCAGGGACCATGAGCGAGGACGCCAACCCGGTCGCGGGCCACTCCCTGGGCAACGGCCGCTATGTGATCCAGCGCCTGCTCGGCCAGGGCGGCATGGCCTCCGTCCACCTGGCCCACGACACGGTGCTGGACCGGCTGGTCGCCGTGAAGACCCTGAACATCGAACTCGGCGGCCAGGCGGCCTTCAAGGAGCGCTTCCGCCGCGAGGCGCAGGCGGTGGCGCGGCTCCAGCACACCAACATCGTCTCGGTCTTCGACAGCGGCGAGGACGTCACCCCGGAGGGCCTGGCCACCCCGTACATCGTGATGGAGTACGTCGAGGGCCAGGCGCTCGGCGACGTCCTGAAGGACACCGTCGCCCGGCAGGGCGCGATGTCCACCGACCAGGCCCTGAAGATCACCGCGTCGGTGCTGTCCGCGCTGGAGGCCTCGCACGACCAGGGCCTGGTGCACCGCGACATCAAGCCCGGCAACGTGATGGTCAGTTCCAAGGGCGTCATCAAGGTGATGGACTTCGGCATCGCCCGCGCCCTGCAGTCCGGCGTCACCTCGATGACCCAGACCGGCATGGTGGTCGGCACCCCGCAGTACCTCTCGCCGGAGCAGGCGCTCGGCAAGAGCGTGGACGCCCGTGCCGACCTCTACTCGGTCGGCTGCATGCTGTTCGAGCTGCTCACCGGGCAGCTGCCGTTCGACGGCGACACCGCGTTCACCATCGCGTACAAGCACGTGCAGGAGGCGCCGCCGGCCCCGTCCAGCGTCAACGCCGCGGTGCCGCCGGCGGTCGACGCGCTGGTGGCCCGGGCCCTGCGCAAGGACCCGGCGCACCGCTTCCCGACCGCGGAGGCGATGCGCGAGGAGGTCGAGCGGATCTCCGGCGGCGACAAGGGCGGCATCCCGCTGCAGGCGAGCACCCCGCTGGTGATCAGCGAGGGCCCGCGGTCGGTCCACGCCGCACCGTCGATGACCAACTTCCCGCAGGTCACCGGGGACATCCGGACGCCCGCGCCGCAGGTCCAGCCGCACTACCAGCCGGCCCCGCAGACGCCGTCGCCGTACCAGGCGCCGCAGACCCCGCACCCGTTCCCGCAGGCCCCGCAGACGCCCGCGTCGTTCCCGCAGCAGGCGCAGACCCCGCCGCCGTTCCCGCAGCCGGGGTACCAGACCCCGCACCCGTTCCCGCAGCAGGCGCACCCGGCGGGGCCGATGCCGACGGGTCCGATGCCCATGCAGCCGGGACCGATGCAGCCCGGACCGATGCAGCCCGGACCGTACGGGCCGCGGCCGGCCAACTCGAACAACGGCTGCTCGACCGCGCTGATCGTGGTCGGCGTGATCGTGGGCGTGATCGTGCTGGCCGTGGTCATCGTGGCGATCGTCGCGGCCAAGGACAAGACCAACACCACCGACACCGACCCGTACGGCGCCGGGCGCCCGGCGGTGACGCTGGACCTCGGCGCCGGCGGCGGCGACCGAATCTGACCGGCGGCCGAGGAGCTGGACACCGGCCGCCCGCGTGAAGCGGTAGCGTGCACAGGGACGGAACCGACAGGGCGACTGCGCGCCGAGCGAGGGCCCGGGGCGAGGAGCGATGGCACAGACAGAGCAGCCGGGTGAGGGCGAGCCGGAGCCGGGCGCAGGGGCGGACGCCGGGAACGGCCGGGACACCCGGGCCGCCGGCGCCCAGGCCTCGAACGCCGGGGCCCCGGACGCCGAGACCGCGATGCTGTCCGCACCCGGCGGCACCCCGTCCCGCGGCACCAACCTGCCGCTCGGCACCCTCGGCGACGGCCGCTACCGCCTGACCGGCCGGCTCGGCCGGGGCGGCATGGCCGAGGTCTTCTCCGCCCAGGACGTCCGGCTCGGCCGGACCGTCGCGGTCAAGCTGCTGCGCGGGGAGCTGGCCCAGGACGAGGTGGCGCGGCTGCGCTTCACCCGTGAGGCTCACGCGGTCGCCGCGCTCAACCACCACTCGATCGTCGCGGTCTACGACACCGGCGAGGAGCACCACGGCGAGGAGTCCACGCCGTACATCGTGATGGAGCTGGTCGAGGGCCGGACCGTCCGCGACCTGCTGGTGGACGAGGAGGCGCCGCCGGTCGACCAGGCGCTGATCATCATCGCCGGGGTGCTGGAGGCGCTCGCCTACAGCCACCGCCACGGCATCGTGCACCGCGACATCAAGCCCGCCAACGTCATCATCACGACCGGCGGCGCGGTCAAGGTGATGGACTTCGGCATCGCCCGGGCGCTCACCGGCGCGGCCAGCACCATGACCCAGACCGGCATGGTGATGGGCACCCCGCAGTACCTCTCGCCGGAGCAGGCGCTCGGCAAGGCCGTCGACCACCGCTCCGACCTGTACGCGGCCGGCTGCATGCTGTACGAACTGCTGGCGCTGCGGCCGCCGTTCGTCGGCGAGACCCCCCTCGCGGTGGTCTACCAGCACGTCCAGGACATCGCGGTGCCGCCGTCCCGGATCAGCAGGCGGGTGCCGCCGGAGCTGGACGACCTGGTGCTGCGCTCGCTGGCGAAGAACCCGGACGACCGCTTCCAGAGCGCGGACGAGTTCCGGGCCCATGTGCAGCACGCGCTGCGGCAGATGCACGGCGCGGCGGGCAGCGGCTACGCGGCCGGTGCCGCGGGTGCCGCCGCGGCCGCCGGGCTGGCCGCCGCGGCCTCCGGCAGCAGCGGCGGCCAGCCGCGCTACGACGGTCCGCCGAGCGGCGGGACGGCGATGACCGAGCCGTTCGGCGCGGTCACCGGCACCGGCCAGACCGAGGCGATGCCGTACCAGGTCACCTCGCCGTACCAGACCCCATCGCAGCCGTACCGCGGTGCGGGCGGCCCGGGGGAGGGCGGCGGGAACGGCTACGACGGCGGTGGCGGCGGTGAGGGTCCGCAGCGCCGGCGCAACCCGTGGGGCTGGGTGCTCGCCGTGGTGGCGGTGCTGCTCGCGGCGGCCGTCGGCACCGCGCTGGCGCTGAGCGGCGGCGGGCACAAGGGCAACGACAACCCGGTGGTGACGCCGCAGCCGACGGTCGCCACCCAGCCGAGCACGGCGGAGCCGAGCTCCGGCCAGCCGTCGCCGTCGCCGGTCCGCACCCAGACCAACCCCACCACCCGTCAGCCGGAGTCCCCGGTGAACAGCCCGTCGGCGTCGCCGAGTGCGAGCCGCTCGACCTCGCCGTCGCCGTCGGCCTCGCCGTCGGCCAGCGCGTCCAAGTCGCCGACCGGCGCGCCCTCGCCGTCGACGAGCCCGTCCGGCAAGCCGTCCAGCTCGCCCTCGGCGCCGACGACCCCGCCCCCGGCGACGACGCCGTAGCCCCGGACGACGACGGCCCCCGCCCTTCCCGGGCGGGGGCCGTCGGTTTCTCCGGCGCTCAGTTGGTGAAGGCGTCGAGCACCTGCTCGTACTCCTGGCACCACCAGGCGAGTTGGCCGGCCGAGCCGGGGAACAGCGGATCGGCGCGGTGGTCGCCGCGCTGGTAGTGCCACTGCAGCATCCAGAGGTCGTTCAGCCGCTCCCACCAGACCCGGTGCACGGCGGCGGCCATCTCGCGGGCGCCCGCCGCCCCGCTGTCGCGGTAGCCGCGGGCGTAGTGGCGGACCCGGCAGAGGTCCAGGACGCCGGTGGCCGGGTCGTTGAAGATCAGGGTGGCCGAGCGGACCGCCTCCTCGGCGGTCGGGTGCAGGCCGAGCTTGTCCCAGTCCAGGACGGCGACCACCCGCCCGCCCCGGTGCAGCAGGTTGAGCCCGTGGAAGTCGCCGTGGGTCCAGCCGGTGGGCGGGGCCGCGGCGGGGGAGGGCCGCAGATGGCGGCGGGCGGCCAGCAACTCGGCCCGCTCCAGCAGCCGTTGCTCGGCCAGCACGTCGAACGGGCCGTGCGGCGCGGCCCGGCGGGCGAGCCGGAGCAGCTGGGCGACCAGCAGCGCGGTCTCGGCCGGGTCGGCGGACAGCCGCCCGGGCGGCTGCCGGACGGGGGCGCAGACCTTCGCCAGCGCGCCGTGCAGCCGGCCGAGCAGCGCACCGAGGTCGCCGCACTGCTGCTGGTCGAGCTCGGTGCCGTGCCGGTGGACCCCGGCGACCCACGGGAAGAGCGCGAAGTACCGGCCGCCGCAGGCGACCACCGTGCGGCCGTCCTGGGCGGCCAGCGGCGGGGCCACCGGCAGCCCGGCGCGGTGCAGCGCGAGCGAGGCGTGGTGCTGGGCGGTGATCGCCGGGCGGGTCGCGGTGGCCTGGTCGACGTAGCACTTGAGGAAGTAGGTGCCGGCTTCGGTGGTCACCCGGTAACCGCGGTTGAGCAGGCCTTCGGCGACCGGGCGCACCCGCAGCGCGGGCGCGGTGCGGAACTCCCGCAGCACCCGGGCCAGGGCGGTGTGGGCGACCGGCGGGCTGAGGGTGCCGACCGGCGGGGCCGCCGGATCGGGCCGGGCCGGCGCCTGCGCTATCGGCCGGCCCGGTACCGGGGCCCGGTGGCCCGGCAGCGGGACGGCGTTGTCGGCCGGGGCGGACGGGCGGGGCAGGAACACCGGTGCGAGCAGCACCGATGCCGGATCGGACGGGGCCGAGGAGTGCGGTTGCGCGGTCACGGCCCGAGCGTAATGCCTGGCGCAATAGGTACTTGACACACTGTCAGGAATATGATTAGGGGCGCCCGGGTCGACTCAGTTGTGCTGATCGGCCTGGTGGCGGGCCACGTAGGCGGCGGCCTGGGTGCGCCGTTCCATGCCCATCTTGGCCAGCAGGCTGGAGACGTAGTTCTTCACCGTCTTCTCCGCCAGGTGAAGTTCATTGCCGATCTGCCGGTTGGTCATCCCCTCGCCGATCAGGTCCAGGATCCGCCGCTCCTGCCGGGTCAGCTGGGCGAGCCGCCGGTCCTCCTTCTCGCCCCCGTCGCGCAGCCGCTCCAGCACCCGGCTGGTGGCGACCGGGTCGAGCAGTGACTTTCCGGCCGCCACGTCGCGGACCGCGGAGAGCAGGTCGGTGCCGCGGATCGCCTTGAGGACGTAGCCGGAGGCGCCGGCCATGATCGAGTCGAAGAGCGCCTCGTCGTCCGAGAAGGACGTCAACATCAGGCACCTGATCTGCGGGTGGTGCGAGCGGACCTCGCGGCAGACCTCGACCCCGTTGCCGTCCGGCAGCCGGACGTCGAGCACGGCCACGTCGGGCTGGACCGCCGCGATCCTGGCCAGCGCCTCGGCGGCGGTACCGGCCTCGCCGACCACCTCGATGTCCTCCTCGGTGGAGAGCAGATCGTGGACGCCACGGCGGACGATCTCATGATCATCAAGGAGAAAAACTCTGATTTGTCCGTTTTCGCTCACCCTCAAAGCCTCCCATACCGCCCAGCCGCCGTCCGTCCGACCCGATCGGTGACCGTGCGGACGCACCGGGTGCGGAGACCGAATCGATTCCCGTTACCCCCTTACGCCGAGCGGCCTGCCCGGATAGCGTGCGCTGGTGTCCTGACGGCACCGCCGAAGAGAGCTGCGCCACACCCGCTGTTCTCCGGGAGCGAAGAACTAGGACGTCCAAGCGCAAGGGCGCCAAGGGGCGACGCTGGGTAACGTTCTCGCCAGAGGGACGCCGTCGGAAAAGGATCACCACCTGCCGAGCACCCGGCGCGCACACCCAAGCGCGCCGCGCGAGGCGGTGACCGGACCGGTCACCGGCGACCCCGGGCGGCCGGACAGACCGAGGAGTGAACGTGACCGTCAAAAGCACGACGAGGGCGCGCAAGAAAGCCGCCCCCGCCGTCCCTGACAACCTCCGCACGGGCGCGGGAGCCCCCGCGGAGCTCGTACAGCTGCTCACGCCCGAGGGCGAGCGGGTCGAGCACCCGGAGTTCCCCCTGGTGACCACCCCCGAGGAGCTCCGCGCCCTCTACCGCGACCTGGTGCTGGTCCGGCGCTTCGACGCCGAGGCCACCTCGCTGCAGCGCCAGGGCGAGCTGGGTCTGTGGGCCTCGCTGCTCGGCCAGGAGGCCGCCCAGGTCGGCTCCGGTCGCGCGATGCGCCCGGGCGACTACGCCTTCCCGACCTACCGGGAGCACGGCGTCGCCTGGTGCCGGGACGTGGACCCGCTGAACCTGCTCGGCATGTTCCGCGGTGTGAACCACGGCGGCTGGGACCCGAACGAGAAGAACTTCCACCTCTACACCATCGTGATCGGCTCGCAGACGCTGCACGCGACCGGCTACGCGATGGGCATCACCAAGGACGGCGCGGACGACGCGGTGATCGCCTACTTCGGCGACGGCGCCTCCAGCCAGGGCGACGTCAACGAGGCCTTCACCTTCGCCTCGGTCTACAACGCGCCGGTGGTGTTCTTCTGCCAGAACAACCAGTGGGCGATCTCCGAGCCGACCACCACCCAGACCAGGATCCCGCTGTACCGCCGCGCCTCCGGCTTCGGCTTCCCGGGCGTCCGGGTCGACGGCAACGACGTGCTGGCCTGTCTCGCGGTGACCCGCTGGGCGCTGGACCACGCCCGCAGCGGCAACGGCCCGGTGCTCATCGAGGCCTTCACCTACCGGATGGGTGCCCACACCACCTCCGACGACCCGACCCGCTACCGCCTCACCGAGGAGACCGAGGCCTGGAAGGCCAAGGACCCGATCCTGCGGCTGAAGGCCCACCTCGACAAGGAGGGCCTGGCCGACGAGGCGTTCTTCGCCGAGGTCGAGGCCCAGAGCGAGCAGCTCGGCCTGCGGGTGCGCGAGGGTGTCCGAACCATGCCCGACCCGGACCCGACCCTGATCTTCGACCATGTGTATGCCGAGCCGCACACACTGGTGGACGAGGAACGGGCCGAGTACGAGGCGTACGCGGCCTCCTTCGAGGGTGGGGAGAACCTCTGATGGCAGGTCAGCTCAACATCGCCAAGGCGCTCAACGAGGCGCTGCGCAAGTCGCTCGAGAACGACCCGAAGACCGTCCTGATGGGCGAGGACATCGGCAAGCTCGGCGGTGTCTTCCGGATCACCGACGGCCTGCAGAAGGACTTCGGCGAGGACCGGGTGATCGACACCCCGCTCGCCGAGTCCGGCATCGTCGGCACCGCGATCGGCCTCGCGCTGCGCGGCTACCGCCCGGTGGTGGAGATCCAGTTCGACGGTTTCGTCTACCCGGCCTTCGACCAGATCGTCACCCAGCTCGCCAAGATGCACGCCCGTGCGCTCGGGCACGTGAAGATGCCCGTCACCGTCCGGATCCCGTACGGCGGCGGCATCGGCGCCGTCGAGCACCACAGCGAGTCGCACGAGGCGTACTTCGCGCACACCGCGGGCCTGCGGGTGGTCAGCCCGTCCAACGCCGACGACGCGCACTGGATGCTGCGCCAGGCCATCGAGTCGGACGACCCGGTGATCTTCCTGGAGCCCAAGCGGCGCTACTGGGACAAGGGCGAGGTCCAGGACGCCCCCTCGCTGCCGCTGCACGCGGCGCGGATCGTCCGGCCGGGCACCGACGCGACGCTGATCGCGTACGGCCCGATGGTCAAGGTCTGCCAGGAGGCGGCCGCGGCCGCCGAGGAGGACGGCCGCCGGCTGGAGATCGTCGACCTGCGCTCGATCTCGCCGATCGACTTCGCCACCGTCGAGGAGTCGGTCAAGCGCACCGGCCGCGCCATCGTGGTGCACGAGGCGCCGGTCTTCATGGGCCTGGGCGCCGAGCTGGCCGCCCGGCTCACCGAGAGCTGCTTCTACCACCTGGAGGCCCCGGTCCTGCGGGTCGGCGGCTACCACGCCCCGTACCCGCCGTCGCGGGTCGAGGAGACCTACCTGCCGGACCTGGACCGGGTGCTGGACGCCGTCGACCGCGCCCTGGCGTTCTGAGAGGAGCGAGAGCCGTGACCACCGAAGTTCGCTCGCTCCGCGAGTTCAAGATGCCGGACGTCGGCGAGGGCCTGACCGAGGCCGAGATCCTCACCTGGTTCGTCAAGCCCGGTGACACCGTCACGGACGGCCAGGTCGTCTGCGAGGTGGAGACCGCCAAGGCGGCGGTCGAGCTGCCGATCCCGTTCACCGGCACCGTCGACCAGCTGTTCTTCCCCGAGGGCAGCACGGTCGACGTCGGCACCGCGATCATCTCGGTGGCGGTCGCGGGTGCGGCCCCGGCCGAGCCGGCCGCCGCCGCCCCGGTCGTCGCCGTCGCGGTCGCCGCCCCGGCCGAGGCCGAGGCGGTCCCGGAGCGCCGCGAGGTGCTGGTCGGGTACGGGCCGCGGACCGGCGGCACCCAGCGCCGGGCCCGCCGTACGACGGCCGCGCCCGCCGCCGCCCCGGTGGCTGCTGCCCCGGTGGCCGCCGCTCCGGTGGCCCCGATCGCGGTTCCGGTGCCCGTGCCGGTGGTCCCGGCTCAGGCGCCGGCCGTCGAAGGGGACCGCCCGCTGGCCAAGCCCCCGGTGCGCAAGCTCGCCAAGGACCTCGGCATCGACCTGCGGACCGTGGTGGCGACCGGCCCCGGCGGGGTGATCACCCGCGAGGACGTGCACTCCGCCGTCGTCCCGGCGGCCCCGCAGGTCGGGATCCCGGTGGCCGAGGCGCCGGCTCCGGCCGCCGCGCCCCGGCCGGCGGCGGCCGCCGACGCGGGTGCCGGTCCGGTCGCGGGTTCGGCTCCGGGCCCGTTCGCGGGCGACGTGCGGATCCCGGTCAAGGGCGTCCGCAAGGCGACTGCCGCGGCGATGGTCTCCTCGGCGTTCACCGCGCCGCACGTGACCGAGTTCGTCCAGGTCGACGTGACCCGCACGATGAAGCTGGTGCGCAGGCTCAAGGAGAGCGGCGAGCTGGGCCAGGGGGTGCGGGTCAGCCCGCTGCTGCTGGTCGCCAAGGCGCTGCTGACGGCGATCCGCCGCCACCCGGAGGTCAACGCCAGCTGGGACGAGGCGGCCCAGGAGATCGTCCTCAAGGGCCAGGTCAACCTCGGTATCGCCGCGGCCACCCCGCGCGGTCTGATCGTGCCGAACATCAAGGACGCCGGCTCCCAGACGCTGCCGCAGCTCGCCGTCTCGCTCGGTGACCTGATCGACACGGCGCGGCAGGGCAAGACCTCCCCGGCGGACATGCAGGGCGGCTCGGTCACCATCACCAACGTCGGCGTCTTCGGCGTCGACACCGGCACCCCGATCCTCAACCCCGGCGAGGCGGCCATCCTGGCCTTCGGCGCGGTGCGGGACCTGCCGTGGGTGCACAAGGGCAAGGTGGTGCCGCGCCAGGTCACCACGCTGGCGCTCTCCTTCGACCACCGGCTGGTCGACGGCGAGCTCGGTTCCAAGGTGCTCGCGGACGTCGCGGCCATCCTGGAGCAGCCGAAGCGCCTGATCACCTGGGGCTGACCGCCCTGGAGCACGGCGAAGGGCCCCGTTACCCCGGGCAGGGGAGCGGGGCCCTTCGCCGTCCGGCTACCGCCGCGCGGCCCGGCGGACGGTGTAGAGCACGCCGAGGCCGAGTGCGAGGCAGCCGGCGGCGGAGGCGAACAGGAAGCCGAGCGGGGCGCTCGGCCCGGTCTCGGCCAGCGTCCCGGTCGGGCCGGGCGCGGCCGGGGCGGACGGCCGGGGCGCGGTGACCGCGGCAGCCGGGGCCGGGGCGCCTCCGGTGGCAGCGGGCGCCGGGGCCGGGGCGGACGGCCGGGGCGCCGGGGTGGACGGGCCGGGAGCCGGCTTCGGGTGGACGACGGCCAGGTGCCCGGCGGCGGTGCCGGTCTTGAGGTCCTCGGCCGTCGCGACCAGGGTGACCGTGACCCCGGTCAGGTTCCGCGGAGCCGCCGCCGGGACGGCCACCCGGAAGGTGAGGTCCGTCGACTCGCCCGGTGCGAGCTTCAGCAGCGGCAGCTCGCCGTCCTCGTTGACCACTCCCAGGGTGCAGCCGTTCTGCAGGGCGAGGCGGTGCCAGCCGGCCCCGGTCCGCCAGCCCGCGGTGAAGTCCCGGACGCCGAAGGCCGGGCCGGTGGCCGGGTTGAAGAAGCTGATCGAGGGCTCGACCCGCTCGTACGGCGCGTCGGTGCCGTTGGTGATCCGGATCGGGAACTCGACGGCGCTGCCGCCGGCCGTGACGGCGGCCGGGGCCGCGAGCGCGGTGACGGTCAGCTCGCCGCGGTGCTCGGCGGGGCGCGGTACGCCGGACCCCGGCTTCGCGTCGGCCCCGCAGACGGCCCAGGCACTGCCGGCTCCGGCGGTCAGCGGGAGACCGGCCCCGAGGACGAGCACGGCGGCGGTGGCGACGATACGGGCAGAACGGGAGATAACGGGCGCACGCATGGCGGCGGAATCCTTGCTCGGGTGTGCGGAACGGGTGAGGTGAAGGCCTTCGACGCGTCGGTCCCCCAGCCAGTTGCCGCCGGTTCCGTTCTCTGCGTGCCCTTCCCCCTCATAGACGTCCGTGCCCGGCGGCGGTTGCAGGTGGTCGCGAACTATTTTCCGGCAACCCCGGGCGGCCGCCGGGGATACTGCTCGGGTGGCCGACCCGTCGATAGTCCAGCGCCCCGCCGTCGAACCCGCCGAGCCCGCGGCACCCCCCTGCCCCCGGCCCTCGCTGCGCCGGGACGTCTCGCTCCCGGCGCTGCTCGCGGGCCTGGTGTGCATCGCGGTGTCCTTCTCCGGACCGCTGGTGGTGGTGCTCGCGGCCGCCGCCGCGGGCCACCTGGACCAGGCCCGCACCGCGTCCTGGATCTGGGCGGTGTCGATCGGCAGCGGGCTGACCTGCCTGCTGCTCTCCTGGTGGACCAGGACGCCGGTGATCACCGCCTGGTCCACCCCGGGCGCGGCCCTGCTGGTCGGCAGCCTCGGCGCGTACCCGTACCGCGAGGCGGTCGGCGCCTTCCTGCTGAGCAGCGCCGTGGTGGCGCTGTTCGGGGTGACCGGGCTGTTCGGCCGGCTGATCCGGGCGATCCCGGCCGGGATCGTCAACGCGATGCTGGCGGGCATCCTGTTCACCTTCGGGGCGGGGATCTTCACCGAACTCCGGGGCGCCCCGGTCCTGGTGCTGGGCTGCTTCGCCGCCTTCCTGCTGGCCAAGCGGCTGGTGCCGCGGTACGCGGTACCGATCGCCCTGCTGGCCGGGGCGGCCCTGGCCGCGGCCACCGTGGGACTCCCGCTGAACCTCGGCGCGGGCGGACCCACGGTGCCGGTCCTCACCGTCCCGGGCTTCTCCTGGTCGGCCGCGGTCGGCCTGGCCCTGCCGCTCACCATCGTGGCGCTCGCCTCCCAGAACGCCCCCGGCCTCGGCATCATGCGGGCCTCGGGGTACCGGCCGGACGACCGGCTGCTGATCGGCGCGACCGGCGGACTGTCCGTGCTGCTGGCGCCGTTCGGCTCCCCCGGGGTCAACCTGGCGGCGATCACCGCGGCCATCTGCACCAGCCCGGAGAGCCACCCCGACCCGCGCCGCCGCTACATCGCGGGGATGTCGGCCGGCGTCCTCTACCTGGTGGTGGGCAGCTTCGGCGGGGTCCTGGTCAGCCTGTTCACCGGCCTGCCGCACGCGCTGATCGCGGTGATCGCGGGGGTCGCCCTGCTCGCCTCCTTCCAGGGCAGCCTGGCGGCGGCCGTCGGGGACGAGAAGGGCCGCGACGCGGCTGTGGTGACCTTCCTCGCCACCGCCTCGGGAATGAGCCTGTTCGGTATCGGCGCGGCCTTCTGGGGCCTGCTGCTCGGACTGGGCACCCATCTGCTGCTCCACGCCCGCTGCCGGGCCTGACCCCCGCTGCCGGGCCTGACCCCCGGCGCCCGGCCGGGCCGCCCGGCGGCTTCGCCGAACGACCCGAATTCCGCCCAACCGGCGGGTAGGCTTTGCCCGTTCGAAATGCGGGGGCCGCGAACGACGCGTAACTGCCGGACCCGCATACCGAATTGGCAGCACGAACGGTATCCGGAAGACACTTCCGTGACCGGCACTGTCGGGGCGCGTCCGAGCAACCGGGGATCTGGAATTGAGCGAGCCGAGCGAGCCGGACGAGGTCCGGGACAGCGTCGACGCCCCGCCCGCAGGCGCCTCCCGGATGGCCCGGCGCCGACGGACCCTGCTGGCGGTGACCGTGGTCTCGGCGGTGCTGGCCGGTGGCGGCCTGGCCGCGTCCTCGCTGGTCAAATCGCCCGCGGAACGCGCCGCCGACACCGCACCGCCGCCCCTCACCCTGCTCACCGCCCCGGTCACCCGGCAGGTCCTCGCCCAGTCCACGGTCACCCGCGGCCAGGTCTACCCGCCGACCCAGTACAACGTGACACCGGTGGCGGCCTCCGCCGACGTCACCCAGCTCTACGTCTCCCGGCTCGCCGTCAGGTCCGGTGACCAGGTCGCCAACGGGCAGCTGCTCGCGGAGGTGTCCGGGCAGCCGCTGTTCGTCCTGCGCGGCCCGGTGCCGGCCTACCGGGACATCAAGCCCGGCAGCACCGGCCCCGACGTGGCCGAGCTGCAGGCCGCGCTGGCACAGCTCGGGTACGACCGCGGCGGCGACCCGAGCGGCACGTACGGCCCCGGGACCGCCGAGGCCGTCACCGGCCACTACCGGCACCTCGGATACCGCGCGCCGATCACCGGCGCCGCCACCCAGCAGGCCGTCGACGCCGCCCGCAAGGCGGTCGAGGCCGACCAGCAGGCGATCGACGCGCTGAAGGCGCAGCAGGCCGCCGGCGCCGCCGCCCCCGCGGGCACCGGCAGCACCGGGGCGTCCGGCGCGGCGGCCCCGCCCGCCGCCGGCCCGGAGCAGCAACTCGCCGCCGCCCGGCGGAAACTGGCCGAGGACCGCGAGACGCTGGCGCAGGCCCAGGCGGTGAACGGCCCGATGGTGCCGGCCGGCGAGGTGGTCTTCCTGCCCGAACTCCCCGCCGTGGTCACCGCGGTGAACGCCCCGGTCGGATCGCCGGTGTCCGGCCCGCTGCTCTCGCTCACCAGCGGGCAGCTGGCGGTGACCGGCCAGCTCGGTCCGGCGCAGGCGGCCGGGATCACCCCGGGGATGGAGGTCGAGATCCTCTCGGAGGCGACCGGCCGGACCGTCCGGGGGACCGTCGCGGAGCTGGGCTCCCCGACCACCGCACCACCGGCCGGCCGGGTGATCGCGATCGGCGGACCGGCCGCCGGGCCCGCCGCCGGACCGGCCGGCGCCAACCCGGGGGCCCCGGCCCAGGGCGGCCCGCAGGCCCTCGCGTTCGTGCCGCTGCAGATCGCCCCGGCCGAACCGCTACCCCCGGCGTTCAGCGGCCAGAACGTCCGGATCACCGTGCTGCGGGGCGCCCGGCCCGAGCCGGTGCTGAGCGTGCCGGTGGCGGCGGTGTTCACCGACGCGTCCGGGCGGACCGCCGTCACCAGGGTGGCCGCCGCCGGCCACCGGATCACCGTCCCGGTGGCCACCGGGGTCAGCGCCAACGGGTACGTCGGCGTGAACGCCGTCGGCGACGCGGAGTTGGCCGAGGGCGACCAGGTGGCGGTCGGCCGGTGAGCACACCGCGTACGGCTCCGGAAGCGGTCCTCGCGGCGGCCCCTGACCTGGACCCCGGGGTGGCCGGGCAGGCGGATCCGCAGGCTGCTCCGCCGGTCATCCGGCTGGCCGGGGTGGGCCGCAGCCACCCCGGTCCGCCACCGGTCACCGCCCTGCACCCCTGCGATCTGACGATCCGTCAGGGCGAGTACGTGGCGGTCACCGGACCGTCCGGCTCCGGCAAGTCGACGCTGCTGCACCTGCTCGGGCTGCTGGACACCCCGACCACCGGCCGCTACGAGCTGGACGGCATCGACACCGCCGGCCTGCGCGACCGGGACCGCTCGGCCCTGCGCGGCCGCCGGATCGGCTTCGTCTTCCAGTCCTTCCACCTGCTCCCGCACCGCACCGCCGAGGAGAACGTGCTGCTGGCCCAGGTCTACAACCGCACCCCGCGGGCGCTGCGCCGGCGGGCCGCCCGGGCGGCGCTGGAGCAGGTCGGACTCGGCCACCGGACGGATGCGCTGCCGACTACGCTCTCCGGCGGCGAACGCCAGCGGGTCGCCATCGCCCGGGCGCTGGTCAACCGGCCCAGCCTGCTGCTCTGCGACGAGCCGACCGGCAACCTGGACTCGGCCAACGCCGCGGCCGTGCTGGAGCGTTTCGACCGGCTGCACCAGGAGGGCTACACCCTGGTGGTGATCACCCATGACCCGGCGGTGGCCGCCCGGGCGCCCCGGGCGGTGCGGATCGCGGACGGTCGGCTGAGCGAGCCGGTGGCGGCCTGAGATGGCCCGGTCCGCCGATCCCCGGTCCGCCATTCCCCGGTCCGCCGGTGCCCGGTCGGCGCTGCCCGTGGCACCGGCCCGGCTGGGCCCCGTCGACCTGGTCGCCGAGGCCCTGGCCGGGGTGCTCCAGCGGCCCGGGCGGTCGGTGCTGACCATGCTCGGCACCGTCCTCGGCATCGGCGCGTTCGTGGCCGTGCTCGGGCTGACCGCCACCGCCGCCGGACAGATCGGCCGCCAGTTCGACCTCACCAAGGCGACCACCGTCACGGTCACCGACCACCCGGCGCAGGACGGCCTCGCCCCCGGCGCCAGGCCGCCGACCAGCTTCCCCGCCGACGCCGACGCCCGGGCCGGCGCGATCGACGGGGTCAGCGCGGCGGGCGTCTGGTGGCGGGTGCCCGCGGACGGCCTGCGGATCTCGTCCTCGCCGACCGCCGACGGCACGGCCGGACAGGGCCTGTCGGTGTTCGCCGCCACCCCCGGCGCGGTCGCCGCGATCGGGCCGGCGCTGGCCGCCGGGGTGACCCTGGACCGCTACGTCGAGCAGGCCAGGCTGCCGGTGGTGCTGCTCAGCGAGGCGGCCGCCGGCCGGCTCGGGGTGACCCGGCTGGACGCCCAGCCGGCGGTCTTCATCGACGGCCTGCCCTACACCGTGGTCGGCGTCTACCGGGACGTCCAACGGCTGCCGGACACCCTGCTCGGCCTGATCATCCCCAGCACCACCGCGCTGGACCGCTTCGGCAATCCCGGCCTCGGCGACGAGCAGGCCGCCCACCTGCTGGCCGCCACCCGGACCGGCGCCGCCCCGGTGGTCGCCGCCCAACTGGCGGTGGCGCTGCGCCCGGACGCGGCCGAACGGCTCACCGTCACCCCGCCGCCGGACCCGCACAGCCTCCGGGACCACGTCACCTCCGACCTGACCGGCCTGTTCCTGGCCCTGGCGGCGATCTGCCTGGTGGTGGGGGCGGTCGGGATCGCCAACACCACCCTGGTCGCGGTGCTTGAACGGACCGAGGAGATCGGCCTGCGCCGCTCGCTGGGCGCCCGCACCCACCACATCGCCGCGCAGTTCCTCACCGAGTCCACCGCCCTGGGCACGCTCGGCGGACTGATCGGCACCGGCCTCGGCGTGCTGGTGGTCGTCGGCGTCGCCGCCGTACGGCAGTGGACCGCCGTCCTGCAGCCGCTGACCACCCTGCCGGCCCCGCTGATCGGCAGCCTGGTCGGGCTGCTGGCCGGGCTGTACCCGGCGGTCCGGGCCGCCCGTACCGACCCGCTGCAGGCGCTGCGCAGCCGCTGAGCCCCGGGCCGGAGGGCGCCGCGGACGCCGTCCGGCCGGCCGTTGTCGCGCCGGGGTGCGCCGAACCGGTGAGGCCTTGCTCCCATGGGGCGAACTTCCGTCCGCCGCCGACCGGGCGCGACACGCGCGGGGTACGTCTTCCCGACCACCCCACCCGAGCGCCCCGCCGGGTGACCGGAGCACCGAGGACGACCCGTATGCCGTCTGGCACTCATGGCCGCTTCGTCCGGAGTACCGCAGCGCTGGTGCTGATCTCGGCCGCCGCGCTGCCCGCCGCGCTGGAGCTGGCCGCACCCTCGCCGTCCACGGTGATAGGACCCCCGGCCGGTCCGCTCACCGACCACGCGGCGCCGCCGCGCAGCCCCCAGCAGGCGGACCTGCGGGCGCCCGGGACCGCACCGACCGTCGACATAAGGCGCTCCGGGGACCCGGCCAACCGGATCACCCTGGTCCTGCTCGGCGACGGGTACACCGAGGACCAGCAGGTGATGTTCCGGGACCAGGCGGACCGGGCCTGGCGCGCGCTGATGGAGATCGAGCCGTTCCGCAGCTACCAGGACTTCTTCAACATAAGGCGGGTCGACGTGGTGTCCCCGTCCTCCGGCATCGCCGAGGGCGAGAGCGGCAGCCGGAGCGTGAGCACCCCGCTCGGGATGCACTTCTGGTGCGAGGGCACCGCCCGGCTGCTGTGCGCCGACGAGTCCGCCACCGCCCGGTACGCGGGCGAGGGGGACGGGCCGCAGTACCTGATCGCCCTCGCCAACTCCAGCGAGTACGGCGGCGCGGGCGGCACCGGGGTGACCACCCTGGCCGGCGGCAGCCCGGACGCGGGCCGGATCATCCAGCACGAGATAGGGCACACCGTGGGCGAGCTCGGCGACGAGTACGACAGCGCCCCCGACGACGGCGGCTACCCCAACCTCTCCACCGTCGACGCCGAGGAGATGCGGCGCACCAAGGTGAAGTGGTGGCGCTGGCTGGACGCGCAGTCGCCGGACGGCGGCGGCACGGTCGGCGCGTACCGCAGCGCCAACGGGCTCTACCGGCCCACCGAGGACTCGGTGATGCGCACCCTCGGCGGCACCTACAACCTGCCCTCCCGGGAGGCGATCCTGGAGCAGATCTACCGGCGGGTCCGCCCGGTGGACGCGCCCAGCCCGGCGCCCGGCGCGGTGAGCGGTCCGACCAGGCTGACCGTGCACCCGCTGCAGCTGGTCGGGGCGCGGCAGCTGAAGGTGGACTGGACGGTGGACGGGGCGGCGGTGGAGCCGCAGGCCCCCGACCGGACCTGGCTGGACACCGCGATGCTGCCGCTGGCCCCCGGCCAGAAGGCCACGGTGAAGGCCACCGTCACCGACACCACCGACTGGGTGCGCGACGAGGCCTTCCGGGACGAGTTCATGACGCGTTCGGTGAGCTGGACCGTGACCGGCTGAGCGGCGGCCCGCCGCCCCCCGGGGCCCGGCCCGACCCTGCGGAATAGATCATTTGATGGGATGACTAGCCTGGGGTCACTATGACCGTGGACCCCGTGGGCACCGTCCGCTCCGTATCCGTACCCGGCCCCGGGCCCGCCGAGGCGTCCACGACCGCGCCGCCGCCGGCCCTGCCGGGGCCGCCCGGCGGCCGGGCCGCCTGGCTGGCCTGGTCGATCGGCTGCACGGTGTACGTGCTGGCCGTGGTGCACCGCACCAGCCTCGGGGTCGCCGGACTGGACGCCACCGAGCGGTTCGGGATCGGCGCCTCGGCACTGTCCACCTTCTCCATCCTCCAGGTGCTGGTCTACGCGGCCATGCAGATCCCGGTCGGCCTGCTGGTCGACCGCTTCGGGCCGCGGAGGGTGCTGCTGCTGGGCGTCCTGCTGATGAGCGCCGGCCAGCTGGCGTTCGCGCTCAGCACCTCGTTCGGGCCGGCGCTCGGCTCCCGGGCGGTGCTCGGCTGCGGCGACGCGATGACCTTCATCAGCGTGCTGCGGATCGCCGCCCGCTGGTTCCCGGCCGCCCGCAACCCGCTGGTCGCCCAGCTGACCGGACTCGCCGGGATGGGCGGCAACCTGGTCACCACCGTGGTGCTCGCCGAGGCACTGCACCGGGAGGGCTGGACCTTCTCGTTCGGGGTGATCGCGCTGGCCGGCGTCGCGGTCGCGGCACTGGTCGCCCTCGGGCTGCGGGAGGGCCCGGAGAGCGGGACCGCCGACGGGGCCGGCGCTGCCGCCGCCGGGCCGCGCCCGCCCGTGCGCCGGCAGATCCGCGACTCCTGGCAGGAACCGGGCACCCGGCTCGGCATGTGGGTGCACTTCACCACCGCCTTCCCCGCCTCGGCCTTCGGCCTGCTCTGGGGGCTGCCCTACCTGGTCGAGGGCCAGGGCATGAGCCGGGGCGAGGCCGGCGGACTGCTCACCCTGCTGGTGTTCAGCAACATGGCCTTCGCGCTGGTCTTCGGCCGGCTGGTCTCCCGGACACCCGCCGCCCGGATGCCGATCACCCTCAGCGTCATCACCGCCACCGCGCTGTGCTGGGCGCTCGCCCTGGCCTGGCCCGCCGGACACCCGCCGCTGTGGCTGCTGGTGGTCCTGCTGGTGGTGATGGGCAGCAACGGCCCCGCCTCGCTGGTCGGCCTCGACTACGCCCGCTCGTCCAACCCGGCGCAGCGGCTCGGCACCGCCTCCGGCATCGCCAACATGGGCGGGTTCATCGGCGCCATGCTCACCCTGCTGGGCATCGGCGTCCTGCTCGACGCGTTCTCGGACGGCGCCGGGTACACCGCGGACACCTACCGGTGGGCGTTCTGCTGGCAGTTCCTGCCGCTCGCGGGCGGCACGCTGATGATCCTGCGGCTGCGCCGGGCGGTCAGGCGGGCGGGCCGGCCCGCCTGACCGCCCGCCCGACCGACCGCCGGCGCACGGTCCGGGGTCTACAGTTCGCCGGCCTCGCGGAGCAGGGCGGCGATGCCGGCGGCGTCGCCGTGGATCCGGGCCCGGCCGAGCTCGCAGGTGAGCGGGCCGGAGCGGTGGGGCTCGCGGCCCGGCGGCCGCGGCGAGGCCAGCCGGCGGGCCAGGTCCACCATCTTGAGCCGACCGCAGCGCACCAGCGCCCGGCCGCCCCGGATCCCGACCCGCTCGACGCTCCGGCACTCGTAGTACGGGCCGAACGGCGGCCCGCTGTCCTCGCCGGGGCCCGGGACCACGAACGCCATCTCGCCGTGCCGGCAGTGCACCGTCCCGTCCGAGCGGAGGTGGACGCCCTCGTGGCCCTCCCGGTCGACCTCCGCCAGGATCTCCACCCGCCGGCCCACCGCCTCGGCGAGGCTCTCCGCCATCCGGTGCCGCTGCCGCCGGACGTCGGTGTCACCGCGCCGGATCGACGGCAGCAGCTCACCGGTGACCCAGTCCTGGAACGGCCGGGCGGCCGGCTTGTCGGAGCGCATGATCAAGGTGAAGAGGCCCGCCTCGCTCACCAGGTTCAGCGCCGGGTTACCGCGCCCGTAGGGTTTCCCACCTGCGGTTTCGTCATTACCCTCAGTCAGGTCTAGGGAAATCACGCGCCCGTTGACGGTCCGGGTCGCACCCGGTCCGGCGATCTTGCTGGCCTGGCTCGGGTTCGTCCTCCCCAGCACCTTGCACACGTCCGCCGTGACGAACCACGGCTCGCCGTCGATCATGACGACCCGGATCGGCTGCCCGGTGACCGGGAAGCTCGTCCTCACCAACACCATCTCGGCGTCGTTCATCCGCCGCCCCTCCTTCACTCGTGGTGACGGGCCGACCGGGACAACGAGGCCGAACGGACGGCGTACCGGCACCGTGCGGACGAACGGGAGTGCGGAGCGCGGACCCCGGCGTGCGGCCCGGGGCGTACATCCGGCCGGATGTAACGGCCGGTGGTGGGGACGATCAGGGCGTCAGTGCGAAGTTGTCCAGCACCCGGGCGGCCAGCTCGGTGTCGCCGTTGACCCGGACCGCGCCGCCCACCGCCTGCGGCCGGACCCGCCCGCAGGCGAGCCGGACGTAGGTCTCCCAGTCGAGGGTGAGCCGGACGTCCGGGGCAAGGGTGACCGAGGCGTCGACGGCGGCGCGGCCGCCCTCGTCCACCCGGACGGTGCGCTGGAACTCCAGCGGTCCGGTCACGTCGACCACGACCGCGGCGCCGGCCGGCGCCCCGGCCAGCTTGGCCACCACCCGGGGCAGGCCCTCGACCAGGAAGTCGCGGGTGACCGCGGCCGCGGGCGAGTCCAGGTTGCCCGGGACGCCCAGTGCGCGGCGCAGGTCCTGCTCGTGCACCCAGACGTCGAACGCCCGGGTCCGCAGCAGCTGGCTGTAGGGGACGTCCCGGGAGAGCGGCCCGGCCGGCCAGCGGACCAGGTCGTCGGGGCCCTGCTTGGCTCCCCGCAGGGCCCGGCTGCGCCGGATGACGGTGTACTCCAGCTCGCCGGTCAGCTCGACCGGCGTGTGGCAGCGCCGCTTGTCGACCGGCAGCTCCATGTACCGGGCGAACTCGCCGGTGACGTGCCGCAGGTCGCGCGGGAGGGAGTGGATCGGCCGGGGGTCGCCGAGCAGCTCGGACTCGACGCCGATGATGTGGGAGACCACGTCCCGGACCGACCAGCCGGGGCACTCGGTGGGCCGGTTCCACGCGTCGGTGGGCAGCGCGGCCAGCAGTTCGGATATCGACTCGATGGAGTGGAGCCACGCGTCGGTGTACGCCTGCACGGTCTGGTTCTCCGTCACGGGTATCTCCGGTCCTCCGTCAGCTTCCGTCCCACGCGGCCCGGGAGGGGGAGACTCCTGAGCTTCCGGGCGCACGCGCTACCCGCACGTTACGCTGCCGGGTGACAGCAGGGCAGCGCTTTCGGGTGATGATCGTAGGACTCTTGCCGTGGACGGTGGTACTGTGCGCGCTTCTTTGATCCAACTCGCGGTCTCCGACTCCGAGCCGGCCGCCGAACGGCGGGCCAGGGCCGCTGCGCTGGTCCGGGCCCAGGAGGGGGCGGACCTGGTGGTCCTGCCCGAGCTCTGGCCGCTGGGCGGGTTCGCCTACGAGTCCTGGGGCGCCGGGGCGGAGACGCTCGAGGGCCCGACCGTGGAGACCATGTCGGCCGCCGCCGCGGCGGCCGGGGTCTGGCTGCACGCGGGTTCGATCGTCGAGCGCGATCCGGACGGCCCGATCTACAACACCTCGCTGCTGTTCGCCCCCGACGGCGAGCTGGCGCACACCTACCGGAAGATCCACCGCTTCGGCTTCGACAGCGGCGAGGCGGTGGTGATGGGAGCCGGTCAGGAGATCGTCACCGCCGCCACCGACCTCGGCCGGCTCGGCCTCGCCACCTGCTACGACCTGCGCTTCCCCGAGCTGTTCCGGGCCCTGCTGGACGCCGGCGCCGAACTGCTGGTGGTCCCGGCCGCCTGGCCGGCCCGCCGCCGCGAGCACTGGACCCTGCTCGCCCGGGCCCGCGCCGTGGAGGAGCAGGCGTACGTGCTGGCCTGCAACACCGCGGGCACCCACGGCGGGGTCGAGCAGGCCGGGCACAGCCTGGTGGTCGACCCCTGGGGGCGGGTGCTGGCGGAGGCGGGCACCGAGGAGGAGGTGGTCACCGTGGAGTTCGACCCCGCGGAGGTGGCCAAGGCCAGGTCGGAGTTCCCCGTGCACCGCGACCGGCTGCTCGGCATCCCGGCACCGGTCCAGCGCTGACCGACCGTCCGGCGCGGACCCCGCGCCCCTGACCCTGCGCCCCCGACCGTCCGGCCCCGACCGCGGGTACCGGCCGGGGCGCCGCCCGGGGCCCGGGCCGCTCCCCGCCGTGCTTGACATGCCCGGCCGGGGTGTGCGCAACTTCTGAGAAGGTGAGCCTGCGTCGCGTTCAGGCCGGTGGAGGAGGGGGAGGTCGGGGTGCCCGAGTCGAGCATGTCCGGGTCCGGCCCCGGCCGTACCCTGCCGGGCTTCGGCGTACCGGGCTTCGGCCTGCCCGGGGCGGGCCTGGCCGGCGGCCCGGACGGCCGGGCCGCGATCAAGCGCAACAGCCTGCGCGAGCAGATCGCGGAGGCGCTGCGCGAGGAGATGATGGCCGGCCGCCTCCCGGCGGGCCGCAACTTCACCGTCAAGGAGATCGCCGACCTGTACGGCGTCTCGGCCACCCCGGCCCGGGAGGCGCTGGTCGACCTGGCCGCCCAGGGGCTGCTCCGGGCCGAGCACCACCGCGGCTTCACCGTCCCCGAGTTCGGCTGGGCCGACTTCCTGGAGATCTTCGAGGCCAGGACCCTGCTCACCGACAGCGCGATCCGCCAGCTGCTGGTCCGCGCCCCCGGCTACGACTGGAGCCGGCTGCCCTCGCTGCGCCGCCGGGCGGTCGCCGCCACCCAGGCCTCCCGGGCCGGGCAGCTGGACGTGCTGGTCGGGTGCGACCTGCGGTTCTGGCAGGAGGCGGCGGCACTGCTCGGCAACGCCCGGATCGCCGAGTACCTCGGCTGGCTGCGGGTGCAGTCGTGGATGTTCGCGGCGCCGTACCTGCGGGCGGCGGGCGACCTCGGCGGCGTCTGCTGGGACCGCCACGGCGAGCTGGTGGACCGGATCGAGGAGCGGGACGTGACCGGCGCCCAGCGCGTGGTCAACGAGTACAACGTCTTCACCGTCGAGCTGCTGGCCCGGCTGACCGGCCAGCCGCTGGAGTCGGTCTCGGTGCTGGCGCTGCTGCGCGACGCCCCGGCCACCGCGCTGTCCGGGCGCCCGCCGGCGGCGGCCGGAGCCGAGCGGGACGGGCGGGCGGAGCCGTCCGCCGGCCGGGCCGGGCCCGGCCTCGGCCGGGTGCCGCAGCCGCGCTTCGTCCCGCCGGGCCGGTTCGGGCGCCCGCTGCGGCTGCCGCAGCCGGAGAACGGGGAGCCGGCGCCGGGCCGGTAGGGTGGGCCGTCATTGTCCGCCCGCCGACGGTGCCCCGCGCACCGGCGCCCGCCCACCGGAGAGGGTGAGCCGGCCCATGGCCTGCGACCTCTGGCTCGTCCCGCTCGTGGACGTCCTGACCAACAGCCCCGAGAACCCGTTCCGGGACGACCTGGTCCGCTACAACGCGGTGCTCGCCGCCCACGGACTGCCCGAAGTCCCGGTCTACCAGTACGTACCGGGGATCAGCGGGGAGGTCGAGCCGATAGCCGCGTTCGACTACGACTCGCTGCACTTCCTGCGCCGGGCCTACATGCTGGGCCTCACCGGTTTCGAGATCACCCCGGTGGACGCGCTCGGCGGCGACTACGAGCAGCTGCTGGAGATGTTCGAGTCCACCGCCGAACAGTCCCACCTGGTCTGGCACTTCGACCACGCGGGGGCCTACGTGCCGGTCGACTTCCAGCTGCCGCTGGTGGACGACGGCCTGCTGGTGGCCGGCGGCCCGCTCGGCTCCTCGTTCGGGCTGCTGCGCGAACTCCAGGCGGTGGCACCGGTGCTGGGCATCGACGTGCTCAACCCGCCGGCCCCCACCCGCCCGCTCGGCCCGACCGAGCTGCAGCAGCCGTTCGGGCCGCCGCTGGACGACCTGCACCCGTACGCCCGCGAGCGGCACGCCTGGGCCGGGCTGTACGCGGCCGCCACCCGGAGCGTCACCCAGGGCTCCATGGTGGTCTTCGCCTGACCGGCCGGGCCCGGACCCCCGGGCCCGCCGTCGCGCGCCCCGGCCCGGCCGGGGCACGCGGCTCAGCGCAGCGGGCCCTCCGGCGGCCGCTGGCGCGGCATGGTCGGCCGGGTGCCCGGCGGCGGCAGCACCCGCACCTGGGCGCCCACCCCGATCTCGCTGCGGCCGCCCCACAGGCCCGGCGCCTGGGTGGGCAGCTGGGTCATCGAGGCGCGGAACTCCAGCATCCACTCCGAGGTCTCGCTGCGGACCATGTCCGAGACGTCCTCGCAGAACCGGCGCAGCACGCCCAGGCAGCGCTCGGCGGCCTCGCTGGCGGTGCCCTCGGTGGGGCCGAGCACCTCGCGGACGCACTCCGAGGCCCAGTCGAACTGGAAGGCCTCCAGGCGGCGCTGGAGCGCCTGCGCGGTGGAGACGTCCCGCATCCAGCCCGAGGTCAGCCCGAAGGCGCGGTCGGCCAGCAGGCAGGCCGCCGACAGCGCCAGTCCGACGTACCCCCACTCGGCCGCCCGCTCCAGCACGCCGGTCAGCGCGACCAGCGGGCCGCTCACCCCGGCGACCGCGAAGGCCGCCGCGCCGAAGCGCAGCAGCCGGGCCCAGCGGCGCTTCCAGACCCGGTCCCGGCGGTACCAGTCGATCGCCTCGACCGCCCGCTCCTCGGACCAGCGGTAGAGCTCCTCCAGCCGCTCGGCGGGCTCGCCCCAGTCCCCGAGCGGGAACTGGCGCGCACTCAGGTCGGCGCGGCGGCGCGTGGGGGCGCGCCGCGCGGTGACGGGCAGGGCGGGCTGGTCCTCCTCGCCGACGTCCTTGCCCCAGGCACTCTCCTCGGGCTGCATTTCCGGCTGGCTCACCTGTGGCGCTCCCTGTGGCGGGGTGACTGCGGCGGTCCGGAGGGTACCGGGACCGACGGTAAGTGGATCTGATGCTGCATCGGTCCGACGGCCGGTCCGGCCGGTCCGGGCCGGGCCCGGTCCGACGCCGCGTGCGGGTGCGGGCCGCCCATGGTGTCGTGTCCCGGCGCGCGGCCGGGCATCGGTCCAACAGCACTTCTTACCGCCAAATGGCTGACCGTGGGGGCGCTTCGGCGGTGATCGTTATCGGAATTCACCTCCGGAACACGAGGTGGGAGGGTTGCGGCGGGTGGCGAGATTTCACCCTTCCGAGCGAGGCGTGCGCGGCGCCGGTCACTGACCTGGGGGCCTGCCGGGGCCGCCGGACTGGAGGTTCGCACAAAAGCGGGGCCGGAATCGCCCGTCCGGTTCGGAGCTTCGGACGGAGCCGGGAGCGGCCGCCGAACGGCCACCGACTACCCTTCCAGACGTGAAGGTCCTCGTCATCGGCGGCGGCGCCCGCGAACACGCCCTGTGCCGCTCCCTGTCCCAAGATCCCGCCGTCAGCGAGCTGCACTGCGCCCCGGGCAACGCCGGGATCGCGCAGGTGGCGACGGTCCACCCGGTCGACCAGCTGGACGGGGCGGCCGTCGCCGCCCTGGCCCGGCAGCTCACCGCCGACCTGGTCGTGGTCGGCCCGGAGGCCCCGCTGGTCGCGGGCGTCGCCGACGCCGTGCGCGCGGCCGGCATCCCGGTCTTCGGGCCCTCCGCGGCCGCCGCCCGGCTGGAGGGCTCCAAGGCCTTCGCCAAGGACGTGATGGCCGGCGCCGGGGTCCCCACCGCCCGCGCCTACGTCTGCGCCACCCCCGCCGAGGCCGCCGAGGCCCTGGACGCCTTCGGCGCCCCCCACGTGGTCAAGGACGACGGCCTGGCGGCCGGCAAGGGCGTCGTGGTCACCTCCGACCGCGAGGCCGCCCTCGCCCACGCCGCCGCCTGCGGGCAGGTGGTCATCGAGGAGTTCCTGGACGGTCCCGAGGTCTCGCTCTTCGCGATCACCGACGGCGAGACGGTGCTGCCGCTGGTGCCCGCGCAGGACTTCAAGCGCGCGCTGGACGGCGACGAGGGCCCCAACACCGGCGGCATGGGCGCCTACTCGCCGCTGCCGTGGGCCCCCGCGGGCCTGGTCCAGGAGGTCCTGGAGACGGTCCTGCAGCCGACCGTGGACGAGCTGCGCCGCCGCGGCACCCCGTTCTCCGGCCTGCTCTACGCGGGTCTCGCGCTGACCTCGCGCGGCACCCGGGTGATCGAGTTCAACGCGCGCTTCGGCGACCCGGAGACCCAGGTGGTGCTGGCCCGGCTGGAGACCCCGCTGGCGGGCGTCCTGCTGGCCGCCGCCACCGGCACCCTGGACACCCTGGAGCCGCTGCGCTGGCACGACGGCGCCGCCGTCACCGTGGTGATGGCCTCCGAGGGCTACCCGGCCGACCCGCGCACCGGTGACGTGATCGAGGGCCTGGACGAGGCGGACGCCGCCGACGGCACCGGGTACGTGCTGCACGCCGGGACCCGGGCGGACCGGGACGGCCGGGTGCTCACCGCGGGCGGCCGGGTGCTGTCCGTCACGGCGGTCGGCACCGACCTGGCCGAGGCCCGCGACCGGGCGTACCGCGAAGTGGCCCGGATCGGCTTCAAGGGCGCCCAGTACCGCACCGACATCGCGCGCGAGGCGGCCGCCGGCTGACCCGCACCACCCGCGCCGACCAGGGCGCCGTCACCGGGCCACCCGTCCGGCGGCGGCGCCCTGCGGATTTCCCGGAGCCCGCCCCGGGCGCGGCCGGCGCAGGATTTCCCCTCCATCGGGTGACTCCTTGGGTATCCGGCTGACGGGACGCCGCGGACCGCCGTAGGGTGCGCTGGATCGCCGCGACCTGCTGGGAGCCGCTGCGGACGCCGCCGGTGGCGGCACCGTGCCGGGGGGATGCTGGGGGCCGCCGGTGTGCGGGCGCCGTCACCAGGACGGGTGGAAACCCGGGCGATCCGGAACACGCAACCGCACGCGGGCGTCAAAACTGTCAGAAGTGCCGCACAAGATGCACAACCGGGGGCCGGCTCCGCCGTTTCCCGTTCGGATATTGATCGTTTCCGAGAGGTCTCGGGTGCCCCGACCGATGGTCCCCCGGACCACCGGCCGACCCGGCAGCCGAGCGCCGCGAAGGGGGTGTCGCGCCGTATGGCCGCTGCTCACGCTGCCCGCGCACGTGCCCAGGCCGTGCTGAGGGTCCGTGGACTGGCCCTGGGCGCCGCCGTGCTGCCCGCCGCCCTCGGCGCGGTGCTGCTCGCCGGCCGGACCACCGGCCGGATCGGGGCACCCGGCTCGCCGGACGCGCCCTGGTGGGACGCGATCCGCTGGGCCGTCCTCGGCGTCGCCGCCGTCACCCTGCTGCTGGCCGGCCTGGTGGCCCGCTCCCAGCGGCGGGCCGAGCCGCCCGTCACCCCCGCCGTCCCGCTGCCGCAGACGGCCGCACCCGAGCTCCACCGCCTGATCGGCGAGCTCGCCGACCGGCTCGACGTCCCGGCCCCGTCCGGCATCTCGCTCACCCCGGACTGCGACAGCTGGCTGGAGGACGGCCGCCCGCCCCGCGGCGGACGCCGCGCCACACCCCCCGCCCCCGTCCTGGTGATCGGCTCGCCCTTCCTGTGGTGGATGCGCGCCGCCGAACTGCGCGCCCTGCTCGCCCCCGTGGTGGCCGGGGCCGCGGCCTCCGCCGACCCCGAGATCGCCGCCGCCCGCCGCTTCGTCCGCGGGCTGGACGCCGCCCTCGGCACCCGCCACCGCGGCCCCGCCGCCCTGATCGACCGGATCAACCGCCTGCTGCTCGCCGCCTGCCGCCACCACTCCGCCGAACTCGAGCGGGCCGTCGCCGGCTGGGCCTCCGAACAGGCCAAGGCCGTCGACTACGGCCTGCGGATCGCCGCCCAGGAACAGGTCGGCCTCGCCTACGCCGGCTGGGACCGGCTGCTCACCCGGGTCGCCCTGCCCGCCTGGCGGCTCGGCCGCCACCCCGCCCACCTGAACGCCGGCGTGGTCTCCGCCCTCACCGAACTCTCCCGCCGCGACCGCCTCGCCGACGGCTACGGCAGCCGGCTCGGCGACCGCCCCGCCTGCGACCTGCTCGAGGAGCCCGGCCTGGTGGACGAGGCCGTCTCACTGGTCGCCGCCGGCCTGCTGCACGAGCCGCCCGAAGGCGGCTGGCAGCCGCTGGACTGGGCCGACTACCCGGCCGAGGTGGTCGACCGCGGCTGGCGGGCGCAGGCCGTCGCCCTGCAGGCGGCGCTGGACGGCGCCGGCCCGGCCGGCCCCGCCGCCGCCCCCACCCTGACCCGGCTGCTGGCCCGGCTCGCCGCCGGCGGGAGCGAGGCGCTGGCCGCCGCACTGGCCGGCCAGGTGGCGCGCGCCGCCCGGGTCGCGCCCCCGCTGCCACCCGTGCGCAGCGGACGCGAACTGCTGGTCGAGCACGTGACCGCGATGGTCTGCTGCGCCGCCGTCGACACCGGGGTCGCCACCCCGGGGCTGGACTGGCTGGACGGTCCGGTGCTGGTCATGACGGGTGGCCGCCGCGGCGAGCCGGCCGCGGCGGTGGCCCGGGCGGTCGAGCAGGGCGAGGACAAGCCGCTGCGCGCCTGGCTGGAGGCGGCCGGGGTGCGGCTGGAGCGCCCGGTCCGGCTGCCCGGCTGACCGGCCCCCGCGGCCGGGGACACTCCGGGCCACCGGGTTCCCGGCCACCAATTGCTACCGTTGGGTGACACAGCGCCAGCATTGTGTGGTGTGCTGGACCGCACGCACATCCGCATGGCAATTGCCACACGGGGGGGTGTGCGACTCGCTGGTTGGGGAGGGCGCGTGGGGAGAGAACTCGACCGCCGCTGGGAGTCCGCCACGCTGGCGCACAGCGTGTCCGACCCCTTCGGGCAGGGGCCGCTGCCCTGGCTGCGCAGTCCGGACGAGTACCTGGCGGGCGTCGAGGCCGCCGTCCCCTGGTACGTCAGCGTGGACGCCCCCGGCCAGGAGCCGCTGGCCGGGCCGCGGCCGAAGCCGCCGGTCGGCACCCCGAAGAACTCCGACGACGTCGACCAGCAGATCAAGGGCTTCGCCTCGGCCGGGGTGATCCGCCCCGGCGGCTCGGTCGACTTCCGGGTCACGGTCAACCCGCCGCGGGAGTTCACCGTGGACGTCTACCGGATCGGCCACTACGGCGGCGACGGCGCCCATCTGATCACCTCCAGCCCGCTGATCGCCGGACTGGCGCAGGCCGCGCCGCTGGTGGTCGGCCGGACGGTCTCCTGCCACCACTGGTGGCAGTCCTGGCGGCTGCAGGTCCCGCCGCACTGGCGGCCCGGCGCGTACGTCGCGGTGCTGACCACCGCGGACAACCGGCACCGCAGCCACATCCCGTTCACCGTGAGGGACTTCGCGGACCGGCCGGCCCCCGCGGACGGCGCCGCCGGCACCGCCGCCGACCTGCTGCTGATCCTGCCGGACGTGACCTGGCAGGCGTACAACCTGTTCCCGGAGAACGGCAGCACCGGCGCCAGCCTCTACCACGCCTGGGACGGCGCCGGCCGGCTGGTCGGCGAGTCCGAGGCCGCCGTGACGGTCTCCTTCGACCGCCCGCACGCCGGGGCCGGGCTGCCGCTGCACGTCGGCCACGCCTACGACTTCATCCGCTGGGCCGAGCGCTACGGCTACGACCTCTCCTACGCGACCGCCTCCGACCTGCACGCCGGTCTGATCGACCCGGACCGGCACCGGGCGCTGGTCTTCCCCGGGCACGACGAGTACTGGTCCGAGCCGATGCGCAGGGCCGTCGAACGCGCCCGGGACGGCGGCACCTCGCTGGTCTTCCTGTCCGCCAACACCATGTACTGGCGGGTGGACCTGTCGGCGGGCCCCTCCGGCGAGGCCAACCGGCTGCTCAACTGCCGCAAGCGGCAGCGGGTCCCGGGCGGCGGCCCGGTGGCGGGGGTGCCCGGGGCCGCCAGCGCGCTGTGGCGGGACGCCGGCGAGCCCGAGCAGCAGCTGATCGGCGTCCAGTACGCGGGCAGCGTCCCGGCGCCGGTCCCGATGGTGGCCCGCAACACCACGCACTGGCTCTGGGCGGGCACCGGCCTGGCGGAGGGCGGCGAGCTGCCGGGCCTGGTCGCGGGCGAGGCGGACCGGTACTTCCCCAAGGTGCCGCTGCCCGAGCACACCGAGCGGATCCTGCTCGCCCACTCGCCGTACCGGGACTCCGAGGGGCGTCCCGCGCACCAGGAGACCTCGCTCTACCGGGCGCCGAGCGGTGCGTACGTCTTCGCGGCCGGCACCTTCGCCTGGTCGCCGGCGCTGGACCGGCCCGGCCACACCGACGAGCGGATCCAGCGGGCCACCGCCAACCTGCTCGACCACCTCTGCAAGGACGGCTGAGCGCCCGGCGGCCCGGGGCGGGCGGGGACGGGCCGCCGGGCCGCCGGGCGGGCCATGACAGACTCGGGGGCAGTGACCTCCCCTTCGCGGCCTGCCGAAACGCGAACCACCCCTGAGGACTGAGACGACCTTGAGCGGATTTGTCACCAAGCCCGAGCCGGTCCAGGTACCCGGCCTGGTCCACCTGCACACCGGCAAGGTGCGCGACCTCTACCGGGCCGAGTCCGGCGACCTGGTGATGGTGGCCAGCGACCGGACCTCGGCGTTCGACTGGGTGCTGCCCAACGAGATCCCGGACAAGGGCCGGATCCTCACCCAGCTGTCGCTGTGGTGGTTCGAGCGGATCGCCGACATCGTGCCCAACCACGTCATCTCCACCGAGGTCCCGGCCGGCGCCCCCGCCGACTGGAAGGGCCGCACGCTGATCTGCCGCAGCCTGGAGATGGTCCCGGTCGAGTGCGTCGCCCGCGGCTACCTGACCGGCTCCGGCCTGCTGGAGTACCGGGAGGACCGGACGGTCTGCGGCATCGCGCTGCCCGAGGGCCTGGAGGACGGCTCCGAGCTGCCCGCCCCGATCTACACCCCCGCGCTCAAGGCCGAGGTCGGCGAGCACGACGAGAACGTCTCGTACGAGGAGACCGCGCGCCGGATCGGCGCCGAGCTGGCCGCCAACCTGCGCCAGACCACGCTGGCCGTCTACGGCCGGGCCCGGGACATCGCCCGCGAGCGCGGGATCATCCTGGCGGACACCAAGTTCGAGTTCGGGCTGCTGGACGGCGAGCTGGTGATCGGCGACGAGGTGCTCACCCCGGACTCCTCCCGCTTCTGGCCGGCCGACCGGTGGCAGCCGGGCCGGGCCCAGCCCTCCTTCGACAAGCAGATCATCCGCGACTGGCTGGCCTCGCCCGCCTCCGGCTGGGACCGCCACGGCGAGACCCCGCCGCCGGTCCTGCCGGCCGAGGTCGTCGAGCAGGTCAGCGCCAAGTACGCCGAGGCCTACGAGCGCCTCACCGGCACCGCCTGGGTCTGACCGGCCCGGCACCGGGAGAGGTCCGGCCACCGCGGCCGGACCGCTGCCGCCGCCCGGTCAGATCCAGCCGTGTTCGCGGGCGATCCGGACGGCCGCGTGGCGGTTCTGCGCACCGAGCTTGGTGGCGGCCGCGGAGAGGTAGTTGCGGACCGTACCGGGGGACAGCGCGGCCCGCTCGGCGATCTCGGTGATCGAGGTGCCGTGCGCGGCGAGTTCCAGGACGTCGGTCTCCCGGGGGGTCAGCGGACTGTCGCCCGCACTGATCGCGTCCGCGGCCAGCTCCGGGTCGACGTACCGGCCGCCCGCCCGGACGGTGCGGATGATCCCGGCCAGGTCGGCCGCGGAGACCGTCTTCGGCAGGAAACCGCGGACCCCGGCCGCCAGCGCCCGCTTGAGATGGCCGGGCCGCCCGTGCCCGGTGACGATCATCACCCGGCACTCCGGGACGGTCCGCCGCAGCTCGGCGGCCACCTCGATGCCGTCCAGCCCCGGCATCTGCAGGTCCAGTACGGCGACGTCCGGCCGGTGCGCCCTGGCCATGGCGAGCGCCTCGGGGCCGGTCGCGGCCTCGGCCACCACGGCCAGGTCGCTCTCCAGCCCGAGCAGCAGGGCCAGCGCCCCCCGGATCAGGTGTTCGTCGTCGGCGAGCAGGACGCGTACGGGTGCGGTCATCGGGCGGCCACCTCCGGGGCCGGCGCGGGGCTGGTGAGCGGGAGCGTCGCGGTGAGCCGGAACCCGCCCGGGGCCGCCGCCGGGAGCGTCAGGCCGCCGCCGTGCGCGGCCAGCCGCTCGCCGAGGCCGGCCAGGCCGGTGCCGGGCTGTCCGGTGTCCTTGCGGCCGGGCGGCACACCGTCGTTCTCGACCTCCAGCACGGCCAGGCCGCCGGTGGTCCGCAGCCGGACCGTGCAGTGCCCGGCCTCGCTGTGCCGCAGCACGTTGGTGGTCGCCTCGCGGACCACCCAGCCGAGCACCGACTGCGCGACCGCGGGGAGGGCGGCCGGGTCGGGGCCGAGGTCGACCGTGCAGTCGACCCCGGCGGCGCGCAGCACCGACCGGGCGCCGGCCACCTCGGCCCGGAGGTCGGCGGTGCGGTAGCCCCGGACCACCTCGCGCACCTCGCGCTGGGACTCCTGGGCGATCCGCTGCACCTCGGTCATCTGGTCGGCCGCCTCCGGACGGCCCCGGCGGGCGAGCTGGACGGCCAGTTCGCTCTTGAGCGCGATGGTGGTGAGGTTGCGGCCGAGCACGTCGTGCAGGTCGCGGGAGAACCGCAGCCGCTCCTCGGCGACCGCCAGCCGGCTCTGCCGTTCGCGGGCGCCGTCGAGTTCCCAGACCACCGCGGCCAGCCAGGCCGAGCAGCGGCAGGTGACGGCGATCAGGGCCATCGAGAGGCCGGCGCCGGCCAGCAGGCCGGCCGCGGTCGCCGGGGCCGTCCCGGACAGCAGCAGGGCGGGGGCGGTGAGCAGCAGTGCGCCGGCGGCGGCCAGGGCGGCGGCGCCGCGGTCGGTCAGGGCGATCGAGACGGGGGCGAACCAGAGCACCAGCGAGGTGGCGACCAGCGCGGTGTGGGGCGGCGGAGCGCCGTCCGGGGCGGCCGGGCCGAGCAGCAGCACCGCCCATGCGCAGCCGACCGTCAGCACGGTGGAGGCGGCCACCCGGCCGGTGGGACGGGCGGAGCGGCCCAGGTAGTGGGCGAGCGCGGGCCGGAACAGGGCCACCGACATCACGGTGCCCGCCAGCGAGGCGGTCAGGGAGGCCGCCAGTACCGGCCGGGGCAGCGCCGAGCCCTCGGGGTTGCCGAGCAGGGCCAGTACGGCCAGCGGCTGGATCAGCGCCATCAGGTAGAGCGACCAGCGGATGTAGATCTCGGTGCGCTGCGGTTTGCCGCAGGCCCGCCAGCGCTGCAGCGGTCGCCGCAGGTCCATGTCGTCCCCTCCCACCCGCACGGTCCGGCCCTCTTCCTACCCCGGCGGGCCCGCGCGGGGCCAGCCGCGCGGGGTGCAGCAGTGGGGTGCAGCAGTGGGGTTCAGCGGCGGGGCTCCCAGCGGAACCAGCGGCGGGCGGCCCACCAGGCGGCGGCCGCCCAGAGCACGGCCAGGCCCAGCTGCGGGGCGGCCGCACCCCAGCTGCCGGCGAAACCGGTCGCGGGCGCCGAGCCGTCGGTGCCGGACCAGCCGATCCGCAGCAGCAGGAACGCCGGGGTGGTGGGCAGGGCCCGGCACAGGTCCGCGAGGCCGTCCGGCATCACCTCCAGCGGGAACATCAGGCCGGAGCCGAACTGGGCGACCAGCAGCACCGGCAGGGTGGTGACGCCCGCGCTCTCCACGGTCCGGGTGTACGCGCTGCACAGGGCCGCCAGCCCGACCAGCAGGACCACCGACAGCCCGAACCCCGCGACCGCCAGCAGCGGGTTGACCGGCACCGGCAGGTCCAGCAGCACGGCCCCCGCCACGCCGAGCGCCGCGCACTGCACCAGGGCCAGCAGCACCGACGGCAGCGCGGTGCCGGCCAGGATCTCCAGGTCCCTGGCCTCGCCGGTGCGCAGCCGCTTGAGCACCAGTTCGCCGCGGCGCGCCACGTAGGCGGCGGTCAGGTTGTAGTGGACGACGAACAGCAGCACGATCCCGGTGACGCCGGTGACCATGGCGGCGTCCACGTCCAGTCCCGGGGAGGTGGCGGCTTCCTGCTGCAGCACTCCCCGGACGGCGGCGACCAGCGGGAACGGCAGTGCGACGGCGGTGAACATCGCGGTCCGGTTGCGCAGCAGCAGGGTGCCCTCGGCCCGGCCCAGGGCGAGCAGCCGGCGGGTGGTGGTCGTGGGGGTGGCCGCGGCGGTCCCGGCCGGTGCGGTGGTGGCGGTCATCGGGCGTCTCCGATCGGCGAGGCGGCGGGGGCACCGGCGGTCTCCGGGGCACCGGCGGCCGGGGGAGCACCGGCGGACCCGGCCGCGACGGCCAGGAAGGCCTCCTCCAGCGAGGCGCTGCGGGCGTCCAGCCCGGCCAGCGTGATCCCGTGCCGGGCGGCCCAGCCCAGCAGCGTGGTGAGGACGGTCTGCAGGGCGGAGGTGCGGACCGTGATCCGGCGGCCCTCGGCGGTGACCTCGGCGCCGTCCAGCGCCGGCAGCCCGAGCGTCCCGTACGGTCCGCAGCGCTCCGGGAGCTCGAAGGTGATCCGGGCGGGGTGTTCGGCGATCACCTCGGCGACGGTGCCGCCGGTGACGATCCGGCCGTGGTGCATGATCGCCAGCCGGTCGGCCAGCTCCTCGGCCTCCCGGAGGTCGTGCGTGGTGAGCAGTACGGTGGTGCCCCGCTCGCGCAGCCGGCGGACCAGCTGCCGGACGGCGGCCCTGGCCTCGGGGTCGAGCCCGCTGCCGGGCTCGTCCAGGAACACCACCTCCGGCCGGCCCAGCAGGGCCACCGCCAGGTCCAGGCGCCGCCGCTCGCCGCCCGAGAGCTGTTTGACCCGTACGTCGCGGCGGTGCCGCAGACCGACCAGGTCCAGGGCCTCGTCGACCGGCCGGGCGCCGCTGGTCAGGCCGGCCCAGCTGCGGGCGGTCTCGGCGACCGTGAGGTCACCGGGGAACCCGCTCTCCTGCAGCATGATCCCGATTCTCGGCCGCAGTGCGGCCCGTTCCCGGTACGGGTCCAGGCCCAGCACCCGGACCCGGCCGGCGGTCGGCGCCGCCAGGCCCTCCAGCAGTTCCATGGCGGAGGTCTTGCCGGCGCCGTTGGTGCCGAGCAGCGCGAACAGCTCGCCCCGGCGGACGGTGAGGTCCAGGCCGTGCAGGGCGTCGAAGCCGCGGTCGCCGGCCGGTCCGTAGCGGCGGCGGAGCCCGGCCGCCTCGATGACGGGCGCGGGGTGACTGGTGTCGGTCATGCGTCCAGCGTTCCGCCCGCCGGGCCGCGCGGGCAGTGCGTCCCGTCACCGGCCGCCGGTGCGGATCCACGGACCGGCGGTGACAAATGTCAGACGGCGGCGGGCGGGGGACGGCGGAGGGCGCGGAAACGCCGAAGGGCCCCCTCGTCGAGGGGGCCCTTCGCACTGGAGCGGACGACGAGATTCGAACTCGCGACCCTCACCTTGGCAAGGTGATGCTCTACCAACTGAGCCACGTCCGCATGCTGTGAAGTTGTCCTGCACGGTACCGGGTACCGGTTACTGCTGCTGTGTCCGGGGACACTGCGAGCGGACGACGAGATTCGAACTCGCGACCCTCACCTTGGCAAGGTGATGCTCTACCAACTGAGCCACGTCCGCACGGCGCCTGGGCGCCGGTCGCCTCTTCGGGTCTTCCCCGTTGCGGCGACGAGAATTACTCTACAACATCGATCGGAGTGCTCGCCCCACCCTTCCCTCCGGGGAGGCCGGGTGGGGCGGCGGCCGGTCTCAGTTGGCGTCGGCGAACGCCTCGTAGACGTGCTTCGGGATGCGGCCGCGGGCCGGCAGCTCCATGCCGTTGGACTGGGCCCAGGCGCGGACCGCGGCCGGGTCGGGGGTGAGCGCGGTGCGCCGGAAGGACTTCCCGGTGCGGCTCTGGCGGCGCCCGGCCGCGACGAACGGGGCGAGGGCCTCCCGCAGCTTTTCGGCGTTGTCCGCAGACAGGTCGATCTCGTACGACTTCCCGTCGACGCCGAAGTGGACGGTTTCCGCGGCGGCGCCGCCGTCCAGGTCGTCGGAGAGCGTGACGACTACACGCTGAGCCATGGGTGTCAATCCTCTCGGGCAATTCGGCCGCCGGGTGTCGGAAGTGCCCCGGGTGCCCCGGTGGCCGGTGGAGCGGGCGTAGGAGGGCAGGCTCGCAGCCATGCCGATACGCCGCACCCGCGGCTGCCGGTCGCCCTATTCTGCACCCAAAGGGGGCTGAATACGAAGGGCTGCGGATTCCTTTTTCCGGAAATTCACGTGATGCTCGCGAGGGCGGATACCCGGCGGATAGGGGTGGTCGATCTGTCCGGAGTGCGGGTATTCGGGTGTTCTCGGCGAGGGGCGCCGCGGGGCATTAACCGGCCGGAAAACCGGCCGGTACGCGGGGTGCGGAGAGGCCCGGAACCCTTGTCGCGTAAGGGTCGATGGTCTACGCGCGTCGCTATGTCCGGGCCGCAATCACGCCCGAAAGCCCAGGTAGTCTGAAGGTCCCCCCGCCTTCACGCACGACACCACCGGGAGTGCCAGTGGCACGCGTCGTAGTCGACGTCATGCTCAAGCCGGAGATCCTCGACCCCCAGGGACAGGCGGTGCAGCGTGCGCTGCCGCGTCTGGGATTCGACGGGATCGCCGACGTCCGCCAGGGCAAGCGTTTCGAGCTGGAGCTGGAAGGGCCGGTGGACGACGCCGCCCTCGCCCGCATCCGCGAAGCCGCCGAGACCTTCCTCGCCAACACCGTGATCGAGGACTTCACCGTCCGGGTCGAGGAGGAGGGCAAGTGACCACCCGCGTAGGCGTCGTCACTTTCCCCGGCTCGCTCGACGACCGCGATGCCCAGCGCGCGGTGCGCCTGGCCGGCGCCGAGCCGGTCGCGCTGTGGCACCGTGACAAGGATCTCCATCAGGTCGACGCGGTCGTCCTGCCGGGCGGATTCAGCTACGGCGACTATCTACGGTGCGGCGCCATCTCCCGCTTCTCGCCGGTGATGGAGACGGTCATCGAGCAGGCCAGGCTCGGAATGCCGGTCCTCGGTATCTGCAACGGCTTCCAGGTGCTCTGTGAATCCCACCTGCTGCCCGGTGCGCTCACCCGCAACTACTCGCTGCACTTCGCCTGCCGCGACCAGAAGCTGCGGATCGAGAACGCCACCACGGCCTGGACGGGTGATTACTCGCAGGGCCAGGAAATCGTCGTCCCGCTGAAGAACGGCGAGGGCCGCTACGTCGCGCACGAGCATGTCCTCGACGAGCTGGAGGCCGAAGGCCGGGTGGTCGCCCGTTACCTCGAGGTCAACCCGAACGGTTCGTACCGCGACATCGCCGGTATCACCAACGCCGCCGGCAATGTCGTCGGCCTGATGCCGCACCCCGAGCACGCGGTGGAGCCGCTCACCGGCCCGACCACCGAGGGCCTGGGCTTCTTCACGTCCGTCCTGAAGCAGCTGGTGAACGCCTGATGTCCCTGGATACCGTCAAGAACGCCGAGCAGACCCCGGACTCCGTCCAGCCCTGGGCCGAACTCGGCCTCAAGGAGGACGAGTACGCGCGGATCCGCGAGATCCTCGGCCGCCGCCCCACCGGCGCCGAACTCGCGATGTACTCGGTGATGTGGTCGGAGCACTGCTCGTACAAGAGCTCCAAGGTCCACCTCAAGCAGTTCGGCGAGAAGGCCCCGGCCAGCGACGCGATGCTCGTCGGCATCGGCGAGAACGCCGGCGTGGTCGACGTCGGCCAGGGCTACGCGGTCACCTTCAAGGTCGAGTCGCACAACCACCCGTCGTACATCGAGCCCTACCAGGGCGCGGCCACCGGCATCGGCGGCATCGTCCGCGACATCCTGGCGATGGGCGCCCGCCCGGTCGCCGTGATGGACCCGCTGCGCTTCGGCGCGGCCGACCACCCCGACACCCGGCGCGTGCTGCCCGGGATCGTCGCGGGCATCGGCGGCTACGGCAACTGCCTGGGCCTGCCCAACATCGGCGGCGAGGTCGTCTTCGACTCCTGCTACCAGGGCAACCCGCTGGTCAACGCGCTGTGCGTGGGCGTCATGAAGCACGAGGACATCCACCTCGCGCAGGCCTCCGGCGCCGGCAACAAGGTCATCCTGTACGGCGCCCGCACCGGCGGCGACGGCATCGGCGGCGTCTCCGTGCTGGCCTCGGAGACCTTCGACGCGACCGGCCCGGCCAAGCGCCCGGCCGTCCAGGTCGGCGACCCGTTCCAGGAGAAGCTCCTGATCGAGTGCACCCTGGAGATCTTCGCCGAGAAGCTGGTGCTCGGCATCCAGGACCTCGGCGGCGCCGGACTCTCCTGCGCCACCTCGGAGTTGGCCTCGGCCGGCTCCGGCGGCATGCGGATCGAGCTGGACACCGTGCCGCTGCGCGACAAGACGCTCTCGCCGGAGGAGATCCTCATGAGCGAGTCGCAGGAGCGCATGTGCGCCATCGTCGAGCCCGGCAAGGTCGACCGCTTCCTGGAGATCTGCGAGAAGTGGGACGTCATCGCCACCGTCATCGGTGAGGTGACCGACGGCGAGCGCCTGGAGATCTTCTGGCACGGCGAGCAGGTCGTCGACGTGCCGCCGCGCACCGTCGCCCACGACGGCCCGGTCTACCAGCGCCCGTACGCCCGCCCGAGCTGGCAGGACGCGCTGCAGGCCGACGCCCCGACCGCCGGGCGGCTGCTGCGCCCGGCGACCGGCGAGGCGCTCAAGGAGGCCCTGCTGGCCGTCGCGGGCTCCCCGAACCAGGCCTCAAAGGCGTGGATCACCGACCAGTACGACCGCTACGTGCTCGGCAACACGGTGCTGGCCACCCCCGAGGACTCCGGCATGATCCGGATCGACGAGGAGACCAACCTCGGCGTCTCGGTCGCCACCGACGGCAACGGCCGCTTCACCAAGCTGGACCCGTACACCGGCGCCCAGCTGGCGCTGGCCGAGGCGTACCGCAACGTCGCGGCCGGCGGCGCCAAGCCGCTCGCCGTCTCCGACTGCCTCAACTTCGGCTCCCCCGAGGACCCGGACGTGATGTGGCAGTTCGCCGAGGCCACCCGCGGCCTGGCCGACGCCTGCCAGATCCTCGGCACCCCGGTCACCGGCGGCAATGTCTCGCTGTACAACCAGACCGGCGAGACCGCCATCCACCCGACCCCCGTGGTCGCGGTGCTCGGCGTGATCGACGACGTCACCCGGCGCACCCCGATCGGCTTCGCCGAGGAGGGCCAGCTGCTCTACCTGCTCGGCGACACCGCCGACGAGCTGGGCGGCTCCGCCTGGACCGAGGTCGTCCACGGCCACCTGGGCGGCCTGCCGCCCAAGGTCGACCTGGAGCGCGAGCGGCTGCTCGCCGAGATCCTGATCGCGGGCTCCCGCGACGGCATGATCGACGCGGCGCACGACCTCTCCGACGGCGGTCTGGGCCAGGCGCTGGTGGAGAGCTGCCTCAAGGGCGGCAAGGGCGCGCGGATCGTGGTCCCCGCGGAGCTCGACCCGTTCGTGTTCCTGTTCTCCGAGTCGGCCGGCCGGGCCGTGGTGTCCGTGCCGCGCAGCGAGGAGCTCCGGTTCAACGACATGTGCGGCGCCCGCGGCCTGCCGGTCGCCCGGATCGGCGTGGTCGACGGTGACGTCCTGGACGTCCAGGGCCAGTTCACCGTCTCGCTGGCCGAGCTGAAGGACGCGCACACCGGTGTGATCGAGGCCCTGATCAGCTGATCGGACCCCGACGGAGGGCGGCCCGCACCAGCGGCGGGCCGCCCTCCGCGCGTTTGCAGCCGCTCCCGGGATCCGCGGGGGCCTGCGGGTCACCGGTCCGCGCTAGCCTTCCGGACATGGCGAACCGGACCCGTAGCTACGACCCCGCGAAGGTGCGCGCCGCGCTGGCCGCGCAGACCGAGGCGCTGCGGGCCGCCGTCCGCACGCTGTGCGCCGATCCGGCGGCGGAGGAACTGCTGGCCCGGCCGACCCGGCTGGGCGGCTGGCGGGTGCGCGAGCTGCTGGCCCACCTGGCCCTGCAACTGGGCTGGGTGCCACGGCACCTGGACGACCCGCAGCAGGGCCGCGCGCCGCTCGCGCTGACCCAGTGGGTCGCCGGCGTCGCCGCGCTGGCACCGTCGCTCGACGAGGCGGCCCGGGCGCACGCCGCCGCCGACTTCGACGGCTCCCCGGCGCAGGTCGCGGAGGCGTTCGACCGGGAGGCCGACCTGCTGCTGGCCCTGCTGGTGGGCCCGGCCGACGCACTGGCGGGCCGGCGGTTCGAGATCCGGCTCGGCTCGATGACGCTCACCGACATGCTGGTGACCCGGCTGGTGGAGAGCGTGGTGCACGCCGACGACCTGGCCCACGCGCTGGGCAGCACCGACTTCCCGCACGACCGGCAGGCGCTGGCCGCCGTCACCCGGCTGCTCGCCGACTCCTTCGCCGCCCAGGTCCCGGGCGGCGCCGTCGAGCTGCGGGTGCCGCCGTACGCGGTGGTGCAGGCAGTCGAGGGCCCCCGGCACACCCGGGGCACCCCGCCGAACGTGGTCGAGGCGACCCCGCTGGTCTGGATCCGGCTCGCCACCGGCCGGGCGGACTGGGCGGACGCCGTCGAGGCGGCCGAGGTGACGGCCGGCGGCGAGCGCAGTGACCTGAGCGGCTATCTGCCGGTGCTGGGCTGACCGGCCCGCGGTGGCGGGCGGTACGGCGGGCTGCGGGCGGCGGACAGCGGGCGGTGGCCGGTGGGAGCAGGCGCTGCGGGATCGCCTGCGGGGTGCTGGACCGGGACCTGACGGGCACCGGTCAGTAAGCTCGGGGCGCCGACTGCCGGCCGGATGGCGAGGGACCGGCCGCGGGCTCTGAAGGGGGACTTGGCGTGGGTGCAGAGGGTCGGCGGATACCGCCGCTGCGGGCGGGCCGCCGCCCGGCCGGCCAGGCGCTGCTGGGGTGGCTCGGCGACGCCCGGGCCCCGCGGCTGTGCCAGGTCGTGGGACCGCCCGGCTCGGGCCGGACCCACCTGCTGTCCTGGCTGGCCGACAGCGGCGCCGGGGTGGACGCCGTGCTGCCCGCCGCCGGGACCGACCTGCGCAGTGCCGCCTGGCTGCTGGGGCGCAGTCTGGAACTGCCCGCCCGCACCCCCGGGGAACTGCTCGCCGCCCTGGCCGAGGACGACCGCCCCACCGTGATCTGCGTCCCGGACCTCGCCCGGGCCCTGGACCCGGACCGGCTGGTGGCCGGGCTGCTCGACCCGCTGCTGCGCTCGCCGCAGATCAGGCTGGTGGTCGAGGGCGGGGTCGGGGCCGTCGACGGGTTCACCGCGGTCGCCGACCCGGCCGTGCTCGACCTCGCCCTGGACCAGTGGACCGACCGGGCCCGGTTCACCGCCTGGTGCGCCACGGTCGGCGCCGACCCGGCCCGGTACCCGAGCCCCGGCGCGGCCCTCGGCGGTCCGTACGACCCGCACGACCCCGCCGACCCCGCCGGCCCGGCCGGCCCGGCCGGCCCGGACCCCGCCGCCCTGCTCGCCGACCCCCGGCTGCTCGCGCACGAGGACCCGGTGGCGGTCGCCGCCGCGCTGGGCGAGCTGCCGGGCACCCTCCCGGAGCTGTGGCGGGCCGCCGGGGCGGCGCTGGTCGGCGAGCGCGACCCCGCCGTACGGGCCGCGGTGCTGCGGACCCGGCTGATCGGTCTGGACGGCCCGGCGGCCGACCGGCTGGCGGACCCGGACGCCCCCTGGCACTGCGTGTGGGCGATGTGGCCCAACTCGGCCTTCGGCTGGCCCGGTCCGGTCTCCTCGCTGGCGCTGGGCGCGGGTTCGTACGCCGGTCAGCTGCTGCTCGCCGACCCGGGCGGGACGGTCCGCACGGTGGACGCGGCCTCCGGCCGTCCGCTGGCCCGGGTGCCGGCCCCCGGGCCGGAGCCGCTGCGCGGGCTGACCGTGACCCCGGGCGGCAGCGTGGTGCTGCTGGACGCCCGCGGCCACGGCCTGGTGGTGCCGTCCGCCGCCGAGGCCGACAGCCGCCCGGGCGAGGCGCTGGCCGGGCTGCAGGCGCTGGCCGGCGGCGGGCCGAGCGCGGTCGCCGCCGTCCCCGGCCTGCCCGGTGCGCTCCCGGCCCTCGGGGACGAGCGGGGCTCGCTGCACTGGCGGGACCCCGACGGCCGGGTGGAGGGCGCCGCGCTGCACCAGGGGCCGGTGACCGCGCTGGCCGGTGCCTTCGCGGACGGGCGGCCGGTGCTGGTGAGCGGCGGGTTCGACGGTGCGGTGCGGCTGTGGCGGCCCGGTTCCGGGGCTCCGGCCGAGGTGCTGGAGCAGCGGGCCCGGGAGGTCGCCGCCGTCGCCGCGGGCACCACGGGGGAGGGGCTGACGGTGGCCGCCGCCTGGGCGGACGGGCTGGTGCGGCTGTGGCGGCCCGGCGCGCCGCCGCTGGACCTGCGGCTGGGTTCACCGGTGTGGGCCCTGGCCCTCGCGGGGGAACTGCTCGTGCTCGGGACGGCGGACGGCATCGCCGCGGTACGGGCCGGGGCCGCCGCGCCGTAGCGGGCCGGGCTCAGGCCACCTTGGGGCCGCTGAGGTACTTGCCGTCCGCGGAGTACGGCCAGGCGTTGGGGGTGCAGCCGTTCAGGCCGTAGATCTGCTGCATCATCGCGGGCGCGGGCTTGCCCGGGCCGGGGCAGCCCTCGTGGCCGTGGCCTATCCGGTGGCCGACCTCGTGGTTGACGATCAGCGCCCGGTACTCCTCGATCGGGCCCGTGAACTGCGGCGAACCGGTCTCCCAGCGCTTGGAGTTGACCATCACCTGATCGCCGACGTCGCAGTTCACCTCGCCCTGGGTGTTCAGGCCCGCGGTGGCGCAGATCTTGTCGGTGGTCGCCGGTGAAGCGATCTTGATGGTGAAGTCGTAGGCACCGTCGGCGACCAGCTGGAAACCGGTGCGCCCGTCCGCGGTCCAGCCGCGCTTGTCGGCCAGGATGGCCTGCACCGCCCCGGCGGCGCCCTGCGGGTCGATGCCGATCCCGTTCTCCACCTCGACCCGGTAGCGCCGGATCTTGCCCTTCCCGACGGCCGGGCCGTTGGCCGCGGCGGTCACGAAGGTGCCGGTCGGGGTCCCCGCGGGCGCGGGATCCGGGGCCGGCGGCGGGGTGCTCGCGGGCTGCGCGGGCGCGGCCGCGGACGGCGACTGCTCCCCGCCCTCGCTCGGCACCGCCCGGGCCTGCCGGCTCGGCCCGCTGCTGCCCGGCGTGCCCTGCGGCAGCCCGAGGGCCACCACCGTGCCGCCCAGCACCGCCAGTGAACCCGCCAGCGCGATGCCCATCCCGAGTCGGCGGCGCTTCGGCCTGGCGCGCCTGCGCCCACGGGCCGGGGCACGCCTGGAGGAGCGGGAGTCGGGCACTACGGGCCCTCTCTCTTCGACGACGGGACGTGATGGCCGGTCAACTGCGCTGCGGAGACGGCCATCCGGGTCAGCCTCGCACGGCGTGCCGACTTTGTCTACATACTCGGTATGCCCGCCGTCGGTCCCGGCCGTCGGTCCCGGCCGTCCGTTCTTCCCCGACACTTCCTCGACGCTCCGACGCCGGCACCGGTTCCCGACCCCGCGCGGCCGACGGCGATGCCCGGGGCGCGGGCCCCGGGCATCAGGCGGTTCGGATCGGGGGACCGGCTCAGCCCAGCGTGTCGGCGGCGGTCGGCGAGGAGTCGCGCAGGAACTGCGTGCAGCGCTCGTACTCGTCCTTCTCCTCGATCGCGCCGGCCGCCCGGGCGAGGGCGTGCAGCGCGCGCAGGAAGCCGCGGTTCGGCTCGTGCTCCCACGGCACCGGGCCGTGGCCCTTCCAGCCGGACCGGCGCAGCGCGTCCAGACCGCGGTGGTAGCCGGTACGGGCGTAGGCGTAGGACTCGATGGTCCGGCCGGCCACGAACGCGTCGTCGGCCAGCTGCGCCCAGGCGAGCGAGGAGGTCGGGAACTTGGCCGCGACCTCGGCGGGTGTGGCACCCGAGGCCAGCAGCTCCAGCGGGCCGGTCTCGGCCGGCAGGTGGGTCGGCGGCGGTCCGCCGAGCAGGTTCTCGTGAATGCTCATGGGCCCCAGTCAACCACTGACCGGGTGGGGAGCGAAGACGCCGGTGCCCCCGCACGGCGGACCGTACGGGGGCACCGGCGGCAGGTGCTACTTGATGCGGTTGCCCGCCGAGCGCAGCTGCTGGGCGGCCTCCAGCACGCGGGCGGCCATGCCGGCCTCGGCCAGCTTGCCCCAGGTGCGGGGGTCGTAGGTGTTCTTCTTGCCGACCTCGCCGTCGACCTTCAGCACACCGTCGTAGTTGCGGAACATGTGGTCCACGACCGGACGGGTGAAGGCGTACTGGGTGTCGGTGTCGAGGTTCATCTTCACGACGCCGTTCTCCAGCGCGGTGGCGATCTCCTGGGCGGTCGAGCCCGAGCCGCCGTGGAAGACGAAGTCGAACGGGTCGGTCTTGCCGTACTGCTTGCCGATCGCGTCCTGCAGCTCGCGCAGCAGCTCCGGCTTCAGCACGACGTTGCCCGGCTTGTAGACGCCGTGCACGTTGCCGAACGAGGCGGCCAGCAGGTAGCGGCCCCGCTCGCCCAGGCCCAGCGCCTCGGCGGTGCGGACGGCGTCGTTGACGGTGGTGTACAGCTCGTCGTTGATCTCGTGCGAGACACCGTCCTCCTCGCCGCCGGTCGGGGTGATCTCGACCTCGAGGATGATCTTGGCGGCGACGGCCTGGGCCAGCAGCTCCTCGCCGATGGCCAGGTTGTCGGCCAGCGTCTCGGCGGAGCCGTCCCACATGTGCGACTGGAACAGCGGGTTCAGGCCCTTGGCCACGCGCTCGGCGGAGATCGCCAGCAGCGGGCGGACGTAGCCGTCCAGCTTGTCCTTCGGGCAGTGGTCGGTGTGCAGCGCGACGGTCACGTCGTACTTGGCGGCCACGATGTGCGCGAACTCGGCGAGCGCGACGGCGCCGGTCACCATGTCCTTGTTGTGCTGGCCGCCCAGGAACTCCGCGCCACCCGTGGAGATCTGGATGATGCCGTCGCTCTCGGCCTCGGCGAAGCCACGCAGTGCGGCGTGCAGGGTCTGCGAGGAGGTGACGTTGATGGCCGGGTAGGCGAACTTGCCCGCCTTGGCCCGGTCGAGCATCTCGTTGTAGACCTCGGGAGTTGCGATGGGCATGCGAATCCGCTCCTGTCGGTGTGGGGCGATCGGACGACGCTGTCCGATGCTCAGTACGCCAGTGGTACGACGTTGTGGCACCGGGCCGACGCGACTCAAGGCGGTGCGGCTTGGTGGTACCAGGATCGACGGGTCCGACGCGGCACGGGGAGAGGGTGGTCCACGACCGCGGGGCGGACACCGCTGTCATCTTCCCAGACTCCGCCCCCGGGACACCCGGCGGCCCGCCACTTGGGACGGACGGTGTGCGGGGGACCGCAGGGGCTGCGGAGGCCGCCGTAAGGGCCCCGGTAATCCGGGGGCGCTATCCTGCGCGCGTGGACACCTACAACCAGCTCGCCGTCAACGTGCTCGACGCGAAGTCGCTGATCTCCTCCCTGGGCGCGATCGGCCTGCTCGCGATCATCTTCGCCGAGACCGGCCTGCTGATCGGGTTCTTCCTGCCCGGCGACTCGCTGCTGATCCTGGCCGGCGTGGCCGCCTCGAGCGCGGCCTCCTCGGTCCTCGGCGAGGGCGCCCGGCTGCCGATCGCCCTGCTCCTGATCGGCGCGCCGATCTGCGCCGTGGCCGGTGCGCAGCTCGGCCACCTGTTCGGCGCGAAGGTCGGCCCACGCCTGTTCGACAAGCCCGAGTCGAAGATCTTCCGGCGCGAGTTCGTGGTGAAGGCCGAGGAGTACTTCGACAAGTTCGGCCCCGCCAAGGCCGTGGTCCTGGCCCGCTTCATCCCGGTCGTCCGCACCTTCCTCAACCCGGTCGCCGGCACCCTGGAGATGCCCGCCCGGACGTTCTTCGTCTGGAACGTGGTCGGCGGCGTGCTGTGGACCGAGTCGATGCTGCTGATCGGCTACTTCACCGGCGACTCGCTCGCCCCCGTGATCGACAAGTACCTGATCCCCGCGATGGCGCTGATCATCCTGATCTCGGTCTCGCCGGTCATCGTCGAGGTGCTCCGCGAGCGCAAGAAGAAGAAGGCCGCCGGGATCGAGGCCGAGGAGCAGCACCCGGTGGCCGGCGGCCGCCACCGCCGGGGCTGACCCCCGCGGACACCCGCAACGGCCGGTGCCCGCACTGTTTCACGTGAAACAGTGCGGGCACCGGCCGTTCGTCCGCGGCCCGCTCGCGCGGCCGCCGACCCGGATCAGCCCAGGTCGAGGTCGTCCAGGGTGTACGCCGTGACGTACGGCAGACCGGCCTGCTCGATCGCCGGCGCCGCACCGCGCTCCACGATCACCGCGACACCCACCACCTCGGCGCCCGCCTCGCGCAGCGCCTCGACCGCCGTCAGCACCGAACCACCGGTGGTGGAGGTGTCCTCGACCGCCAGCACCCGGCGGCCCTTCACGTCCGGGCCCTCGATCCGCCGCTGCAGACCGTGCGCCTTGCCCGCCTTGCGGACCACGAACGCGTCCAGCTTGCGGCCGCGCGCGGCGGCGGCGTGCAGCATCGCGGCCGCCACCGGGTCGGCGCCCAGCGTCAGACCGCCCACCGCGTCGTACTCCAGCCCGGCGGTCGCGTCCAGCATGACCTTGCCGACCAGCGGCGCCGCCTCGGCGTCCAGCGTGATGCGGCGCAGGTCGACGTAGTAGTCGGCCTCCAGCCCGGAGGAGAGGGTGACCTTGCCGTGCACGACGGCCTTGTCCTTGATCTGCGCCAGCAGGGCGTCGCGGTCGTTGCTGCGGTCGATGCTCATGAGCAGCCAGTCTAGGCCGTGTCTGACAATTCCCGCCGGGCGCCCGACGCCGTGCATCCTCCCCCAGCCTCCGGCCGGGAGGGGCCCCCACCTGGACGCACCGGCGAATCGCCCAAGTACGACCCAGTACGAGGGCGCTCCGCCGGCACGCCCAGCCGGGCGCCTGGGGGTACCTCCCGGCCGAAGGCTGGGGGAGCCGCGCGCTGATCCGACGCGAATTGTCAGACACGGCCTAGGCCGTGCCCCGCCGCGGGCTACCGCCGACGCAGCGCCCGGACCAGCACCACCGCGCCGCCGAGCAGCGCCACCCCGCCGCCGATCACCCACGGGATCGCACTGCGCTCGCCGGCCGAACCGGACAGCAGGGTCGGCTCCACCCCGCCCCAGCGCGACGCCGCCCGGGCCCGCGCACTGTGGGCCGGCGCCGACGGGGCGTACCGGCCCCGCGGCGGGGCGTGGTCGACCTCCTCCGCCGACCGCCCGACGATGCTGCGCCGCACCGGACCGGCCAGCACCGGCTCGGGCTCGTACGGCTGCCCGGGACCGGGGCCCGTCGGCGGCTCGGCGTCGGAGAACGAGATCAGGTCGGAGAGGTCGTCGTCCAGGTCGCGCTCGGCGGCGTGGTCCTCCAGGTAGACCACGGTGGCCGTGGGCTCCTGCGGCTCCTCGTTCCCGTCTCCGGCCGGCGCCGGCGGCTCGGCCAGCTGCGCGGCGAACGCCGCCGCGCTCCGCTGCAGCAGCCGGCGGCCGGCGGCGTCGCGGACCCCGGGGTGGATGCCGGCCAGCCGGCCGCCCTCGATCTCCACCGAGCCGGACAGCCGCACCAGCGTCCCGCCGGCCGCCTCGTGCACCGAGATCCGGACCCTCGCCGTCAGCAGGCCCTCGCCGCGCACCTCCTCGGCCGACAGCATCGCCCGGAACACCGCGCCGCCGTCGCCCCCGGCCCCGCCCGCACCCTCGCCGGAGAGCGCCTCCTCGGGCCGCCCGTCGATCCCGCAGTACCCGCCGTAGGTGATCGTGGAGCCGCCGATCCGCAGCCGCAGCCGGCCCGACAGCTCGTACTCGGAGGACTCCTCCGGCACGATCGTCAGGCCGGGGACGCACCCGGCCGCGGACGCCTGGTCGGCCAGCGCCCGCCGGACGGCCTCGACGGGCTGTGGGACGACGAACTCATGCTCCATGCTGCGAGCCTACCGACCTCACCGGCCGCTGCGGAGAGTTGCGTCGAGGTTGGACCGGCCGGGCGATCCCCCAGTACACGTACGGACCCGTCCCCGCGCCGGTCCCCGCCGTGACGGCCGGCCGGCGGTCAGCCCAGCAGGTGGTGCGGGCCCGGCCCGCGCGCCGGGCGGCGGGCCGCCAGGGCGTCCGCGGAAGCCCGCAGGCCCGCCGTGGTCAGCGACCGCGGCGCCGGGCCGTCCGCGGCCAGGGTCAGCACCGGCTCGGTCCGCCCGGCCAGGACGAAGGCGGCCGGCGGCGGCCGGCGCCCGCCGCCGCAGCCGCCGTCGGACCCGCCGCCCGGTGCGCCGCCGGGTGTTCCGGAGCCCCGGTACGGCACGGTCGCCAGGCCGGCCGCCCGGAGCGCGGCCTCCGCGGACCACAGATCGGCCTCCCGCCCGCCGGTGCGGACCGCGATCCGCCCCCCGGGGGCCAGCCGGCGCAGCGCCAGGCCGAAGAACTCCAGCGAGCCGTACCGGCCGTCCGGCCCCTGCTCGGCCAGGTCGGAGACGATCACGTCGAACCGTTCCGGCCCGCCGCGCAGCCAGTTCAGCGGCTCGGCGTTGACCAGCCGCACCCGCGGGTCGTCCAGCGCGTGTTCGTTCAGCGCGGAGAGCGCCGGATCGTGCCGGGCCAGCTCGGTCAGCACCGGGTCGCGCTCGACCACCAGCACCGAGCGCACCGACGGGTGCCGCAGCACCTCGCGCAGCGCCAGCCCGTCACCGCCGAGCAGCAGGACCCGGGCGTTCGGCCCCGCCCCGAGCGCCGGGTGCACCAGCGCCTCGTGGTCCCGGTACTCCTCCGGCCCGCAGACCACCGGCCGGCCGTCCAGGAACAGCTCCAGCGGGGTGGAGCCGGCCGGGGCCGGCCGCTGCTCCGGCACCCGTTCGCCGGCCGGCCGGAGCTGGCCGGTCAGCACGATCTCCTGGTAGCGGCTCTGGGTGGCCAGGCGCACCTGGGCGCCGTACAGGGCCTGCCGGGCGGCCCGTTCGATCGCGCCGGTGCAGGCGGCGGCGGCCGCGAGGACCGCCAGGACCAGGCCGCAGCCGGTCCACAGCAGGACCCGGGTACGGCGCGAGGGCTCGTCCCGGAACAGCCAGAGCACCACGGCGGCGCCCGCCACCGCGTTGACCGCGCCGGTCACCAGGGCGCCGGTGGCCTGGCCGAACGCGGGCAGCAGCAGGAACGGGAAGGTCAGCCCGCCCACCAGGGCGCCGACGTAGTCGGCGGCGAACAGGTCGGCGGCGGCCCGGCCGGCCTCCTCCCGGCGGATCCGCTGGATCAGCGTCATCAGCAGCGGGATCTCGGCGCCGATCAGCACACCGATCGCCAGGGTGGTGCCGACCAGGCCGGCGGTGGTGGCCCGGTAGCGGTCCAGCCAGGCCCAGCAGGAGTAGAGCGCCAGCACCGAGAGCCCGCCGACCAGCGCCAGCGCGCACTCGACCAGGGCGAAGGAGGTCGCCGGGCGGTAGGTGAGCCGCTTGGCGAGGATCGAGCCGATGCCCATCGCGAACACCATCACCGAGAGCACCACCGAGGTCTGGGCCACCGAGTCGCCCAGCAGGTAGCCGCCCAGCGCGACCAGTTCGAGTTCGTAGACCAGCCCGCAGGCCGCGCAGACGAACGCGGCCAGCAGGACTATCGGCCGGGCCGACCGCGGGCGCGCCCGCGGGCCGGTCCGTGCGCGGATCGCCCGGGCTCCCGGCCCCCCGGCCGGGGCGGTGTCCTGCGGGGCGTCGAGGTCCGGCTCGGCGGGTTTCCCGGTCGAATGGCTGATCATGAACAAACGCTAGGCGAGAACCGACACCGTTAGCTGCACCCATTCGGGGGATGGTTCGGACACTTGGTTGACGAATCGGTCGGCTGTGCCAATCACTGGCTCGTTGGGCGGTGTTCGGGCCTGCGGAAGTCCCGGGGCCCCGGTCCCTCGGCCGGCCGGCCGCCGTCAGCGCACCACCAGGGAGGACCGGGTGCACACCAGCCGCCCCTCCTGCGGGTAGGCGTGCCAGGTGCGCCAGAGCACCCGGCGCTCCTCGCTGTGCGCGACCAGGGCGGTGAACGCGCTCGGGTCGCCGGGGAACACCCCGGCCAGCGCGTGCGGATGGCCCTCGACCAGGGCCAGCAGCTCCTGCGCCCGGGCGGCGAACACGTGCGGCGGCAGCTCCTCGATCCGCGCCGCGAACTCGTACTCCCAGCCGGCGACCCGCTCGGCCACCCGGGCCGGCAGCGGGGTGCGCCGGCCGGGCAGACAGGCGACCGTCTCCAGGCACTCGCCGGGGCCCGCGGCCAGGATCACCTGGTGCGAGGCGCCGAGCAGACGCAGCTGCAGGGTGCCGCAGGCGCGGCCCTCGGCGGGGCCCTCCAGGTGATCGAGGGTCAGATCCCGGACGGCCAGGGCCGGCAGCGGTTCGCCGCCCAGGCACCAGGCGAGGTCGCCGGCGCGGGTGTCCGTGTAGGAGGTCTGCAGTGTGGTGAGCATGCTGGGGCTCCGCGTTTCAGCTCCGTGCGCGCCGGCCGAGCAGCACCGGGCCCGGGCGGTGGCGGGGGCGGTTCGGTGCTGTGCGGTCCAGGACGCGGCCGACCGTGGAAGGAAGGATTCCGGCTGGAGATTCAGCAGCAGAGAAGCACGAATTCTCCGGGTCCGTCAGGGATTTACCCATCTTTGCCAAGCATTCACCGTTCTGGGCGCAGCCTCGGCCGGGCCCTGATCACTCCTGGGGCTGACTCTGTCCTCCGTGCGCCCCATACCTACGCGCGTGCGCCGCGTGCGCCGGTCGTGCGCCGAGCGCGCCGTGGCGTGGGAGTGGGCGAAAGGGTGGCGCGCGTTTCTCCGGGGCCCCCGCGCCGACCAGGGCGGATGGACGGGACGCCGGGTCTTGTACCCGGCCACCCGGAAATAAACGACAGTCAGGTCTTCCTACGAAAAAGCCGGGAGTCCGGTCCGGTGGGACCGCCCCGGACGGCGGGTCCGTCCGGCGGCGGGTGCGCTCCGCCATCCGGGTGGCGGACCGCCGACAAGGGCCGCCGAAAAGGCCGCCGCCCGGTCCAACTGCACGCGGACGACGGGCACTTGTCCGGACGCCCGGGTCAGAGCCGGCGGAGCCGGGCGACCGCCTCCTCGAGGACGTCGTCCTGCTTGCAGAAGGTGAACCGCACCAGGCTCCGGCCGGCCTCGGTGTCGTCGTAGAAGACCACGTTGGGGATGGCGACCACGCCGCAGCGTTCGGGCAGGGCGCGGCAGAACTCCAGGCCGTCCTTCTCGCCGAGCGGGGTGATGTCGGTGGTGATGAAGTACGTGCCCTCGGGGCGGAAGACGGTGAAGCCCGCGGCCGACAGGCCGTCGCAGAGCAGGTCGCGCTTGCGCCGCAGGTCGGCGCGGAAGGAGTCGAAGTACGCGTCGGGCAGGCGCAGCGCCTCGGCGACGGCGTACTGGAAGGGGCCGGCGCTGACGTACGTCAGGTACTGCTTGGCCGTCCGGACGGCGGCGACCAGTGCCGGGGCGGCGGTCACCCAGCCGACCTTCCAGCCGGTGAAGGAGAAGGTCTTGCCGGCCGAGGAGATGGTGACGGTGCGCTCGCGCATCCCGGGCAGGGCGGCGATCGGGTGGTGGCCGCCGCTGAACACCAGGTGCTCGTAGACCTCGTCGGTGACCACCAGCAGGTCACGCTCGACGGCGAGTTCGGCGATGGCGCGCAGCTCGTCCGGGTGCAGGACGGTGCCGGTCGGATTGTGCGGGGTGTTGAGCAGCAGCAGCCGGGTGCGCGGGGTGACCAGCGCGCGCAGCTCGTCCAGGTCCGGCCGGAAGGACGGGGCGCGCAGGGTGAGCGGGACGCGCACCGCGCCGGCCATCGCGATGCAGGCGGCGTAGGAGTCGTAGAACGGTTCGAGGGCGATCACCTCGTCGCCGGGCTCCAGCAGGGCGAGCAGGGTGGCGGCGATGGCCTCGGTGGCGCCGGCGGTGACCAGCACCTCGGTGTCGGGGTCGTACGTGAGGCCGTGGAAGCGCTGCTGGTGCTCGGCGATCGCGGAGCGCAGTTCGGGGATGCCGGGGCCGGGCGGGTACTGGTTGCCGCGGCCGGTGAGGACGGCGCGGGCGGCGGCCTCGGCGATCTCGCGCGGGCCGTCGGTGTCGGGGAAGCCCTGGCCGAGGTTGATCGAACCGGTCGCGGTGGCCAGCGCCGACATCTCCGCGAAGATCGTCGTGCCGAGTCCTGCCAACCGTCGGTTCAGCAGCGGCCGCTCGCTCATACCGGGCTCCTCACGCCTCGTCGTCGTCGCCCATCCTGGGCGCCCCGCCCGGCCCGGGGCAAGCACCCGGCCCGGGACAGCCCGCCGGATCGGGACACCCGTGGCCGCGCCGCAGCATGAGCACCAGCGAGCGGACCGCGGTGGCCAGGTCGGTGCCGGGGCCCGTGCTCAGCAGCTCCCCGCCGCCGATGTCCTCCAGTGGGTACCAGCGGCCTTCCACCTCGACCACGTACCCGTCGCCGAGGCCGATCGCCCGCTCCACCGGCAGGCCGCACCTGGCCACGGACGCCGGGGGGAGCCGCACGGCGTCCTCGCGGCCGGCGAGCGCGCCGATGTCGGCGAGGGTCCAGTCGGCCGGCAGCCGGGTGAGGACGGGGACCGGGGCGGGCAGTTCGGCGACGGCGAAGCCGAGGCGGGGACGGATCCACCCGCCGTCCCGCTCGATGCCGAGGACGCCGCCGAGCAGGCCCATCGGGAGGCGGTCACCGAGGCGCTCCCAGACGAACGGCACGTGCGAGACGTGCGCGGGGAAGGCGGTGGCGCCGATCTCGGGGTGGAAGCCGGTCCGGGTGACCGGCCCGGCCTCGTGGTAGGTGTGGGCGAAGAACGCGGTGATCCAGCCGGTGACGCGGTCGCCGCCGGATTCGGACTCCCACTTGTAGAACGAGCGCCAGAAGTCCTCGTCCACGCCCCACCCGGAGGCCGTCCGGGCGATCGTCTCCAGGACCGGCAGCAGCTGGTCGAACCACGGTCCCAGCGGTTCGAACCAGCCGGCCAGCTCCCGGGTCCGGGCGGCCAGGTTCCGCCAGTCCGCGCCGGTGCCCTCCAGCCGGATCCGCGGGATCCCGCACAGCGTGAGCCACTCGAAGTCGTAGTACGGGCTGACCACGTCCATCAGGGCGATCAGGGCGGCGGTGGCCTCGACCGGCGTGGTGGTGGAGAAACGGGGCTGGAACAGCTCGGCCGCCTCGTCGCCGATCCGCGCCCGCAGGGGGCCCTGGACCAGCGGGACCGAGCGCGCCCAGTCGTCGTCCACCAGCAGCTCGTCGTCGTGGACGGTGATGGTCTGCCGCTGCCCCGGGGTGTCGGTGAACAGGCCCGCGTACCGGTCGGGGTCGAGCCGGACGTGGGTGGCGGTCTCGTGCACGATCGCGTACCAGAGCAGGTCGGGGGAGAGGCTGAGCGGCAGGTGCGCCCGGAAGCACAGGTGGGCGGCGCGCAGCAGCAGGCCGGTGCCCGGGTCCTCGGCGGGCGCGGCCGCCGGTGCGGGGCCGATCAGCCGGCCGGTGCTGCGGTGGTGCAGGACGGCGCCCGCGGGCAGGATCCGGCGCAGGAACGGCTCGGAGTCCAGCTCGACGAGCCCGTCGGCCAGCTCCGCGGCGCGCGGGTCGTCCGCGACCGGCAGGTCGATCTCCATCAGGTGTCCCCCTCCAGGCCGTGTCTGACTGGTCCCCGTGGCCGTGCTCGGACGCGCCGACGGGCCCGTCCCGTGGGGGAGGGCCCGTCGGCGAGCTGGTGGGATCAGTCCTCGTCGGAGGCGGCGTCGTCCTCGCCGCCCTCCTCGATCTCCTTCTGGAGGCCGAGGCGCTCGACGATCCACTGCTCGAACCCGACCGAGGCCTGGGTCCAGTTGGCGGTGGTGGTGACGAAGTAGTCCAGGTTGACGCCGGTGCCGACGATCATCTGGGACTCGCCGATCAGGCGGACCACGCCGTCCTCGTGGGTGTGGGTGTACACCTTGGGCCAGAGGGTCTCGCGGTTCCACTCGTCGATCAGGTCGAGGATCTCGGCCTTCTGCTCCAGCGGGTACGAGCGGTCGTAGAACGCGCGGACCGCGAACAGCTCCTTCTGGTCACCGCGGAACATGTAGTAGACGCGGAAGCCCTCCCACGGCGCGGTGAGGTCACCCTCCTCGTCCACCACGTGCTTGAGCTGCATCTGGTCGAGGAGCTGGGTGACCAGCGCCTGGTCCGGGACGACCACCGGCGGCGGACCGGCCGGACCCCCCTGGCCGCCACCCTGCGGGGGCTGGGGCGCGCCGAACGACGGGATCGAGGACGGGTCAATGCTCACGGGGGGTCCCTTCAGGGGGTGCACGAGGGTGGCTGTCGACGTGGGGCCGCCCTGCTTACCTCTCCATCCTGCCTCATCGGTGGCCTGCGGCACAGGGAACACCGGGCATCGTGATCACGTCGGACGCCCGTACCGCGGGCCGGTGCGCCGGGGCCGGCGGGGGTCAGGTCGCCCGGTGCGTCTCCAGCCACTGCACGGTGCCCCGGGCGCCGTGGTCGAAGTACTCGCCGGTCTGCCAGTGCCAGGCGTACAGGTGGCGGGTCCACGGCTCGACGGAGTACCCGTAGGTGAGGTCGTTGTTGCCCGCGCCCACGTCGCGCACCTCGTAGATCGCGGTGTCGGTGTAGCCCAGGTTGGCGAAGCACACCTCGCCCTCGTTCCAGACGGTGACGAAGTCGGTGCGGCCCGCGCAGTTCACCCGGTTGATCGCGGCCGCGTCGGCGGCCGGCAGGGCCAGCGTGAGGGCGGCGGCGCCGGCCAGGGCGAGCGCGGCGCGCCGGTGGGTGCGTCCCATCAGGGCTTCCCCTTCCTGGTTCCCCGAGGGCGGGGACCGGAGATCGGTGGCCGGGGCGTACCGGCCGGGAGGTCTCATGCTGAGCGGCCCGGCGAAGCCGCAACCAGGAAGTTCACCGGCGCCTGTCCGGCGGAACTGCCGGTGCGCGCGGGGAAACCCGGAAGCCCGGTGACTCTCGTCACCGGGCTTTGCCGGTACGGGTGTTGCGTGTGGGGAGCATGACAGTTAGCGTCCGACCCGAACCGCCGAAGGCGGTACCCGGGCGCCGCCGGCGCGGGACGAGCATCGGTAGCACGCCACCTTGGGGGGAGACGTGTCACAGGACCGCACACCGGACGGCCCGCGGCTGGGCGAGCGGCTTCGGCGCCTCAGGCTCGACCGCGGGATGACCCAGGAGGACCTCGGCGCCGCCACCAGCATCAGCGTGCGCACCATCAGCGACCTCGAACGCGGGGTGAGCTGCCCGAGGATCTCCACCATCCGGCTGCTCGCCCAGGCGCTGCGGCTCACCGAGGACCAGCGCCAGGAGTTCAACCGGCTGGCCCGGATCCAGCGCGACCGGACCGCCCGCCGCCGCCACCCCTACCCCATACCCGGCCCCCGGACGGAGGCGTACGCGTGAGGCCCGCCGTCCGCCCGGCCCGCGTCGCCCTGGCCCTCGCGGCCGCCCTGCTGCTCGCGGGCTGCGCGGGCGGACCGGGCGGCCGCGGCGCGGCGCGCCCCGCCCTGACCCCGCCGCCGATCGGCGCCTCTCCGGCCCCGCCCGCCAGCGGCCGGGCCGGGATGACCGGTCTGCCGCTGGCCGCCTACAGCGCCGACGACCGGCAGGGCGCCCGGCACTTCCAGGCCGTCCAGATCCTCACCATGCGCTGCCTGCGCGACAGCGGCTTCACCTCCGTCGCCCGGCAGACCGTCTTCGGCGACGCCGCCGCGGATCCGCCGGACGACGACGCGGCCGCCTACCCCGCCGGCCCCTTCGGCTACCTCGGCGCCGAGGTGGCCGCCGCGCAGGGCTTCCACAGCCGGCCGCGGCCGGCCCCGGCCGCCGGCGGCCCCGAGCAGCACGGCACCGAGGCCGAACGGGCGGCCGCCGAGGAGTGCTCCAAGAAGAGCGTCCAGCAGCTCGGCGTGCCCGCCACCGCCGGCACCCGGCTGCTCGGCGAGCTCTACGACGCCTCGATGCGGGCCGCCGCCGCCGACGCCAGGGTGGCCGCCGCCACCGCCGCCTGGCGCGCCTGCATGGGCGGGGCGGGCTTCCCGGTCACCGATCCGCAGGCCCTGGTCACCCGCTACCAGGCCGTCCCGCCCGGCGGCCCGGACGAACTCCCCGCCGCCCGCGCCGACGCGCAGTGCACGGCGGGCAGCAACCTCGCCGGGATCTACTTCGCCGTCCTCACCGGCTACCAGCGGCAGCAGGTCGAGCAGTACGGCGCCGAGCTGGAGAGCGTGAAGCAGTCGGTCCGCGCCGAGGCCGGGAAGGTCGCCGACGTGATCGCGGCCGACGGCCGGTAGGTCGCCCCACCGGCCGCCGGCCGCACACCGCCGCTCCCGGACCTCACTTCACCAGCGAGGGGCGCGGCTCGACCGTCAGCCGGTCGCCCTCCTGGTCCAGGTCGACCACCACGGCGTCACCGTCGTGCACCTGCCCGGACAGGATCGCCTTCGCCAGCCGGTCGCCGATCGCGGACTGCACCAGCCGCCGCAGCGGACGGGCGCCGTACGCCGGGTCGTACCCGGTGAGCGCCAGCCACTCGCGGGCCGCCCCGGTGACCTCCAGGGTGAGCCGGCGGTCCCGCAGCCGCTGGGACAGCCTCGCCACCTGCAGATCGACGATCCGGCTCAGCTCGGCGGTGCCCAGCGGCTCGAAGACCACGATGTCGTCCAGCCGGTTCAGGAACTCCGGCTTGAACGCGGCCCGGACCGTCTCCAGCACCAGCTCCTTCTTCCGCTCCTGCGGCGTCCCGGCGTCCACCAGGTACTGGCTGCCCAGGTTGGAGGTGAGGATCAGGATGGCGTTGCGGAAGTCCACCGTCCGGCCCTGGCCGTCGGTGAGCCGGCCGTCGTCCAGCACCTGGAGCAGCACGTCGAAGACCTCCGGGTGGGCCTTCTCCACCTCGTCCAGCAGCACCACGCTGTACGGGCGGCGCCGGACCGCCTCGGTGAGCTGACCGCCCTCCTCGTACCCGACGTAGCCGGGCGGGGCACCGACCAGCCGGGAGACCGAGTGCTTCTCCCCGTACTCGCTCATGTCGATCCGGACCATCGCCCGCTCGTCGTCGAACAGGAAGTCCGCCAGCGCCTTCGCGAGCTCGGTCTTGCCGACCCCGGTCGGGCCGAGGAACAGGAACGAGCCGGTCGGCCGGTCCGGGTCGGCGATGCCCGAGCGGGTGCGCCGCACCGCGTCCGAGACCGCCTGCACCGCCTCGCGCTGGCCGATCAGCCGCCGCCCCAGCTCCTCCTCCATCCGCAGCAGCTTGGCGCTCTCACCCTCCAGCAGCCGCCCGGCCGGGATGCCGGTCCAGGACGCGACCACGTCCGCGACGTCGTCCGGGCCGACCTGCTCCTTGACCATGGTGGCGCTGGCGCCGTCCGCGGCCCGGTCCTGCGCCTCGGTCAACTCCTGCTCGGCGGACGGGATCTCGGCGTACATCAGCTTGGACGCCCGCTCGAAGTCACCGTCCCGCTGGGCCCGCTCCAGGGCGCCGTGCAGATCGTCGAGGCGCTCCTTGAGCGCACCGACCCGGTTGAGCGACTTCTTCTCCTGCTCCCAGCGGGCGCCCAGGGTGCTCAGGTGCTCCTGCTTGTCCGCGAGATCCCGCCGCAGCCGCGCCAGCCGGTCGACCGAGGCCGGGTCCGACTCCTTCTCCAGCGCCAGCTCCTCCATCCGCAGCCGGTCGACCGAGCGCTGCAGCTCGTCGATCTCGACCGGCGAGGAGTCGATCTCCATCCGCAGCCGCGAGGCCGACTCGTCGACCAGGTCGATCGCCTTGTCGGGCAGGAAGCGCGAGGTGATGTACCGGTTGGACAGGGTGGCCGCGGCGACCAGCGCCGCGTCCGAGATCTCCACCTTGTGGTGCGCCTCGTAGCGGCTCTTGAGGCCGCGCAGGATCGCGATGGTGTCCTCGACGCTCGGCTCGCCCACCAGCACCTGCTGGAAGCGGCGCTCCAGCGCCGGGTCCTTCTCGATCCGCTCGCGGTACTCGTCCAGCGTGGTGGCGCCGACCATCCGCAGCTCGCCGCGGGCCAGCATCGGCTTGAGCATGTTGCCCGCGTCCATCGCCGAGTCACCGCCGGCGCCCGCGCCGACCATGGTGTGCAGCTCGTCGATGAACGTCACCACCTGGCCGTCGCTGGCCTTGATGTCGTTCAGGACCGCCTTCAGCCGCTCCTCGAACTCACCCCGGTACTTGGCACCGGCCACCATGGCGCTCAGGTCCAGCGCGACCAGCCGCTTGCCGCGCAGCGACTCCGGCACGTCACCGGCCACGATCCGCTGCGCCAGGCCCTCGACCACGGCGGTCTTGCCGACGCCCGGGTCGCCGATCAGCACCGGGTTGTTCTTGGTCCGGCGGGAGAGCACCTGGACCACCCGGCGGATCTCCTGGTCCCGGCCGATCACCGGGTCGAGCTTGCCGTCCCGGGCGGCCTGGGTCAGGTCGGTGCCGTACTTCTCCAGCGCCTTGTAGGTGCCCTCCGGGTCGGCGGAGGTCACCCGGGCGCTGCCCCGGACCTCCTTGAACGCGGCCAGCAGCGCCTTGGCGGTGGCGCCGTGCTGCTTCAGCAGGTCCGCCACCGTGCCGCCCTCGGCGGCGAGGCCCACCAGCAGGTGCTCGGTGGACAGGTACTGGTCGTCCAGGTCGGCGGCGCGCCGCCCGGCCTCCTCCAGCACGGCCATGGTGTCGCGGGCCAGCTGCGGCGCGGCCACGGTCGAACCCTGCGCGCTGGGCAGCTCGGCGAGCCTGCGCCGGGCGCCGGCCAGCACCGCGGGGACGTCGGCCCCGACCGCCTCGAGCAGCGGCCGGGCGAGGCCCTCGGGCTGCTCCAGCAGCGCCAGCAGGATGTGCACCGGCCTGACGTCCGGGTTACCTGCGGCGCCGGCCTGCCGGATCGCGGCGGACAGGGCGTCCTGCGTCCTGCTGGTGAACTTGCTGGCATCCAATGCTGTCGTGCCCCTCTCTGTGGCGTACGGATCCCTCGGCGCAGCCGCACCCGGGACCCTTCTCGTCTGCTAGATACAGCATGCACTAAGTTGAGTCTATTCCGCTCAACTTTCAGGTGAACTCTGTCGCGGCCCTTGGACGGGTCGGACCGCTCAGCCCCGCCGGGGCAGCTTCCGGGTCAGCCCGAGCAGCTCCCGGGCCGGGCCGGCCGGGCGCTGGCCCGCGGGCCAGACCGCCCGCAGCGGCCGGTGCAGGTCGATCCCGGACAGCGGGACCTCGACCAGCCGCCGGGTGGCCAGCTCCTCCATCACCGCCAGCTCGCTCAGGCACACCGGGCCGGCGCCGGTCATCGCCGCCGCCTTGAGCGCCGTCGAGGAGGCCAGCTCCAGCCGCGGCGCCGAGCCGCCGCCGAACGGGGCGAGGGCCTGGTCCAGCACCTCCCGGGTGCCCGAGCCGGGCTCCCGCAGCACCAGGGCGGTGGCCGCCAGCTCCGGCCCGGTGAGCGGCGCCCGCCGCCGCGCCCACGGGTGCCCGGGTGCGACCACCACCACCAGCCGGTCGGCCGCCACCACCGCACCCGCCAGCCCCGGCGGGGTGTGCGGGCCCTCCACGAAGCCCAGGTCCGCCTCGCCCGCCAGCACGTGCGCCGCGACGTCGGCGGAGTTGGCGGTCCGCAGCGTCACCGCGGTCCCCGGGCTGCTCTGGTGCAGCGCCAGCAGCCAGCCCGGCATCAGGTACTCGGCCACCGTGAGGCTGGCCACCACCCGCAGCCGGGCGTCCCGCCGCCCGCGCAGCGCGTCGATCCCCGCGTCCAGCGCCTGCGCCGCCTCGACCACCCCGCGGGCCCACTCGACCACCAGCCGGCCGGCCTCGGTCGGCCGGGAGCCGCGTGGCGAACGCTCCAGCAGGGCCACCCCGATCTGCCGCTCCATGCCCTTGATCCGGGCGCTGGCGGCGGGCTGGCTGATCCCCAGCTCGGCCGCCGCCCGTCCGACACTGCCCAGCCGCACCACGGTGAGCAGCAGTTCCAGGGCGCCGATCTCGGGAACGTGCGAGGAGAGAGCCATAGAGCCAGGTTATGCCCTCATAGTCCGCGGGCGGCTACCGGCGGCCGGGCCCGCCCGGCACGGTGGTCCCATGGCCAGTCCCGTCCTCACCCAGCCCTGCCCCGCACCCCTCGCACCCGGGCCCGACCCGGCACCCGTGGCCGCCGCCGCGCCCGCCCGGCCCCGCCGGATCCACCTCGGCGGCCTCGGCCCCAACTTCTACGCCGCGGTGATGGGCACCGGGATCGTCGCCAACGGCGCCGCCGCACTGCCGGTGGCCGTCCCGGGCCTGACCGTCTTCGCCCGGGCGGTCTGGGTGCTGTCCTGCGTCCTGCTGGCGGTCCTGGTGGCGGCCCGGGCCGTGCACCTCACCCGCCACCGGGCCGCCGCCCGGGCGCAGCTGCTGGAGCAGCCCGCCACCGCGGTGTTCTACGGCTGCCCGCCGATGGCCCTGCTGGCCGTCGGCTTCGGCACCCTCACCGTCGGCGCACCGCTGATCGGCACCGGCCCGGCCGTCGCCGCCGACCTGGTGCTGTGGAGCACCGGCACCCTGTACGCCCTCGCGGTGGCGGCCGGCATCCCGGCCCTGATGATCACCCGGCACCGGGTCTCCGTGCTGCGCGCCGACCCGACCTGGTTGCTCCCGGCGGTCGCCCCGCTGGTGGCCGGGGCGCTCGGCCCGGCCCTGGTCCCGCACCTGCCGGCCGGCACCCCGCGGGTCGCGATGCTCTACGGCTGCTACGCGCTGTTCGGCGCCGGGCTGCTCGGCGTCCTCGCGGTGCTGCCGGTGGTGTTCGCCGGGCTGGTGCACAGCAAGCTGCCGGCCCTGGTGCTGACCCCGACCCTGTTCCTGGTGCTGGGGCCGCTCGGCCAGTCCGCCACCGCGGTCAACCAGCTCGCCGACGCGGCCCGGCCGGCCGTGCCCGGCCTCGGGCCGTCCGCGCTGCACCTGGCGGTGCTGTTCGGCGCGCCCGTGCTGGGCTTCGGGGTGCTGTGGCTGCTGCTCGCGGCGGTCCTGAACCTGCGGGCGTGGCGGGCCGGCATGCCGTTCGGGATGACCTGGTGGGCGTTCACCTTCCCGGTCGGCACCATGGTCACCGGCGCGGCGGGCCTGGCCCGGCACACCGGGTTCGCCGGCTTCTCGGCTCTCGCGGCGGTCCTGTTCGCCCTGCTGGTGGCCGCCTGGGCGGTCACCGGTGTACGCACGGTCGGTGCCCTGGCGGGCGGGCGGCTGCTGGCCGGCTGAACCGCCCGGCGCGGACCGCCGGGCCGGGGCGGGCGCCGCGAACCGCGGAATTCCCGGCTCCGCCCGGGGGGAATCCGGAACTGCCGGCGGCCCATTTCGGGATGGTCCGGATGCGGACGGCCGGATTCGAATTCCGCGCCCCTTCCGCCGCCGGGTGCGACGCCGCCGGGATGCGCCGCGGCCCCCCGCTGCCGGTGGTTTTGCGCTCCCAATTCCGGATCCCGGCGCCGGTGGCATACGACCTCATGTCATGCACACGGCATATTGGCCGGACCTCGGCCGACCCATCAGAACCGACCACGATCGAACATCGCATGCTGGCCGGACACCCGGCCGGTGCGGGCCGCCCTGCGTGGTTCTGTTGGAATCGGCCACCCCGGGCCGATCCGGAAGATACGCGCGTAGACCCCGCCTGCGGGCGCCGAATTTCCGGCCGGACGCCCCCGCGGGCGCAGTCCGGGAGGGTACGGTTCCACTTCGCCGCACTCCCCGGCGCCGCCCCGGAAATGTGCGGGGGCCGTGAAAACCGCCCCCCGGAGAAACCGGCCAATGCCGCCCGCGGCTGCAGGTTTCTGCACTTGCGGGAACCTGCAACAGGAGAGCACTTGTTCCCCGCGCGTCACACTGTGAAAGTGGAGCCACGCCAGGTCGCCGGGCAGCCGCAGCCCGATGAAGGTGACTTGCTCCCCGCCGGTACGGACAGGTGTTGCTGCACCTGCGGACCGGAGCGGGAGCGCCGGCCGGGACGTCATGTGTGGTGATGACCCCCGGACCCGGAGTCGGCGAGGCGTTGCTGCTCCGCCTCACCGGAAGTCTGCCGTGGCCGTGGTGTGACACCAGCGGGTCTCCCGGGGTTTCAGAGCGCAACTGCGCACTGGCCCCGGGAGGCACGCAGGTACCGAGGGCTCCAGGCATTCCCAGGACCGGGCCTTGCAGACCGCGAACAGGTCCGGATGTCCGGCGGGGAGTGCTCGACATGGTTGCCGATCCGAACGCCGCCCCCGACGACGCCGTGTTCGACGAGGCCGCCCGCCGCTGCTACCTGGACATCCTGGCCGAGGGCGGCCGGATCCCGTTCCACCGGGTGACCGCCGACCGCCAGGCCGCCGTCGAGCAGCTGGTGCAGATCGGCCTGGTGGTGCCCAACCCGCTCGACTGCCTCTACACCGCCGTCAGCCCCCGCACCGTCACCGAGCGCCTCAGCACCGAGATGCGCGGCGAGGCCACCCGCCTGCTGCTGCGCGCCGAACGGCTGCCGGCCGCCCTGGACAGCCTGGCGCGGGCCTACGACGCGTTACCGGGCCGCAGCGCCCTCCAGCAGCCGGAGCCGGGCGGCGCCACCTACGTGGAGGGCCACGACGCGATCCGGCACCGGATCGCCCAGCTGGTCTCCGAGTGCCGCAAGGAACTGCTCAGCGCCCAGCCCGGCTTCCGGCCGGCCTCCGCCCTGGCGCTCGCGCTGCCGCAGGACCTGCTGCTGCTCGGCCGGGGCGGCGAGCTGCGGGTGCTCTACCAGCCGGTCAACCTCTCCGCGCACCACGCGATCGACTACGCGGCCCGGGTGACCGAGCACGGCGCCGGGGTGCGCGTCCTGGACGAGCCGTTCCGGCGGATGCTGATCGTCGACCGGCTGGTGGCGGTGCTGCCCGCCTCCGACGACCACAGCCGGGCCGTGTTCCTCACCGATCCGGCGTCGATCTGCTTCCTCGCCGCCGTCTTCGAGCGGGACTGGGAACGCGCCGACATCGTCCGCTGGCGGGAGAGCGACGCCCAGCGGGTCACCCGCACCGCGACCGACCGGGTCGGGCGGCTGCTGACCAAGGGCCTCACCCAGCGCGCGGTGGCCACCCGGCTGGGGCTGAGCGAGCGCACGGTGGCCGGCCACATCTCCCGGCTGCGCGAGCGCCACGGCGCGCAGACCCTGTTCCAGCTCGGCTGGCTGATGCGGGGCGGGAGCGGCCGCCCGTGACCCGGACCGTGCACGAACCGGTGGGGCGGCCGTTCGGCCGTCGCCGGGTGCAGCGTACGGTGGCGGGTCGGCTGGGGTCGCGCGGGCGGACGGTGGCCGGGCGGACCGCCCGGGCGGCCGGTCCGGGCCGCGGACGGACGCTCTTCCAGCCCGTACGGCGGATGCGGAGTGGTGCGAAGTGAACGAGCTGGTGGCGGGTTCGCTGCCGACCGAGACGGAACGGGCGCTCTACCAGGAGATCCTGGCGCAGGGCGGGCGGGTGATGTTCCGGGACGTCGCGGACGGGCACGCGGCCGCGGTGCTGCGGCTGATGGAGCTGGGCCTGCTGGTCCACCACGACGCCGACGCCTCGCTCACCGCCGTCAACCCGCGCGCGGTCGGCGAGCGGATCAGCGCGGACCTGCGCTCGGCCGGTACCAGGATGCTGGTCCAGGCCGAGGAGATGCCGACCCTCCTGGAGGAGCTGACCCGGGCCTACGACGCGACGCCGCGGCGGGTGGACCGCTCCAGCGAGGTGCAGCACGTCGACGACTTCCGGCAGATCCGGCACCGGATCCTGCAGATCGAGGCGGAGTGCCGGGAGGAGACGCTGGCGGCGCAGCCCGGCGGGGCCAGGCCGGCCGAGCACCTGGAGCAGTCGCTGGAGCGCACCCGCGGGTTCCTGGAGAACGGCGGCTCCAGCCGGACGATCTACCAGCCCGGTGCGCGGCTCGACGAGGCGACGGTCCGGTACGCGGCCCGGGTGACCGAGCTGGGCGAGCGGATCCGGGTGCTCAGCGAGCCGTTCACCCGGCTGATCGTCTTCGACCGCCGGGTGGCGGTGCTGCCGGCCGCCGCGGACAACCGCAGCGCCGCGTTCATCGAGGATCCGGCGGTGGTCAGTTTCCTGGTCGGGGTCTTCGAGCGGGACTGGGCGCGGGCCGAGCGGGTCCAGTGGCGTTCCGTCCACCAGGAGGCGGACGGTCTGCCGGTGCACGAGCAGGTCGGGAGGCTGCTCGCACAGGGGTTGACGCAGCGCAGCATCGCGGGCCGGATGGGCCTGAGCGAGCGCACCGTGGCGGGGCACATCTCCCGGCTGCGGGAGCTGCACGACGCCGAGACGCTCTTCCAGCTGGGCTGGCAGATGCGCGGGACGGAGGCGGCGTCAGGTGAGTGACGGCGGCGGCCCGGTGTCAGCCGGTCGCGATCTCCGGGGACCAGTAGCCGTGCGGGCGGGTGCTCGGCGCGGGCTGGCGCGGGATCGGGAACTGCTCGCCGGGCGCCGTCCAGAAGCCCTCGCGCAGCGAGAGCGCCATGCCGGCCCAGTCGAGGGCGGTCTCGACCGTGTGGTGCAGGGCCTCCTGGGACCAGGTGTCGTCGAAGACCAGCGGCAGCACGGGGGAGACCTGCTCGATGGTGGCGATCAGCGGGTTGTGGGTGATCGCCTCGTCGACCAGCAGCACGATCGGCTTGCGCAGCGCGGACGCCCAGCCCAGCTCCAGGCTGACGCCGGCCGACAGCGGCGCTCCGACGTAGGCGAAGATCAGGTCGGCGGTCTGCATGGCGCGGAAGTCGGACGGCACCCGCGGCTCGGGCGCGCGGCCCGCCACCGTCCAGGCGTCGCTGTGGTGCCCGCTGTACACGGCGGCGCCGCTGCGCAGCAGCGTGGTCCGAAGGGTCGTCAGCCGGGTGCGGCTGGCCAGGGTCACCACGCTGTCGGCCGGGCCGGTGAGCCGCATCAGCGGCGCGGCCAGGAAGACCCGTGCGCGCCGGCCCTCGGGGGTCTGGGCGGCGCGATGACGCAGGTAGGGCTCACTCATGTCGACTCCGGGAGAAGGAGGGGCGGAGACCGCACCCCCATAAGGAAGTGTGGTTGACGCGGGAAAACGCGATCAATATCGGTGAGGTGGAAATTATTTGCCGAGTTCATGTCACTCGGCGGCGCCCCCGTGCTTCCCCCTCGCCGACCTATGTGGAGAGTGCACTGATCGTCTCTGTCGTTACGGTCCGTCGTCCACTGGCACTCGATGTCATCTCGCTGCCTGGCAGAGAGATGACACACCCCCCGGTCGTTCTATCGGTCAGGAGGGTGGCAGGATTTATCCTGTTCCGATAGTCATACTTCCTGTAACTCATGCTCCGTACCGAAGGGAGTGCTCTCGTGCGTAACGCGCGTCGCCTCATCGCCTCAGCCATCCTTGTGAGCGCTGCGCTCTTCATCGGAGCGGGCAGCGCCAGCGCCGACAGCGTCTGGCAGTTGAAGAACCGTCCGACCGTGGTCTCGTCGGAGCAGGACAGCGTCTGGGAGTAGTACCCGTCAGTCGAGGGCCGGGGCCGACTCGTCGTCGGCTTCCGGGTCGTCCGTCTCCTGCGCGAGCTTCCAGCCCAGCTGGAACAGCGTGTCCACGCCGTATTCCTCGCGCATCTCGGCGATATGACGGGCCAGCGTACGTTCGCTCAACCCCAGGTTGCGGGCGATGACCCGGTGCCCGACGCCCTGGAGCATCGAGCGGATGATCTGGCGGCGCAGGCTGGAGAGCACCTGCGGTGGCACCTCGCGGTTCCCCTGGAACGGGATCGCGCGTTCCCACAGCGAGTCGAAGGTCTGTATCAGATAGCTGATCACTGCTTCGTCGGTGACGAAGCAGGCCTGTGTCATGTCCTTGCTGCCGGGAATGATCGCCACCTTGCGGTCCACCACGATCAGGATGTTGAACGGCTCGTCCAGCGTGCGGATGTGACTGCCGGCCTGCGTCATGGTCTCGACGTACTCGAGGGTGGGACTGGAGTATCGGGCGCTCGGCTGATAGATCGTTCTGGTGGTGCCGCCGCGGCGCAGTACGCCGAGATCACGGTTGATAGCCGTGCGTACGGTATCCGGGCGCCGGCCTCCGCCGGGCTGCGCGGTGAGGAGTTCCTGTGAGCAGCCGTCGACCAGTATCGCCAGCCGCTGATTGATCGGGACTTTTCCCTGGACGTACTCGATCTTTCCGCTGGATTCGACCTGGCCGCTCAGCTCGCTGAACGCGTCGCCGAGCTCCCGCAGTTCGTCGGTGAGGGCGACCGAGCGGGCCAGCAGGTGGGCCGCCTCCCGCTGCCAGGCCGCACTGAGCGAGGTCGACAGGCGCTTGGGGTCCACCGCGATCACCGCCGGCGGGTCGTCCAGGTCCCGCACCAGCAGGCCGAAGTCGAGCAGCTCCTGGACCTCCGCCTGCACGGTGCTCTGCTCGGCGGCGGTCAGCCGGCCGCCGGTGCGGATCGCGGAGAGGTAGAGCGCGCGTGCGGGGGCGGAGAGCAGCGACGCCGGATCCATCGAGGCGGAGTCCCCGAATGCCTTCATGTGCAGCTCCCCTCCGCTCTGTTCCCTGACCTGTGCTTGGCGAGCTCTGCGGATCAGTACGGATCATAGGCAGAACCGGCCGGTCGGGGACTTGCACTTCGCTAGTTCCCTGCCGGTCGAGCGGTGGACCCAACTCTCCCAGCACGGCCCGAACGCCGGCACCCCCCATGCGGAGGGTACCGGCGATGGGCGGGGAACAGGGAACTACCGCTTGGGCCGCCACACCACCAGCGCGCTGGACTGCTGGACCTGCTGGTACGGGACCAGGTCGCGGCGGTAGGAGGCGTGCACCGCGGCCTCCCGCTGCTGGAGCGCGCTGGCGGCGCCGTCCAGCGCGTCGGCCAGCTCGGCGACCCGTGACTGCAGGGCGGTGACCTGGTTCTCCAGCTCGATGATCCGCTTGATGCCCGCCAGGTTGATGCCCTCGTCCTGGGACAGCCGCTGCACCTCGCGCAGCTGCTGGATGTCCCGCGCCGAGTAGCGCCGGCCGCGCCCGGCCGTGCGGTCGGGGCAGACCAGGCCGAGCCGGTCGTACTGGCGCAGGGTCTGCGGGTGCAGACCCGAGAGCTCGGCCGCCACCGAGATCACGTAGACCGGGGTGTCCTCGGTCAGCACGTAGTGGGTGGGGCCGGGGGCCCGGCGGGGGGCGCCGCCGGGCAGGCCCTCGCCGAGTCCCGGGCCGATCGGGCCGTCAGGAGTGATCATCCGGTCACGCTCCCTCCGCCGCCCGGAACAGGGCGGCTCGCGGGTCGTCGGAGGCCGTGGCCTCGCGGTACTGCTCCAGTGCGGTCAGCGCGTCGCCCTCGACGTGCTTGGGTACCACGACCTCCACGGTGACCAGGAGGTCGCCGCGGGTGCCGTCCTTGCGGGTGGCGCCCTTGCCCCGGGCCCTCAGGGTGAGGCCGTTGGCGCTGCCGGCGGGCAGCTTGAGCTTCACCGGGGGGCCCTTGAGGGTCGGCACCTCGATGGTGCCGCCCAGCGCCGCCTCGGGGAAGGTGACCGGCACGGTGACCGTCAGGTTGTCGCCCTTGCGTCCGAAGACGGGGTGGGCGTCGACGTGCACGGTGACGTAGAGGTCGCCGGGCTGGCCGCCGCGCTCGCCCTGGGCTCCCTTGCCCTTGAGCCTGATCCGCTGGCTGTCCTGGACCCCGGCCGGGATCCGGACCTGCATGGTGCGGGCCGAGCTGGCCCGGCCGCTGCCGTGGCAGACGGTGCACGGGTCGTCGACGATCATGCCGCGGCCCTTGCAGTCCCGGCACGGCTCGGAGAGCGCGAAGGCGCCCTGGCCCCGGCTGACGGTGCCCGCGCCGACACAGGTCGGACAGACCCGCGGGGTGGTGCCGGCCTTGGCGCCGGTGCCGCTGCAGGTGCGGCAGGCGGCCTGGCTGGTCATCCGCAGCGGGACGGTGGCGCCGTCCACCGCCTCGTCGAAGCCGAGCGTGACCTCGGTCTCCACGTCGGCGCCGCGGCGCGGCTGGGGCTGCCGCCCGCCGCGGTTGAACAGCCCGCCGAACACGTCGCCGAGCCCGCCGCCGCCCGCCTGGCCGGCGCCGGTGAACAGGTCGCCGAAGTCGAAGCCCTGGCTGCCGTTGCCGCCCGGGCCGGCCCGGAAGCCGCCCGCGCCGAACAGCGACCGCGCCTCGTCGTACTCCTTGCGGCGCTTGTCGTCCGACAGGACGTCATACGCCTCGGAGATGTCCTTGAAGCGGTCCTCCGCCTTGGTGTCGCCCTTGTTGGCGTCCGGGTGGAACTCCCGGGCGAGCTTGCGGTAGGTCTTCTTGATCTCCGCGGAGCTGGCGTCCTTGGGCACGCCGAGGACCTTGTAGTAGTCCTTCTCCACGTAGTCCTTGGTGCTCATGGCTGCCGCCACCTCCCGAAGTGCGTCCATACGGCGCTGCGGAGCCGTCCGTCGTACTCGACGACGTACGACTCCGCAGCGCACAGATTGTCAGTTGTCGCCCGCACCGTCAGCCTTGTCGGACTCCGAGTCCTCGGAATCCGGCGTGGCCGTGGTCTGCGTGCCCGGCTGGGGCTCGGCCACCGCGACCATCGCCGGGCGGATGACCCGCTCGCCGATCCGGTAACCCGGCTGCAGGATCTGCACACAGGTGTCCTCGGTGACGTCCGAGGAGTAGCTGTGCATCAGCGCCTCGTGCAGCGTCGGGTCGAAGGGCTCGCCCTCCTTGCCGAACTGCTGCAGGCCCAGCTTGGCCACGACGGTCTCCAGGTTGTCGGAGACCGACTTGAAGCCGCCGGTGACCTCGCCGTGCTCGCGGGCCCGGCCGATGTCGTCCAGGACCGGGATCAGGGCCTCCAGGATGTTGGAGACCGCGATCTCGCGGACCGTCAGCCGGTCGCGCTCGACCCGCTTGCGGTAGTTCTGGTACTCGGCCTGAAGGCGCTGCAGGTCGGCGGTGCGCTCGGCGAGCTCCCGCTTGGCGGTGGCCAGCTCCTCCGAGGTGCCGCCGGCGGCGGCCTCCTCGGCGGCCTTGATCACGGCCTCCTCGGCGGCGGAGTCGTCGCCGGGCTGCTCGCCCTGCGGCTTCTCCGTCATGCGGCACCACCCTTGGGCTTCTCGTCGTCGACGATCTCGGCGTCGACCACGTCGTCCTCGGCCTTGGCTGCACCCTCGCCGGCCTCGGCGGCGCCGCCCGCGGCGTCGGCGTTCGCGTAGAGCGCGGCGCCGAGCTTCTGCGCGGTGGTGGAGACCTTCTCGGTGGCCTCGCGGATCGCGGTGATGTCCTCGCCCTTGAGGGCTTCCTTCAGCTCGCCGATCGCGGTCTCGACCTCGGTCTTGACGTCGGCCGGGAGCTTGTCGGTGTTGTCCGCGATGAACTTCTCGGTCGAGTAGACCAGCTGCTCGCCCTGGTTGCGGGTCTCCACGGCCTCGCGGCGCTTGTGGTCCTCCTCCGCGTACTGCTCGGCCTCGCGCATCATGCGCTCGATGTCGTCCTTCGGCAGCGCGGAGCCGCCGGTGACGGTCATCTTCTGCTCCTTGCCGGTGCCCAGGTCCTTCGCGGCCACGTGCATGATGCCGTTGGCGTCGATGTCGAAGGTGACCTCGATCTGCGGCAGGCCGCGCGGCGCCGGCGGCAGGCCGGTCAGCTCGAACATGCCGAGCTTCTTGTTGTACGCCGCGATCTCGCGCTCGCCCTGGTAGACCTGGATCTGCACGGACGGCTGGTTGTCCTCGGCCGTGGTGAAGATCTCCGAGCGCTTGGTCGGGATCGTGGTGTTGCGCTCGATCAGCTTGGTCATGATGCCGCCCTTGGTCTCGATACCGAGGGACAGCGGGGTGACGTCGAGCAGCAGGACGTCCTTGACCTCGCCCTTGAGCACGCCGGCCTGCAGGGACGCGCCGATGGCGACGACCTCGTCCGGGTTGACGCCCTTGTTGGCGTCCTTGCCGCCGGTCAGCTCGCGGACGAGCTCGGCGACGGCGGGCATCCGGGTGGAGCCGCCGACCAGGACCACGTGGTCGATCTCGGACAGCTGGATGCCGGCGTCCTTGATGACGTTGTGGAACGGGTGCTTGCAGCGCTCCAGCAGGTCGGCCGTCAGCTGCTGGAACTGGGCCCGGGTGAGCTTCTCGTCCAGGTGCAGCGGGCCCTCGGCGGAGGCCGTGATGTAGGGCAGGTTGATCGAGGTCTCGGAGGACGAGGACAGCTCGATCTTGGCCTTCTCGGCGGCCTCGCGCAGACGCTGCAGGGCCATCTTGTCCTTGGACAGGTCGACGCCGTGGCCGGCGTGGAAGACCTTCACCAGGTGGTCGACGACCTTCTGGTCCCAGTCGTCGCCGCCGAGGTGGTTGTCGCCGTTGGTGGCCTTCACCTCGACCACGCCGTCGCCGATCTCCAGCAGCGAGACGTCGAAGGTGCCGCCGCCGAGGTCGAAGACCAGGATGGTCTGGTCGTCCTTGTCGAGGCCGTAGGCGAGCGCGGCCGCGGTGGGCTCGTTGACGATGCGCAGGACGTTGAGGCCCGCGATCTCACCGGCCTCCTTGGTGGCCTGGCGCTCGGAGTCGGAGAAGTACGCCGGGACGGTGATCACCGCGTCGGTGACCGTCTCGCCCAGGTACGCCTCGGCGTCCCGCTTGAGCTTCTGCAGGATGAAGGCGGAGATCTGCTGGGGGTTGAAGTCCTTCCCGTCCAGGTTGATCTTCCAGCCGGTGCCCATGTGGCGCTTCACCGAGCGGATGGTGCGGTCCACGTTGGTGACCGCCTGCCGCTTGGCGACCTCGCCGACCAGCACCTCGCCGTTCTTGGCGAAGGCGACGACGGACGGCGTGGTCCGAGCGCCCTCGGCGTTGGTGATGACCGTGGGCTCACCGCCCTCAAGAACACTGACGACGGAGTTCGTCGTACCGAGGTCGATGCCGACCGCGCGTGCCATCGTAAATACCTCCATGGAAGAAGTTGAGCTGTACGGACTCAAGGATGCACGACGGCCCCTCGAGCGTCAACAGCTATGAGTCCGTGTCGCTCAACTTTACTGCGTCCTTATCTCGCCGCCCCGGCGTGACCGGGGCTGGTCCGGTCGGGTGAGTCTGTCCTTAGTGACTGCCGCCATACCTTGAGCGTCTTATGGATCAGTGGTAAGGAGCGGTAGTGTCCGGCCCGTTGGGTCGGTAAGTTACCGATCAGTACAATCGGGGGGACCCCTTTACCCGTCCCCCCGTTTCAGACCGTGTGGGACACCAGCCGCTGGAGACGGAGAGCCGATGCAGCTAGCAGCGATCGTCATCTCGCTGGTCACGACTGTGATCGGCATCGCGCTCGCCGCCAGGGCGGCCGCGTACATCTACAAGGTGGTGAAGACCGGCCAGCCGGACGCCACCCGCACCGGGCAGCCCGTCCAGCGCGTGAAGACCGTGGCGGTCGAGTTCCTCGGCCACACCAGGATGAACCGCTGGGGCGTCGTCGGCGTCGCGCACTGGTTCGTCGCGGTCGGCTTCTTCACCCTGGTCAGCACCCTGGTCACCGCCTTCGGCCAGCTCTTCGACGCCGAGTGGGCGATCCCGCTGATCGGCCACTGGCTGCCGTTCGAGGTGTTCACCGAGCTGGTCGGCACCTTCACCACCCTGGGCATCGCCGTCCTGATCGTGATCCGGCTGCTCAGCCTGCCGTCCCGGTCGGGCCGCAAGTCCCGGTTCGCCGGCTCGATCGCCTGGCAGGCCTTCTACGTCGAGTACACGATCCTCGGCATCGGCCTGTGCATCATGATCCTGCGCGGCCTGGAGGGGGCGCTGGCCGGCGTCGACTCCTACGAGGCCGCGTACCTGGTCTCCTACCCGCTGGTGGCGGCCTTCCGCGGCCTGTCCCACGGGACGCTGGAGAACCTGATCTACCTGTTCGCGATGCTGAAGATCTCGATCTCCTTCGCGTGGGCGACCACCATCGGCATCAACCCGTCGATGGGCGTGGCCTGGCACCGCTTCCTCGCCTTCTTCAACATCTACTTCAAGCGCGAGGAGGACGGCTCCACCGCCCTCGGCGCGCTGCGGCCGATGACCAGCGGCGGCGCCCCGATCGACTTCGAGGACCCGGCCGACGACGCCGTCTTCGGCGTCTCCCAGGTCGAGCACTTCGCCTGGAAGGGCATCCTCGACTTCTCCACCTGCACCGAGTGCGGCCGCTGCCAGTCGCAGTGCCCCGCCTGGAACACCGGCAAGCCGCTCTCGCCCAAGCTGCTGATCATGAGCCTGCGCGAGCACGCCTTCGCCAAGGCGCCGTACCTGCTCGCCGGCGGCGGCAAGGACATGGAGGGCGAGGAGAAGGCCACCGCCGAGCAGCTGGCCGGCGTGCCCGCCGCCGCCCTCGCCGAGGCCGAGCGCCCGCTCATCGGCACCGCCGAGGAGGGCGGGGTCATCGACCCCGACGTGCTGTGGTCCTGCACCACCTGCGGCGCCTGCGTCGAGCAGTGCCCGGTGGACATCGAGCACATCGACCACATCGTCGACATGCGCCGCTACCAGGTGATGATCGAGAGCTCCTTCCCGACCGAGGCCGGGACCATGCTCAAGAACCTGGAGAACAAGGGCAACCCGTGGGGCATGGCCACCAAGGCCCGCCTGGACTGGGTCAAGGAGCTCAAGAAGGAGACCGGCATCGAGGTGCCGGTGATCGGCGAGGACATCGACCCCGCCGAGGTCGAGTACCTCTACTGGGTCGGCTGCGCCGGCGCGCTGGAGGACCGGGCCAAGAAGACCACCAAGGCCTTCGCCGAACTGCTGCACACCGCGGGCGTGAACTTCGCGATCCTCGGCAAGGAGGAGTCCTGCACCGGTGACTCCGCCCGCCGCCTGGGCAACGAGTTCCTGTTCCAGATGCTCGGCGCGCAGAACGTCGAGACGCTGAACGCCGCGCTGGAGGACGCCCCGGTCAAGCGGATCGTCGCCACCTGCCCGCACTGCTTCAACACCATCGCCAACGAGTACCCGCAGCTGGGCGGCCACTTCGAGGTCATCCACCACACCCAGCTGCTGCAGCACCTGATCGACGAGGGCCGGCTCGTCCCGGTCAACCCGGTCGAGGGCCTGATCACCTACCACGACCCCTGCTACCTGGGCCGCCACAACAAGGTCTACAGCCCGCCGCGCGAGATCATGGACAAGGTCCCGGGCCTGCGCCAGCAGGAGATGCACCGCCACAAGGAGCGCGGCTTCTGCTGCGGCGCCGGCGGCGCGCGGATGTGGATGGAGGAGCGGATCGGCAAGCGCATCAACAACGAGCGCGTGGACGAGGCGCTGTCGGTCAACCCCGACATCGTCTCCACCGCCTGCCCGTTCTGCCTGGTGATGCTCTCCGACTCGGTCAACGGCAAGAAGAACGAGGGCGCCGCCAAGGAGCACCTCAAGGTCGTCGACGTCGCCCAGCTGCTGCTGGAGTCGGTCAAGGCCGAGCCCGTCCCGGCCGAGCCCGAGCCCGTCGAGGCCTGATCCGCCGCGCCGGTACGGGAGACTGATCCCGCGTCACACCACGGCCCCGCCTGCCCCGTCCGGCAGCGGGGCCGCGGTGCGTCCCGGGCCGGCGCCGGCGGGCGGGCCGCGGCGCGGCGCCTGCGGTGCCCTAGCATTTCGGCCATGACTGATGGCGGGGGAATACCGGACGGCAGCGGTACCGGGGGCTTCCCCGGCGGGAGCACGGCGCCGGGCGGCGCCCGGGCGGCCTACCTGCCGCCGGTGACCAGCGCGACGCCCGACTGGGCGGCGCTGGCCGAGGACAACGAACGCGAACACCGGCGCCGCCGCCTGCTGAGGACCGGCGGCGCGGCCCTCGGCGTGGTGCTCGTCGGCGCCCTGGTGGCCACCGCCGTGCTGGCCGCCCGGCCCGGCGGGGACCGGCACCCCGCGGCCGCCCCCGCCTCCGCACCCCCGCTCACCCCGGACGGCGGCAGCGGCACCGGCAGCGCCCCGCCCGGCGCCTTTGCGACCGGCTCCGCGAGCGCCGCACCCGCCGCCTCCGCCGGCGGCCAGGCCGGCCCGTCCGGCGCCGCACCGACGCCGGGCCCCCGGACACCCACCAGCACGAACCCGTCCACAGGACCTGCGGCGCCCGGCGGTCCCGCCGCCCCGGCCCAGCTCGACGACCGCACCGGCGGCCACGGCATCACCCTCGCCCCGGCGGCCGCCGTCGGGCCGACCGACGGCCACAGCGGGCCGACCCTGGTGCTGCACGGCGGCGCCGACGGCTACGGCCAGAGCGCGGGCCCGGTGGTCGACACCGGCCGCAGCTTCACCGTCTCCGCGATGGTCCGCAACAACGCCCCGACCGGCGGCCGGGCCGTCGTCACCCAGGGCAGCGACAGCTACTACTCCTTCTACCTCGGCCGCGACTACTGGGACAGCCACAACCAGTGGGTGTTCAAGGTCCAGACCGCCGCCGGAGCCCAGGACAACACCACCTACCAGGCGTTCTCCCGCGGCAACGCCACCACCGGCCAGTGGACGCTGCTGACCGGCGTCTACGACGCGGCCACCAAGAAGATCCAGCTGTACGTCGACGGCCAGCTGGCCAACACCACCCCCGTCACCGGGATCTGGCAGGCCGGCGGCCCGCTGCAGATCGGCCGGGTCCGCTACAAGTCCGCCTGGACGGACTTCTGGGACGGGGCGATCGGCGACGTCCAGATCTGGGACCGGGCCCTTCCCGCCGGTGCCGTCGCGCAGCTGAAGGGAACCGGCGGCACCTCGGCCGGCGTCCCAGCCACCGCTGCCTGGCTGCTGCCCTGACCCGGCGCGCCCCGGCCGGGGCGCAGGCCCTCCCCCCGGGGTGCGGGCGGGATGCACCGAGAAGCCAAATATAGTAATCGCCAGACCCGTGACATGCGGGTTGCCGACCGTCCCCGGACAGTCGGCGCAGCGCACGTCAGTCGCGAGCCGTCAGCCCTGGGGCCCGGCCCGCGGACACGCCGGAACTTGGAGAAGCGCAGTCCATGACCGAGGCCATCATGCTGGTCGGTGGCAAGGGCACTCGCTTGCGCCCGCTGACCACCCACACGCCGAAGCCGATGCTCCCCGTCGCCGGCGTCCCGTTCATCGCGCACCAGCTGGCCCGCGCCGCGGCCGCCGGGGTCACCCGGGTCGTGCTCGCCACGTCCTACCTGGCCGAGGTGTTCGAGGACCACTTCCAGGACGGCAGCCCGTACGGCATCGAGCTGGTCTACCTCACCGAGAAGGAGCCGCTCGGCACCGGCGGCGCGATCCGCAACGCCGCCTCCGGGCTGACCTGCGGCCCCGACGAGCCGGTGCTGATCTTCAACGGTGACATCCTCTCCGGCGTCGACATCGCCGCCCTGCGCGACAGCCACCTGGCCGCCGGCGCCGACGTCACCCTGCACCTCACCCGGGTCGAGGACCCGCGCGCCTTCGGCCTGGTCCCCACCGACGCGGCCGGCCGGGTGCTGGAGTTCCTCGAGAAGCCCGAGACGCCCGAGCAGATCGTCACCGACCAGATCAACGCCGGGTGCTACGTCTTCACCCGCTCGGTCATCGACCGCATCCCCGCCGGGCGGGAGGTCTCCGTCGAGCGCGAGACCTTCCCCGAGCTGCTGGAGAGCGGCGCCCTGCTGCGCGGCGTGGTCGACACCTCGTACTGGCTCGACCTCGGCACCCCCGGCGCCTTCGTCCGCGGCTCCGCCGACCTGGTGCTCGGCAAGGTGGACTCCCCGGCCGTGCCCGGCCCGACCGGCGAGGCGCTGCTGCTGCCCGGCGCGGAGGTGGACCTGGGCGCGGTGCTCAGCTCCGGCACCGTGGTCGCCGAGGGCGCGAGCGTCGCCGCCGGCGCCATCATCGAGGGCAGCGTGATCCTGGCCGGAGCCGTGATCGGCCCGGACGCGTACGTCAAGGACTCGATCGTCGGTGCGTACGCCACCGTCGGCGCCCGGACCTCGCTGGACGGCGCCGTGATCGGTGACGGCGCCATCGTCGAGGCCGACAACGAGCTGCCCAGCGGCCTGCGGGTCGCCTGCGGCACCCTGCTGCCGGTCGGCGCGGTGCGCACCACGGCCGGCCCCGGCGGGTGCCCGGCCGGCCAGGTCTCGGCCGCCGCCGTGCACGGGAGCGGCCAGACCCGCTCCGAGGTCGCCAGCCGCTGACCGCACCGCGCCCGGGCCACCGGCCCGGGCCGGGCGGTCCGGCGGGTCGTCACAGGACGGCCCCAATCTCCCCACAGGGCCATGATCACCCGACGGCCGGTCAGCACGAGCGGGTACCGTCGATGGCGTGGCAGGTAATCGATACGACAGTGGGCAGGGCGGGGACCCCCGGCAGGGCTGGCCGGCACCGGGCGGCCCGGCGTCCCCGCACCAGGGGGGCGGCCCGACCGGGCAGCCGGAGTACTTCACCGCGGCCCGGGAGGCCTACCCGCAGCCCGACGCCCACCCGGCCGGCCCGGGCGACCCGTACGCGGCGGACCAGCCCGGACACACCCGCGCCTTCGCGGTCGGCGACGACCCGTACGGCCCCTACGACCCGTACGGCGCCCCCGCCGGGTACCCGGCCGGGCCGGACGGCTACGGCACCGGGCCCGACGGCTACGGCGGCCAGGACAACGTCGCGGTCTACCGGGCCGGCGGCCGCAGCACCCCGCCGCCGGCCGGCCCCAGGCTCGCCTGGCGGCCCCTGCTCGCCGGGATCTACCGAGAGCCCGCCCGCACCTTCGCCCGGACCCGCGACCACCAGGTCTGGCTGCCCGCCCTGTGCGTCTCGCTGATCTACGGCGTGCTCGCCGTCCTCGGCCTGGGCTCCACCCACAACGAGGTGGTCAACTCGACCTTCTCCGTCGCGGTGTGGGCCATCGCCGGCGCGGCCGTCGGCTTCACCCTGGCCGGCGCCGTGCTCGGCGCGGTCACCTACGCCCTGGCCCGCCAGTTCGGCGGCGACGGGCCCTGGCAGTCCACCGTGGGCCTGGCCGTGCTGATCGGCTGGACCACGGACGCGCCGAGACTGCTGCTGGCCCTGTTCCTGCCCGCCGACAACATGGTGGTCCAGGCCGTGGGCTGGGCCAGCTGGCTGCTCTGCGCGGTCCTGCTGACCACGATGGTCCGGCGGATCCACGACCTGCCCTGGGGCAAGGCCGCCGGGGCCGCGGCCCTGCAACTGCTGGCACTGCTCGTCCTGATCAAGCTGCCCACCCTGGGCTGAGGCGGACCGGCCGCGGCCCGGGCGCCGTGCCGGCCCGGCGGCGGGCGGGCCCCGCACACCACGGGCTATAGGCTGTTGGCTTTGCCCGCTTCCGCCCGTGCCGTCACGTCCGCGACCGCCGGCCCCACCGCGACCGGAGCCATCGAATGACCCTCCCCACCACGCACGTCAGCTTCCCGGCCGGCACGGTGCACGGCGAGTCGGAGATCCTCGCCGTGCACCTGCTCGCCGACGGGCGCCCGGCCGTGATCACCGCGGCCACGCCGTTCCACCCGCTCGACCACACCTGGCCCGACCAGCCCGCCGACCACGGCTCGCTGACCGTGGACGGCGTCGAGCACCCGGTGGTGGACTGCCTGACCGGCGCCGTCGGCCCGGACGGCGGCGAGGTCCTGGTGGGCGCCGACATCCCGGTGCGCCGCGGCGACGAGGACTGGTCCTGGCTGGTCCTGCACGTGCTGCCGCAGTCCTCCGCGGACGCCCTCGCCGCCGCGGCCGGCCGCACCGCCGAGCTGGGCGTCGACGCCCACCGCCGCGGCCTGCTGTCCGCCGCGCACAGCGGCTGCCACCTGCTCGCCCTCGCCCTCAACGAGGCCCTCGCCGCCCGCTGGCGCAAGGACCCGGGCCGCAGCGACGCCTTCGGCAACCCCGACTTCGACAGCCTCGCCATGGCGAGCTCGGTGATGGACACCGAGGCCAGCACCGACACCTACCGGCTGGGCAAGTCGCTGCGCAAGAAGGGCTTCACCACCGAGGCGGCCGACGACCTCCCCGCCCTCGCCGACGCCCTGCCGGCCGTCACCGAGGCCGTCAACCAGCGGCTCGCCGCCTGGGTCGCGGCCGACGCGCAGGTCCGCATCGAGGTCCCCGGGCCCGAGCTGACCGCCCGCCGCCGCTGGCAGTGCGAACTCCCGGCCGGCACCGCCGAGATCTTCTGCGGCGGCACCCACCTCCACCACCTCGGAGAACTCGCCGAGCTGCGCACCGAGTTGACCCTGTCCGAGGACGGCAGCGAACTGGTCGCGGTGACCCGCCCCAAGCGCGCCTGAGCCCCGTACGGCAGGGGCCGACGGGGACGGGGAGAACGCGAGGGGGGGAAGCACGACGAGGGGCGGCCGGGTGACCGGCCGCCCCTCGTCGTCGCCGCGTCCGTGCGGCCGATCCGCGCCGCTCAGATGTCGGTGCGGTGGAAGTTCAGGTGGGAGCGCGAGGCCGTCGGGCCGCGCTGACCCTGGTAGCGCGAGCCGTACCGCTCGGAGCCGTACGGGAACTCGGCCGGCGAGGACAGCCGGAACAGGCAGAGCTGCCCGATCTTCATACCCGGGTAGAGCTTGATCGGCAGCGTCGCGACGTTCGACAGCTCCAGGGTGACGTGCCCGTTGAAGCCGGGGTCGATGAACCCGGCGGTGGAGTGCGTCAGCAGGCCGAGCCGGCCCAGGCTGGACTTGCCCTCCAGCCGGGAGGCCACGTCGTCCGGCAGCGTGAGCCGCTCGTACGTCGCCGCCAGCACGAACTCGCCCGGGTGCAGGATGAACGCCTCGTCCCCCTCCGGCTCGACCAGCCGGGTCAGGTCCGGCTGCTCCTCCGAGGGGTCGATGTGGGGGTACCGGTGGTTCTCGAACACCCGGAAGAAGCGGTCCAGCCGGACGTCGATACTCGACGGCTGGACCATCGAGGGGTCGAAGGGGTCGATCACGACCCGACCCTTGTCGATCTCGGTACGAATGTCCTTGTCAGAGAGCAGCACGTCACCGAGGTTACGTGCACCGGCGGGCGCCCGACCAATCGTGCCCCCGCCCCGCGGGGGCGTGCTCGGGCCCGCCCGGACGCGACCAGGGTCGCTCAGGCCAGGAACTCGGCCGCCTCCAGCCGCAGCGCCCGGGCCAGCTGGGGCGCCGACAGCTCGTCCGGATCGGCCGGCACCGAGTTGCGCAGCCGCCCGCACCGCGGACAGCGGATCAGTCTCCCCGGACCCAGCCGGCCGGCACCGAGGTTCTGCATCGGGAACGTGGTGGTGCTGAACAGATGCCCCTCGGCACAACGAACGACGGTGCGCTGATCCATCGGTCCCCTTCCCGGTCTTCCCCGGACACCCTGCGCCCGGCGCGGCCTGCGCCCCGGCGACAGCGTCACATTAGGGGATGTTCCGGACATCACGCACAGCGGCTCGCCGCCCTCCACGCCGACCGGGCGGCCCACACGCTACGCCCCGGCGGGGCCCGCCGCACCGGCCCGGCGCCGCGTTCATGCCGGACGCCCGGACGGCTCCGCGGATGGGGTACAGTGGTGATCGATCGAGCGGTCACTGACGGCTCATCAGATGCGGGCGTAGTTTAATGGTAGAACATGAGCTTCCCAAGCTTATAGCGCGAGTTCGATTCTCGTCGCCCGCTCCAGCAGTGAAGCCCCAGGTCAACGGCCTGGGGCTTTTGCGTTGTCCGGGGCCGGTCGGAGCCGGTGGTCGGCCGGCGCTCCCTCGTCCGCCTTCCGGGCGCGCGGCAGGCTCGCCCGGAACCACGGCGCGGTGGCATTCCGGCCGGGCCGGAAGCCGTCGGCGGCGGGTGGTGAATCCGTTCCCGCGGCCATTTCCGGGCGGGGGGCGGTGATTACGCCGCGGGCGCCGGGAATGCGAATTGCCGGGGTGGGGACGATTGCGTCGTGAACGCCATCGCAAACCGGCGGAGCGGCGCCCCTTTCGGCCGTTTTGTCACCCGGCGACCTGGGCAGTGTCCGGTAGCCGGGACGGGGCGGCCCGCGGCGGCGGCGGGACGGCCGGAGTGGGCCCGGGATCTGCGGCCCCCCGGTGCTTGCGGATCCTCCCGGGTGGCCTAAAGTTTCGACCCATGGATAGTGCTGGGGGAAGTGGGGGAAACGTGAGCGGCGGCCAGGGCGGCAACGACGGCTGGGGCGCGCCGGGTTTCCAGCCGGCGATGAACGACAGCACCCCGGACTGGGCGGCGATGGCCGAGGCCACCGAACGCGAGGACCGCAGGAAGCGCCGGATGCGCATCGTGCTGAGCGTGGTCGGCGTGCTGGTGGTGGCCGGCATGGTGGCGACCGCGGTGGTCCTGCGCGGCACCGGCGGCAAGAAGCCGTCGGCCGACGACCAGCCCGTCGCGTCGGCGCCGAACTGCATCGCGCCTTCCCCCGCGGGTTCGAAGGGCGCCAACGACGTCCGCCTCGGTGCGGGCACCCACGTCGGCACCATCGACGGCCACAGCGGCCTGGCGCTGACCCTGCGCGGCAGCGCCGACGGCTACGCCGAGGCCGACTCGGTGGTGGTCAACACCTGCACGAGCTTCACCGTCTCCGCCGTGGTGCGCAACAACGCGCCGGAGCAGCCCCGGGCCGTCCTGTCCCAGGGCAGTGACGGATTCTTCTCCTTCTACCTGGGGCGCGACTTCCGCCCCGGCCACAACCAGTGGGTGTTCAAGGTCCAGACCGCCGCGGAGAGCGGCAAGGCCGTCCTGGCGGAGGCCCCCGGCTCGGTCCCGATCGGTGAGTGGACCACGCTGACCGGCGTGTACGACGCCAAGGCCGGCAGCATCGCGCTCTACGTCAACGGCGCCCTCGCGATGACCACCCCGGTGTCCGGGATCCTGTCCACCAACGGCCCGATCGAGATCGGCCGGGCGCGTTTCAAGTCGCACTGGGCCGACGCCTGGGACGGTTCGATCGCGGACGTCCAGATCTGGGACCAGGCGCTCACCCCGGAGGGGATCGCCCAGGTCGCCAAGGACCGCTCGACCGACGTCGCCGCACGCGCGACCTGGTTCCGGTTCTGACCTCCCGTTCCGGGTGGCCGGCCGGCCACCCGGAACGCCGCCGATTCGGCGGTCCGGCCGATACCGGTCCTGACCTCGGAATCTCCCCGCGCGGAGATATCTGACGGGAGATGAGTTTCCCCGCGCATTTCCGTCGCCGGAGGACATCGGCCCCGGAATTCTCGGGACGGAACCGGTCGGGGAGCGGGCGGTCCGGTGACTGCCGGTGCGTCACGGAATTGGCCGCGGTGCGCTGTTGAGCACGTCACATCGGAATTTCCGGTCCGCCCCCGGGGGCGGCGCCCGCACTGGCTAGGATGGCAGGCGAATCCGGTCAATTCTGAACATCATTTGAAGGCGCGCCCCCAGTAACGCGTCGCACCTGTGCTAGGAGCTCCCGTGGGATCTGCCCGCAGCGCGTCGCGTCGGCGCCTCTGGAACGTGCTCAAATTGCTGCTCCTGGTGATCGTGCTCGTTGCGGCCGGCAACGCGCTCTACCCGGCCTGGCGCGCCGCGCATCCCGATCCGAGCGATCTGACCATCCGGCACCGGACCGAGCCGACGGCCGTGGTCCCGGTGGCCAAGCCGTGGCTGGAGGTCATCAACAGCTCCAAGAAGGCGATCCCGCTCAACCAGGTGACGCTCCGGTACTACTTCACCGCGGACGGGGGCGTCCCGTACGGCTTCAACTGCGTGGAGGCCGCGGTCGGCTGCGCGAACATCGACGGCACCATCGTCGCGCTCGCCAACCCCTCGGACAAGGCCGACCACTACCTGGAGCTCAGCTTCACGGCGGGCGCCGGCAGCCTGCAGCCCGGTGTCAACAGCAAGGGCATCCAGCTGCAGCTCTACCGCCTCGACCACCAGGACCTGAACCAGGCCGACGACCGGTCGTTCGAGCCCGCCAACACCAGCTTCAAGCCCGCCAAGCTGGTCACCGCCTACATAGCCGGCAAGCTCGCCTGGGGCGACCAGCCCGCCGACTCCACCGCGGCCCCGGGCCAGCCGGCCGCCGCGGCGAGCCCGAAGCCGGCCGCGCCGGCCGGGATCGCGTTCGACAACTTCCACTACAGCGGTGCGACCGACCCGGCCCTGGTCAAGCACGGCTGGCGGATCCGGACCAGCAAGGGCGGCCCGGGCGTGGCCGACACCTGGTCGGCGGCCGGCGTCAGCTTCCCGGCCGAGCCCACCGCGCAGGGCGGACAGGCACTGCAGCTGAGGGCCAGCACCGACGGGACCAAGCAGGGCACCACCCAGGCCCAGGTCGACAACGCGGACACCGACTTCCTGACGGGCACCTACGCCGCCCGGATCTTCTTCAGCGACCAGCCCAGCAGCGGTCAGCCCGGCGACCACATCAACCAGTCGTTCTACACGATCTCCTCCAACGACTCGCTCTACAGCGAGCTGGACAACGAGTACATGCCGAACGGCGGCTGGGGTTCGCCCGGCCCGGTGCTGGACACCACCAGCTGGTACAGCGCCAAGAACGGCGACCGGGTGACCCGCCGGCACAACGCGAGCCTGCAGGGCTGGCACACCATCGTGATCACCGCCGTCAAGGGCGTCGCGACCTACTCGCTGGACGGCAAGGAGCTGTTCAGCAGCAACGGGAAGTACTTCCCGCGCCAGACGATGGGCGTCAACTTCAACACCTGGTTCGTGGACCTGCCCTTCAAGGGCCAGCGCAGCTGGGACATGAAGATCAACTGGTTCTACTACAACGCCAACCAGGCGATGTCCCAGGCGGACGTCGAGAAGACGGTCGCGGACTACTACAGCAGCGGCACCAACTACATCAACACCGTCCCCAAGTCCTGACCCGAAACTCCCCGGTCCCCGGGTCGCCGCCGGAACGCGACCCGGGGACCCGGTCCTCGAACCCGGGGACCGTACACAGAAGGACCGCCAGGGGCCGCGGAGAATCGTTCCGCTACGCTCCTCGGCTTGGGTGGGTGGAACGCAGCGGTCAGGACACCTGAGTGCGCGCGCCTTCCCCCGGTCCGATCGCACACAGGAGCCAACCATGAGCCACGAGCCGACCCGGAGCCCGTTCGGACTCCGCACGCCCCCCGCCGGGCTCCTGAGCGGTGTGAGCAGGCGCTCGGCTCTGCGGCTGGCCGGCGTCGGCGGGCTCCTCGCGGCCGGCGGCACCCTGCTCACCGGCTGCGGTGACGACCCCGCGGCCGGCTCCCCCGCGACGGCGGCGAGCACCGCCACGGCCTCGGCGGCAGCCACCGGCAAGCCCAAGGAGGCCGGTTCCGACCTGCCGATCCTCACCCCGGCCGGGTACAACCCCAGCAGCCGCCGGGCCACCTGGTCCCAGCAGTTCCAGACCGGACACGGCTGGTCGGCCGGCGGCGCGGGCACCGCGGGATACGAGCTCAACGACGCCTCGCTGTTCCTGCAGGGCACCCAGTCGGTGCGGGTCACCACCGACGGGTCCGGCCGGCAGTCCTACGTCCGCCGGACCGGGATGCCGAAGCTGGACCTCACCAACAAGATGATCAGGCTGACGCTGCGCGTCGACGACACCACCCACCTGCACAAGCTGGGCTTCTACCTGGGCACCGGCTCGCTGGCCAACAACTTCCAGTGGCAGTTCCACACCCACTCCACCAAGGCGGCCAACTACGTCCAGTCCGGCGAGTGGGTGGTGGTGCACCTGCAGTGGGCCGACGTCACCAACACCGCCGGGTCCTTCAGCCTCTCCCCGGTCGGGGTGCCGTCCGCCACCGCGGGGTTCACCGACATGTCGTTCGTGGCCTACGACGACGCGAACAGCCGGGTCACCTACCACCTGCAGTCGGTGGAGATCCTCCCGGACACCCGCACCACCTTCCCCCGCGGCGCGGTGTCCATCACCTTCGACGACTCCTACAGTTCGGTCTTCGACCTCGCCCGGCCGGTGATGAACGGCCACGGCTTCCCCGGCACGATGTACAACATCGCCCAGGCGGCCGGCACCGCCAACTACCTGACCATCGACCAGATGCGCACGATGCAGGAGTCCTCGGGCTGGGAGATGGCCGGGCACGCCTACTCCACCGCCGCCCACAACTCCGGCTACAACCAGCTCACCTCGCAGCAGGTGGACGAGGACATGGGCAAGCTGCGGGACTGGCTGACCACCAACCGCTTCAGCACCGAGAACTTCGCCTATCCGCACGGCGCGTTCCAGGAGACCTCGGACGGGGTCGGCGTCGACCGGATCGCCAGCCGGCACTTCAGCACGGCCAGGTCGATCATCTACGAGACGATCGAGTCGTTCGCCCCGGCGATGCCGTACCGGCTCAAGGCCCTCACCGGGCTCAACGACGGTGACAACGTGGGCGGTTCGACGCTCGCCGAGGTGACCGGCCCGGGCGGCAAGCTGGACCGCTGCGCGAAGAACGGGGACTGGCTGATCCTCTGCTTCCACGACATCGTGGCCGGCAGCCCGGTGGCCAGCACCCAGATCAGCCAGGCCGGCGTCACCAAGGTGATGGAGGCCATCGCGGCCCGCGGCATGCCGGTGGTCACCATCTCCGAGGCGATGAAGCACTATTCCTGACCCCGGTACGGAGCGAGGGGCTCCCGGGCGTGTGCCCGGGAGCCCCTCCTCGCGTTGTTCCCGGTGCCACGCCCCGGGGGCCGGTCAGGCCCGGCTGCCGCTCATGGCGGGCTCGGCCTCGTCCTCGTTCCACATGGCCGAGTAGTCCCCGCCCTGGCCGGACTGCACGGTGACCTCCACGCCGGCCTCGCGGGTGCCCCACTTGCCCTTGTTGAGGGTGACCAGGGCGTACATCCGCAGCGGTGTCAGCAGCGTCAGCTGGATCACGCCGTAGACCGGCGCCAGCATGAACATCCCGAACCGCTTGACCAGCCCCATGTTGCGCCGGGGGAAGTCGAGGTACCGGACGTTGCGCAGGTACCCCATCAGGACCATGAACATCAGGTAGTCGCCGACGTGGCGCATGAACCCGACCGGGTCGAGGATGGGGCTGACGACCAGCGAGTAGAGCATCGCGGTGCCGAAGACGAGCCACAGGCCCATCTCCATGACGGTGAGCCAGAACGCCGGCCGGGTGATCCGCTGGTTGCGCAGGGCCCACAGCGACTCCCGGAAGAACGACTTGTTCCACCGGACCTGCTGGCGCAGGAAGTGCGGGAGCTTCTCCGGGACGGCGGTGTAGCCGACGGCGGTCTCCTGGAAGACCACCTGACCCTCGGTGAGGCAGTAGTTGGTCATCCGCCGGTCGTCGCCGAACACCGCCGGCTTGCCCAGGAACTGCTGGTTCAGGAAGTCCGGGAGGTACTTGCGGACCAGGTCGCCGCGGTACGCGGAGAGCGCGCCGCAGCAGCACAGCACGGACTTCAGCTGGGAGTAGGCGGCCCGCTCGAAGAGGAACGAGTTGCCGTACCGCAGGTCCTGCAGGCGGGTGAAGATGTTGGCGTCGTGGTTGAGCGCCAGGACCATGCCGGTCGAGGCCATCACCCGGTCGTCGACCAGCGGGACGATCAGCTCGCGGACGGTGTCCCTGGTCAGCACGGTGTCCGAGTCGACGCACAGGAAGACGTCCGAGTACGGGGCGTCCAGGAAGCCGCGCGCCAGGGCCTCACGCTTGCCCCGGTTCTCGGGCTGCGCGCTCACCTTGAAGATCACGCCGGAGAGTTCGAACTCGCGGGCCATCCGACGGGCCACGGTGAGACCGCCGGGGTCGGCGCTGTGGTCGTCGATGATGTGGACCTCGTTGGGCAGCCGGCTCTGGGCGAGCAGGCTGCGCAGGCCCTGCTCGAACATCGACGGGTCCTCGTTGTAGATCGGCAGGACCGCCGTCACCCACATCTCGTCCAGGCGCTGGAGCTCGGCCGTGGTCGCCCGCCGCGGCCGGTAGAAGAGCGCCAGGAACATCTTGACCGACAGCAGCCCGACCGCGGCCAGCGAGTACAGGTGGACCGAGGAGGCGTCCATCTTGGTGGCGATGAACGCGGCCAGCGCCACGAACACCACGTACGAGACCTTCAGGTGCCGCTTCTTGCGGTGCCCCTGCCGGCCGCCGCGCCGCCGGGCAGGGGCCGCGGCGGAGGCGGGCAGGTCGCGCTCGCCGTCGTTGCGGTCGCGGCTCACAGCTGCACCGCCTTCGGGTGGCCGGTGGTCCTGCCGCGGGTGTCGAAGAGCAGCTCGGCGCGGTCGGCGAGGGCGTCCGGGTCGATGGTGCTGTGCGGCTGGAGCAGGATGGTCAGGTCGGCCTCGGCCGAGCCCGCCAGATAGTCCGTCACCCGGGCGACCGGCTCGCCGGCCACCGCCCAGTCGGCCACGTTGGGGTCGTAGTAGCGGACGTCGGCGCCACGGCGCCGCAGCTCGAGCGCGACGGCGGTGGCCGGGGTCTCCCGCTGGTCCGCTATGTCCGGCTTGTAGGTGACGCCCAGCAGCAGCACCCGGGCGCCGCGCACGGCCTTGGCCCGCTCGTTGAGCAGGTCGGCGGCCCGGTGCACGACGTGGACGGGCATCCGCTGGTTGATCTCCTGGGCCAGTTCGACGAACCTGAACGGGATGCCCAGCGACTTGACCTTGTAGGAGAGGTAGTTCGGGTCGATCGGGATGCAGTGGCCGCCGACCCCGGGCCCCGGGTAGAACGGGGCGAAGCCGAAGGGCTTGGTGGCCGCGCAGCGGATGGCGTCCCACAGGTCGACGTCGATCTCCCGGCAGAACATCGCCATCTCGTTGACCAGGGCGATGTTGACGTGCCGGTAGGTGTTCTCCAGGAGCTTGGCCATCTCCGCCTCGCGCGGACTCCTGGCCTCCACGACCTCGTTGACGAACCGCTCGTAGAACCCGCGGGCCGCCTTGGTGCACTCGGGGGTGCAGCCGCCGACCACCTTCGGGGTGTTCTCCAGGCCGAAGGACGGGTTCCCGGGGTCGATGCGCTCGGGGGAGAAGGCCAGGTGGAAGTCGGTGCCGGCCCGCATGCCGGTGGCCTCCAGGGCCGGGCGCACCACGTCGTCGGTGGTCCCGGGGTAGGTGGTCGACTCCAGGACGACCAGCGTGCCGGGCTGCAGGTGCCCGGCCACGGTGGCGACGGCGCTGTCCACCGCGCGCAGGTCCGGGGCACCGTGCTCGGTGAGGGGGGTGGGGACGCAGATCACCACGGTCTCGGCGGAGGCGATCACCGAACCGTCGGTGGTCGCCCGGAAGCCCTGCTCGCGCATGGCCGCGAGATCGGTGTCGGAGATGTCGTCGACGTGCGAGTGCCCGGTGTTGAGGCCGTCCACCACTGCGGCGCTGCGGTCGAGGCCGATCACCCGCAGTCCGGCCCGCGCGGCCCCCCGGGCCAGCGGAAGCCCGACGTATCCCAGGCCGATCACCACGAGATCGGCTTCTCTGCGGGACTTCATGACGCCTACTACTCCAAAGGTCTGGTCAAGAGACATAAAACGGTGCTCTGTCCGGTTCGCCGGAGGAATTTCCGCTCACGGCGCCTTTCGTCGCCCCCCGGAATATGTCGGATGTTCACGCTCGAAGTCCCGGTTCCGGCCGTGGATCATTCTCCCGGACCGGGCAGCGGTGCGATCCTTCCCACCCCCAAGACGGTCGCCGGGAGAACTACCCGACTTCCGTGAAGATGTTCGCACAGTGCTGTGGGGGCGGTCGGGGCAGGGGGGTGGGGAGCATGGTGATGCACATCACACGCGGCCGGGGGTCGGCCCGCTATGTCCGCCAAGCGGGCAGTTGATGCATAAACCGAAAGCTCGGGGTTTATTGTCCACATTTCGCCGGAAATGCGTCGACGGGGTGCGGGCGCCGGGGCAGACGCTCCAAAAGCGCCCTCGGTTCCCGGCGGCCCGGTCCCCGGCAGGCCGCCCCCGGGAAACCGGTCACGTCCGCCCGCTCCGCACGGCGGCCCGCGCCGCCGGCCGCGGCACCGGCGGCCGGGCAGCCGGCCGGCCCGCGCCGGGGTGGGGAACGCGGGCCGGCAGGAAAGATCGAATACCGCGGCCACGGGGGCCGGGAGATCACCGGCGAACCCTCTCGGCCGGCTGTTCCCGATGCCGGGTGATCGCCGGCCGAAAGCCGAACCTCGGGTATGCCGGGGACAATTTCGCCGGTCGGGCCGGAGGCCGGGATCGCCGCACGGGAATTCCCCGGCCGCGGACGGCTCAGGCGGCGCCGGACGCGCCCCGGGCGCGGTGGTCGGCGAGCGCCTGCCAGACCCTGTCCCGCAGGAACGGCGCCTCGGTGAAGCGGATGCCGGTCGCGTCGCGCAGCGCGTTGGCGAAGGCGGGCGGGACGGGGTTGAAGGGACTCTCGCTCATCGATTTGGCGCCCAGCGGGCCGATCGCGTCCGAGGTCTGGGTGAAGTGCACCTCGGTGCGCGGGATGTCGGCGTACGCGGGCAGCCGGTACCGGCGGAAGGCGGCCGTGGTGACCTCGCCCCGGTCGTCCAGCAGGACCTGCTCGAACAGGGTGGCGCCGAGCGCCTGGGCGACGCCGCCCTCGACCTGGCCGCGGCACTGCAGCGGGTTCATCACCCGGCCGGCGTCGGCGCCGTGGACGCTGCGCAGGATCCTGATCTCCCCGGTGTCCGGGTCCACGGCGAGCCGGAACCACTGCGAGTTGAACGCCACCGACCTCGGGGTGCCGCCCCAGTGCCCGTCCGCCGAGAGCAGCACGCCCCTGCCGTGAGCAGCCTCGAAGACCTCCTTGAGCGACACCGTCCGGCCGTCGCACTCCACGGCGTCGGCCAGCAGCCGCACCAGGCTGCGCGGGGTGCGGGCGTACTCGGCGGTGAAGGAGAGGATCTGCTCGGCGAGCGCGTTGGCGGCCTTCATCACGGCCTTGCCCGCCACCACCGTGCCCGCCGACCCGAACGCGCCGGTGTCGTGCTTGACCACATCGGTGTCGGACTGGCGGATGGCGATCCGGTCGACCGTGGTGCCGAGCGCCCCGGCGGTGATCTGCTTGTGCACGGTGGTGGTGCCGTTGCCGAACTCGGCCGTGCCGACGGCGATGTCGTAGGTGCCGTCCTCCATCAGCTTCACCGTGGCGTCGGCGAAGTGGCCGCCGGGCGGCCCGGTGGCGATCGCGGACATCGCGAACCCCTGGCCCACCAGCCAGCCCTCGGGCGCCAGTTCGGCGCTGCGGTCCTCGGCCAGGGCGTCCCGCACCACCTTCAGGCACTGGTCGAGACCGTAACTGGCGATGTGCAGGTCCTCCTCCTCACCGGCCGGGCCCTCCATGTGCTCGCCCGGGCCGATGACGTTCTTCTCGCGCAGGACCAGCGGATCCATGCCCAGCCGCCGCGCGAGCTCGTCCATCGCCGACTCCAGGGCGAAGGTGACCTGGCCGAGCCCGTAACCGCGGAACGCCCCGGCGGGCACGCCGTTGGTGTAGACGGAGTACGCGTTGACCTTCTTGTGGGGCGCCCGGTACACGCCCATCGACTCGCCGACGCTGTGGAACATCACCGCGGGCCCGTGGTTGCCGTACGCCCCGGTGTTGGCGACCACCCGGAACTGCAGCGCCGTCAGGATGCCGTCCCCGGTGGCCCCGACCTTCACCGTGATCTTGAACGGGTGCCGGGTGGTCGCGCCGTAGAACTGCTCGGGACGGGTGAACTCCAGCTTCACCGGCCGGTGCAGCTTCAGCGCCGCCAGCACCGCGATGTCCTCGGTGAGCATCTCCTGCTTGCCGCCGAAACCCCCGCCGACCCGGCCCGCGACCACCCGGACCTTCTCCGGCGGCAGGTCGTACAGGTCGCACAGCGCCCGCCGGGTCAGGAACGGCACCTGGGTGCTGGAACGCACCACGATCCGCTCCTCGCCGCTCTCCTCGTTCTCCTCGAAGTAGACGACGCAGCCGTGCGTCTCCAGGCTGGCGTGCTGCACCCGCTGCGTTTGGAAGGTCTCCTCGTAGACCACGTCGGCCTCCGCGAAACCCTGCTCGACGCTGCCCAGCTCCCCGTGCACCTCGCCGCAGACGTTGTTCTCGGCGCGGAAGATCCGGGACTCCGGCCCCTTCGGGTGGATCACCGGCGCACCCGGCAGCATGGCCAGCTCCGGGTCGACGACGTACGGGAGCTCCTCGTACTCGACGACGACCCGCCGGCACCCCTCCTCGGCGGCGCCCTCGCTGTCCGCGACCACGGCCGCCACCCGCTGGCCGACGAAGCGCACCACGTCGTCCAGCACCCGGGTGTCGTCCGGGTCCTCGGTGGGGTGCTCGTGCCGGGCCGAGGAGTACAGCTTGTCGGGGGCGTCGTGGTGGGTGAACACGGCGTGCACCCCGGGCACCCGCAGCGCGGCGGAGGTGTCGATGGACCGGATCCGGGCGTGCGGGTGCGGCGAACGCAGCAGCTTCATGTGCAGCAGCCCCTCGACCTCGAGGTCGAAGGTGTACCGGGCGGTCCCGGTGACCACCAGCGGCCCGGCCGGCGCCCCCAGGCTGCGGCCCACCGCCTGGCCCGCGCACGGCTCCTCGGCGTGCTTGACCCCGCGGATCGAGTCCTCGATCGCGCGGTAGCCGGTGCAGCGGCACAGGTTGCCCTTCAACGACCGCGGCAGGTCGGTGAGCTGCTCGGCGTCCAGCGCGGAGGTGGTCATCAGGAAGCCCGCCGTGCAGAACCCGCACTGGAAACCCTGCGCGTCCAGGAACCGCTGCTGCATCGGGTGCAGTTCGCCGTCCTTGGCCAGCCCCTCGACGGTGGTCACCGAACGGCCCTCGGCCCGGACGGCCGGGTACAGGCAGCTGTGCACCGGCTCGCCGTCGACCTGCACCGTGCAGGCGCCGCAGTCGCCGGCGTCGCAGCCCTTCTTCACCCCGAACCAGCCGCGTTCGCGCAGGTAGGTGCGCAGGCACTGGCCGGGGCGGGGCTCGGCGTCGAAGTCCTGGTCGTTGACGCGGATCGCGTAGCTCATCGTCCGGCCTCCTCGGTCGGTGCGGCGTCGGCGGGGGCCCAGTGGGTGGGGGCGCGGTCGGCGGTGGTGAGGGCAGGGTCGGCGGAGTCGGCGTCGGCGGGGGCGGCCAGTTCGCGGCGGATCTCCTCCGCGTAGCGGAGCGTCATGTGGCGCCGCCATGCGGGCAGCCCGTGGATGTCGTCGAACCACTCGTCCGGCGCCACCGCCTGGTCGACCGCCTCCCGGACGGCCGCCGCGTTCGGCGACGGCGGGAACCAGACCCGCACCGGCCGCACGGTCGAGGCGCTGACAGTGATGGTCAGCGAGCCGTCGACGGGATCCAGGGTGCCGATCACCAGCGAACCCGAGCGGCCCAGGCCGTACAACGACGCCTGCCGGAAAGCGGTCCGGCCGGCCAGCATCCGGGCCGGCAGGGTGACCGAGCGCAGCAGCTCCCCCCGCTGCAGGACGTTGCGGCCCGCGCCGACGACGAAGTCGGCGACCCGGACGGTGCGCATCGACCCGGCCTGGTCGCGCAGCAGACAGGTGCCGTCCAGGGCGGCGGCCAGCGAGATCATCGGCCCGGCGGGCAGCGAGTTGCACAGGTTGCCGCCGAAGGTGGCCATGTTCCAGATCTTCCACGAGGCCAGGAACGCCCGGCAGCACTGCTCGAACAGCGGCGCCGCCGCCCAGCGGGCGGGCTTCGGGAAGCGGGAGAGCTGGGCGATCGTGCAGGTGGCGGCGATCTCCAGGGAGTCGTCGGCGGCGATCCGCAGCGGCTCCCAGCCGGTCCGGCTCAGGTCGATCAGCCGGCGGATGTGGGGCTGCGGCTCGGAGAACAGGTACGTGCCGCCGCCGAGCCAGGCGTCGCCCGGCTGCCACACGTAGTGACGGCGGGCGTCACGTACCTCCTGCACCGTGTTCAGATCCACGTCGTCCCACCGTTCTCGACAGCTCGATACGGCGATTGAAGCAACGCGTCACCTGCACGGACGAGTGGTGCCGCACACCGCCGCACCCGGCCGCGGCTGGAGGATCGACCAGCCGGAACCGGGCCGCCGGGACTGCCGACCTCGCAGGTGAGAGGCCCGGGAACGGGCCGGACGCACGGCGGCGGGGTGCGGCGGCGCGGCCGGACCGGTGCCGCCGGTGACGGATCAGGCGGCTGCGCCCAGCGCCCGCGCCAGCAGGCGGCCGCGGTGGGTGCCGATGCCCCGGGCGTCGGCGCAGGGCGCGCCGGGAACGGCGGGCCCGGGGGCGGTGAGCCGACGGGCCAGGGCCGGGCGGAGCCCGCCGGGAGTGCCGACGGCCGCGAGTGCGGCGGCGACCGTCACGGCGGCGTCGGACGGCAGCGCGGCGGCCCGCAGCGCGGGCAGCAGGAGCAGCAGCCGCGGGTGCCGGGCCGTGACCCCGCCCTGCCCGCCCGGGTGGCGGGCGGCGTGCAGCAGCTCCGGCCAGCTCAGACCGGGGCCGGCCGGCTCCGCGCCGGTACGCGCCAGCAGCCGCGGCCCGGCCCAGCCCGGATGGACCAGGAGCAGGTCGAGCCCGGCACGGCCGGGGACGGCCAGCACGGTGTGGTCGTGCTCCAGCGGCAGCCGGGCGACCGGCCGCCCCACCGCGGCGGCGAGGGCCGCCCCGGCCTCGGCGGCCTGCGCCGGGGTGACCCCGAAGACCTCCGGCCCGGTGTCGGCCCCGCCACCGCCGCGGGCGTCCGCGGGCGGGGTGCCGCCGCTCACCGTGGCCGGCCGCAGTGCGTACCGGGGCAGGTAGGAGGCCCAGAATCCGGGCAGCGCCTGCGGCCCCTCGTCCGGCTCGGGCAGCCCGTCGACCTCTCCAGGGATCAGCACGGGGCCATCCTGGCATCCGGCGCCGACATCCGGGAGAGGGCCTCGGGCCCGTCCGGTGATTCGCCGCGGACCGCCCGGACCGCCCCGGCCGCCCGTCACGAGCGCCGGGAGTGGCCTCGGGGCGGCGCCCGGGCCGGTCAGGCATACGGCTCGCCGTCGGTGTCCGGGCCGGTCAGGCGTAGGGCTCGCCGTTGGCGCGCGGGCCGTGGAGGGTGCGCTGGGCCTCGGTGATGGCGAGGTCGTTGATCGAGGCCTCCCGGCGGCTCATCAGGCCGTCCGCCGTGAACTCCCACAGCTCGTTGCCGTGGCTGCGCCACCAGCGGCCGTCGGCGTCCCGCCACTCGTAGCGGAACCGGACGGCGATCCGGTTGTCGGTGAAGGACCACAGGTCCTTGCGGAGGGCGTAGTCGAGCTCGGTCTCCCACTTGTGGGTGAGGAAGGCCTCGATCTCGGCCCGGCCGGTGATGAACCGGTCGCGGTTGCGCCAGACGGAATCGGGTGTGTAGGCGAGTGCGACCCGGTGCGGGTCGCGGGTGTTCCAGGCGTCCTCGGCGGCCTGGACCTTGGCGCGGGCGGTCTGCGCCGTGAACGGCGGCAGCGGGGGACGGGCGGGTTCGGACACGGTCGCTCCTGACCTCGGCGGACTGCGATCACCTAACTCTTGAATCATCTCGTAGTGGTTAGGTGTGGGCAAGCGGCTTGCCTCCCAGGCAGGTCCGGTCCGGTGCCGGGTCGGCTATCGTGTCCGGCCGAAGCGGCGTCGAGCCGAACCGGCTTCTCCGGAAGGGCAGTTGAGGACGGCCATGGGAGTCGGCAGAATCGCGGCGACACGCAGGGGACATCGGCCCCGCCCGGTGGAGCTGCCCGCCGCCGCGCCGAGGACCACCCCCGCCCCCGGCACCGCCCCCGCCGCTCCCACCGGACCGGCGGTCCCCGCCCCCGGGGTCACCGCCCGGCTGCTCGCCCAGGGCACCACCGACGGCGCCGTCGCGGTCCGCAGCCGCGGCCGTACCGACGTGGTGATGCGCGAGATCACCATCCGTCCCGGCGGCTCGACCGGCTGGCACTACCACCACGGCCAGCTCATCGCGGTGGTGCAGTCCGGCACGCTGACCCGCACCCTGGCCGACGGCACGGTGCAGACCACCACCGCCGGCCAGTCCTTCGTCGAACCCGCGGGACCGGGCCAGGTGCACAACGCCCGCAACCTCGGCACCGAGCCGGTCGTGCTGTACGTGACGTACGTGCTGCCCGCCGGCAGCCCGCTCGCAGTGGAAGCTGCAGACCCCGCGGACCCCGCGGACCCCGCGGACGGCCCGGGCCGCCGCACCTGAGCCCCGCGCCCTGATCCCTGCGGGCCCCGCCGCCCGCACCCCCGGCCCGGGATCCCCGGCCCAGGACCCCGGACCGGTTGCTGGCGTTGACGTCCGGGTCAAGGTCTACCGTCGGGGGCATGCGGATCGGCGAGCTGGCGGCGCGGGCAGGTACGACCACGCGCACTCTGCGGTACTACGAGTCGCGCGGACTGCTGCCCGCGCGGCGGTCGGTCAACGGCTACCGGGCCTACGACGAGGAGGACCTGCGGCTGCTGCGGCAGATCCGCACCCTCCAGGACTTCGGCTTCGAGCTGGAGGAGACCCGGCCCTTCGTGGAGTGCCTGCGGGCCGGGCACCCCGCGGGCGACGCCTGCCCGGCCTCGCTGGAGGTCTACCGCAGCAAGCTGGCCGAGCTGGACGACTGCCTCGCCCGCCTGCAAGCCGTCCGCGACCAGGTCGCCGCCCAACTGGCCCGGGCCGAACAGGAACGGGCCGAACTGGAACGCGAGGCCGTCCGCCCGGGCGGCCCCGAACCGCAGTGCGAGCTGTCCGCACCGCGTGGGCCGCACCGGAACTGAGCACCACGACCGAGAGGAGCAGGAGATGCGCACAGACCTGGGAACGGACCTGCGGACCGTCACCGACCGCGACTTCGAGCAGGAGGTCGTGGCGGCCGACCGGCCGGTGCTGGTGGAGTTCACCGCCGACTGGTGCCCGCCCTGCCGGATGCTCGCCCCGGTGCTGGCCGAGGTCGCCAGGGAGGAGTCCGGCCGCTTCGCGGTGGTCCAGCTCGACGTCGACACCAACCCGCAGACCCAGGCCGCGTACGCGGTGATGTCGATGCCGACACTGATGCTGTTCAAGGCCGGCGAACCGGTCCGGACCCTGGTCGGCGCCCGCTCCAAGGCCCGGTTGCTGCGCGACCTCGCCGACCTGGTCTGAGCCGGCGTTTTCCCCGGAGCCCCGGCGGGCGCCTACCGTGGTGGGCACCATCCGGATCCGAAGGAGTCACCCCTCATGCCCGACCGCGACGCCGCGCTGGAGACCATCCAGCGGGAGCTCACCGCGTTCGCCCGCCGGGCCCGCCACAAGGCCGCCCAGCTGCACCCCGATCTCTCGCTGGTCACCTACAGCATGCTCGACCTGGTGAACGAGCGGGGCACCTGCCGGGGCGCCGACCTGGCCTCGCACTTCATGCTCGACAAGTCCACCGTCAGCCGCCAGGTCGGCGCCCTGGAACGGCTCGGCCTGCTGGCCCGGGAGTCGGACCCGGACGACCAGCGCGGCCAGCTGCTGCGGCTCACCGAGGCCGGCACCGAGCTGCTCGCCGAGGCGTACCAGCAGCGCCGCCGGTCCTTCACCAAGCGCTTCGAGTCCTGGTCGGACGAGGACATGGCGATGTTCGCCGGCTACCTGGTCCGCTACGGCGAGGCCGACTGAGCCGACGGCCGCGCCCGCGCGCCCGCCCGCGCCCGCCCCGGAGCATTGCCCCACCCGGAGCGTTGCCCCACCCGGGGCGGCCGGCTCGGCCAGGATGGGCACATGACCCGAATGACCGAGCCCGAGTGGCGCGAGTTCCTCGCCCACGGCACCCGCACCGGAAAACTCGCCACCACCCGCGCCGACGGCAGCCCGCACCTCGCTCCGGTCTGGTTCCTGCTGGACGGCGACGAACTGGTCTTCAACACCGGCGCCACCACCGTCAAGGGCCGCAACCTGACCCGCGACGGCCGGGCGATGATCTGCGTCGACGACGACCGGCCGCCGTTCGCGTACGTGCTGGTGCGCGGCACCGCCACGGTCAGCGAGGACCTGGCCGAGGTCCGGGCCTGGGCCGGCCGGATCGCCGCCCGCTACATGGGCGAGCACCTGGCCGAGCAGTACGCCGCCCGCAACGGCGTCCCGGGCGAACTGCTGGTCCGGCTGCGGATCGACCACGTGATCGCCGAGAGCGGCGTCGCGGACTGACCCCGCCCGCCGGCCCGCCCGGCCCGCGCTGACGGCCCGCCGGGACCGCCGTCAGCGCGGGACGGCCAGCTCCCGGGCACGGTCCGGCGCCCGCTGCCCGTCCGGCTCCCCGCCCCGCCTGTCGTCGCGGTCCCGTCCCCGCCCGAACACCAGCGCCACCAGCGCCAGCCCGGCCACCGCACCCACCGACTGCGCCGCCACGAAGCCCGGGACCGAACCCGGCGCGATCCCCGTGAACCCGTCGCTCAGCGCCCGCCCGAAGGTCAGCGCCGGATTGGCGAAGCTCCCCGAGGACGTCCCCCAGCAGGCCGCCCCGATCCAGGCCGCCACCGCCACCGGGAGCAGCCGAGCCCGCCCGCTGCGCACCAGCCCCGACACCAGCAGGATCAGCACCCCGGTCGCCACCGACTCCGCCAGCCACAGGTGCCCGGCCGACCGCCGCTGCCCCGACAGCTCCAGGAACGGCCGCTCGAACATCACGTTCGCCAGCCCGGTCCCCGCCACCGCGCCCACCAGCTGCGCCAGCACGTACCCGCCCAGCTCACGGGCGGTCGGCCCGGTACCGCTGCGCCGCCCGGTCCACCAGGCGGCGGCCGACACCAGCGGGTTGAAGTGCGCGCCGGACACCGGCGCGAACAGGGCGATCAGCAGGGCCAGGGCCAGCACCGAGGCCGACACGTTGGCGAGCAGTTGCACCCCGCCGTCCCGGCTCAGGCCGACGGCCCGGAAACCGGAGCCGACCAGGACGGTGGCCAGCACCGCGGTGCCGACGGCCTCGGCGGCCAGGCGCCGGGACAGCGGAGTCGTCATCATGGCGTTCATCGTGGTCAGCGGCGGTGTGCGGGGACAATTGGCCGGTGCGCCGAAGAGCGGGGCACTCTCCGCGCGTTCCGCTAGGAGACTCGTACGGCGTGCGCCCCCGGCGCCCGGTGCCCGCACCCGTGCTGCCGCTGCCGCTGCCGCTGGCGCTGTCGCGGTCGCTGCCGCTTGACCCTCACGCGACGTGAGGACCCAGGCTGGAGCCACACGAGGAGGGAGGAACCCCGATGCCCCCGACGGACAGCTACACCGTGGGACGGCTCGCCGAGATTGCCAAGGTGACGGTGCGGACCCTGCACCACTACGACGAGATCGGCCTGCTGTCCCCCGGCGGCCGCACCCCGGCCGGGTACCGGCGCTACGGCGAGGCGGACCTGGACCGGCTGCAGCAGATCCTGTTCTACCGCGAGCTCGGGTTCCCCCTGGAGCAGATCGCCGCCATCCTGGACGACCACTCGGTCGGTCCGGCCGAGCACCTGCGCCGGCAGCACCGGCTGATCGGTGAGCGGATCGGACACCTCCAGGAACTGGCCGCGGCGGTCGAACGAGCGATGGAGGCGAGGACGATGGGAATCCGACTGACCCCGGAGGAGAAGTTCGAGGTGTTCGGCCCGGACTACGACGAGAGCTGGGAGGCCGAGGCCGAGCAGCAGTACGGCGGCTCCGAGGCCTGGGCGCAGTCCCAGCGGCGCACGGCCGGGTACGGCAAGGCCGACTGGGAGGCCGTCAAGGCGGAGACGGACGAGTTGATGGCGCGCCAGGCGGCGGCCTTCCGGGCGGGAGTGCCGGCGGGCTCGGTCCAGGCCATGGACCTGGCCGAGGAGCACCGCCGGCAGATCACGGCACGGTTCTACGACTGCAGTTACGAGATCCACCGCGGGCTCGCCGCGATGTATCTCGCCGATCCGCGCTTCACCGCCACCTACGAGAAGGTGGCGGTGGGGCTCGCGCGGTGGACGCACGACGCCATCATCGCCAACGCCGACCGCCACACCGGCGACTGACCGACCCGGCCGACCGGTCCGGCCGACCGGTCCGGCTGACCGGCGCGTCCGACCCGCGCGGCCGGCCGGATGCCGACCGGCGTCAGGCGACCCCGCGTCCGAAGGTGCGCCGGTAGGCGGTGGGGGAGGTGTGCATGGTGCGGCCGAAGTGGTGTCGGAAGGTCGCCGCGCTCTCGAAGCCGACCGCACCGGCGATCTCCTCGACCGTGCCGTCCGGCGCCTCCAGCAGCGGCAGGCTGGCCGCGATGCGCTGGGTGACCACCCAGCGCATCGGGCTGGTGCCGTTGCGGGCGGTGAAGTGGCGCAGGTAGGACCGGTCCGACATCCGGGCGGCCCGGGCCAGCAGCGGTACCGTGAGCGGCGCCGCGAGGTGGTCCAGGGCCCACCGCATGGAGCGGGCGATGCCGTCGTCCTGCTCCTCGACCGGCTTGACCGCCGCCTCGATGAACTGCGCCTGCCCGCCGTCCCGGTGCGGCGGGACGACGAACCGGCGGGCCACCGTGTTGGCGACCCGCGCACCGTGGTCGCGCCGCACCAGGTGCAGGCACAGGTCGATGCCGGCGGCGCTGCCCGCGCTGGTCAGGATGGTGCCGTTGTCCACGTACAGCACGTCGGGGTCGACCCGGACGGCCGGGTAGCGCTGCTGGAGCATTTCCGCGTACCGCCAGTGGGTGGTCGCGGACAGGCCGTCCAGCAGCCCGGCGGCGGCCAGCGCGAACGCGCCGGAGCAGATCGAGACGATCCGGGCGCCCCGCTCGTGGGCCGTGCGCAGCGCGGTGACCAGGCCCGGGGAGGGCTCGCCGCCGAACGGGTTGGCGACGCCCGGCACGATGACGGTGTCGGCGGCGGCCAGTTCGTCCAGCCCGTGCGGCGCGGTCAGGGTGAAGCCGCCGACCGCGTCCAGCGCCGTGCCGGGCCGGTCGGCGCAGACTCTGACGTCGTACCAGGGCGCCGCCAGCAGGCCGGTCACCTCCGGCCTGGCCAGGGCGAACACCTCGACCACCACGCCCAGTTCGAACGGTGCCATGCCGCCGAAGGCGTACACGGCGACGGTGTGCACCGGTTCCGGGCGCCGTCCGATGGAGACGGCCACCGGGCCGCCGGTCCGCTGCTCGGCCACTGTGCTCCCCAGGGGGTGAAGGCTGGCGGGATCTTGGCGAGTGTAGTCGTCCACGCCACTGTCGGCGTCCGGTGCCCGCACCGGAGGATCGACCTGTCGGAACGCACCCGCAACAGACCGCCAGGAGTCCGCAGATGAACGCCACTGTCTCCCCCGTGACCGAGATCCCCGCCCTCGCCCCCGAGCGCGCCTTCGCCCACTTCGCCGAGCGGCTCGGCTGCCAGGCCGACCCGGCCGACGTCTGGTACGCGATGCGCGACGGCCGCCAGGACTTCACCGTGGTCGACGTCCGCGCCGAGGGGGCGCACCGCAAGACCCACCTGCCGGGTGCGGTCAGCCTGCCACTGGACACGATCACCCCGGAGCGGGTCGCCGCACTGCCGTCCGGCCTGCTGGTCGTCTACTGCTGGGGGCCCGCCTGCAACGGCTCCACCAAGGGCGCGATGCGGCTCGCGGCGCTCGGCCGCGAGGTGAAGGAGATGATCGGCGGCCTGGAGTACTGGATCCGCGAGGGCTGGCCGACCGAGGGCCGCCGCCCGGTCGACCCGGCGACCGCCACGCCGGCCGACCTCGGCCTGGTCTGCTGAGGGTCCGGGAGCAGGAACGGGAGCAGGAACGGGAGCAGGCGTGGGAGCAGGAACCGGAGCCGGCGGACCGGGACCCGCCGCTCCCGCACGCGACAGCCCCCGGCCGACCGGCCGGGGGCTGCTGTGCTGGTGCGATCAGCGAACGAGCGCATCAGCGAAGGGGCGCATCAGCGAACGAGCGCATCGGGGGATCGGCGGATCAGCCCTTCAGCGCGGCCATCCAGGCCTCGACCTCGTCGGCGCGGCGCGGCAGCCCGGCCGAGAGGTTCTCGTTGCCGTCGGCGGTGACCAGGATGTCGTCCTCGATCCGGACGCCGATGCCGCGGTACTCCTCGGGCACGGTCAGGTCGTCCAGCTGGAAGTACAGGCCGGGCTCCACGGTCAGCACCATGCCGGGTACCAGCTCGGCGTCGACGTAGGACTCGCGGCGGGCGTGCGCGCAGTCGTGCACGTCCAGACCGAGCATGTGCCCGGTGCCGTGCAGGGTCCAGCGGCGCTGCAGGCCCAGCTCCAGCACCTTCTCCACGTCGTACACCGAGGCGTCGAGCAGACCCCAGGCCAGCAGGCGCTCGGCGAGCACCCGCTGCGCGGCGTCGTGGAAGTCACGGAACCGGCCGCCGGGGCGGACCGCCGCGATACCGGCCTCCTGGGCGTCGTAGACCGCGTCGTAGATCTTGCGCTGGAGGTCGTCGAAGCGGCCGTTGATCGGCAGCGTGCGGGTGACGTCCGCGGTGTAGAGGTGCTCGGTCTCCACGCCGGCGTCCAGCAGCAGCAGCTCGCCGGGACGCACGTCGCCGTCGTTGCGGACCCAGTGCAGGGTGGTGGCGTGCGGGCCGGCGGCGGCGATCGAGCCGTAGCCGACGTCGTTGCCCTCGACCCGGGCCCGGCGCCAGAAGGTGCCCTCGATCCAGCGCTCCGAGGTGGCCACGGCCTGGTCCAGCTCGCGGACCACGTCGGTGAAGCCCTTGACCGTGGCGGTGCAGGCGGCGCGCAGTTCGGCGACCTCCCACTCGTCCTTGACCAGCCGCAGGCCGCTCAGGAAGACCTTGAACTCCTCGTCCCGGTCGGCGTCCAGCAGCTCGCCGAGGGCGCTCTCCAGCTCGGCGTCGTAGCCGCGCACGATCCTGGTCGGGCGGGCGTCGGCGGCCAGCTCCTCGGCGGCCTTGCGGACGTCCCGGCAGGGCAGGCCGTACAGCAGCTCCGCCTCGGCCAGGCTGTGCCGGCGGCCGACCCACAGCTCGCCGTAGCCGTCCAGCCAGAACTCGCCGTTCTCGCGGTTCGACCGCGGCCGCAGGTACAGCCGGAACTCGTGGCCGTCGCCGGCCGGGTCGCCGACCAGCACCGCGTCCTCGGTCCGGTCGCCGGTGAGGTGGACGTACTCGCTGGCCGCCCGGAACGCGTACTCGGTGTCGTTGGCCCGCACCCGCAGGTGGCCGGCCGGGACGACCAGGCGCTCCCCGGGGAACGCGGCCGACAGCGCGGCGCGGCGCGCGGCCGCGTACCGGGCCTGGGCGACCGGCTCCAGGCCGCGCAGCTCGGTGTCGGCCCAGCCGGTCTTCATCGAGGCGGCGAGTTCGTCGGAGACCTCCGAGTAGAGCCCGTTCTTGCGGCCCTTGATCTCCTCCTCGGCGGTCTGGCCCTCCGGGTTGTCGGCCACCGCCGGGGTACGGTCCTCGGTCACGTACGTCGCCTCCTTGCGCGCGTGGTGCCGCCCCGGGCACCCCGGATCGCGGGGTGGTGGGCGGCCTTGGCTCCCATGGTACGGATGCCGGACCGATCACCCGTTCGGGAGGCGCAGGACGGCCGGAAGCCGCCCCCGGAGCCGGCCGCGGTCACTCGAAGCGGACCGCCAGCAGCACCAGGTCGTCGGTGGCGTCCTCGTCCGGGCCGTCGCCGACCAGGACCGACAGCAGGTGGGCGCAGAGCAGGTCCGGGTCGTGCCGCACGTCCCTGGGCGCGTCCGCGGCGGCCCGCCGCAGCGCGGCCTGCCCCGCGTGCAGGGTCGGACCGCAGCGCCTGGCCAGCCCCTCGGTGCACAGCACCAGCACGTCCCCGCGTTCGGCGGTGAACTCCACCCCGGGCGCCTCCCAGCAGCTGAGCATGCCGAGCGGCGCGGACAGCGAGGTCTCCACGAAGTCCGCGCCGTACCGGGTGACCAGCACCGGGGGGCAGTGCCCGGCGCCGGCCAGGCTGACCCGGCGCTCGACGGGGTCGACGCAGGCGTACACGGCGGTGGCGGAGCGGGCCGGCTCGGTGGTCTTCAGCAGCAGCTCCAGGTCGCCGAGGACGGACACCGGGTCCTCGCCCTCCAGCACGGCGTACGCGCGCAGCGCCGCCCGGACCCGGCCCATCGCGGCGGCCGCGCCCGCCGCCGCCCCGGCGCCCGGGCCGTCCACCGACACACTGCCGACGGTGAGCCCGAGCGAGCCGTCCGGCAGCGCGATGGCGTCGTACCAGTCGCTCCCGCAGGACTGCTCCAGGGTGGCCGGGCGGCAGCGGACCGCGAGCCGCACCCCGGGCACGGCCGGCAGGTGGTCGGGCAGCAGGCTGCGGCGCAGCGCCCGGGTGGAGCGCAGGGCGCGGTCGGCCTCCAGCTGGCGGGCCAGCAGCGGCGCGGCGAACTCGCAGTAGCGTTCGACCAGGTGGCGGCGCCGCTCATCTGGGCAGGCGGGCTCGTCGTAGAACCAGACCGCCGCCGCGAGCGGGCCGTCCTGCTCGGTGGCCAGGGTCAGCGCGTAGCAGGCGCCGAGGCCGAGCGCGGCGGCGACCTCGCGGAACCTGGTGCCCACGCCCGGGTCCTCGGCCAGGTCGCAGATCAGCAGCCGGCCGGTGTCGGAGGGGCGGCTGAGCAGTCCGGCGAACGGGCCGTGCTCGGCGGGGACGGTCTCCAGCGCACCGATCCCGGCCCGGTCCAGGCCCAGCCCGACCGGGCGGCCGGCCCCCCGGCCGACGGTGGTGACCAGCCCGCGCGGCGCCCCGAGCAGGGCCGCGCCGGAGGCGAGCACGGCGTCCAGGGCGGCGGTCAGCCCGCGGGCCCGCGCCAGCAGTTCGGTGTGCTCGTGCAGGCTGGTGAAATCGGACAGCCATCCGGCCAAACGGTCCTGCAGGCCGGCCGCGCCCTCGTCGGCGAAGACGGGCAGCAGCCGGTCCGCCGCCGTCCCGGGTCCGGTCGGCCCGGGGAACCCGGCGCCGGTGCCCGCCAGGGGCGAGCCGCTCGCGGTGGACTCGGTCGGCACCAGGTGGAGCGGCCGGGCATCGGTCATGTCGGAACTCCCCGCAAAGTGGTACGTGTCACGCAGGACCCCCGGCAACGCCCAGAACGACAGCTATCTCACTACTCGGCAACAATCCACCACTTGTACACAGGCCGATCGGGGCATGTCCAGAACTCCCACCGGGCCCGCACCGCCGCCTCCCGGCCGCCGTCCGCCCGCCGCGTCCCGGCGCCGGGGGCGGGCCGGCGGCGCCCGCCCGGGCCGGCGGCCGGTCCGACGGTCCGTCAGGCGGCCCGTCGGGCGGCGGTCCGGATCGTATGCTCCGCACCCCCGGGGACCGGCCGGGCCGGGTTCGGCTCACTCGTACGGTGGAACCGCTCGGCGCGGGGAGGCGTCCATCCGGACGTATGAGGGATTCTCGTTCCAGCGGGCCGGTCGCACCGGCCCCGCCCCTCACCGACCCAACCCCGGGTCACCTCGGCCGGGCCGTGCGGCAACCGCCGGCCGTCGCGCCGATCGACGGTCCCGAGCACCGTGGTCGCGGAAAGGAACGAGTGCCCATGCGTCGGACACGTCGACTGGAGCAGCTGCGGCGGGCGGGGTCGTGGCGGCCCACGGCCCGGCTGGAGCCCGGCTTCTGGCGGGACACCTTCTGGCGGGACACCTTCTGGCGGGGCACCGCGTTCCGGTGGCCGGGCGGCCGCCGCCGGGTGCTGGCGGCCGCGCTCGCCGCCGCCGAACTCGGCTGGCCGGTGGTCCCGGGCGCCAGGCCGGTGCGCGGCGCGTCCGGCCCGTGCTCCTGCGGGGACGTCTGCTGCCCGGTACCCGGCGCCCACCCGCACGAGCCGGCCCTGCTCGCGGCCACCACCGATCCGCGGATGGTGCGCTGGTGGTGGGAGCGGCGCGCGCCCGGAGCACCGGTCCTGGTCGCCACCGGGCGGACGGTCTGCGCGGTGAGCGTGCCCGCGTCGGCCGGCCCCCGGCTGCTCGCCTGGTTCGACCGGATCGGGGTCCCGCTCGGGCCGGTGCTCGCCACCCCGTCCCGCTACCTGCTGCTGGTCGCCCCGTACACCCTCGACGAGTTGGGCGGGCTGCTGGCGGAACGCGCCTGGGTGCCGGGCTCGTTGCGCTACCACGGGCCGGGCGGCTACCTGCTGCTGCCGCCGTCCCGCACCGGCGCCGGGCCGGTGCACTGGGTGCGTCCGCCGCGGGCCGGCGCCACCCGGCTCCCGCAAGTCGCGGCGATGCTCGGCGGATTGATCGCGGTCGCCACCGCTGCGCCGGACGGCAGTCGGCTGCCGTTCTGAACAGGACCGTTCCTGCAGTGCGATGACGTACTGTCCGGAAAAACGAAAGGCCCGGCCGCTGGCGACGGGGGATGCACCAGCGACCGGACTGTTTAAAACAGTAACAAAGATCCGCGTGCGCGCCAATTTGTCCACGCGGACCGGGTCTTGGAAACTTCCGCGACCTGGTCCGATGTGCCTGAATTGTGACAGCCGTCACCGGCGGCGGCGATCTCCGGGCCGCCGGTGCGCGCGCTCCCGGGGTCAGTTCAGGGTGATCTGACGGTTCACCAGGTTGGCCCGGGAGCGGCGCTCCTCGGCGGTCAGCGGGGCGGTCTCGCGCAGCGCGGCCTCGAGCTTCCCGGCGAAGTCCGCGGCGGGCTTCTCGCAGTCGGCCGCGGTCATCTCCAGCGGCAGGTCCCAGACCGGCACGGTCAGCCCGTGCGCGCGGAACGAGCCGACCAGGCGGGTGTCCTCGCCCAGCGAGGACTCGCCCGCGGTGGTCAGCCGGGCCAGCGCGTCCAGCAGCTGCTCCTCCGGCACGGTCATCACCCAGCGCAGGTGGTTCTTGTCCGGGGTGCCGCACCAGTAGGCGGAGGCCACCGAGGTGAGCTTCTCGGTCGGGATCGCGGAGGCGTTGGCCCGCTCCAGCGAGGCCGCCACCTCACCCTCGGCCGCCTCGGAGTCCTCCAGCCAGAACTCGAAACCGCTGTGCACGACCGGCACGAACGGCGCCTCGGTGTCCAGCAGTTCCTGCAGCCGGCGGCCGCCCGGCACGGTCCGGCGGGACGGCACCGGGCTGCCCGGCGCGGTGGTCAGCGCCAGCTCCAGCGCGTCCGCGAGGTCCCGGCTCAGGTCGCCGGAGGAGGACTGGGTCTGCAGGCCCAGCAGGATCGAGCCGTCCGGACGGCGCAGGGCCGGCCAGGCCAGCGGCAGCACGGTCGCCAGCGTCACCGACGGCACCTCGCCCTCGGCCTGCTCGGCCACCCCGGCGGCCAGCGTCAGCGGCACCGTCGCCGCGGGCACCAGCTCGCGCAGCGCCACCCAGTCGGCCTCGCCCGGCAGCCCCTCGAACGGGCGGTGCACCAGCTCCTGCACGGCGTGCGCGGCCTCCCGGCCGTGGCAGGCCTTGTAGCGGCGGCCCGAACCGCACGGGCACATCTCCCGGGCGCCGACGACCGGCACCTCGCCCGCGGTCACGGTGGTGGACTGGCTGCGCTGCGGCGACTTCTTGGCGGCCTTCTTGGCCATGGTGCGGCTCTCCCGGTGACGGCGACTCTTGCTCCGGGCAGCCTACTGAGAATTCCGGCGCGTCCCCGCGTACCGCGGGCGGGTGACCCGTCCGGGTGGCCCGGGCCGGTGCGCCGCCGGGTCCGGGACCCGCGCGCCGCCGGGCCCCGCCGCACGGCGGTCCGCCGGTCCGCCGGTCCGGCCCCGGACCCGCCGGACCGGCGCTACGCGCTGCGGGCCTGCGGTCCGGTGCCGCCCGGCAGGACCGCCGCACCCGGTGCGGGCCGGCGGCCGTCGGCCGGCAGCTCCGCCCAGACCGTCACCCGGCCGGGCGTGTGCCGGACGCCCCAGTCGCTGGCCAGCTCGCCGACGATGTTCAGCCCGCGCCCGCCCCGGGCGGTCACCGAGGGCCGGGCCGGCAGCGGGCGGGTGACCGCGCCGCCGTCGGTGACCTCCAGGGTCAGCAGGCCGTCCGCATGGGTCCGCCAGCGGACCAGCACCGCGCCGGACTCCGGGTCGGCGTCGCCCTCACCCGTCGGCTCCTGGCCGCCCGCACCGCGCCTGACGGCGGATCCGACCGCGACCAGCCGGTCCACGAGTGCCTCCGCGTCCTCGTCGAGGCCGGGGGGGAGCACCAGCGGCCGGGCGTACCGGCAGGAATTGCTGAGCAGTTCGGAGAGGATCAGGACGGCGTCGTCAATCACCGATTCCGGTATCTCCAGATCGCCCAGATCCCGTCGCAACCGCCGCCGCGCCACGCCCACGCTCGCCGGACCGTGCGGCACCGCCAGGGTCGATGAAGCCGGACCGGCCTTCTCAGGCACAGAACGCGCCACCATCAACGCCACCCCCGGACCTCCTTCAGGCTTCTGCCGAGGGATGGATGCCCCCTGGGAATGCGTCGGAAACGAGCGTTCACCGATCCCTGACGGCCATTTCCGGCATCGCAACGCACGGTGCCCAAAAGATGATTAGATGCTCACGGTCTGTTGTGAAACAGGGTGGAAATACCCCGGTCCCGCACTTTGCGCCCCCTTCCGCGCCCCTTCACCCCCGCGCGCCCTAATACCGCAGGAACCGTCGGGACCGTCGGGGACCGGAGCGGCCGTCAGCGGCCCAACTGCTCCAGCACCTGGCGCGGACGGTTGGTGATCAGCGCCTCCACCCCGAGCCGCAGGCACAGTTCGACGTCGGCCGGCTCGTCCACCGTCCACACGTGCACCCGGTGCCCGGCCCGCCGCAGCGCCGGCACCAGACCGGGATTGCGCCGCACCAGGTCGATCCCCGGACCGGCGATCCGCGCCCCGCCCGGCAGCACCCCGGTCCGGCCCAGCAGCGGCAGCCGCCGCTCCAGCAGGTACACCGTCGGCACCGCGGGCGCGGCCCGGCGGACCCGGTGCAGCGCCAGCTCCGAGAAGCTCATGATCCGCACGCTCGGCCCGGCCGGGGCGCCCGCTTCCGCCCCCTCGGCCCCTTCGGCCTGATCGCCGCCGGCCACCGCGGTGGGCAGCAGCCCGAACCGGTCCAGCGTCCGCAGCAGCTCGGCCTCCACCCGTCCCGCGTACCGGGTCGGGTGCTTGGTCTCGATCGCCAGCTCGATCGGCCGGCCGGCGTCGACCGCCAGCTCCAGCAGCTGCGCCAGGGTCAGCACCGAGCTCGGCGTCGGCGACCCCGGTGACTTCCACGAGCCGAAGTCCAGCTCGTTCAGCTGAGCCAGCGTCATCGCCGACACCACGCCCCGGCCGTCCGAGGTCCGCCGCACCGTCCGGTCGTGCACGCAGACCAGCTCGCCGTCGGCGGTCAGCCGGACGTCGCACTCCAGGCCGTCCGCGCCCTCCTCGATCGCCAGCCGGTAGGCCTCGATGGTGTGCTCGGGCAGTGCGGCCGAGGAGCCGCGATGGGCGATGACCCTGACCGCGCTGCGGTCGGAGGAGCCGGAGGAGGCGGCGGCGGAGGAGCCGAGGTGCTGGGTGTCCACGACGGTCACCCTACGCGGGCCCAAAAGTCCGGAAGCCGCCGCCACGGGGAACGTGCGGTGAACAGCTCCCCGGGACGGCGGCAGGGCCCGGCCGGCCAGGCCGCCGGCCCGTCCGGCTCAGGCCGTCCGGCGCACCAGCGTGGTCGCCCAGGTGGCGAGCGCCGCCGCCAGGAAGCCGAACAGCGAGGCCGAGGTCCACGCCTGCGGGGTGAAGCCCACCGCGGACTGCAGGTCGGTCCAGAAGGCGGTCCACCGGCCGGCGTTCTGGGTCGGCGCCAGGAACTGGTACACGGCGAAGCCCAGCACCCACGGCACCAGCATCAGCAGCCGGGAGGGCGCGTCCTGGTCCAGGTTCCAGCCGCGGCGCCCGGCCCCCAGGAAGTAGTCGACCGCCAGGACGGCGAACAGCGGCACGAACACCGAGCCGATCAGACCCAGGAAGGCGTAGTAGGAATTGGTGAACTCGGTGATCTGCAGGGCCAGCACCGTCACCAGCGCGCCGATCCCGCCGGTCAGCAGCCGGCGGTCGATCCGCGGCAGCAGGTTCTGCACCGACATCGCGGTCGAGTAGACGTTGGCGAACGACTGGTCGGTCTCCCGCACCACCAGCACCAGCAGGAACAGCCAGCCCGCCGTCACCCCGGTGAACGACTGGAAGATCAGGCTCGGGTCGCCCTGGGCCTGCAGCAGCGCGATCAGGCCCAGCACGTAGCACCACACCTGCGCGATCGAGTACCCCGAGAAGGTGCCCCAGAACGAGGCCGACGCGGTGCGCGAGTGCCGGGTGTAGTCGGCGGCCAGCGGAACGAACGAGATCGACACCGCGATGATGTAGTCCGTCGCGGTCAGGAAACCGGTCCAGTTGCCCGCCCCCGGGTCGGGGAAGCCCTGTCGGCCCAGCTGCACCGTCAGGTACACCATCGCCACGCCCACCGCGACGGCCACGTACTTGCGCAGCACCGCGATCGCGCCCAGCGGCCAGATCGTCAGCACCGTGGTGAGCGCACCGGCGAGCAGCACGAACAGCCAGCGCCAGCCCTGCGTGCCCGCCACCGCCTGGGCCCCGCCCGCGATGGTGATCAGCTCGAACACGCCCCAGCCGAGGCACTGCACGATGTTCAGCGCCGTCGGCAGGTACGACAGCCTGGTCCCGAACAGCCCGCGCAGCACGGCCATCGCGGGCGCCCCGGTCCGGGCGCCGATCAGCGCGGCCACGCCCAGCATCGCGGTACCGATCACCGTGCCGACCACGATCGCCGTCACCGACGCCGCGAACGACAGCTCGCTGCCGGCCGTCCCCAGCACCGTCGCGGCGCTGGAGAAGCCGATCAGGCTCACCCCGAGGTTGGCCCAGAGCGCGAACTGCGCCCGGAAGTCCAGCGTCCGCGGCGGCGCGGTGTCGAGCACCAGGGGGGCCTCGACGCGTTCCGCGACGGCGGTCGCGGAGTCGGAGGCAGGGGAAGGCGAAACAGCCGTCATGGCCGATACTCCCTACGCCGGCATTACCCGGACAGGTTCCGGCGGTCAGCGCTCCCTCGACCGGCCCCGCCGTGATACCCATGGCGTACGGTCGAACAGCGCACTCTCAGCCTGGTGGGTCCAAGCTCCCGCGTCGTTTCAGTTTGGAGCGCCAGGCTAACGGGCGCCGCCTCGAACGCCAAGGCCAGGGGGGACGCTGTCCGCATCGCGGAAGTTCCGACGGCCGGGCGCCCGGGGCAGCCACCGCGGCCCGAGGCCGTACCGCGGGACCGTCAGGACCACCTAAGCATTCTCATGACTTCTTCAGGGGGCTCCTTACGGCAACTGAATCGGCTATGCGAAAAACTATGGCCAAGTCCGTCAGCTATGGAGGTCGTCCGTGAGCACCGAACACGAGGGTGGGTCCACCGGGCCGCAGGAGGGTCAGTCCTCCGGCGTTCCAGAGGCGGGTGCTCCGACCACCGACCACACGTCGGCCGCCGCACCGCAGCCGGTCGCCGAATCCGCTCCCACGCTCGCGCTGTCCAAGCAGGCCGACCCGCAGGAGCCCGCCGCCCCCGCCGCCCCCGGCTACCTCGACGCGCCGCCGCCGGTGGCCCCCGCGGCCCCGGCCGCCCCGGCGTCCGGCTACCTCGACGCGCCGCCGCCGGCCGCCCCGCGCAACCCGTACGCGCCCCCGCTGCCCGGCGCCGCGGAGCACCACCCGGCCGAGCAGCAGCCGGCCACCCCCGACCAGGCCGCGTACGGCCAGGGCGCGCCCGTACCGGGCAACCCGGCGGCCGGCGAGCCCGGCCACCACCCGTTCGGCGCCGGGCACCCGCTCGGCGGCTGGGGCACCCCGCCCGGCGGCACCGGCGGCCCGGGCGTGCCCGGCTACCCGTCCGAGTGGGGCGGCGCCGGTACGCCGCCCGGCCCCCGCAGGAAGCGCGGCTCGCTGATCGCCCTGGTCGCCGCGGCCGCCCTGGTGGCGGGCCTGGCCGGCGGCGCGATCGGTGCCTCGCTGACCGACGGCGGCAGCAACGGCAGCACCGGGTCCAGCAGCCACAGCAGCACCACCGTGACGGTCGGCGACAACAAGAAGGCCCTCGACCGGGCCCCCGACTCGGTGGCCGGCATCGCCGCCGCGGCCCTGCCCAGCACCGTCACCATCAAGGCCCAGGGCTCCAGCGAGTCCGGCACCGGCACCGGTTTCGTCTTCGACACCGAGGGCCACATCCTCACCAACAACCACGTGGTCGCCCCCGCGGCGAGCGGGGGCAAGCTGACGGTGAAGTTCTCCGACGGCTCCTCCTACCCGGCGTCCGTGGTCGGCCGCGCCCAGGGCTACGACGTGGCCGTGGTCAAGCTCGACAACCCGCCGAAGGACAAGCTCGTCCCGCTGCCGATCGGCGACTCCGACAAGACCGCGATCGGCGACGCCACCATCGCGATCGGCGCCCCGTACGGGCTCGAGGGCACCGTCACCACCGGCATCATCAGCGCCAAGGACCGTCCGGTCGCCTCCGGCGACGACATGGGCTCCCAGTCCTCGTACATGAACGCGCTGCAGACCGACGCCTCGATCAACCCGGGCAACTCCGGCGGCCCGCTGCTGAACGCCTCCGGGCAGGTCATCGGCATCAACTCGGCGATCCAGTCCAACACCGGCGGCTCCACCGGCCGGGCCGGCTCGATCGGCCTCGGCTTCGCGATCCCGATCAACCAGGCCAAGTGGGTCGCCGAGACCCTGATCAAGGACGGCACGCCGGTCTACGCGATCCTCGGCGTGCTGCGCAACGACGACTACAAGGGCGACGGCGCGCAGATCCCCAGCGCGGACGTCCGCGGCACCCCGGCCGTCACCCCCGGCGGCCCCGCCGACCAGGCCGGCCTCAAGCCGGGCGACGTGATCACCAAGCTCGGCGGCATCGCCATCGACAGCGGCCCCACCCTGGTCAGCGAGATCTGGACGCACAAGCCGGGCGAGAAGGTCGAGGTCGAGTACACCCGCGACGGCAAGACCGCCAAGACCACCATCACCCTCGGCGAGCGCAAGGGCGACAACTGACCCGGCACCACTGACCCGGCACCACTGACCCGGCACCGGAAACGGTGTGCACCGAACCCCGCCGGACCCGTTAGGCTGGCCTCCGCCTGGAGAGCTGCCCGAGCGGCCTAAGGGAACAGTCTTGAAAACTGTCGTGCGGTGACCCCGTACCGTGGGTTCGAATCCCACGCTCTCCGCCGCACAACGGCCCCTGACCGGACGTAACGGTCAGGGGCCGTTGCCGTGCCCGGCACCGTTCCGGGACGTCCGGCCGCGGCGGGCTCCGCCGGGTGGGTGGCCGTGGGCCGACCCGCCGGTCCGTGGGGTGCGCGGACGCCGCCCGCGGCCGACAATCGTGCGCCCGGGCCTGCCGCGGCCGACACGGAGCCGGGCCACCGGCGAGGCGGAGGGGACGGGCGGGCCGATGACTGCGACGGGCGGGGTACGGCGCCCGGGGCCGCGGCCCCGGCCGGGCGCGGCCACCGGGCAGGTCTGGTACGCCGCGTATGCGTCGAACATGTCCCTCGACCGGTTGACCTGCTACCTCGCCGGCGGCCGGCTGCCCGGCGGCGACCGTGACCATCCCGGCTGCCGGGACCGCCGCCCGCCCGCCGCGGACGTCCCGCTGCTGCTGCCGGGACGGCTGCACTTCGCGCTGGAGTCGTCCGTCTGGGGCGGCGGGATGGGCTTCTACGATCCCGCCGACGGCGAGGGCGAGATGCCCGCCCGCGGCTACCTCCTGACGACCGGCCAGTTCCTCGACGTGCTGGCCCAGGAGCGGCGCCGCACCCCCGGCGACGGGCCGGACCCGGACCTGCGGGCGGTACTGGCCGACGGGCGGGCCCGGTTGGGCCCCGGCCGGTACGAAACGGTGCTCTGCGTGGGCGGGTTGGCGGGCCGGCCGGTGCTGACGTTCACCGCCCCGTGGCGCCGCGCCGAGGCCCGGCTGAACGCGCCGACCGCCGCCTACCTGCGGGTCCTGGCCGCCGGGCTGCGCGAGGCGCACGGGTGGGACACGGCCCGGTCAGCGGCCTATCTGAGCAGCAGACCGGGCGCGGCCGGGGCCTGGAGCGCGGACGGCGTCGCCCGGGCGCTCACGGCACCCCGCCCGCTCGGCGAGTGACCGGGCCGCCCGACCGGCGAACGGCGTGCCGGATCGGCTGCGACCGGCGAACGGCCCGCCGGACCGGCTACCACCGAACCGGCCGCCCGACCGGCGAACGGCCCGCCGGACCGGCTACCACTGCGCCCAGTCGACGTTCCAGCCGCTCAGGCCGTTGTCCGGGGCGAGCGCCTCCTTCTTGATCGAGCCGCGCACCTTCACCACGTCGCCGATGATCGAGTCCGCGTAGAACTTGCCCGCGGTGGAGTTCGGGTCGCCCGCCGCGGTGTCGACCAGGCCGATGCAGCCGTGGCTGATATTGCGGCGGCCGACGGCCGGCCCGGCACTCGGGTTGCCGTGCACGTAGGTGCCGGTGGCGGTGAGGCGCATCGAGTGCGGGTCGTCGGCGGTGTACGGCGCGCCCTTGAGGCCGGGAACGCCCTCGGAGGTCATGTGCTCCATCAGGTGCTTCTCGGAGATCACCATGGTCCCGTTCCAGGACGGGTTGTCGTCGGCGCCCGCGGTGATCGGGATGTCCTGGTCCGGTGCGCCGTCCTTCTTGACCACCATCCGGTGGGCGGCGGCGTCCACCTCGCTGATCTTCGAGCGGCCGACGGTGAACTGCTCGTCCCGGTCGGTGGCGCCGTACACGCCCGGCGAGAGCTCGACGTTCTTGGTCCGGAAGTGCACCTTCACGGTGGTGCCGGGCTTCCAGAAGGTCTCCGGGCGCAGGTCCAGCCGGTTGCCGGGGAACCAGTGGCCCTTGACCACCGTGCCGTCGGAGGCCTCGACCGTGACGGCCTTGGCGGCGGCGGCCTTGTCCTTCACCTCGCCCTTGAACTGCACCGAGATGATCATGCCGACGCCGAAGGTGTCCCCGGTGACCACGTTGTCGTCGGCGCCGATCGTCCGCTTGGGCGTCAGCGTGGTGAAGGAGCTGGTCGCGGTGGTGGTCAGACCGCCCGCGTCGGCGGCCTCGGCGCTCACCCGGTACGCCGTCCCGACGGCCAGCCCGTTCGCGGGCACCCAGCCGAGCCCGTCGGCGGCGAGGGTGCCGTCGACCGGGGTGCCGGCGGCGTCGGTGACGGTGACCTTGGTCAGCTTCCCGCCCGCCACCGAGACCTTGAGTGCCCCCGGGGCCACGTCGGCGGCGCCGTCCTTCGGCTCGATCGCGACCACCGCGGCCGAGGTCCTGGCGACCGGCGCGGCCGAGGCCGCGCCGCCCGCACCGAGTGCCGCCGCGGCGTTGCCGGCCCCGCCCTTGCCGCCGCAGCCGGTCATCAGCAGCGCCCCGCTCAGCATCGCCGCCGCCACCGCAGCCGCCGTCCGCCTGGTCATGCTTCCCCCTGTGTGTCCGTCCGACCGGGGCCCGCCCGCAGGCGGGCCGACCCGGTCGCTCGCGCTCCCGTACCCGTGGGCACCACCGGCCCCGCACCCATGCACGTCGTGGGAGGCCCTGAGGGTGCGCCCGGCCGGTCGCTGTTGCCGAACGGTTACGCGGGGTGCCTGATTCCCGGACACCCGCGGCGGGGACGGCCTTGCCCCCGCCCCCGGACGGGGGCAGAGTGCGGGGCGGGAGCAGCGAACGGCGCGGCCGGACGGGCAGCCGGACCGGACGTCGGACGGGATGCCGGGCCGGGCGGTCGGACCGGACCACCGGGCGCTGCGGCCGGACCGGGCAGGGACGCGAGAGGTGGAGGCCGCCGTGGGTGATCTGGTCGACCGGCTGATGCAGGGCCTGCCGCCGGAGGCGGTCGCGGTGGACCCGGACGTGGCCTCCGCCTACGCCCGCGACATGGCGGGGTTCTGCGCCGCCGGGGTCCCGGCGGTGGTGGTGTTCCCGCAGACCGTCGAGCAGGTGCAGCACGTGCTCCGGACGGCGACCGAACTGCGGGTCCCGGTGGTGCCGCAGGGCGCCCGCACCGGGCTGTCCGGCGGCGCCAACGCGGTGGACGGCTGCATCGTCCTCTCCCTGGTCAAGATGGACCGGATCCTGGAGATCGACCCCGTCAACCGGCTCGCCGTGGTCGAACCCGGGGTGGTGAACGCCGTGCTGTCCCGGGCCGCCGGCGAGTACGGGCTGGCCTACCCGCCGGACCCGTCCAGCTGGGAGTCCTGCACCATCGGCGGCAACATCGCCACCGGCGCGGGCGGCCTGTGCTGCGTGAAGTACGGCGTGACCGGCGAGTACGTCCTCGGGCTGGACGTGGTGCTGGCGGACGGCCGGTTGCTGAGCACCGGCCGCCGGACCGCGAAGGGGGTCGCCGGCTACGACCTGACCCGGCTGCTGGTCGGGTCCGAGGGGACGCTCGGGGTGGTGGTCCGCGCGGTGCTGGCGCTGCGCCCGGAGCCGGCGCCGCCGCTGGTGCTGGCCGCCGAGTTCGGCAGTACGGACGCGGCCTGCGCGGCGGTCTGCGAGGTGATGGTCCGCGGGTTCACGCCGTCGCTGATGGAGCTGATGGATGCGACCACCGTCCGGGCGGTCAACGAGATGGCGGCGATGGGGCTGCCGGGGACCACCAAGGCGCTGCTGCTGGTGGCCTTCGACGGCCCGGGGCAGGCGGCCGAACTGGCCGCGGTGGCCGAGCTCTGCCGGGCCGCGGGGGCCACCGAGGTGGTGCCGGCCGAGGACCGGGCGGAGTCGGAACTCCTGCTGCAGGCCCGGAGGCTGGCGCTGCCCGCGCTGGACCGGCTGGGGACCACGATGATCGACGACGTGGCCGTGCCGCGCTCGCAGCTGGCACGGATGCTGGCCGGGGTCGCGGAGATCGCCGAGCGGAGCGAACTGACCATCGGCGTGGTCTCGCACGCGGGCGACGGCAACACCCACCCGGTGGTGGTCTTCGACGCCTCGGACGACCAGGAGACGGCCCGGGCGGAGCGCTCGTTCGAGGAGATCATGGCTCTCGGCCTGGAACTCGGCGGCACGGTCACCGGCGAGCACGGCATCGGCCTGCTGAAGCGGGAGTGGCTGGCCCGGGAGCTGGGGCCGGTCGGCCTGGAGGTGCAGCGGCAGATCAGGTCGGTCTTCGACCCGCTGGGAATCCTGAATCCGGGTAAGACTCTCTGACGGTCATTCAAATGACCATCCTGCCTTATTCTTCGGGTGCGTCCGGAGTGGCCGAAAAGGGCTGGAGAAATGGCCTGGGTCGGCCGATCCGACCGAATCGGGGGCGTGCGGGCCGAATCTGCGCCCGGGGTGGTGCGATCGGTGTGCGACCGACCGCCTTCGCGCCTGCTGGACGGTGCCCGCACGGCCCGGCCGATCGGGCTAAATGCCAAGCCAGGGGCGGTGTGTCTGCCGACGAACGGCATTTTCCCGGTCTATGCGAGTGCGGCCCGATGTCACGCTAACGGGCGAAAAGGCCTGCCGGTGCTGGTGCTTTGTCGATTTGTTGCGGAAGGCTGTCTCTCGGCGTCGCAGCCCGCAGGTGTTCGTCTGGCCGCGAACTCCCGCACTTATCAACACAATTGCCGCTCCAGTGCGGGGCGGCGGGTTCTTGGAGGACTTCATGGCGCGCTCCCGTATCCGCACCACCCGGCTGGCCGGGCTGCTGGTCGCCGCTCCGCTCGCGGCGGGCCTGCTCCTGGCCGGCGGGGCCGGTACGGCCGTCGCCGACAACGGCGCACTGGCCGGCGACGGTTCCAACAGCAGCGTGGTGTCCAACTTCGGCAGCGGGAACATCTTCGGCTCGGTCGACGGCAACTACAACGCCACCCAGCAGACCGCCACCGGTGCGGGTGCCTCGAACCAGAACAGCAATGTCGGGGTGAAGGACAACACCGGGTTCGTCTTCACCGACCAGTCCAACAAGAACATCCACTTCGTCTTCGCCCCGGTCTTCGGCGGCTGACACCACCACCGGACCGCACCCACACCCCACACCAACATCCACATCCACATCCACGGACACCGGTGGGACCACTGACGGCGGGGGCGCCGGCAGCGGACGACGACGGTGACCGGCCGGGCGGGGTGGGCGGGCGGGCCGGATCGACGACACCCGGAAGCGGAAAGGGTCACCGCACTCCGGCCAGGACGGGCGGCACCGGACCGGTGCCGCCCGTCGGCGTTCCTCGCCGCGTTCCCCGCGGCGACCGCCGCGGTCGCCGCGGGCCGCCGCAGCGCCTCGCCACCGGCCAGCGGCCGGCCGCCGCGGCGCGCCGGCTACCGCCGCGCGGTCAGGGTCGCCCCCACGCTCGCCGCCACCACGCAGCCGATCCCCGCGGCCTGCACCCACCCCAGCAGCTGGTGCAGCACCACCAGCCCGACCAGCGCGCTCACCGCCGGGTCCAGGCTGACGATCACGCTGAACACCCGCTGCGGCATCCGCCGCAGAGCGGTCATCTCCAGCGCGTACGGGATCACCGGGAACAGCATCGCCACCCCGGCGACCGCGAGCAGCAGCAGGGCGGGCGCCGACGCGGACGCGAGCCCGTGCCAGGCGTCGGCCGCGCCGAACGGCGCCAGCACCAGCGCACTGATGCCGAACGAGACCGCCAGCCCCTCGAAGCCCTTGAACGCGGCCCCCACCTTGTCGGTGAACAGGATGTACCCGGCGTAGCAGGCCGCCGCCCCGAACGCGCAGGCCAGACCGGCCGGGTCCAGCCGGGCGCCGCCCGAGCCCTCGCCCAGCAGGGTGAGCAGCACCACGCCGCCGCCCGCCAGCAGGGCCCAGAGCAGGTGCGACAGGCGCCGGGCGAGCGCCAGCGCGACCGCGAGCGGCCCGAGGAACTCGATGGTGGAGGCGGTCCCCATCGGCAGCCGGTCCACCGCCCCGGCGAACAGCAGGGTCATCCCGGCCGAGGCGACCCCGAGCAGCACGGCGAGCCCCAGGTCACGGCGGCTGCGCCCGCGCAGCCGCGGACGGGTGACGGCCAGCAGCAGCCCCGCCGCGACGACGAGCCGCAGGAAGGTCGCCCCGCCGACCCCGAGCACGCCGAACAGCGGTTTGGAGGCGGCGATGCCGAGCTGCACGGCGAACATGGCCGTCACGCACAGAAGCGGCGCCGGGATGCTTCCCAGGCGCCGCTTCGGTCCGGTGGTCCGGGGGCCGGCCGTGGGCCGGCCGCTCCCGGCCGTGCTGCCGGGTGGTGGATCCGTGGTGACCGAGGGCGCCGCCCCGCGTCGTCGCCAACCACCACGCTCGCCGGCCGGCTCGCCCTTGGGGGAGGGCGGCATGGCAAGGGCGCCGACGGGGACTCCGTCGGCCGGGGTCGGGGCCGGTCGGGCCGGCACCGTGGTGGTCGGCTCGCAGGGGTTGGCAGTGGGCATGGGAACGAGTGTGACGTAAGGGGTCCAAATGCTCCAAACTCATTACCGACATCTGAGACAACGCCGCCGACCAGGTGAAACGGTCCGGCCGGACCGCGCGCCGCCCCGAAGGTGTGATGGTGGATCAGTAGCACTGGAGGGTGCGCTACTTAGGTCCGGCCGCCCTCACCGCAGCCTCCCTGGTCCTGCTCCTCGCCACGGACGGCGCCCTCCTGAACCCCGCCACCGCACTGCGCCCCGCCGCCACCGACACCGCCGGCAGCGCCGCCACCGACAGCGCCGCCAGGGACACCGCCGCCGCGGGTGCGGCCGCAGCCGGCGGCCCGGCCGGGGCCGAACTGGCCGCCGCCGTCGCCCCCGCCGCCCCCGCCCCGGCCGGCCCGGTGGCCCCCGCCCCGCCGCCCCCGCCGCGCACCGTCCTGCCCGACCCGAAGGGCCGCCGGGAGGCCCTCCCCAAGGCGCTCTACTCCGGCCCCGGCTTCGACGCCTGCGCCGCCCCGCCGCTGGAGACCATGCAGGCCTGGTGGAACTCCTCCCCGTACGGCGCCCTCGGCATCTACAGCAGCGGCGACCAGCGCGCCTGCCCCCAGCCCCGGCTGACCGCCGACTGGGTCCGCCGGGTCCGCGCGATGGGCTGGAGGCTGCTGCCGGTCCACGTGGGCCCGCAGGCGCCGTGCCGCACGGCCGGCAGTCCGCGGCGGATCGACCCGGCCAGGGCCGTCCAGCAGGGCCGCGACGAGGCGGCGACCGCGGTGCGCGCGCTGAAGGCGCTCGGTCTGGCCGCCGGCACCCCGGTCTACCTGGACATCGAGTCGTACCCGCGGGGGGACGCGGCCTGCAGCCGGGCCGTCGTCGAGTTCGCGATGGGCTGGACCCAGGCGCTGCACGCCTCCGGCCACCACGCCGGCTTCTACTCCAGCACCGACTCCGGCATCGCCGACCTGGCGGCCGCGGCCCGGGTCGGCAGCTCGCCGCTGCCCGACGCCGTCTGGTTCGCCCGCTGGAACGACCGGGCCGACACCGCCGACACCGGCGGCACCCTCGACGGCCTGTGGGCCGACCGCCGACGGGTCCATCAGTACCGCGGCAACGTCCAGGAGACCTACGGCGGCGCCACCCTCACCATCGACCGCGACCGGCTGGCCACCCTGGTCGCCCGCTGACCCGGGTCCGCCCCGGCGTCCACCCGGCGCGCCGTCCGCGCCCGTTGCGCGCCCGCCGCGCCGCGCCCGGCCCGGTGAGCCTCAGGTCTCATCCCGGTTGCGAAGGCTGACACCGGGGCACCGGGGCCGACAGAATCGGGCGACGCGTCCTGCGCTACCAGTCAGTAGCCGCGGGCGCCGCGCCCAGCCGCCGCCGGTCAAGGAGGACCCGTGTACAGCACGATGCAGGACGTCCCGCTCACCGTTGCCCGAATCCTGACGCACGGCTCCACCGTCCACGGCCGCTCCACCGTCACCACCTGGAACGGTGCCGAGCCGGCCACCCGCACCTTCGCGGAGGTCGGTGCACGGGCCGCCCAGCTCGCCCACGCGCTGCGGGACGAGCTCGGGGTCACCGAGGAGAGCATCGTCGGCACGCTGATGTGGAACAACGCGGAACACCTGGAGGTCTACCTCGCGGTGCCCTCCATGGGCGCCGTGCTGCACACCCTCAACCTGCGCCTGCCCGCCAACCAGCTGGCGTACATCGTCAACCACGCCGCCGACGGCGCGATCATCGTGGACGGCAGCCTGCTCCCGCTGCTGGCCGGCGTCCTGCCGCAGCTCAACGCCACCCTGCGGCACATCGTGGTCAACGGCGAGGGCGACCGCTCGCTGCTCGACGGCTTCGCGGGCACCGTGCACGGCTACGAGGACCTGATCGCCGACCGGCCGCTCGAGTACCCCTGGCGGACCGACCTGGACGAGCGCCGGGCCGCCGCGCTCTGCTACACCTCCGGCACCACCGGGGACCCCAAGGGCGTGGTCTACAGCCACCGCTCGGTCTACCTGCACTGCCTCCAGGTCAACGCGGCGGACAGCTTCGGCCTGACCTCCCGCGACCTGGCGCTGCCGGTCGTCCCGATGTTCCACGTCAACGCCTGGGGCCTGCCGCACGCCGCCTTCATGTCCGGCGCGAGCCTGCTGATGCCCGACCGTCACCTGCAGCCCAAGCCGCTCGCCGAGATGATCGACCGCTTCCGGCCGACCGTCAGCGCCGCCGTCCCGACCATCTGGAACGGCCTGCTGGACGAGCTCGACGCCGGCAGCTACGACACCTCCTCGATCCGGATGGTGGTGATCGGCGGCTCGGCCTGCCCGCCCGCGCTGATGAAGGGCTTCCAGGAGCGCCACGGCATCCAGGTGGTGCACGCCTGGGGCATGACCGAGACCTCCCCGCTGGGCACCTTCGCCCTCCCGCCCGGCGGCCTGACCCCGGAGCAGGAGTGGCCGTACCGGGTCACCCAGGGGCTCTTCCCGGCCTCCGTCGAGGCGCGGCTGGTCGGCCCCGCCGGCGAGCGGATGCCGCACGACGGCGAGGCCCAGGGCGAACTGGAGGTCCGCGGCCCGTGGATCGCCGGCGCGTACTTCGCGGGCGCCGGGCAGGACCCGGAGCGGCCCGCGGACAAGTTCAGCGAGGACGGCTGGCTGCGCACCGGCGACGTCGGCACCATCACCCCCGACGGCTACCTGACGCTCACCGACCGTGCCAAGGACGTGATCAAGTCCGGCGGTGAGTGGATCTCCTCGGTCGAGCTGGAGAACCACCTGATGGCTCACCCGGAGGTGGCCGAGGCCGCCGTGGTGGCGGTGCCCGACGAGAAGTGGGGCGAGCGCCCGCTGGCCACCGTCGTGCTGCGGGCCGGCGCGACCGTGGGGCTGCCCGAGCTCCGCGAGTTCCTGGCCGGCCGGATCGCCTCCTGGCAGCTGCCCGAGCGCTGGGCGCTGGTGCCCGCGGTGCCGAAGACCAGCGTCGGCAAGTTCGACAAGAAGGTGATCCGGGCGGAGTACGCGGACGACCGCCTGGAGGTCACCGTGCTCGGCAAGGCGTGACCGACCGCCGGACACCCCTCGGGAATACCCCCGGGGGGTATCCGGTTGTCATCGGTGGAACCGCTGCCAGAGCAGGAGGACCCACCATGGACCACCAGCCCCAGCACCATCCCCACCAGCACCAGCACCAGCAGCGGCACGCGCACCCTGCCGCCCGGCCCCGCCGCACCGGCTGGGCCGACGCCGCCCGCGCCACCCTGCACTGCCTCACCGGCTGCGCCGTCGGCGAGGTGCTGGGCCTGGTCATCGGCACCGCCCTCGGCCTGCACACCGGCGCCACCATCGCCCTGTCGATCGCGCTCGCCTTCGCCTTCGGCTACGCGCTGACCATGCGCGGCGTGCTGCGGGCCGGCCTCGACCCGATCCGCGCGTTCAAGGTCGCCCTGGCGGCCGACACCGTCTCCATCCTGGTGATGGAACTGATCGACAACACCGCCATGCTGGCCGTCCCGGGCGCGATGGACGCCGGGCTCGGCGACGCCCTGTTCTGGACCTCGCTGGCCGGCTCGCTGTCCCTGGCCTTCACGCTCACCGTCCCGGTGAACCGCCTGCTGATCAGCCGGGGCCGCGGCCACGCGGCCGCCCACGCCCACCACTGACGCCGCCGCCCGCCACGGCGAGGCCTCCCACGACGCCGCCCCTCACCTTGACGCCCTGGCGACGGGTGCCACCGGCGGCGGCTCCCGGGTCCGGACCCGGGAGCCGCCGTCGGTCCGCACTCAGCCGACCGCGCTGACCTCGCCCATCGCACCGATCCGCCCGAGCAGGTCGACGATCCGGGACTGCACGTCCTCGGTGGTCGACCGCTCGGCCAGGAACAGCACCGTCTCCCCGGTCCGCAGCCGCGGCAGCTCCTGCGGGTCGAGGTCCACCGAGGTGTACACCACCAGCGGCGTGCGGTGCAGCCGGTCGTTGGCGCGCAGCCAGTCCAGCAGCCCCGCCCGGCGGCGGCGGACCTGCAGCAGGTCCATCACCACGAGGTTCGGCTGCACGCTGCTGGCCCGGGAGACCGCGTCGTTCTCGTCCAGCGCGTGCTCGACGTGCATCCCGCGCCGCTCCAGGCTGCTGATCATCGCCGCGGCGATGTCCGGGTCGGACTCCACCAGCAGCACCCGCGCCGCATGGGTCTCGCTGTCCCGCGGCGCCAGCGCCCGCAGCAGCACCGCCGGGTCCGCGCCGTACGCGGCGTCCCGGGTGGCCTGGCCGAGCCCGGCCGTCACCAGCACCGGCACCCGGCTGTTCAGCGCGGCCGTCCGCAGCGACTGCAGCGCGGTACGGGTGATCGGCCCGGTCAGCGGATCGACGAACAGCGCCGCCGGGAAGCCCGACACCTGGGCGTCGACCTCCTCGCGCGAACTGACGATCACCGGCCGGTAGCCGCGGGCCTGGAGCGCCTGCTTGGTCGACGGATCCGGCTCCGGCCACACCAGCAGCCGGCGGGCACCGTCGACGGCCGGCGTCACCATGGTCGGCGGGTCCGCCGCGGCAGCCGCCCCGGCGGACTCCTCGCCCGGCCGGTCCGCCCCGGCCATCGGCAGCTCCGCCACCGGACGCGGCGGGGTCCGCGACCCCGCCGGCGCCGCCGCCTCGCCGCCCGCACCCGCCTCGGCGCCGCCGGGCGCGGGCAGCGCGGGCCGCTCCAGCGACTGCAACGCCTGGACGGCCGGGGCCTGGCCGGCGGGCGCCTGGCCGACTCCCTGCGGGGCGTCCGCGAACGCCCCGGGGAACGCGGAGGCGAAACCGCCGCCGAGCGGCCGGGGCGGGGACAGTTCCGCCAGCCCGGTACCGACCGGCTGCGGCTGCTCGGGCGCCTGCGGGCCGCCCTGGGCCGCCGGGAGCTCGGCCCGGCCGGGCCTGGCCAGCTCCAGCTCGGCGGCCGGACGGACCGGCTCCGGCGGCTCGACGGGCCGCGGCGGCAGCGCCGCCGGCCCCGCCCCGGCGTCGGGCTGCGGCAGCTCCGGCCCGTTGCCGCCCGCCGTCGCGTCCGGCTCACCCGGCACGGCGAGGCGGCGACGCCGGCCGGTCGGCCGGACCGCGGGCGCGGCCTCCTCGGCCGTCCCCTGCGCCGGCACACCGCCCGCCAGCGAGTGCTCGAGACCCGGGTACACCGCCGCCCCCGGCTCGGGCAGACCGGGAAGGGCCAGCCCGCCGGAGGACTCGTCACCGGCCGGCAGCCCGCGCCGCCGCCGGGAGGCCCGGGTCGACTCGGGCCGCTCCGCCCCGCCCTGATCCGCACCCGCACCCGGGCCGGGAGCGGCCCCCGCGTCGGGGCCCGCCGCCGGCTCGGCCCCGGCCGGGCCCAGCGCGATGGCGGTCCGGGCCTGCGGGGCCTGCGGCTCCTCCGCCGCTACCGGCACCGCACCCCGGGCCTCGGCCATGGCCTGCGCCTCACCGGCATCCGTACCCCGGCCGTCCGTACCCGGACCGTCCATACCCCGGCCGTCCGAGGCCGGGCCGGGGCCGCCCGGGCCCGGCCGCGCCGCCTGCTCCTGCGCGGTCCCCTCCGGCGCCTGCCGGGCCCGTCCCGCCCGCTGGCGCGACGGCTCCCGGGACCCGGCCCCGCCGCCCTCCGCCTCGGCGGCCGACGGCAGCTGCGGCAGGTCCGGCAGCATCGCCGTGTCGGTCTCCTTCGGCACGCTGCTGCTCCGCCCGACCACCGGGGCGGACGGGTCCAGCGGCAGCTCGACCACGTACGTGGTGCCCGCCCGGTTCGGCAGCTCGTGGCGCTGCAGCACACCGCCGTGGCGCTCCACGGTGGCCCGGGCGATCGGCAGGTGGACCGGGCTCGGCCGGCGCGACGGGCCCCGGACCTCGATCCGGGCGACCTCGCCGCGCTGGGCCGCGGCCACCACCACCATCGGCAGCTCGCCGCCGGAACCCGGCATCGCCGGGACCCCGAGGCCGGGCGCGTCCGGGCGCACCCCGGCGACGTCCAGCGACGGCGTGACCCCGCTGACGTCCGCCACCAGGTGGGCCAGCGCCTGGGCCAGCCGGTCCCGGTCGACCGCCAGCTCGACCGGGGCCGCGTGCACCGAGTAGCGCACCCGCCCGGGGCCCACCAGCTCCCCGGCCCGCTCGACCGCCCGCTGCACCACGGTGTCCAGGCCCGCCTCGGCCCGTTCCAGCTCCTCCCGGCCGGACTCCGCCGCCAGCTCGAACCGCTGGTGCGCCAGCACCCCGTCGATCAGCGTGGAGAACCGCCGGCACTCGTCGGCCAGCCGCCGCAGGGTCCAGTTGGCCTCCGGCCAGAGCTGCCCGGCCGGGTCCCCGGCGAGGCCGTCGATCCGCCGGTGCAGCGCCGTCAGGGCGTCGCCCAGCTCCTGCTCCAGGACGGCCGTCAGATGCTCGTTGCGGGCGCTCAGCGCCAGTTCCTTGGTCCGGTCGGTGAAGGTCATCACCGCGCCGACCAGCTGGTCACCGTCGCGGACCGGGGCGGTGGTGAGGTCCACCGTCACCGGGGTGCCGTCCTTGCGCCACAGCACGGTGCCGCGCACCCGGTGCTTGCGGCCGGAGGTCAGGGTGTCCAGCAGCGCCGAGCCCTCCAGGGCCAGCGGGGTGCCGTCGGCCTGCGAGTGCTGGATCAGCGGGTGCAGCTCGCGGCCGCCCAGTTCGCTCGCCCGGTAGTCCAGGATGTGCGCGGCGGCCGGGTTGACCAGCACCACCCGCCCGTCCAGGTCGACCCCCAGCACGCCCTCGGCGGCCGCCCGCAGGATCATCTCGGTCTGCTTGTGCTGCCGCCGCAGCTCCGCCTCGACCCCGACCCGGGCCGACACGTCGCGGACCAGGAGCAGCAGCAGCCCGTGCCCGGACGAACCGGTGGACTCCCGGTACGGGTCGTAGGCGAGGTAGCCGATGCCCTCGCCGGCGCGGTCGTCGTCGAAGTCGTTCCCGGCGACCTCCACCGGGAAGCTGGAACCGTCGGTGCGCCGGGCGGTCATCCGGACGGGGTGGTCGAGACGTTCGGGCTCGCTCGCCTTGGGCCGCATCGAGCCGGGGATCCGGCTCGGATCGAACTCGGGCAGCAGGTCCAGGACCCCCATGCCGACCAGCGAGGTGCCGGGGGCCTGGAGGCTCTGCACCGCGGCCTTGTTGGCCTCCACCACCGTGCCGTTGCTGTTCACCAGCAGCAGCGCGTCGGGCAGGGCGTCGAGTATCGCGGCGAGGCGAGCAGCGCCTCGGGTCGGCCTGCTGCTCACGTCGACAGGTCTCCTCACGGCTGGGGGCCGCCGCTGCGACTCGCGGCACGCGCTCTCCTCGGGAGACTGGAGTATCTCATTCTTCTTTGCGCCGTGGACGACCCGGCTAGTAACGTTGTCGGTGGTTGGTGCCGGAGCCTCAGGCTGTGGCATCATCGCTTTCGCGCGGAGCAGCTCGCAGCAGCGGGGTGGTCCGAGTGGAGGAGGCGTCGCCTAGTCCGGTCTATGGCGCCGCACTGCTAATGCGGTTTGGGTTTTAAAGCCCATCGAGGGTTCAAATCCCTCCGCCTCCGCCTCCAGGGGAGCCCCGTCGGTCACACCGACGGGGCTCCTTGCGTCTTCCGGGCCCTCCGCCCGGCCCGGGCCGTGGTCCCGGGCCGGGGCCCGCTCCCGGGGCGGGCGGGGGCCGGAGCAATGGATTTCACCCCAGGTCGAGGGTCATGTAATGTTGTCCCCGCACCGCCCGGTCGGCCAGTTCGGCCGGGCGAGCGCTCATAGCTCAACGGATAGAGCACTTGACTACGGATCAAGAGGTTGCAGGTTCGAATCCTGCTGAGCGCACCACAACCCACGCTCGTGGCCCCTCGGGGCCGCCCGAGCGCTCATAGCTCAACGGATAGAGCACTTGACTACGGATCAAGAGGTTGCAGGTTCGAATCCTGCTGAGCGCACCAGCCGAAGGCCCCGGACGGATCGTCCGGGGCCTTCGCCGTTCCCGGCCCGCCGGCCCGCCGGCCCGCCGGCCCGCCGGCCGGGGCCTGGGCCTCGGCCGGGTCAGCCGTACTCGGTGCGGTTGATCCACGGCACGTCGCGCAGGTCGAGGAACCACTCGGACGAGGTCACCGGCCGCACCCGGTTGAAGGTGACGGGTGCCGGGTCGGCCCGGATCAGTTCGGGCCGGGCGCCCTGGCGGGCCAGCTGGTCCGCCAGCCGGGCGGCGAGTCCCGGCGGGCCGCTGAGGTGGATGTCGTGGCCGGAGCAGTCGCGGTGGCGGCCCAGGCGCTCGCACAGCAGGCCGATGCCGTCCTCGTAGCGGGAGCCGTCCGGGGGTGAGGTCAGCGTCACGTCCAGCCAGCGGTGGCGGGCCGCCAGCTGCCGGACGGACTCCAGGTCGTACTGCTCGCCGTGGCGCCGGGCGGCCAGGTAGAGGCTGGTGGGGCGGCCGCCGTCGAGTGCGACCTGTTCGAGGACCGACTTGATCTGCGCCCAGCCGGTGCCGCCGGCCACGGCGATCAGCGGGCGGGCCGACCCGGGTGCGAGTACCGCCTCGCCGAGCGGCGGGCCGATCCGCAGCGACTCCTCCGGCATCACGTCGTTGACCAGCAGGGTGCTGAGCGCGCCCCCGGGGACCCGGCGCACGTGCAGGTCGAGGGTGCCGTCGGCGCGCGGCGCGCAGGCGATCGAGTACGGGCGCCAGACCTGCGGCAGCCGGGGGGAGCAGAGCGACAGGTACTGCCCGGCGGTGAAGGGGTACGGGCGGTCCGGGGCGAGGGTGAGCCGGACCAGGTCGGCGGCGGCCCGGTGGCGGCGCACCACCTGGGCCTGCCACCAGCGCGGGGTGGTCGCGGGCAGTTCGCCGGCCGCCTCGATCATCGCCTGGGAGATCACCGTGTACGCCTCGGTCCAGGCCTTCTCGGTCTCCGGCGTCCAGTAGTGGCCGGAGAAGTGCCGGATGGTGGCGATCAGGCTCTCCCCGACGGCGGGGTAGTGGCCGGGCACCACCCGGAACTTGCGGTGGTCGCGGCCGAGCGCCGCCAGGTAGCCGGCCAGCCGGTCCGGCTCGGTCAGCCGCAGCACCAGCTGGGTGAGCGCGGCGAACAGCCGGTCGCGCTGCTCGTCCATCCGCTCGGGGAACAGCGCCCGGATCCCCGGGTTGTGCGTGAACAGGTGGGCGTAGAAGTACTTGGTCAGCTGGTCCGCGCGGCGTTCGACGACGGCGAAGCTGGCTCGTAGGACGGAGTGGTCGACGGGCACCGGGGCGGCCTCAGCCGGCGGACGGCGACGGGCCCGCCGGCCGGGCGGCCGCCGCGCCCGTGCGCTCGCCGGCCAGGTCGCGGACGGCGGCCTGCACCGCGGCCCGCACCGCCTCGGCCTGCGGGGTCCGGGCGTCCCCGGCGAAGTGGTCGAGCGTCGCCAGCAGGCCGGCGGCGACCGCGGCGCGGTGCTCGGGCCGGGCCCCGGGCCCGGCGTGCCGGCGGACCAGCTCGCCGGTCAGCTCGCCGACGAGCCCGACCAGCGCCTCGGTGTCCTCCGAACGGGTGAGCATGCCGCCGAGCGCCGCCCACCGCCGCACCTGCCGCTCGTCGAGGTCCACGGCGACCAGGGGCCGCAGCGCGGGGCTGTGCTCGAACAGGTGCCGGTAGAAGCAGGCGGCCACCTCGGCCCCGTGCGGCTCGACCAGCGCGAAGCCGTTCCGGATGACGTTGGGATCGATACTCACGGGCGCTGACTCTACTGAGCCGTCCGTCAATTCGAACAGAGATGACTGATGAATGGTCAAGCCATGCCCGGTAAAGCCCGGTTGACCGAGCGGGCGGATGGCTTGAATCCATCGCTTCCGGGTACGCCCTGTGCTGCCGCCCGAGTGGCCGCCAAACGGGTGTCACCGGCGTGGATCGCCGGTGTCGCGGTATGGCCGACTCGAGATCGTGATTCCCTTTTGTCGGATGTTATGGCTGTGTCAGAACTCATGCCCGGCCCGCGACTTGGCGGACGTCATCGAGAGGAGAGCCGGATGAGCCGACCGTCCCCCGACGCCGCTCCGGCACCCCAGGTCCGCCCGGCAGGACGCACCGGAAAACAGCGGGTGGCGCACCGCGCAGCCGCCGCGACATTGGCCGCCGGCCTGCTGATCGGCTGGAATTCAACCCCCGCCGCCGGCCAGCAGTCCCCCGACACCTGGTCGGCCGACCGACGGGCCGTGCTGCCCTCCGGACTTCGGGTTCAGCTGGATTTCGCCCCCCTCCCCGGAGTCGACGTCACCGCCGCCCCGGGAAAACTCGCGGAACCCGCCGGAGGATCCGCTTCCTACACGGACGGACTGCACACCGGCGATCCCGCCGAGACCTTTCTGGCGGCCGAGAAACGCCCCCGCGCGGACGGATCCTGGCGGACCCTGGGCACCCTGCAGATCTCCTTCTCCCGGGCGGTCCGCAATCCGCGACTGCACGTCAGCGGGCTGTCGGGGCTGGCCACCGGAACGAGTGGCAGCACCGGCACGGCCACCCGGCTGACCGTCACCGGCGGCTCCCCGGCCGCCCCCGCCCTGGTCGGCCGCACCGGCTGGTCCGGCTGGACGGTCGGCGACGGCGAACTCGCCCCCACCGGGGACGGCACCGCCGACGGCACGGCGTCCGGCTCCGGCACCCTGGAACTGGCCGGCACCGTCACCACCGTCACCCTCCGGGTCGAACAGCGCAGCACCCCCCGGTCCGGCTCCACCACCGCACCCGCCGCGCTGCGCCAGGCCTACACCGTCACCGTGGACGAGGGACTGGGCACCGCGCCGCAGGGCTACGGCAACGCCTCGCACGTCATCTCCGACCTGTTCCTCGGACAGGACGCCGGCGGATCCGCCGTCCGGGCCCGCCCCGGCCTCACCGGCGAGGTGCCGCAGCCGCTCGTCCCCGGTGAACAGCCGCCCCCGCCGATGCCGTACGACGCCGAACCGTCCGACGGCGGCCCGTCCGACGCCGCGCAGCCCGACGCACCCCCGCCCGACCAGGGCCCGCTGGTCGAACTGGACCACGGCGCCGCCCTGCGCAGCCCCTGGTCCAGCGCCGCACCGCCGCAACTCCAGCCCGGCCGGGGCGAGTACCTCGGGGCGGACCCGACGCTCGAGTTCCCCGCCGAGGCGGCCGTCGGCCGCTACTACGGCCTGACGGTTCCGGTCCGGGGCGGTGACGGCCCGGCCGTCCTCGCGGGCTGGATCGACTTCGACCACAACGGCCGCTTCGACCCGCTGGAGCGGGTGCAGGCCGAGGTGGCCCCCGGCAGCGGGACAGCGGCCCTCGAGTGGACGGTGCCGGACAAGGCGGTCAGCGGGGAGACCTGGGCCCGGCTGCGGATCGCCCGCAGCGGCGCCCAACTGGTCGTCCCCGGCGGCTTCGCCGACTCCGGGGAGGTGGTCGACCAGCGGGTGCGGATCTCGGTCGGCGCGGCCCGCCCCGAGATCTCGGCACCGGTCCCGGGGACCGTCACCGCCGACCCGAAGCCGGAGATCCGCGGCGAGGGCGCGGTCCAGGGCGCCACGGTGGCGGTCCAGGAGGGCGACACCGAACTCTGCCGGACCACCGCCGCCGCCGACGGCAGCTGGACCTGCCGCCCCGCCAAGGCGCTCGGCCAGGGAGCACACCTGCTCACCCCGGTCGAGACCACCAAGGGCGGCATGGTGCTGAAGGGGACACCGGTCCGGCTGACCGTGAAGACCGCGCCGCCCGCCGCCCCCGTGCTCACCCTGCCGGAGTTCACCAACGACCCCGGCCTGCTGATCACCGGCACCGGCGAAGCGGGCAGCACCGTCTCGGTGGCCCTCACCGGCCTGTCGGGCGGCGCCCGGGCGAGCGGCGAACTGTGCAGCACCGCGGTCACCGCCGACGGCTCCTGGTCCTGCCTGCCGGTGGAGAACCTGACGGACGGAAAGCACCAGCTCACCGCCGTCGCCGTCGACCAGGCCGGGAACCGGACAACCGGCAAGGCGGTCGCCCTGACCGTCGACACCGCGGCGCCGGACCGCCCCCGGCTCGGTTCACCGGCCGCCGGCGCCACCCTCACCACCGCCCGCCCCCGGCTGACCGGCCGGGCCGAGGCCGGCACCGCGGTCACCGTCACCGCCCGGCCCGCGGGCGGCGAACCGGCCACCGTCTGCGGCGGGGTCGCCGCGGCGGACGCCACCTGGAGCTGCACCGCCACCCGGGACCTCCCGGACGGCGAACTCACCCTGCAGGCCACCGCCACCGACCGGGCGGGCAACAGCACGGCGGGCGACGCGGTCACGGTGACCGTCAAGGCGGGGAACCCGCCTGCGGCCTCGCCGACGGCTTCCCCGTCCGGGTCCGCAGCGGCCTCCACGTCGGCCTCCACGTCGGCGTCGGCGTCGGCACCGGCCGGGGCGCCCGCCTCCGCCTCCGCTTCGACATCTGCGTCTGCGTCTGCGTCGGGGGCGGCATCGCCCGTACCGGCACCGGCGAGCCCGGACGCATCCGCCTCCCCGGCAGCCGCCGGCCCGGGCGTGAGCCCGTCGCCTGCTCCCGCAGCGGCATCCGGCACGGTGACGGGGGCCGAGCTGCTGCCGCCGCTGCCGTTCGGCCTGTTGCCCATCACGGTGCCACCCGTGGTCGCGCCGCCCACCGTCCCGTCGCCGGCCGTCCCGTCCCCGGCCGTCCCGTCCTCGGCTGCGCCGGGATCGGCTTCCGCGTCCCCGTCGGCGTCGGCGTCGGCGTCGGCGTCGGGCTCCGGCTCGCCCTCGGCGCCGCCCTCGCCGAGCCCGGCCGCCGCCGGTTCGCCGGGCGGGGCGCAGCGGGCCGGATCGGCCGACCCGTTCCTGACGGGGACGTCGTCCGACCGGGTGGAGACCCTCGCGGAGCAGGGCGGTGCGGACCGTGCGCTCGCCGTGCCGCCGGACCGTAAGCCGGCCGCCTCGGCCGCCTCGCCTGCCTCGGCCGCCCCGGACACCGCGGGGGCCGCGACCGCCGCCCAGGGAACCCCGGAGACGGGCTGGCGCAAGGCCGTCGTCGGGGGGCTGCTGATCCTGCTCGGACTGGGCCTGGTGACCCGCCGGGTGTTCGGCCGGGGCAGCGGCTCGCGGCGCCGCTGAGACGGGCCGGCCGCGGCCGGCCCCGCCCCCGACCTGCTGTTCCTGACCACCGATCGAGCGAACCGAAGTGATCGAGCCGTCCCGGTCCCGGCACCGACTGCCGGGCCCGGCCCGCCCGCCCAGCGACGCACCCAACCCCGAGGATCCGTGCATGGACGTCACCCGCGACCCTTCGCCGGGAACCACCCCGAACCCCGCCGGCCCGCCCGACCGCTCCGAACTCCCGTCGGGGGCCACGCAGCTGAGCCGGGCCATGGCCAGGGCCGTGGCGAACCCGCTGATCAGGCCGTCGGCGCTGTCCGACGACGGCCCCGACGGCCCGCCGACCCGCCCCATCCGGCCGATCCGGCCGATCCAGCCCGTCCAGCCGATCCGCATCCTCGGCCGTGACGAACCCGCCGCCGGCCCCACCACCGCACCCGCCCCCGCCGCCCCCGCACCCGCCCACCCGACGCAGATCCCGACCCCGGCGCCGACGGCGGTCCCGGTGCCGCCGCCCGCCGCCGGCAACGACACCCCGGCTTCGCGCCGCCCCCCGCGGGTCGACCACGCACTGCGCGAGCGCACCGCCCGTACCGTTCCCGGGTGGGTCGCGCTGCTGGCCGTCCTGCTCGGCGCGGCCGCGCTGGTGCTGGCGCTGGCCCGGTCGGGGCTGCTGCTGCACACCGGCGCCTTCCCGGACATCCGCAACCCGATCGCCAGGTCGGCCGGTGTGCCGGTGGTGACGGAGCGGGAGATCGGCACCGCGGCCGTCGGCGGCCTGGTGATCATGACGGCGCTGGCCGGGCTGCTGGCCAACGCGGGCGGCGAGACCCGGGTGCTCTCCCGCTGGGGCCGCTACCGGGGCACTGTCCGCCGGACCGGCCTGGTCTGGGTCAACCCGCTGCTGCGCCGCCACCGGGTGGACGTCCGGCTGCGCCACTGGCGCAGCGACCCGGTCCACGTGACCGACCGCAGCGGTACGCCGATCGTCGTGCGGCTGCTGGTCGTGTGGCGGGTCAAGGACACCGCGCGGGCCATGCTGGGCGTCGACGAGCACGAGACCTACCTGCGGGAGCAGGTGCACGCGGTGCTCACCCGTACCGCCAGCACCCTGCCCTGCGACTCCAACGCTGCGCCCGGCCCGGCCCTGCGGGACGGCCAGTGGTTCTCCGACGAGCTGACCAGGGCCCTGGTGGCCGAGGCGGCCCCGGCGGGCCTGGAGGTGTACTCGGTGCAGCCGCTGGCGCTGGACTACGCGCCCGAGGTGGCCGACTCGATGCGCCGCCGCCGGCTCGCCGAGCTGGACGCAGGCCTGCGGACGGTACTAGTGGACGACGCGGTGGAGGCCGCCGCGCTCGCCGTCCGCCGGCTGGAGCGGGCCACCGCGCAGGAACTGGACGCGGCCGCCCGCAGCGCGCTCATGGAACACCTGCTGGTCGCGTTCGTCGCGCCCGCCGGGATGAGTGCCTCGGTACCGGCCCCGGCGGCCCGGCCGTCCCGGAAGGAAGGCCGCCCGGCCTGAGCCACGGCAGCGCGGCGGGGCGGTCCGGTCTGGTTCCTGGGCCCCCCCGCCGCGTCGTACCTCCGTGCCGCCCCGGGCGGCCGCCCGGTCAGGCCGAGGCCTCGTCCAGAAGCTTCAGCTCCTGCTCGGTGAGGACCAGCGCGGCGGCCGCGAGCAGCGGCGGCAGCTGCTCGACCGAACGGGCGCTGGCGATCGGCGCGGCCACCGTCGGACGGGAGGCCAGCCAGGCCAGCGCCACGGTCGCGGGCTCGACCCGGTGCGCGTCGGCGACCTGGTCCAGCGCGGCCAGCACCCGGGGGCCGCGCGGGTCGGCGAGGTAGCGCGCGGCGCCCTGGGCCCGGGCGCTGGCGACCTCCGGTCCGCCCGGCCGGTACTTGCCGGTCAGGAAGCCGGAGGCCAGCGCGTAGTAGGGGACGGCGGAGAGCCCGAACCGGGTCACCAGGTCGGCGAGCGCTCCCTCGTAGGTCCCGCGGGAGACCAGGTTGTAGTGCGGCTGCACCGCCACGTACGCGGCCAGGCCCTCGCGCGCGGAGAACTCCAGCGACTCGGCCAGCCGGTCGGGCCCGATGTTGGAGGCGCCGACCGCGCGGACCTTGCCCTCCCGCACCAGCTCGTCCAGCGCGGTGACGATCTCCTCGACCGGCGTGCCGGGGTCGTCCCGGTGGGTGTAGAAGAGGTCGATCCGCTCGATGCCCAGCCGGCGCAGCGACTCCTCCGCGCCGCGCTTGATCGTCGCGGCGCCCAGCCCGGTGAGTTCGGGGTGCGAGCCGACCTTGGTGGCGATGACGATCCCGTCCCGGTTGCCCCGGCTGCGCAGCCAGTCGCCGATCACGGTCTCCGATTCGCCGCCGGTGTTGCCGGGGACCCAGGCCGAGTAGACGTCGGCCGTGTCGACGAAGTTGCCGCCCGCCGCGGCGTAGGCGTCCAGCACGGCGAAGGACCGGGCCTCGTCCGCGGTCCAGCCGAACACGTTGCCGCCGAGCGACAGCGGCGAGACGGCCAGGTCGGAGGTGCCGAGGGTCACACGTGGGGTGTCGCTCCGGAATTCGGTCATACCGCGAGTCAACCGCACGCCACCGGAGGCGGTTCCGCGGACCCGGGTGAGTTCACGAGCTTGTCGTACGGCCGTTGCAGGAGGTGAGAGGTCCGTGGAGATGGGCACGTCCGCGTGGGTCCGGGGTGTCGGGCGGGTCGCGGAATTGGCTAGAGTCCTGCCCATGGCTGACAACGACTACGACCCCGCCGGCAGCACCCAGATGTTCCGGGCGTTCGTCGACGAGGCCCCGGCCCCGCAGGCCCCGGGCTCCGTGACCACCTACGGCAGCAGCAACAACTCCGGTTCCGGCCGCACCGGCATGATCATCGTCGGTGCCCTGCTGGCGCTCGTCGTGGTCGCCGGCGTGATCTGGCTCGCCGTCAAGTAACCCGTCCCGAACTCCTCCTGCGTCCTCACCCCGGCGGGACCGGGCCCGGCGGACCGGGGACACCGCGGCGCCCGCGCCCGCACGCCGTCCCCCGGGCCGTCCGCCCGGCGGCGCACCGCGCTCCCGCCGGGGTGGCGCAAGCGCCGATGTCCCTAGACTGAACGGGTCCTACGACTCTCGTACGCCCGTGCCCCTGGAGGACAGCCCGTGACGCAGCAGCCCACCGAGACCGCCCGCAGCCTCGGCCTGTCGGGCGCCGTCAACGCTCGCGACCTCGGGGGCTACCCGACCGCGGACGGCCGGGTGCTGCGGCACGGCGTCGCGCTGCGCGCGGACGCGCTCAGCCGGCTCACCGACGAGGACCTGGCGGTGCTCGCCGACCACGGGCTGCGCCGGGTGGTCGACCTGCGCAGTCTGGTCGAGGTCCGCGAGGCCGGCCCGGACCGGCTGCCCGGCCTGCCCGCCGCCGCGCTCGCGGCGGCCGAGTTCTCCGACTCCCCGGGCGTCGTCGAGCCGGCGGACCCGTCCGGCATCGCGCTGCACCACCTGCCGATCTTCGCCGCGGACTTCGACATCTACGTGGCGCTGCGCAACGCGCTCGCCGACCGCGACGCCGACAAGCAGCGGGCCCTGCTCGGCGACGGCAAGGCCGCCGCGATGATGACCGGCCTCTACCGCTGGTTCGTCACCGACCCGGTGGCCCGCGACCGGTTCGCGAGCGTGATCCGGCTGCTCGCTGCGCCCGACGGGCCGCCGCTGGTGTTCCACTGCTCGGCGGGCAAGGACCGCACCGGCTGGGCGGCGGCGCTGGTGCTGACCGCCCTCGGTGTCGACCGCGACACCGTCTTCGACGACTACCTGCTCACCAACCAGCGCTCGGCCGCCCTGATCGAGATGATCGTCGACAGCTTCCACAGCCGCGGCCTGATGAAGGATCCGTCGCTGCTGCTGCCGGTCTTCCGCGCCGAGCGGGTGTACCTGGAGACCGCCTTCGCCGCGGTCGAGGCCGGCTGGCCGTCCTTCGAGGCGTTCTGGCGGGACGGTCTCGGCCTCGACGACGAGGTCCTCGAGGGCCTGCGCACCAACCTCCTGGTCTGACCCGCCCGGGCCGCCGCACCCCGGCGGACGGCCCCCGGCGGACGGCCCCGGCGGGTGCCGCTACGCCTCCGCGATCAGACCGTCCCTCAGCTGGGCCAGGGTCTTGGTCAGCAGCCGGGAGACGTGCATCTGGGAGATGCCGATCTCCTCGCCGATCTGGGACTGGGTGAGGTTGCCGAAGAAGCGCAGCATGATGATCCGCCGCTCCCGGGGCGGGAGTTTGGCCAGCAGCGGCTTCAGCGACTCGCGGTACTCCACGCCCTCCAGCGCCAGGTCCTCGTAGCCGAGCCGGTCGGCGAGCGGGCCCTCGCCGTTGTCGTCCTCGCCGGGGCTGGAGTCCAGCGAGCTGGCGGTGTACGCGTTGCCGACCGCGAGGCCCTCGACCACGTCGTCGTCGCTGACGCCGAGGAAGGCGGCGAGCTCGGGGACGGTGGGGGAGCGGTCCAGCTTCTGGGCGAGCTCGTCGCCCGCCTTGGTGAGGGCCAGCCGCAGCTCCTGCAGGCGCCGCGGCACCCGCACCGACCAGCTGGTGTCCCGGAAGAAGCGCTTGATCTCACCGACCACGGTGGGCATCGCGAAGGTCGGGAACTCCACCCCGCGGTCCGGGTCGAACCGGTCGATCGCCTTGATCAGGCCGATGGTGCCGACCTGGACGATGTCCTCCATCGGCTCGTTGCGGCTGCGGAAGCGCGCGGAGGCGTACCGGACCAGCGGCAGGTTCAGCTCGATCAGGGTGTCGCGGACGTACGTGTGCTCGTCGCTCCCGGCCTCCAGCGCCGCGAGCCGCCGGAACAGCGAACGGGACAGCGTCCGGGTGTCCAGGGTGCGGTCGGCGGGCTCGACGGGCGCCGCCGCGGCCGTCCCGGACCCGGCCGGGCCCGGGCCGTCGGGGCCGGCCGTGCCGCCCGGACCGCCGCCGGGCGCGTCCGTGGCGCACCGGTCACCGGGCCCGGCCGGCTGGCCGGGCACCACGGCGACCGCCGCAGGCTCAAGGATCTCCTCGGCGACCGCCTCGACGACTGCACTGGCCGGCTTTCCGGACACGCGCCCACCCCCTCGTGACTGACCGTTCAACGGGCACCACCAGACAGTGGTTCCCGGATGAGTTCGTCCCCCACCTCAATACCGGCACACTGTCCCCGGCAAACCCGAATGTCGCAAGATGTCACTCGGCGGTAACGCGGTGCGATCCTGCGGCCACGTCCGGGCGCGGGCGCACGACCCGGCTCACTCCTCCCAGGAGTTCCCGGTCCGCAGCCGGGTCAGGATCCGGGCCAGCAGCCGGGAGACGTGCATCTGGGACATCCCCAGCTCGGTGGAGATCTGGGACTGGGTCAGGTTGGCGAAGAAGCGCAGCATGATGATCCGGCGCTCCCGTTCCGGCAGCTGGACCAGCAGGTGGCGCACCATGTCGCGGTGTTCGACGTCGGCCAGCGCCGAGTCCTCGTAGCCGAGCCGGTCCAGCAGGGCGAGTCCGCCCTCGTGCTCCTGGGCGGCCTCCAGCGAGGCCGCGTTGTAGGCGCGGCCGGCGTCCAGGCAGGCCCGGACGTCCTCCTCGGGGATCCGCAGGTTGGCGGCGATCTCCGGCACCTTGGGGGCCCGGCCGTGCACCACGGTGAGCTCCTCCATCGCGCCGCTCACCTGGACCCACAGCTCCTGGAGCCGGCGCGGGACGTGCATGGTGCGGACGTTGTCGCGGAAGTAGCGCTTGATCTCGCCGAGGATGGTGGGCAGCGCGTAGGTGGGGAACTGCACCCCGCGGTCGGGGTCGAACCGGTCGATCGCGTTGATCAGGCCGATGGTGCCGACCTGGACGATGTCCTCCATCGGCTCGTTGCGGCTGCGGAAGCGGGTCGCCGCGTAGCGCACCAGCGGGATGTTGATCTCGATCAGGGCGGCGCGGACCCGGGCCCGCTCGGGGGCGTCCGGGGGGAGTTCCGCCAGCCGTTCGAAGAGCACCCGGGTGAGCGTGCGGACGTCCACCGCGCTGCCGCGGACGCCCGGCCGCTGGTCCTCGGGCCCGCCCGCCGGGGGCGCGGCCGCGGCCGTCCGGGCGCCGGGCGCCGCGGGGGCGGCAGCCGGGGAACCGTCGCCCCGGTCCGCCTCCGGCGTCCCGTCCTGTGTCCGCACGGACACCTGCACCCCTCCCAATGTCGACACCACACGATCCGAGCTGCCTGCTGCCCGGTGCAGACCGGGCGCCGTGGTGCTGCCCGGGGCTCGATCACCACCTCGCCATATCCGGCAAAACCGGTCATAGCATCACAAGTCGTTCGTGGGGCGGGCAAGCACCGGATATAGGCGTGTTGGTGGACGCTGCGGCGAACGGCGGTATGTGCTGCGGCCCCCCGCCCGGGACGGGGACGGGGGGCCGCACGGGTCGTGCGTGTGCCACGGCGGCCCGCCGGGCCGCCGGACCGGTCAGACCTCGATGTCCGCGATCACCCAGGTGGCGAACTCGCGCCACTGACCGGCCGCGGCCTGATGGGCCGGGTGGCCGAGGTACGCCTGCAGTGCGTCCCGGTCCTCGACCAGGCTGTTGATCGCATAGTCGTGCGCGATGTCGCGGTCGGTGGTGTTCCAGCCGCACTCCCACTCGCGCAGCTCGGGGATCAGCGGGCCGAGCGCGGCGAAGGCCTCGGCGCCGGCGACCGCGCGCGGGTCGTCCTTCGAGACGCCGTCGTTGAGCTTGAACAGGACCAGGTGCCGGATCACGAAGCCGCTCCTACCAGTGCAGTGAGGGTGGACGAACCCCGCCACGGTAACCGCCGCGGCACCCGCTCAGTTCACCAGCCCGGTCATGAAGGTCCCGACCGCCTTGGCCGCGTCCGAGATCCCGACGAACCCCGACTGGACCAGCTCGGCGGCGCGGGTGGGGGAGGTGATGATCGTGTAGATCACGAAGATCAGCAGGAGGTACATGCCGACTTTCTTCGCCTGAGCCATCGGACGGGCCTGCCTCCCTAGCGCCGGGCGCCACCCTGGTCCCCGGCGCCCACTCTCCTGGCGGCAGCTTATCCATCGGACGGGCGATCGAGTGAGTGGCGCGTTCACCCGTCGGGACGAAGGTCCCAGCGGGAGGGGGCTTTCTCCGGATGCCCGGGCCGGAGCCGGACGGCAGGATTGGTGATGTGGCGAGGATCTGGCAGGAATTCCCGCCGCACGGAACCGGAGTTCCCCGCTGTGGGACCGGGCGCCGCGGGTCTTCCCCTGACGCGGCACCGGTTGTGGGACCTCCGCAGGGGGAGCGGTCCGTCCCCCCGGGACCGCTCCCCCCTCCTCGGACCTTCGCGGTCTCGCAGGCTCCGCACTCCCCGGGCCCGGTGGTGGTCGGCCCGGACCAGGAGTGCGGAGCTTTCTGCGTTCCCCCGTCGTGGTCCCCCGGTCGTGTCTCCCCACGGGACCGTCCTCGGACGCGGGTACGACGAAGGGCCCGGACTGTGATCAGTCCGGGCCCTTCGTGCGAAGCGGTAGCGGTGGGATTCGAACCCACGGTGAAGTTGCCCCCACACACGCTTTCGAGCTCTGCCCTCGCCCGGACGGGGTGTGTCAGCCGTCCTGTTCTCCGAGCTGCGGCAAGCAGCGCGTGAATCCCGTGAACGCTGGCGGACGGTCGTGGTCGGGACTGAATGAGACGGAAACTGAGCCGGACGATCGCGTGGCGCTGGCCTAGGGGTTGGCCCGGCTGAGCGCGTTCAGGTGGTCAAGGTACGTCTGTGTTGCTGGGGCGTCGGCGTACTGCTCACGGACCACGGTAGCCAGCTCACGGCTCACTGCAAGGATCGACGGGAGCGATTGCCGCTCGCTCCTGAGCGCCCACTCCCCGTAGTTCACAGCGCCTTCGAGATCGCCCTCCTTGGCTGCCACCACTCCGAGGGTCAGGCGGGCCTCGGCGATGCGCATGGGCGATCGTTCGGTGCCGTCGTAGTCGGTGCTGGCTCGGATCACTTCCTCTGCCAGGCTTCGGGCCAGCTTGTATTCGCCGAGCATGCGGTAGCAGTCCATCGCGTAGAAGTCGTACTTGGCCGGGTCCACCACGAAGTGGTTGTCCAGGTTCTCCGGGTACTCCATGCCTTCCAAGAGGCGCCTTCCCCTGTCCAGCGAAACCTCTGCCTGCCGTCGGTCGCCCAGCCTGGCCCACGCCTTGGCCTCCTGCGCCGCGAGCTGTACCGCAACGCCCTGGTGGGCTGCTACATCGGTTCCTGCCCGGGAGGCAGCGAGGACGCCCCGGTAGTCGCCGGCCGTGATGGCGAACCAGGCTCGCATCTCATGCGCCCACCCCTGGATCTCGGCATGCTCGGCCTCGCCTCCGAGCGAGAGAGCGGCGCGGCGGGTGGACTCGGCTGCCCGCCGGTCTCCCATGTCGTACTCAACACAGCCCACCAGGAGAGCCAGCCAGCCCGCCATCGAGAGCACTTCGCGGTGCTGTGCGAGCGTCAGCCGTTGAGATTGGAGACCCGCGACGCGCTTCAGCCACTGCCTTCCTTCGACGGCCAATTGGCCGGGTGGGAGAAACGCGTACTCGGAGCAGAGCCGATCAGCTGTGATGCGGAGAGCGTCCATCGTGGCGTTGTCCACATCTGACGCCTGAAGCCGACTGATGATGTCCAGGGTTTCCATGCCGCTGGCCGCCACGATCTCGGCGTGTCCGTCTCGACGGCCGGCAAGAGGGAAGAGCGCGTGCGTAACCGTCCCGAAGGTGGCTGCGATCAGCGGCTGGTAGAAGTCGCTGGGCACAACCTCGCCGGACTCCCAGCGCTTCCACTGCCGAAGCATCGTGGAGTCCTCGGGCAGCTTCTTCGGCGAGTGCGCGCGGAGAGCGCTGATGGCATCGGCCTGAGACCAGTCCCGAGCGTCTCGTTCTGCGGTGATACGTCGCGCCCAAGCGGGCCTGTCCAAGCTCATTGGTGCCCTCCCTGTGGGTGGTGCCTGCACTGAGTCTGGCATTGCGAGATGGCTGGACAGCAGGGGGTGACAGGGCAGTGACACCACCCCTGTCACCGGCATGACACCACTGGTGTCACTGGTTCATCACTCGTAGCTACCGGATGGTTAGTCAGGAACGGAAGGGGCGACTACACGGCGTTCCAGTTCCGCGACTCGTGCTGTCAGTTGCTTCACCTGGGAGGTGAGATGTTCCACCTGATTCCGAACGTCGTCGCCTTCGGCATTCGGCTCCGCGTCGAGCGTTGCAGGGTCGAAGTCGCTACGCACGAAGGTCCCACGGCCGGGGCTGGCGACGATCAGCCCCTGTTCGCGGAGGACTCGCAGGCCGCTGTGGACCGTCATCTCGGCGATGCCAAACCGCTCCGCGAGCTTCTTCACCGAGGGCAGCTTTGCCCCCGGTTGATGTTCTCCCGATGCGATCTCAGCGCGGAGGACGTCCGCGACCTGCATGTATGGCGCTCGCTCATCCCTCACAAGAGTCATGCCAATCAGGGTACTCCCGAGCCATCTAGGGCATCTAGAGCGATTGGCTTGACGAACTAGAGCCATCTAGAGCAATCTAGATGGCAGATGGCCCGCCGCACTTCAGTGGGTCTCATTCACTCCTGTCAGGCACCTGGCCTTCTTTGGGCTGCCCTGACCTGCGCCAACGCACCATCTGACAACTCAAGAGCGTGATCCACCACCGCAATCCGCCCGTGTCCTGTCCGGCCGGGGTGAGTGGAGACCAGTCGGCCGAGAAGGGGCGCACGCCCTGACACCACCGTCGTCCTGAAGAGGGCGACCCCATGGGACACGCAACCGACTGAGAGGAGCTACTGGCCTCTCAAAAGAACGACGCGGCTGACATTGATCCAGCGACGACCTCCGGGAGGGATCTCCCCGGGGAGAGCTTGGGCCGCGTCCATCGAGATCAACCACCGTGTTCCACCAGTGACCACGGGCCCCGACACCCGCCGCGCCTCGCGTGGTGTCGGGGTCGTGTCGTTCGAGCAGCCAGGCCTGATGAGTCGGGGCCACCGCGCAATTCCTTGGCCGGAGCGCGGCAGCCCCTCGGGCCAACCCCAACTAGGAGAGGTCTACCCGTGAAGTCGATTGTTGCAGGACAGCGTGCCGTGAACTCGGATGAGTTCGCGGAGCTGGCGTTGGGCGTGGACTCGGAGCTGTTCGCCGGTGTGGCCGGCGAGGGCATCACCGAGCGGCGGGCCCGGTTGGACGTGGCGGTGGCGGTGCTGGCGGACCTGCGCCGGGAGGACCCGGAGTTGGCCGCCTACGCCGAGCGCCTGATGAACACGGCCCCGGTGCCGCTCCGCAACACCCGCCGCGCCGCTCGCCCGGATGTGGTGCTGGGGGTGGCGGCGTGACCAGGGCATCGAAGGTCTGGATGGTCACCGGGCTGCTGGCCGTGGTGGTCATGGCGTTCCGGGTGTCCTGGAACGCGCTCAAGGATGTGGCCGGCGCGATCGGCGCCGACCCGACCGCCGCGACCGTCTACCCGTTGGTGGTGGACGGCCTGATGGCGCTCGCGCTGGTCGCGGCGCTGGTGCTGCCGCAGGCCGACCGCAAGTTCGCGCTGCGGGTGCTGGCCGGGTACACGGTCGCCTCGCTGGTCCTCAACTACGTGCACGGTCTGGTCCCGGCGCTGCACGGCGGCGGCCGGGCCAAGCTGGCCGACTGGTCGCCCGCCCACTGGGCCCTGGTGCTGCTCGCCAGCTCGCTGCCGGTCGGCTCCATCTTCTTCGGCTCCGACCTGGTGGCGAAGGTCCTGCACCACAAGCCCGAACCGGCAGAAAACGACCAGAGCACTGTAAATCGGTCGGTGTCTGACCTGCCCGAACCTGCCGACCCGGACCGACTGGGGTCGGTGTACGAGTCGCCCGACCTTGCCCCGGTGGAGCTGCCGACCGTGCCCGCTCCGGTGGTGGAGGCGGTCCGGCCGGTCAAGGCCGTGGCGGCGGTGGCGAGTCGGCCCCGGCGGGCGACCGGCACCGTGCCGCAGTCGGCCCGCACCGCCCGGCCGACCCGCACGCCGGCCGAGCTGCTGGCCGAGGCCCGCACCGCCACGGCCGGGTGGTCGGACGACGAGTTGGTGGCCGACCGGATCCGGGAGGCGGTCCGCACCTCCTCCGCCAAGGCCCGGGAGCTGCGCGACCAGCTGAAGGCCGAGCGGACCGAGCTGGCCGCCCGGCCGGGCCTGCACGCGGTGCCCGAGCCGAAGACCACCACGGCGGCCGAGGACACCCCGGCCGCCGAGGGGGTGGCGTCGTGAGCGCCGGTACCGCTGCCGGTCAGGTGAACGCGGCCGGTGCGCTGATGGCGATGGTCACCGCGTTCCGGTCCCTGCCCGCCCCGGCCTTCCGGCTGGAACGGCTCTGGGGCTGCGGGGGCAGGGTCGAGGCCGCGTGGGGCGTGACCCTCGCCCTGCACGACGGGCTGGGCCAGTTCGAGCAGTGGCGCGCCGCGCTCGGCCTCGACCCCGCCGACGTCACCGCCCACCTGGACGCGAACGGCCCGCACTGGCTGGAGACCACCGGCACCTGGTCCGGGGTCCCCGTGCAGCTCATCGGCCACTTCCACTTCACCGACCCCCGGCCCGGGCCGGGCGCCGGGTGAGTGCCCGGCCCGCCGACCGGGGCGAGAACACCGGCACGATCCCGACCTACCGGTGGCGGCAGGCCCCGGACGGATACGCGACCCTGCGTCAGCTCCGTAAGCGGGGGCTGCGGCCGGGCGGTCAGCCGGTGGCCGCACAGCTCCACTGGCGTTCGCGCTTCGGCGGGACCGCGCTGGCGTTCCTGTACCGGATCGACCTCGCCCGGCCGGTCCGCCCGATGACCCCGGCCAAGGCCGCCGCGCTAGCCAAGGCCAACAAGGCCCGGCGGATGTGCCCCGGCTGCGGGCGCGACGCGGGCTACGTCCTTCCCGCCCACCTGGGCACCTGCGTGCCATGCGCCGACAGCCTGCCGATCGCCGCCTGAACGGCCCGAACGGACCACCCCAACTCCCGTGCACCACAGCCTGAACCACGACCGGACCAGGAGAGATCAACCATGAACGAGATCACCGAGAGCATCCCCGCCGGACGCCGCACCTGGTCGGCGCCGTGGTCGCAGTACGCGCCCACGGACGTCACGCCGCCCGAGCTGCGACCGGCGGCACTGGCCCACCACGTGCCCGCCTGGGCCGAGGCGGCGCCCACCCCGACCGACGTGCACGACTGGCAGCAGCGCCAGGCCGCCGCGCTCGTTCCGTTCGACCTCGACGGGCGGGGATGGCCGCTGCACCCGGCCGGCCGCACCGGATACACCGGCCGCAATCTCGGCAAGTGGGGTGAGAACGCGGCCGCTGACCCGATCGTGATCGCGGGCACCGGCCAGGCCCGGCGGATCCTGCTGATCACCCGGGACGACATCGGGGTGGAAGCGATCCCGGGCGGGATGGTCGACCCGGGCGAGACCGCCCCGCAGGCGCTGGTGCGCGAGCTGCGCGAGGAAACCGGCGTCGACCTCAGCGACCACCAGCCGGTCATCCTCGGCACCGCGCTGGTGGACGACTGGCGCCAGTCCGACCACGCCTGGGTCGCCTCGACCAGCGCCCTGTACCTGAACCCTCGCGAATTGCATCAGATGGGCGAGAACCCGCAGGTCGCGAGGCCAGAGAGGCGTCCGACGGGGCTCCATCCTCCTACAACTCGGTGGCCTGATCAGGGAGTTTGGCGATCAGATCCCATCTGATGCAGGATTTGCCCTCTGGAAGGGAGGGCGGGAGTGGGTCAACAGCGACGTGCCGACCTGGCTGGGGCGGCTCATCTGGAGCTGGTCTCCGGGGTGGTCCAGCTGCGTCCGCAGGACGCGATGGTCGAGGCGATGCTGCGGGGGTGGCGGGCCCAGCAGGCCGCCCGCGGGCTGCGCGAGGATACTGTCACTGCCCGCGAACGGCTCGTGCGTCGGTTTCTGGAGCACACCAACGAGTACCCGTGGGCCTGGATGCCGGGGCATGTGGATGAGTGGTCACTGTGGCTGACCAGCGAGAAGCACCTGGCGCCGTCCACGATCCGCAGCTACCAGGGCAGTCTTCGGCTGTTCAGCGAGTTCCTGATCGACGGCCGCTACGGCTGGTCGGTGGCCTGCGAGGACGCCTTCGGCACCCATCCGGTGGCGATCTGCCACGAGTGGAACACCATCGCCCACCTCAACGACTACGAGGGCACGCCGGAGGCGAGGCCGTTCACCCGGGAAGAGATCCAACTCTTCCTCGACTACGCCGACGACCAGGTCGACCGAGCGGTGCGTGCGAAGCGCAAGGGAGCCCTCGCCGCCTACCGGGACGCCACCCTCTTCAAGGTCATCTACGGGTGGGGCCTGCGCCGAACCGAGGCGGCCAAGCTTGATCTGGTGGACTTCGGCCGCAACGCCTCGGCTCCGCAGTTCGGCCGGTACGGCACGCTCAACGTCCGCTACGGCAAAGCGAAGAAGGGCCAGCCGCCCAGGCGTCGGAACGTGCTGTCGGTGATGGACTGGGCGGTGGAGGCCGTCGCCGACTACGTCGAGAACGTCCGGCCGCGGTTCGGCTGCGAGGACCACCCCGCGCTGTGGGTGACCGAGCGGGGCGGCCGGATCAAGCCGGCGGAGATCAACGCCCGGTTCGTCGCCTATCGAGACGCGCTGAAGCTCCCGAAGGAGCTGGTCGTCCACTCCGCCCGTCACGCCTACGTCACCCACCTCACCGAGGACGGCGTCGACCGCCGCTTCATCCAGCAGCAGGTCGGTCACGAGAACGACAGCTCCACCGCCATCTACACCCACGTCAGCGACGACTTCATGAACACCATGCTCCACAAGGCGCTCGCGCCCGTGCTCGCCCCGATCACCTCCGCAGACAAGGACCGCTGATGGCCGCCAAGCTCGACTACCACTGGCACCTGCGCAAGGTCATGGCCGACCGGGGGCTGTTCTCCACCACCGACCTCATCCCGCTACTGGACAAACGCGGCATCACCCTGTCCTCCAGTCAGGTCTACCGGCTCGTCGTCGAACGCCCCGAACGGCTCAGCCTGAGAATCCTCATGGCCCTGCTCGACATCCTCGACTGCAGCATGGACGACCTCATCGAACCCGTGGCCGCGGTCGGAGCTGGAGCAACCAGTCGGACGAAGAAGGCAGTTGGCGCCGAGGCCGGTGTCGGTGATCTTCGACCCAAGCGGGCCCGCATCCGTGGTGCCGAGCGATCGTGACCACACCGGGACACCCAGGCCGGGCCATCTCCGACCCGATCGGAACGATCGTGGACCTGGTCGCGGCCATCGAACCTCAGCTGGGAATCGAGCAGATCCGCCCAGTGGTCACCAGTCTCGCGGGTGGCCGGGCGAAGGCCCGCCGCCTTGCCTCACACCTGGCCGAGCGTCCCGGTGTGCTGACCGACGGCCGGTCACCGGCGCCCAGGGCCATAGGTGACCTGCTCATTGCGCTCCGCGAGGCAGGCGCCTCGCACCTCTCGCCCCCGTGTTGCGCCGACTGCGGCAAGCCGATGCGAACCCTCCAGCGCCGCGGGCAAGACTGGTACTGCTGGAGCTGCCGACCGCAGCCCGCACCCTGCACTGCCTGCGGAAACACCCGTCGGGTCACGACGCGGGACCGCGCTGGGCGGCCGCGATGCAAGATGTGTCCGGACGTCGACGACCGGGATCCGATCAGCGTCATCCACACGGTGGTCACCGCACTCGACCCGGCCGCCGATCGCGAGGTGATAGCCGATGCGGTCCGCGGGTCCGCAGCACGCCCCTCCTACCAGCAGAAACTCGCCTGGGCCCTGGAAACTGACCCCGGCCTGCTCACCGGGGACGGGCACCTCTCATCCCTTCGCGCCATTTTGCGACTGATCGATCTCCTGCACACCGCGGGCATCGCCGGAGTAGTCCCACCCACCTGCCCCGGCTGCCACAGAGTCGTCCGCATCGACAAACCACTCGACGGCCAGCGGGTTTGCCGCACCTGCATCGCCCACAGCCGCCTTGAGGACTGCTCGCGCTGCGGAGCCCGCCGTGAACCCGCCACCCGCGACGACCAGGGCCGGCCGCTCTGTCCCAACTGCCTGATCACCGACCCCGCGAACCTCGAACCCTGCATCAGCTGCGGCCGCCGACGCCTGGTGGATACCCGCACGCCAGACGGTCCGATCTGCCCGAGCTGCCCCGCTCTCCGCACCGCGACCTGTTCCATATGCAGCGAGAACAGGCCCTGCGGCACTTCCCGCACCACCGGTCGCCCGTGGTGTCCTACCTGTCAACGCCGCACCGCCTCCTGCTCGGCCTGCGGCCGCATCGCGGCCGTCGTCTCCGGGACCCTCGCCGAACCCCTCTGCGTCGACTGCACCGCCCCCGAGGTCTGGCACACCTGCCCCACCTGCACCGATCCCGACTATCCGCACCCGGGCCAATGCGCCCGCTGCCTGATCAACCAGCGCCTCAACGAGCTGCTGGGGCCTCCAACGGAGACGCTCCACCCCGGGCTCCAGGCCCTCCGGCACAACATCGCCACCGCCGAATACCCCGTCACCGCCAACCGCTGGTTGAACAAGCCGTCCATCGCCCCGGTGCTCGCCGATCTCGCCGCCGGCCACCGGCCACTCACCCACCAGGCCCTCGACGAACTGCCCGACAGTCAGCCACTCGCGCATCTGCGTCAAGTACTTGTCAGCGTCGGCGCCCTGCCCGAACGCGACGAGCACATGGCTCGCATCGAACGCTTCCTCGCCAGTCTCCTCGCATCCCAGCAAGACCTTGACCAGCGCAGCCTCCTCCACCGCTATACGACCTGGCACCTCGTCAGACGCCTACGTAGCAGGAACAACGGCCGACCCGCCACGCCGCAGCAGTTCAACTCCATCCGCCAGCACACCCACGCTGCCGTCGCCTTCCTGGGCTGGCTCGCCACCCATAACCTCACCCTGGCCACCTGCGGACAGGGCGACCTCGACCGCTGGCTCACCGACGACTCGGCCACCTACCGCTGGACCGCTGGCCACTTCATCCGCTGGGCCCGCACCAACAAGCTGACCACCATCCACGCCCCCGCCCACCGCTGGAGCGGCCCGACCCACCCCCTGGACGACCAGCACCGATGGGAAACCGCCCGCCGACTCCTGCACGACCACACCGTCAAATCCGAGGACCGGCTGGCCGGCCTGCTTCTCCTCCTCTACGCCCAAAGACCCGCAGCGATCAGCCGTCTGACCACCGCAGACGTCGAAGCCGACGATCAAGGAGTGCGCGTCCACCTCGGCCAGGCCCCCATCCGGCTACCCGACCCAGTAGCCGCACTCGCCCGCGCCGTCGCAGCCAACCGCAAGGGCCACGCGACCATCGGGGCACTGGCACCGTCGCCCTGGCTCTTCCCCGGCGGCCAGCCCGGACGCCCGATCAGCACCACGCAGCTCACCCAGCGGCTCAACAACCTCGGGATCCGCCCCAACCAGGCCCGCAGCACCGCACTGTTCCAACTCGCCACCCAAATCCCCGCCGCGATCCTCGCCCGCACCCTGGGCATCCACACCGACGTCGCCGTCGCCTGGCAGCGCCTCTCCGCAGGCGACTGGACCAACTACGCCGCCCAGGTCAGCCAGCGCATCAACCGGCCCCAGCCACACGGAGACGATGACCATGCCTCTCGATGACCAGCACATCTGGGCTCTGCTGAGGGCCCTCGACGATCCCGACCACATGGAGTTCCCTCAGCACTACGACTACGCGACGACCCGAGCCCGATTCAACCTGCTCGCAGCCAGGTTGGATCAGCGGTTCGACTGCACCTGCTCCGTCGATCGAGGCGTCCAGGACGCCAGCCACCACGGGACGATCGTCATCCCCACCGCCGCAACGGCCAGCGGCGACCACATCGCCATCCGCGTCAGCAACTTCGGCAACATCGTCGCCGTGACACTGGGGAACCCCGGCAGCTACGACGAGGACGAAGAGAACCTCCTCTTCGAGACTGCCGACCGGCACCGCATCGACGACGAACTCGAAGCGCTCGGCTATATCGCTGTCTCCGAGCACCTGCTCTGGACGCAGTACGACGGCGGCAGCAACCTCGCTGCCTACAACCCGATCGAGCACCCACCAACCTGGTGGGACCGCTTCTTCGACTACCTGTGAGTCCACCCCCGAGCAGCTCTGCACGGCGGGCATTCGGACAGTTCCAATACCCGACGTCACCATTACTGCCCGCCACCGTCACCGCGACCGCTGCCGATGACGCACTGGACGCCACCTGGTACCCGGCCGCCTCGATGGCTGCCCTGGAAACCGCCATCGCCACCGCCGGACGCACCCTGTACGCCGCCCACCGGCCCCTGATCGCCCGCGCCCTCGACCACCTCGACCAGCAGTAACCACCTGACGACCAGCGCCACTGGCACCACCCCGGGACGGCCGCTCCTGCCGGCAAGCTGACCGGCCGCCCCGGGTCCCCATCCCGCACATTTCTGTGAGGAAGGACCTCCAGTGAACCAGCCCAACCCGCCCACCCCCGACCGGCCCGACGACAACGACCTGTTCGCGATGCTCGAAGCGGACATGGCCACCGACAGCAACAGCGGCTCGGGTCTGGCCAACGTCCGGGCGCTGCGCCCCGGTTACCTTCCGCGCCAGCCCGAGCCCGCCGACCCGTCCCGCACCGGCGGTGGGGATCGGGTGGAGCTGGTGCCCGCCGACGACGACCAGGACGAGGACGGGCCGTCCGTCTACGTGGACGACCCCGCGCTGAGCGCGGCGAAGGTGCCGGTGGAGCGGCGGCGTGAGCCGCTGCTGCCCAAGTGGGCTTCCAACGCCGCCCAGTTCAAGGCCGCCGCCCGGTGGGCCGCAGGTCAGGCCGCGTACGTGACCGCGTTCCACGCCATCCGGCTGCCCTGGTACGGGGCCAAGCTGGCGATGCGCGCGCCGGTCGGAGCCGCCCGCACGATCGGACGCGCGGGCCGGTGGGTGTCGGACGCGCAGGGCGCCCCGATGCGCGGGGTCGCGGTGCGCCGGGAGGACGCGGAGCTGTACCTGAAGCTCACCCGGCAGCGGGACGCGAAGGTCCGGCTGCGGGGGCTGATCGCGGCCGTCGCCGGGGTCATCGGGATCACGGCGCTGGCGGTGCTGTGGGTGATGTCGCCGGGCTGGACGCATCTGGCGCTGCTGGCCGCCGCCGTCGCCGCGTTCGGCAAGCTGGGGGCGCCGGCCGATGAGCCGCTGATCTCCCGGTCGGTGGTGAAGAACAAGACCCCGCGTCTGACCAGCGACATCGTGGAACGCGCGCTGCTGTCGCTCGGCATCGCGGGGATGGGCAAGGGCGCCATCGCGTTCCCCGCCCCGATCACCCGGGACGGGCCCGGGTGGCGCGCGGATGTCGACCTGCCGCACGGTGTGACGGCCGGGGACATCATGGAGCGCCGCAAGCGCCTCGCGTCCGGCCTGCGGCGCCCGCTGGGCACCGTGTGGCCGGAGGGCAACGCCGACGAGCACGAGGGACGCCTTGTCCTGTGGGTCGGGGACAAGGATCTGTCCAAGACCGGCAACGTGGTGTGGCCGCTCGCCAAGGACGGCCGCCACGACCTGTTCAAGGCGATCCCGTTCGGCCGCGATCCGCGCGGCCGCTGGATCAACGTCCCGCTCGTCCAGCACAACGTCCTGTTCGGGTCCCAGCCCGGCCAGGGCAAGACCAGCGCCGTCCGCGTCCTGGCCAGCGGCGTGGCGCTCGACCCGTCCGCCGAGATGTGGACCCACGAACTGAAGGGATCCGGTGACCTCGACCCGTTCGAGGCCGTCTCCCACCGGTTCGTCTCCGGCATCGACGCCGAGTCCATCGAGTACGCGGCCGAGTCCCTGAAGCTGCTGCGCAAGGAGGTGATGCGTCGCACCGGCGCGCTCAAGAAGCTCCCGCGCGACCTGTGCCCCGACAAGCGCGTCACCCGGCAGATCGCCGACATGGGCATCGGCCTGCACCCCCTGGCCTGCATCATCGACGAATGCCAGAACCTGTTCGCCGACCCCGCCGTCGGCAAGCAGGCCGGTGAGGACGCCGAGTTCATCATCAAGATCGGCCGCGCGTTCGGCGTCATCCTGCTGCTCGCCACCCAGCGCCCCGACAAGGACTCCCTGCCCACCGGGATCTCCGGCAACGTCTCCATCCGGTTCTGCCTGCGCGTCGCCGGTCAGATCGAGAACGACATGATCCTCGGCACCTCCGCGTACAAGAACGGCGTCCGCGCCACCACCTTCCGCCCCGAGACCGACGCCGGACTCGGCTACCTGGTCGGCGCCACCTCCACCGCCACCGTCGTGCGCACCGCCTACCTCGACGCCGACGCCACCGAGAAGATCGCCCGCCGCGCGCACGCCATGCGCACAGCGGCCGGCACCCTCACCGGCCACGCCACCGGCCAAAGCGCCGAGAGCGCCGAGCCGCACTCCACGCTGCTGGACGACCTCACCGCCATCTGGCCGGCCAAGGAACCGCGCGTCTGGTCCGAAACCCTCACCACCGCCCTCGCCACCCTGCGCCCCGACACCTACGGCGGATGGGCCCCCGAACAGCTCACCTCCGCCCTCAAGCCGCTCGGCATCGAACCCGGCCAGATCTCCCGCCGCATCGACGGCAAGGTCGTCAACCGACGCGGATTCGACCGCGACGACCTCACCACCGCCATCGCGGAGCGTGACCGGAAGCGGTCCGCCGGCTAGCCGGCACAGGTGCTTGCGCAAGCACCCCAACCGCGCTTGCGCAAGCACTCCCGCTAGCACCCCAACCGGGCGCCCACCAGCACGCAAGCGGTAAGCGCCCCACCTGCGAAAACCCCGAAAACAGCCCCGGAAGGCCCCTCATGACCCCCGCGCTGCTCGCTTTCGCCTGCCTCATGGCCATCACGCTCGGTTACATCACGGTGTGTGCGGCCCAGCCGTTCGCCACCTGCCGAACCTGCCACGGCATCGGCCACCAGCTCACCACCGACCGCAACGGCCGCCCCAAGCGCGGCAAGCCCTGCCGCCGCTGCAAGACCACCGGACTGCGGATCCGCACCGGCCGGCGCCTGCTCAACGCCTGGCACCGCACCTACCGCAACGGCACCCGCTAACCCGTCCCCGCCAGCGGGCCTGACGCCCCGAAGGAGAACCGCCGTGCTCGTCTCCATCTCCACCGCGTTCCTGTTCGCGATCATCACCGCCGCCCTCATCCACGCCAAGCGCGTCGGTGCCGGTGCCGCCCTCGCCGTGTTCCTGTTCGGCTTCACCCTCGCCTCCACCGGCCTCGCCGGGCCCGTCAACGAGCTGATCTCCGCCGCCGTCACCGCCATCGGCAGCGCCAAGTGAGCGCCGCCCGCACGATCCGGCCACTGGCCGCCGTCCACCTGCGCGAGGCGATGACCGCCACCGCCGCCCACGACGGACCGGCCGCCCTGGCGGCCCTGATGCACATCGACGCCGAGTCCTGGCAGGCCATCAACGCCCTTCTCGCCCAGCTCGGCACCGACATCCTCACCGTTCTCAACGCGACTGCAGGGGGTACCTCGTGAGCACTACCGACCTGATCGCCGCCGCCGTGCTGTTCGGCCCCGGTACGGCGGGCGCCACCGCGTTCGCGCTCGGCATGCGCGGGCAGCGCGCCCAGTCCGCCGGGGTGCGGGCCGTGCTGGCCGCGTCCGCCGCCGAACGCGCCGCGCTCGCCGAGCAGGCCGACGGATCGACCCCGCCGCCGGCCCGGGAACCGGCCCCCGTCCCGCAGGCCGCCCCGGCGGTCCGGCTCGCGGTCGTCATCGACTTCCCGTCCCGTCGTGCGGCCTGAGCCCGGGGCGGCTGCGGTCGCCGACACCGTGGATCTGTTCGGTGGCGTCGGTGGCCTCGACCTGCCCGCCCGCGCGCTCGGCCTGCGGGTGGTGGGGATCGAGCGGAGCCCGGATGCGTGCCTGACCCGGCGGGCCGCCGGCCTCGCCACGATCGAGGGGGACGTGTGCCGCTACGGCCCCGCCGACTTCCCCGAGGCCCGGGTGCTGTTGGGCGGGCCGCCGTGCCAGACGTTCTCCGCGACCGGCACCGGCTCCGGCCGCCGGGACCTGGACACCGTGCTCCACCTGGCCCACCTCATGGCACGCCGCCGCCCGGTGTCCGCCCAGCTCGCCGATCTGGCGGACGAGCGGACCGGCCTGGTCCTGGAACCGCTGCGGTGGGCACTCGAAGCCATCGACCTCGGGCGGCCGTTCCGCACGATCCTGCTGGAACAGGTCCCCGCCGTGCTGCCGGTATGGGAGGCGTTCGCCACGCTGCTGGAAGCAGAGGGGTACCGCACCGCGACCGGGGTGGTGCGGGCCGAGCAGCACGGCGTGCCCCAGACCCGCCGACGCGGCGTCCTGCTCGCCTCACTGGACGGCCCGGTGGCGCTCCCGGCACCGACCCACCGCCCGTACCGGGCCGGTGTCCCCCGGCGGGCCGGTGACCCGGGCCTGCTGCCGTGGGTGCCCATGGGTGCGGTTCTGCCGGGCCGGGGTCGGTTCACGGTGGTGTCGAACTACGGCACCGGCGGTGACCCGGCCGCCCGCGGCCGCCGCACCTGCGACGAACCGTCCGCCACCGTCACCGGGAAGATCTCCCGCTGCCGCGTCCTGGCCCCAGACGGCACGGAGTCCCGGTTCACCTGGGCCGAGGCCGGCGCCCTCCACTCCTTCCCCCTCGACCACCCGTGGCGCGGCCGGGACATCGGCCAGCAGATCGGCAACGCCGTCCCACCCCTGCTCGGCCTGCACCTGCTCACCGCAGCGCTCGCCCCCACCCGCTGGCCCCTGCCCGTCCCGGCCGCCGCTTAGGGCCCGGGCCGTGGCCGCCCTGGACTGGCGCGACGCGTCCCACTTCGACCGCGCCCGCACCCTGCCCTGCCGCCACTGCGGCCGGCCCACCCCGCTGCGGGACGAACGGCGCAGGCCCTCGCACAAGGTCTGCGCCGAGCAGCCCGCAACCACCGCCGCCGTGTCCGCCCCGGTCCAGGCCGGGGCGGACACGGCGTTCCTGCCCACCGTGAAGGAGTCGCCGATGGACTGGCAGCGTGCCCTGTCCGCCGCCCACCACGCCGCCGAACGCGGTCTGGCCGTGTTCCCCCTCGCCCGTACGAAGCGTCCGGCGATCCCGAGCCCGCACCCCAAGGGCACCGTGTGCCGGGGTGAGTGCGGCCGGTTCGGGCACGGGGTCCTTGACGCCACCACCGACCACCGGGTGGTCGACGCGCTGTTCGGGCGGGCGTCGTGGGCGACCGCCTACGGCATCGCGTGCGGCCGGGCCCCGCACCACCTGATCGGCCTCGACCTGGACGTGAAGGACGGTCAGGACGGCATCGCCGACCTGACCGCCCTGGCCGAGCAGCACCGGTTCACCATGCCGCCCACGGCCACGGTGGCCACTCCGTCCGGCGGGCTGCACCACTGGCTGACCGCCCCGCCCGGTTCCCGGATCGTCAACTCGGTCAAGGCCGTGGCGCCGGGGATCGACGTTCGGGGCGTGGCCGGGTACCTGGTCGGCCCCGGATCACTGGGGGAGCGCGGCCGGTACCTGTTCGCCCCGGGCACCGACCCGGACACCATCGCCCCGGCCCCGGCCGGGCTGCTGGCCCTGCTCACCCCCGAACCCACCCCGGCCGTTCTGCCCGACCCGGTGAGGCTCCGGCAGGGCATCCGCAAGCAGGGTGCCTACGCCAGAGCCGTCATCGAGCGGGAGGCCGCCAAGGTCGCCGCCACGAAGCAGCCGGGGCGCGGGCGGCAGTTGTTCGCCAGCTCCGCCGCCCTGGGTGTCCACGTCGCGGCCGGCACCGCCGACCAGGACGTGGCGTTCGACGCGCTGCTGAGCGCGGGCCTGTCCACCGGCCTGCCGCACCCCGAGTGCGAGCGCACCATCCGCCGGGGCTTCGCCAAGGCCGCAGGCACCCTGCGCCCGGCGGCCTGACAGCCGGACCTCACCGTGCGGGGGCGGGAAAAGCGCTTTCCCCGCCCCGCCCTCCCGCGCCCTCTCCGCCATGGCCCGGCCCCGCACGGGCCCTCTCGCCGCCCCGCCACACACCCTCCGGAGGATTCTTCGTGACCAACGCCGGCAACGCCCCTGACGACCCGTACGACAACGTGAGCCCGCTGTTCCGTGAAGGGTGGGAGCAGGACGCCGAACCCGCCCCGGGCCCGGAGGCGTGGGACACCCCGGTGCCGGTCGGCGAGTCCCGCACCCTGCCCGCGTTCCCCGTCGACGCCCTGCCCGCCTGGGTGGGGGAGATGGTGGCCGCCGTGGCGGAGGAGACCCAGACCCCGGCGGACCTGGCCGGGTGCCTGGCGCTGGCCGCTCTCGCGGCCGCAGCGGGCGGCCGGGTCAGGGTCCGGATCCGGGGCCGGTGGCACGAGCCGGTGAACATCTACACCGCCGTGGCGCTGCCCCCGGGCAACCGGAAGTCCGCCGTGTTCGACCTGATGATCGCGCCGTTGCTGACGGTCGAGAAGGAGTTGAAGGCCGCCAGCGCACTGAAGCGGACCGAGGCCGAGACCACGCTCAAGCTGCTCAAGGCCGCCGCCGAGCGGGCCACCGCCAAGGCAGGTGCCGCCGAGGCGGGCGACCGGGCCACGGCAGCCCAGGAGGCGGTGGCCCTGGCCCAGGAGGCCGAGGCCGTCACGGTCCCGGCGGAGACGCAGCTCATCGCCGACGACGCGACCCAGGAGTCGTTGGCGACGCTGCTGGCCGAGCAGGGCGGGCGGATCGCCATCATGAGCCCCGAGGGCGGGATCTTCGACATCATCGCCGGTCTGTACTCGGGCAGCTCCAACATGACCATCTTCCTGAAGGGCCATGCCGGGGACATGGCCCGGGTGAACAGGCAGGGCCGCCCGTCCCAGTACGTCGAGCGGCCGGCCGTGACGATGGGCCTGGCCATCCAGCCCGAGGTGCTGGACGCCATCGCCAAGGTCAAGGGCGCCGACGGGCGCGGCCTGCTCGCCCGCTACCTCTACTCCGTCCCGGTGTCCCTGGTCGGTTCCCGCACGGTCGAGCCGGAGCCGATCCCCGACCAGGTGGTCGACGCCTACGGCGAGCGGCTGGCCGCGCTGACCAGGGACCTGGCCGACTGGTCCGATCCGGCGGTGGTCACCCTCACCCCGGAGGCCGATGCCGTGATGCTGGCCTACCAGAAGGTCACCGAGGCCCGCCTCGCCAAGGGCGGGAGCCTCGCCCCGATCATCAAGTGGGCCAGCAAGCGCGACGGGGCGGTGGCCCGCCTCGCCACCCTGCTGCACCTCGCCACCCACCCCGCCGAAGGGTGGCGGCGCCCGGTCGAGGCGGCCACCATGGCCGCCGCCACCCGCCTGGGGGACTACTTCACCGTCCACGCGCTGCATGTCTTCGACGCGATGGGCGCCGACCCGGCCCGGGACGCGGCCTGGGTCCTGCTGGAGCACCTGAAGGCCAACCCGCCCGGCGGCAGCTTCACCAAGCGCGACGCGTTCCGGTCGGTGCCCCGCTCCGACTTCCGCACCATGGCCGACCTCGACCCCGCCCTGGCCCTGCTCGAAGAACACGGGTGGCTGCGGCAGCAGGCCCCGCCGCCGCGCTCCGGCAAGGGCGGCCGGCCCCCGTCCCCGCGCTACCAGGCCCACCCCGCCATCGCCCACGGCGAGGCCTGACCCGGCGGAAACCCCCGGAGCGCCGACAGAACTGACACAACCCCCCTGAAACAGGCTCTGACCTGCAGAAACGCCCATGATCATCGCTGTGACAAAACCAATTAAAACTCTGACAGAACCTCCCCGCCCCGGGTTCTGTCTCGCTGACACAACCCCCTCCCCCGAGGTTCTGTCAGAGTTTTTACCGGTTTTGTCACGCGCTTGATCATGGACAAAACCGCAGGTCAGAGCACCTGGAAGGGGGGTTGTGTCAGTTCTGTCAGCGCCCGGGCCCTCCCAGCACCCCACACCATCGCAGGAGGACCCACCATGACGACCCCGGTCGCCGATGGATCGGCCGCGCCCGGCCATGACCCGACCCTCGAACTTCTCGACGTGGCGGAGGCTGCCCGCCGCCTGCGCATCGGCCGGACCACGGCCTATGCCCTGATCGCCTCCGGCGAGCTGGAGTCCGTCACGGTCGGCCGACTCCGCCGTGTTCCCCCTGCGGCAGTCGGTGAGTACGTCGCCCGCCTCCGCGAGTCCCAGAACCACCGCACCGCAGCCTGACCTGAGGAGCCACCCCGTGGACAACGAGAAGAAGCGCACCCGCAGGCCCAACGGGGCGTCCAGCATCTACCAGAGCGCCGACGGCAAGTGGCACGGCCGGGTCACCGTCGGGGTCAAGCCCGACGGCCAGCCGGATCGACGCCACGTTGAGCGCAAGACCGAGGCCGACGTCATCAACGCCGTCCGTGAACTTGAGAAACAGCGCGACAGCGGGAAGGTCCGCAAGGCCGGCCAGCGCTGGACGGTCAAGACATGGCTCACCCACTGGGTGGAGAACATCGCCGGGCCATCCGTAAAGCCGAACACTCTTGCTAGCTATCGGGTGGCCGTGAACGTCCATCTCATCCCTGGCCTGGGCGCCCACCGGCTTGAGAAGTTGGAGCCGGAGCACCTTGAGCTGTTCTACAAGACGATGCAGGGGCGTGGCAGCGCCGCAGCAACCGTCCACCAGGCCCACCGCAGCATGCGGACCGCGCTGAACCACGCGCTCCGGCGGGGGCACCTGACCCGGAACGTGGCCATGCTGGCGGTTGCCCCGAGGGTCACCGAAAAGGACGTGGAGCCGTACACGGTGGCCGAGGTACAGAGCCTGCTCGCCGCAGCTTCCCGGCGCCGAAACAGCGCTCGGTGGGCCATCGCGCTGGCCCTCGGACTCCGGCAGGGCGAGGCACTGGGGCTGCGCTGGGCTGACGTCGACCTCGCCACCGGGATGCTCCGGGTCCGCAAGGCCAGGCAGCGCCCGAAGTACGCGCACGGCTGCACCGAGCCGTGCGGCCGGAAGCACGCCGGCCGCTGCCCGGAGCGGCAGCAGACCAACGCCGACACTGACGACACCAAGTCCAAGGCCGGTAAGCGGACGATCGGACTTCCCGATGAGCTGGCGAATCTGCTCAAGCTCCACCAGGTCGAGCAGGCCCGTGAGCGCGCTGCCGCCGGACATCAGTGGCACGACGGAGGGTGGGTGTTCGCCTCCGAGGACGGACGTCCCCTGATCCCGCGCACCGACTGGGACGAGTGGAAGCGCCTGCTCAAGGCGGCCGGGCTGCGGGATGCCCGACTGCACGACGCCCGCCACACGGCGGCCACAGTCCTGCTGATCCTCGGGGTGAGCGAGCGCGCCGTCATGGGCGTCATGGGCTGGTCGTCCACCGCCATGGCCGCCCGATACCAGCACATGATCGACCCGATCCGGAAGGACATCGCCAAGCGCGTGGGCGGGCTGCTCTGGCAAGTGCCCGATGCTGCTGAAGGGAGTACGCCGGACGCCCCTGAGAAGGGCACCGCTAGGGGCGAATGAGACGGAAACTGAGACGGAAACGACTCGGGCGACCTCTTAGATCTAAGAGGTCGCCCGAGTCGTTGCTGCTCACTGGCGGTAGCGGTGGGATTCGAACCCACGGTGAAGTTGCCCCCACACACGCTTTCGAGGCGTGCTCCTTTGGCCGCTCGGACACGCTACCGAGGGAGACTCTACCGGACGCCCCCGGCGGGAACGAAATCCGTTCCGGGCGCCCGCGGGCGGGACCGCGCGGCGGCGCCGTCAGCGCTGGGTGTCGAAGAACGCGCGGAGCTGGTCGCCGCACTCCTCGGCCAGCACGCCCCAGATCACCTCGGGCCGGTGGTTGAGCCGGCGGTCGCGCATCACGTCGAAGAGCGAGCCGGCCGCGCCGGCCTTCTCGTCGAGGGCGCCGTAGACCACCCGGTCGATCCGGGAGAGCACGATCGCGCCCGCGCACATCGTGCACGGCTCCAGCGTGACGACCAGGGTGCAGCCGCTGAGCCGCCACTCGCCCACGGCCGCCGCGGCCTGCCGGATCGCGACCACCTCGGCGTGGGCGGTGGGGTCCCCGACGGCCTCGCGCTCGTTGTGGCCGCGCCCGAGGACAGTGCCGTCCGGGCCCAGCACGAGCGCCCCGACCGGTACGTCGCCGGTGGCCGGGGCCAGCGCGGCCTCGGCGATGGCGAGGCGCATCTGGTCCGTCCAGCGGTCGCGTACCGGGTCGGGGCGGATCGGGGCCGGGAGCGGGGTGAGCCGGGGGAGCGGTGCGGGCTGCATGGAGCCAGTGTCGGGCACCGGCTCCGGGCGGCGGGTCACCGGGCCGCCCGTTAGCGGACGGCCTCCAGGACCTCGCCGCAGCCGATCGCCTCGGCGATCTCGGCCAGCGCCTCGCCGGGCACCGCGCCCTCGCCGGCCAGGTCGGTCAGCTCGGCCGGGCCGAGGCCGTACTCGGCCAGCAGCTCCGCGTCGCCGAGCGGGCCGACCGGCACGCCGCCCGGGCCGACGGCGCCGGCGCTCTCGTCGTCGCCGTCCTGCTCGGCCTCGGCCGAGGCCTCGTCCTCGTCGTCGAGGTCGGCCACCAGGTCGTCGAGGTCGTCGAAGTCGTCACCGGTCTGCTCGACCAGCTCGTCGGTCAGGATCGCGCCGTAGGAGCTGCGGGCCGCCGCGGCGCCGTCGGAGACGAAGATCCGGGGATCCTCCTCGCCGTCCACCCGCAGGACGGCGAACCAGGCGTCCTCCTGCTCGATGAAGACCAGCACGGTGTCGTCGTCCTCGGCGGCCTCCCGGGCGAGGTCGACCAGGTCGGTCAGGGCTTCTACGTTGTCGAGTTCGGTCTCGCTCACATCCCACCCGGCACCGGTGCGAGCAAGCACTGCAGCGAAGTACGCCACCAGGGACACTCCCAAGATTGGTCTCGGCTGTCGGCGATCTCGGGCGAACGCGGTCTGGCCGCCCCCGCGCCAGAGGCGGTCCGCTGTTCGGACCGTCCCACCGCATCGTGACAGAAAGCCCGCCGCTGCGGGGGGTGTTCGGCAGCGCGTCTTTGCAGGTCGTGTCGGAATGGCCGGTCAGGGGCGGGCGGATCGGCCGGTGTGCCGTCAGATCCGGAAGGTCCGCATCCGCATCGCCTCGCGCAGCCGGCGCTCCTTGGTGCGGCGCGGCTGCACGCGCGCCCGTAGTTCGCGTGCCTCCGTGAGCTCGCGGAGGAACACGGCCCGCCGTCTACGGCGGTCCGCGGGGGTCTCGGGCGCGGGCTGGGACTCGTCTGTCGAGCCGGGCCCGACGCGCGGGTTGCTCTTCATACGCTCCGACGTTCCCAGAAATGTCCGGTTGATACCACGGGAAAGGTCTCGGTTCGGTCAGGTCATCCGGTCGGTGGCGTGTCGCACCCGCCGCATCCGTCGCACGGGGCCCGCCTGCCGCGCCCGTTTCGCGGCGAGTCGTACCCATGTGCTGCCGACCGTTACGGTTGGCACATGCGTCTCCATGTCGTCGACCACCCGTTGGTGGCCCACAAGCTCTCCACCCTGCGCGACGAGCGCACCGACTCGCCGACCTTCCGCAGGCTGACCGACGAGCTGGTGACCCTGCTCGCGTACGAGGCCACCCGGGACGTCCGGACCGAGCAGGTGGAGATCACCACCCCGGTCGCCGTCACCACCGGTACCCGGCTGAGCTACCCCCGTCCGCTGGTGGTGCCGATCCTGCGGGCCGGGCTCGGCATGCTGGACGGCATGACCCGGCTGCTGCCGACCGCCGAGGTCGGCTTCCTGGGCATGGTGCGCAACGAGGAGACCCTGGAGGCCTCCACCTACGCGACCCGGATGCCGGACGACCTCTCCGGCCGCCAGGTGTACGTGCTCGACCCGATGCTGGCCACCGGCGGCACCCTGGTCGCCGCGATCCGGATGCTGCTGGAGCGCGGGGCCACCGACGTGACCGCCGTGGTGCTGCTGGCCGCGCCCGAGGGCGTCGCGGTGATGGAGAAGGAGCTGGCCGGCACCCCGGTCACCGTGGTGACGGCCGCGCTGGACGAGCGGCTCAACGAGCACGGCTACATCGTCCCGGGCCTCGGCGACGCGGGCGACCGCCTCTACGGAACGGCGGGCTGACCGCCCGGACCACGACCAACGCCAGGTGGGCGCCTCCCGGCCGGGAGGCGCCCACCTGGCGTTGTGAGGGGATCGCGGCTCAGCAGCTGCCGGGACCGCTGGCGGACGGGGAGGGCTTGGTCGCGGCGGCCAGCGCGGCGGCCGCGGCCGTCGGGTCGAGCATCGCGGACCAGGTGTCGCCGATCACCAGGTCGACGGTGGCGTCGGCCCGGGTGTCGGCGGTGGTGGTGGCACCGGCGACCTGCGAGCCGACCAGGACGGCCGCGCCGAGCCCGCCCGGTCCGCTGATCACCTGGGCGGGGCCGGGCACCTTCTTGTCGAGGGCGGAGGGCGCGTTGCCCACCGCGCCGACGGTGAAGCCGCGCTTCTTCAGCTCGTCCGCCGTGCGGGCGGCCAGTCCGCTCTTGTCGGTGGCGTTGTACACGTTCACCGTGACGGCCTGCGGCTGCGGGACCGCGGTGCTGGTGGCGCCGGGGGCCGGGGCCGCCGCGCCGCCGGGTGCCGCGGGTGCGCCGCTGCCGGCCGCCGGGGAACTGCCCGGTTCGGGCGCGGCCAGCGGCTTGCCGGAGGCGGCGGGCGAGGCGCAGGCCTGGGCGGTGGCCTGCCGGCCCATGCCGGTGAAGATGTCCACCAGCTGCACGCCGCCCAGGGCGATCAGGGCCAGGGCGAGCAGGGAGCCGATCAGCGCGAGGACGCGCCGGCTCTTGCGGGGCGGGCGGCCCAGGCGCGGGTACGAGTTACCGGTGATCCGGTACTGCTTCCCCTTCAAACCTTGGGGAGTCAACATGCTCACGGTCTGTCTCCCCCTCGTGCCGGGGCGGGGTTCGGTGACGGGGCGGCCGTCCGGTTGGGGTGCGGCGGGGTCGCCGACTGGTGCGCGGCCGTTGGCAGCAGACTAGTGCCCGACCGGTCGCATATGTACTAATTGATCATCATCTGGAGTACGGCGGCACTCGAAAGGATGTACCGGAGCCGGAACGGGCCGCCTCTGGCGGGTGACCCTGGTTCCGGCAGGTTTAGGAACGGCGGGGGTGGTTCAGTCCATCTCCAGCACGCGGGCGTGCAGGACCTGACGCTGCTGCAGGGCGGCCCGGACGGCCCGGTGCAGGCCGTCCTCCAGGTACAGGTCGCCACGCCACTTCACCACGTGGGCGAAGAGGTCCCCGTAGAACGTCGAATCCTCGGCCAGGAGTGTTTCCAGGTCGAGCTGGCCCTTGGTGGTCACCAGCTGGTCCAGCCGCACCGGACGAGGTGCGACGTCCGCCCACTGGCGGGTGCTGGTCCGGCCGTGATCCGGGTACGGCCGTCCGTTGCCGATGCGCTTGAAGATCACACGGAAAGCCTACCGTCCGGGGCGCCGGGGGCGCAGCAGGCGTGACCTGACCTGCGGGCCCAAGACTCCGGGGTTTTGATGGTGAATGTCGTAAATTCCCGTCTTGTGACACCTCATGGTGTCTCACGACACCTCGCCCGCGTTGGGAGCCAGCCCCATGACCGCCGACCGGCCTTCGCCCGACGCAGCCCCGGACGCAGCCCCCGATGCCGCTCCCGCCGCCGGCCCCGGCGCGGCGGCCGCCCTCCCCGAGGCCGTCCGGGAGATCGCCGCCGGCTACGCCTTCACCGGCCCGGCGCTCGAACTCGGCGCCGTGCTGCAGGGCCCCGACGCCTACCCGCAGGCGCAGGTGCGGATCCCGCTCGGGGTGCTGAACCGGCACGGCCTGGTGGCCGGTGCGACCGGCACCGGCAAGACCAAGACCCTGCAGCTGATCGCCGAGCAGCTCTCGGCCCAGGGCGTGCCGGTCTTCCTCGCCGACGTCAAAGGGGACGTCTCCGGGATCTCGGCGCCCGGCACCCCGGGCGACCGGGTCACCGCGCGGGCGGGCGAGGTCGGCCAGAGCTGGACCCCGCAGGGCTGCCCCGCCGAGTTCTACGCCCTCGGCGGGCAGGGCGCCGGCATCCCGCTGCGCGCGACGGTGACCAGCTTCGGGCCGCTGCTGCTGGCCAAGGTGCTGGAGCTGAACGAGACCCAGGAGTCCTCGCTCGGCCTGGTCTTCCACTACGCGGACCGCCACGGGCTCGAGCTCTACGACCTCAAGGACCTGACGGCGGTGATCACCTTCCTCACCTCGCCCGAGGGCAAGGCGGAACTGAAGGGGATCGGCGGCCTGTCGGCGGCGACCGCCGGGGTCATCCTGCGGGCCCTGACCGTGCTGGAGAACGAGGGCGCCGGGACCTTCTTCGGCGAGCCGGAGTTCGACACGGCGGAGCTGCTGCGCACCGCCGACGGGCGCGGCGTGGTGTCGGTGCTGGAGCTGCCGGCGGTGCAGGACCGGCCGCGGCTGTTCTCCACCTTCCTGATGTGGCTGCTCGCCGACCTGTACCAGGAGCTGCCCGAGGTCGGCGACCTGGACCGGCCGAAGCTGGTGTTCTTCTTCGACGAGGCGCACCTGCTGTTCAAGGGCGCCTCGAAGGCGTTCCTGGAAGCGATCACCCAGACGGTCCGGCTGATCCGGTCGAAGGGGGTGGGGATCTTCTTCGTGACCCAGACCCCCAAGGACGTGCCGGGCGACGTGCTGGCCCAGCTCGGCAACCGGGTGCAGCACGCGCTGCGGGCCTTCACCCCGGACGACGCCAAGGCGCTGAAGGCCACCGTCTCGACCTTCCCCCGCTCCGGCTACGACCTGGCCGAGGTGCTCACCCAGCTGGGCACCGGCGAGGCGGTGGTGACGGTGCTCTCCGAGAAGGGCGCGCCGACGCCGGTCGCGGCGACCCGGCTGCGGGCGCCGCAGTCGCTGATGGGGCCGGTGCCGCCGGAGCAGCTGGCGGCGGCGGTGGACGCCTCGCCGCTGGCGGCCCGTTACCGGGACGCGATCGACCGGGAGTCGGCGTACGAGCGGCTGGCGGCGCGCGCGCAGCAGGCCGCCGCGCCCGTCCCGGCGGAGCCCGGGCCCGAGGCCGCGCCGCAGCGCGGGAGGCAGGAGCAGCGCGCGGAGCGGCCGCCGCAGGAGCAGGGCGGGCTGCTCGGCAGTCTGCTGAGCAACCCGGCCGTGAAGTCCTTCGCCCGCTCGGCCGGCACCCAGCTCGGCCGGGAGATCAGCCGCAGCCTGTTCGGGACCTCGCGGCGCCGGCGGTAGGCGGGAGCAGCGGTGACGGCGGTGGCGGCAGTGGCCGGCGGGCCGGTCAGCGCAGGGCCTCGCCGATCCGGTCCAGGGAGGACAGCCGCATCAGGCCGTAGTGGTAGAACTCGACCTCCGGGACGCCGAACGCGCGCAGCATGTCGATCTTCGCGGCCAGGTTGGCGGGCCCGTCGCAGTCGGAGGCCATCGGGCGCAGGATGACGGCCATCTCCTCGGGCCGCACCCCGTGCAGGGCGAAGGCGGCGACCTTCTCCCTGACCTCCTCGGGGGTGCGCGCGTAGCCGAGCGTCTCGATCTGGTGGGCGGCCTCGGCGAGCGCCGGGAGGTCGATGCCGGAGAGCCAGCCCTTGCCGGGCCCGGCGCCGTCCATGAAGGTGAGCCGCATGCCGTGCTGCGCGGCGGCCTCGGCGACCTCGGCGGCGAGCGAGGTGACGGTGAGGGTGGCGGCGTCCAGGTAGGCGGCGACCGTGCCGTCGGCAAGGGCGTCGAGGGCGGCCGGTTCGGCGGCCCGGCGCTCGTCGGTGAGGCGGGCCCGGATCTCGTCCCCGACGGCCCGGCGGACCTCGTCGGCGGGGACGTCCGCGGCGGTCGCGGCGGCCCGGCAGTGGTCGCAGAAGCAGATGCCGAGCAGGGCCTCGGCGGCCGGGCCGAGGTCCTCGAAGTAGCGCTCGTGGTGGTAGCCGTGGCGCAGGCCGTGGAAGTGCAGCGACTCGGCGCGGATAGCGTCCACGCCGTACCGGGCGAGCTCGCCGACCAGCGTGGTGGCGTACGCGCGGACCTCCGGGTTGGCGGGGCACAGCTCGGTGCGGGAGCGGTCGCCGAAGGCGTTGGCGGGGGAGCAGTCCGGGTACTGGAAGCCGAGCCGGTCGTTGTGGCAGAAGACCGTCCAGGCGTGCAGCTTCAGGCCGCGGCGGTGCGCCTGCTCGGCGGCCTCGGCGAAGGGGTCGCGGTCGCCGATCGCGGTGGAGGCGACGGGGGTGAGCCGCCGGCCGGCCCAGCGGGACGGGTCGGGCCGGAAGTAGGCGGCGCCCGGTTCCAGGTACTGGACGACCCGGCGCGGGTTGTGCGGGAAGACGTCCCGGGCCTCGTGGTAGACGGAGGCCAGGGTCACCCCGCCGACGCCGGCCCGGTCGGTAAGGTTGCCGAAGAAGGCGTCGGGCCCCTCGTCCAGCAGGTCGGTGGCGAAGGCGAGGACGGACGACTCCATGGGGCGGCTCCGGAGCAGGGCGGTACGCGGGATGCCCACGCTATCCGGGGCGTCCGTTATTGGTCTATACCTGATGGCAGGGGGAGCGCCGATGTCACCCGTCTACCGGCAGTTCGACCAGCGCGAGCTGGACCGCGAGTACTCGCCCAGCAGCTGCGTGGCCGACCTCGGCGCCGAGCTGGCCGCGTACACCGAGGGCAGCGCCGCCGCGTACGCCGCGCTCCCCGGCCACCGGGAGGTGCGGTACGGCAGCCAGGCGCCCGAGGTGCTGGACTTCTTCCCCGCTGCCGGACCCGCCGCCGGACCCGCCGCCCCGCTGCACGTCTTCGTGCACGGCGGCTACTGGCAGGAGCTGGACAAGGCCGACTCGGTGTTCGCCGCGCCGGACTTCACCGCCCGGGGCACCGCGTTCGCCGCGATCGGCTACGGGCTGGCGCCGGCGTGGCCGCTGGACGCGATCGTCGCGCAGGTCCGCCGGGCGGTGCGCCGGCTGCTGGCCGACGCCGAACAGCTCGGGGTGGACCCGCAACGGGTGTACCTCAGCGGCAGCTCGGCGGGTGCACACCTGGCCGCGATGGCGCTGCTCGACCCCGAGCCCGCCCCGGGCGGCCGCCGGGTGGCGGGCGCGGTGCTGCTCAGCGGGATCTACGACCTGGAGCCGATCTCGCTCAGCTACGTCAACGAGCCGCTCGGCCTGGACGCGGCGGCGGCCCGCCGCAACAGCCCGCTGTACCTCCCGCAGGCCGGGCTGCCGCCGCTGCTGATCGCGGTCGGCGAGCACGAGACCGCCGAATTCGGCCGCCAGCACGAGGAGTTCACCGCCTCGGTACGGGCCGCCGGGGTCCCGGTGCACGCCTTCACGGCGGCCGGGCGCAACCACTTCGACCTGCCGCTGGACCTCGGCCGCGCGGACAGCCGACTCGGCCGCGAGGTCCTGGAGCGGTTCGGGTCCTGAGCCGCCGCCGGATCCATAGACTGCCCCGGCAAGCAACCGACCCGACGCCCAGGAGAGGGACGCCCCATGACGGTCCGTCCGCCGCTTCCGTACGACTTCCTGCCGAAGGTGCCGTCCTTCGAGCTGACCAGCACCGACCTGGTGGACGGCGCCACCATGCCCGACGCGCACGTGCACGGCGGCGGGAACCTCTCGCCGCAGCTGAGCTGGTCCGGCTTCCCGGAGGGCACCCGGGGCTTCGCCGTCACCTGCTTCGACCCGGACGCGCCCACCGGCAGCGGCTGGTGGCACTGGCTGGCGCTCAACCTGCCCGCCGACACCACCGAACTCGCGCGCGGCGCCGGCTCCTCCGACGGCGACCTGCCGGGCGGCGCCTCGTTCCACGTCCGCAACGACTTCCCCGGCCACCAGTACGACGGCGCCGCGCCGCCGCCCGGACCGGCCCACCGCTACGTCTTCGCGGTGCACGCGCTGGACGTCCCCACTCTGGACCTGAAGCCGGACACGCCGGCCGCGGCCGTCGGCTTCAACCTGGCGTTCCACGCGGTCGGCCGGGCGCTGCTCACGGTCGAGTACCAGGCGGGCTGAGGACCGGCGGGCGGGTCCCGGCCGCGGCCGGCACCCGCCTGCTCAGGCCGGTACCCGCCCGCTCAGGCCAGTACCTGGGTCAGGAAGGCGTCCAGGTTGGCGACCGTGCGGGCGATCTGCTCGTCCAGGGTCAGCGACTCCTCGGGGCGGCTGACCAGCGCGGACTTCTTCTTCCCGCGGACGTACAGCGAGCAGGCCAGGTCGGCGCAGAGGTAGGTGCCGACCGTGTTGCCCTCGCGGCCGGCCGCGCCCGCACGGCGGGCGGTCAGCAGGGCGACGCCGGAGCCGGCGTGCGTGCTGATGCACAGGTTGCAGATGTTGGTCCGGGTCAGCGAGCGGCGGACCGAGGGCACCCGCAGGGTCAGCCCGACCGGGCCGCCGTCGCGCTCGGCCACCAGGTACCCGCGGTCGGGCGCGCCCGGGTCCCGCCAGCCGAGGAAGTCGAGGTCGGCCCACGGGACTTCGGCCAGCTGGCGGGGCAGGTTGAGGCGGCGGGCCTCGCCCTTGGAACAGTTGACGAAGGAGTCGCGGATCTCGGTCTCGGACAGTGCGTGCATGGTTCGCACGCTAGCCACCGTCCGGGGCGGCTGTCGCCCCGTTTTCCCGCCCGCGGTGGCGCCCGACAGGCCGCCCTCGGTGGCGGCCGGGCGGCGGGCCGGTCAGGGTGGGGGCATGGAGCGGGTGCCGCTGGAGTCGTCCTGGCTCGGCTCGGCCGGGTACGACGCGGCCGTGCGGGAGCTGGAGGTCGCGACCCTCGCCGGAGCGGTCTACCGCTACCTCGGGGTCCCGCCCGAGGAGTACGCGGCGCTGCTGGCCGCCGAGAGCCACGGCAGGTACCTCAACCTGCGGATCAAACCGCGCTACGGCTACCGCCGGGTCAGCCCCGGTCCGTGACCGCGGCGGCCTTGGCGGCCCGCTTCGCCTCCTGCTTGTAGGCCCGCACCTTGGCCAGCGACTCCGGGCCGGTGATGTCCGCGACCGAGCGGAAACCGCCCTCCTCGCCGTACGGGCCGGCCGCCTGCCGCCAGCCCTGCGGGCGGACCCCGAACTGCTTGCCCAGCAGGGCGAGGAAGATCTGCGACTTCTGCTTGCCGAACCCCGGCAGCGCGGTGAGCCTGGCCAGCAGCTCCCGGCCGTCCGGCGCGTCCCGCCAGACCGCCTCCGCGTCGCCGTCGTAGTGCTCCACCAGGTACGCGCAGAGCTGCTGCACCCGCTTGGCCATCGACCCCGGGTAGCGGTGCACGGCCGGCTTCTCGGCGAACAGCGCCGCGAACTCCTCCGGGTCGGCGGCGGCGATCCGGTGCGCGTCCAGGTCGTCCGCGCCCAGCCGGTCGGCCAGCGTCCGGGGGCCGGTGAAGGCGTGCTCCATCGGTACCTGCTGGTCCAGCAGCATGCCGACCAGCGCGGCGAGCGGACTGCGGCCGAGCAGTTCGTCGGCCTCGGGCTGCTGGGCGAGTCGAAGTTTCACGGCCATGGCGGGACGGCTCCGATCAGGTCGGGACTCACATGCTTGCAGCTCGGCCCGCCGGGCCCGGCGCACAACACGCGCGCCCGCGCCCGGGGCTCAGGACGGTCCGGACGCCATCAGCTCGCGGACGCAGCCACGCAGCCAGGCGTGCGCCGGGTCGGCCTGGTGGCGCGGGTGCCAGGCCAGGCCGAACGGCATCACCGGAAGGTCGAGCGGGATCTCGAAGGTGACCAGGCCCAGCGCGTCGGCCAGGCCGCGGGCCCGGGCCGCCACCAGGCCCACCAGGTCGCTGCCGCGCACCGTGAACAGCGCGGCCGGGAAGGTGGGCGCGCTGCCCACCACCGTCCTGGCCAGGCCGAGCCCCGCCAGCGCGGTGTCGACCGGCCCGTGCAGGCGCCCGCGCCGCGAGACGCTCAGGTGGTGCGCGGCGGCGAACCGCCCGGCGGTGACCGGTCCGCCGGACAGCAGCGGGTGGCCGGGGCGGACCACCGCCAGCATCCGGTCCTCGAAGACGTGCTCGACCCGGACCTCGGGCGAGGTGGTGTCGATCACCCCCGCCTCCAGGTCCGCCACCCCCTCCCGCAGGGCCGGGCCGTCCCGGTGGCTCTCGGCGAGGAACCGCAGCCGCACCCCGGGCGCCTCGGCCGCGGCCCGGGCGAACAGCGCGGGGCCGAAGGCGGCGGCGAACGCGTCGTGCGCCAGCACGGTGAAGGTGCGGGTGAGGGTCGCCGGATCGACCTGACCGGCCGCCGTGAACAGCCCCTGGGCCCGCTCCACCACCGCCCGGACCTCGGCCCGGATGGCCAGCGCGTGCGGGGTCGGCACCAGTCCGCGGCCCGCGCGGACCAGCACCGGATCGCCCAGCGCCTTGCGGATCCGCCCCAGGGTGCGGCTCATCGCGGGCTCGGACAGGTGCATCCGGGCGGCCGCGCCGGACACACTGCCCTCCTCCAGCAGCAGGTCGAGCGCGACCAGCAGATTGAGGTCGAGGCCGGAATGCGTCACGTGCATTCCTCTCTTGTGAAACTTGCACTGGATGACAGGACCGAGCAGCCCTACCGTGGCAGACATCCCGTCATCCACGCCAGCTTCAGGGGGAGCCTTGCCGACGCCTGCCCGCACGCCCGCAACAGCCCGTACACCAGAGCCCGAAGCCGCGCCGGAGCCCGAGGCCGCACCCGGACCCGAAGCCGCGCCGGAGCCCGAGGCCGCACCCGGACCCGAAGCCGCGCCGGAGCCCGAGGCCGCACGCGGACCCGAAGCCATGCCGGAGCCGGAAGCCGCGCCGGGACTGCGGCGGCCGGTCCTGCTCGCCGTCGGCGCGTGCGTCCTGGTCGCCCAGAGCATGGTCGCCGCGATCAACCTGATGGTCCCGCAGCTCGCCTCCGCAGGGCTCGGCCTGAGTGCCGACCAGCTGATCTGGGCGGTCGACGCCTACGTGATCGTCTTCGCCGGACTGCTCATCCCGGCCGGGGCCCTCGGCGACCGGCACGGGCGGCGCGGCGCGCTGCTGGCCGGCCTCGCACTGTTCGCGGCCGGCGCGGCCCTCAGCGCGCTCGCCGACGGGCCCGCCGTCCTGATCGCCGGCCGCGCGGTCTCCGGTGCCGGAGCGGCCCTGATCATGCCCGCCACCATGTCGATCCTGGTCCAGCTGGCCGGCCCCGCCCACCGGGCGCGGGCGCTCGCGTCCTGGACCCTCGCCCTCGGCCTCGGCGGGCTGGCGGGCAACGTCGGCGGCGGCCTGGTCGCCCAGTACCTGCCCTGGCAGGCGCTGTTCTGGGCGATGCTCCCGCTGGCCGCCCTGCTCGCAACGGCCGTCGCCACCGTCGTCCCCGCCGTGCCCCGGCACCCGGCCACACCCGACGCCACCGGCTCCGCCCTGCTCACCGGCGGCCTGGCCGCCGTGCTGTACGGCATCATCGAGGGCCCTTCGCGCGGCTGGGCCTCGGCGCAGGTACTGACCGCCTTCGCCGCCGGCACCCTGCTGCTGGCCGCCTTCACCGGGTACGCGCTGCGCGCCCGGCACCCGCTGGTCGACCCGCGGCTGTTCGGCAACCGGCGGCTGCGCTCGGCGGCCCTCGGCTCCGCCGCGAGCTTCTTCGGCCTGTTCGCGCTCTTCTACGTCAACTCTCAGTACCTGCAGTACGTCAAGGGCTACTCGGCGGCGCTCACCGGCCTGGCGATCGTGCCGCTCACCGTCGGCATGGCGCTGGCGCCCCGGGCCGCGGTCCGGATCCAGGCCCGGTACGGACCGCGGCCGCTGATCGGCGGCGGGCTGCTGCTGATCGGGATCGGACTGCTCGGCGTCTCCACCGCCGACGCCGGTACTCCGTACCCGCTCTACGCCGTCCACCTGCTGGTGCTCTCCGCGGGCATGGGGCTGTCCGCACCCGCCCTCGCGTACGGGGTGGTGTCCGAACTCCCGCCCGGCCGAGCCGGGTTGGGCGCCGGGCTGAACACCGCGGCGCGGGAGGCCGGAGCGGCACTCGGCGTCGCCGTGGTCGGCACCCTGCTGGCCGCCCGGGCCGGCGGCCCCGGGCCGGCGGCCGACCGGTTCACCGCGGGGATGGGTACTGGGCTGCGGGTGGTCGCCGTGGTGGTGCTGCTGGCGGCCGCCCTCGCGACGGCCGGTTACCGGGCCGACCGGACACCCACGGCCGCCGCACCCCTCGCCGACACCCCGGACCACTAGGCCGACCGCGCGGGCCGACCGCCCGGGCCGACCGCGCAGCCGACCGCCCGGCGGGTACGGGGTGCCTGGTGCCGGGTGCCGATGGACGGGCCCGGGCGGGGGCGGCCGACGGGGTGTCCCGGGGTGTCCCGGGGTGTCCCGGGGTGCTCCGGACCCCGGGCGGGTGCGGGACGGGCCGAACGCCGAGCGTCGGTTCGGCGCGTGAACTCCCGTCCGGCCCGCCGAAGGCGCACACTTGGCCTCATGACGGCTGCTGCCCACCCCGCCCGGCTGATCGTCCTACGGCACGCCAAGGCCGCCTGGCCGGACGTGCCGGACCACGAGCGCCCGCTCGCCGAGAAGGGGCGGATCGACGCCCCCGCGGCCGGCCGCTGGCTGCGGGACTGCGGCCGCGCCCCCGACCTGGTGATCTGCTCGCCCGCCCGCCGCACCCGGGAGACCTGGGAGCTGGCCGCCGCCGAACTGGATGCCGAACCCGAGGTGGTGTACGACCCCCGGGCGTACCGGGCCGACGCCGAGGACCTGCTCGACGTGGTGCGCAAGGTCCCGGAGGAGCGCCGCACCGTGCTGCTGGTCGGCCACCGGCCGGCCGTCCAGGACCTGGTGCTGCTGCTCGCGGTCGAGCGGACCGACGAACCTTCCACCCGGGTCCGGGAGAAGTACCCGACGGCGGCCGCCGCCGTGCTGGCACTGCCCGGCACCTGGGCACAGCTCGGGCCGGGCAGCGCGCTGCTGACCGAGTTCGTGGTGCCGCGCGGCACGGCCGGCTGAGCGTCCGCCGGGCCCCGGTGGACGCCCGGAGCCCGGTGGACGCCCGGAGGCCGGGCCGTCAGAAGCTGACCGTGACGGCCAGCTGCGGATCCTCGCCGGGCACCGTGCGCAGCTCCTCGATCCGGCCGGCCGCGCGGACGTCGCCGAGGGCGAGCGTGAGCCGGTCCAGCGCCGGGCGCGGCCCGGTGACCACGGCCAGCGCCACCTCGGCCCGCATCGACAGCTGCGCCTGCGACTTGGCCTTGCGCACCCCGGCGATGGCCTGCGCGGCGGTGGCCAGCACCGCGCGGTCGGCCGGCCCGGCGACCTCGCGCAGCTCCTCGGCCCGCGGCCACTCGGCCCGGTGCACCGAGCCCTCCTGCCACCAGGACCAGACCTCCTCGGTGGCGAACGGCAGGAACGGCGCGAACAGCCGCAGCTGCACCGACAGCGCGAGGGCGAGCGCGGCCCTGGCCGAGTCCGCCGCCCGGTCGCCCTGCTCGCCGTACGCCCGGGACTTGACCAGTTCGAGGTAGTCGTCGCAGAAGTGCCAGAAGAACTGCTCGGCCCCCTCCAGCGCCCGGGCGTAGTCGAACTCCTCGAAGGCCGCGGTGGCGGCCTCGACGGTGGCGGCGAGTTCGGCCAGCAGCGCGGCGTCCAGCGGTTCGGTGATCTGCGCCGGGCCGCCGGCGGCCCCGAGGCCGAGGACGAACCGGCTGGCGTTGAGCACCTTGACCGCCAGCCGGCGGCCGATCTTCATCCGGCCGACGTCGAAGGCGGTGTCGGTCCCCGGCCGCCCGCTGGCCGCCCAGTACCGGACGGCGTCCGAGCCGTGCCGCACCAGCAGGTCGGTGGGGGTGACGACGTTGCCGACCGACTTCGACATCTTCTTGCGGTCAGGGTCCAGGATCCAGCCGGAGATCGCGGCGTGCCGCCACGGCAGCACCCCGTGCTCGCTGTGCGCGCGGACCACCGAGGAGAACAGCCAGGTCCGGATGATCTCGTGCGCCTGCGGGCGCAGGTCCATCGGGAAGACCCGGGCGAACAGGTCCTCGTCGCGCTCCCAACCGGCCGCGATCTGCGGGGTCAGCGAGGACGTCGCCCAGGTGTCCATGACGTCCGGGTCGGCGGTGAAACCGCCCGGGCGGTCCCGCTGCGCGGGCTCGTACCCGGCGGGGGTGTCGCTGCTCGGGTCGACCGGCAGCGCCGACTCCGGCGGGGTCAACGGCCGCCCGTGGTCCGGGTTCCCGTCGGCGTCGAGCGGGTACCAGACCGGGATCGGGACGCCGAAGTACCGCTGCCGGCTGACCAGCCAGTCACCGTTCAGGCCCTCTGCCCAGCTGTCGTAGCGGACCTTCATGTGCGGCGGGTGCCAGGACAGTTCGCTGCCGCGGGCGAGGAGTTCGGCGCGCAGCCGCTCGTCGCGGCCGCCGTTGCGCAGGTACCACTGGCGGGTGGTGACGATCTCCAGCGGCCGGTCGCCCTTCTCGTAGAACTTGACCGGGTGGCTGATCTGCCGTGGTTCGCCGACCAGTTCGCCGCTGTCGCGGAGCAGCGCGACGATCCGCTCCCGGGCGGTGTGCACGGTCGCGCCGGCCAGGTGGGCGTAGGCGGTGCGGGCGGGTCCGGAGTCCAGGGCGGCCGGCGGCTCGGCGGCGAGCCGGCCGTCGCGGCCGAGCACCGGGCGGGTGTCCAGCCGCAGTTCGCGCCACCAGACCACGTCGGTGGTGTCGCCGAAGGTGCAGACCATGGCGATGCCGGTGCCCTTCGCCGGATCGGCGAGCCGGTGCGCGAGGACCGGGACCTCGGCGCCGAACAGCGGGGTCCGCACCCGGGTGCCGAACAGCGGCCGGTAGCGGGCGTCGTCGGGGTGCGCGACCAGGGCGACGCAGGCCGGCAGCAGTTCGGGCCGGGTGGTGTCGATCTCCAGCGGCGGCGCGCCGTCCGGCCGGGCGAACAGCAGCCGGTGGTAGGCCCCCGGCCGTTCGCGGTCCTCCAGCTCGGCCTGGGCGACGGCGGTCCCGAAGGTGACGTCCCACAGGGTCGGCGCCTCGGCCGGGTACGCCTCACCGCGGGCCAGGTTGCGCAGGAACGCCCGCTGCGAGGCGGCGCGGGCCGGGGCGCCGACGGTCCGGTACGTCATCGTCCAGTCGACCGACAGCCCCATGCGCTGCCAGAGCTCCTCGAAGGCCGTCTCGTCGGTGGCGGTGAGCCGCTCGCACAGCTCGGTGAAGTTCCGCCGGGAGACCGGGACCTGCTCCCGGCCGGGCTTGCCGGGCTTGCCGGGCTCGCCGGGCGGGACGAAGTGCGGGTCGTACGGAAGCGAGGGGTCGCACCGGACGCCGAAGAAGTTCTGCACCCGGCGCTCGGTGGGCAGGCCGTTGTCGTCCCACCCCATCGGATAGAAGACCGCGCGGCCGCGCATCCGCTGGTAGCGGGCGACGGCGTCGGTGTGGGTGTAGGAGAAGACGTGGCCGACGTGGAGCGAACCGCTGACGGTCGGCGGCGGGGTGTCGATCGAGAAGACCTGGTCCCTGGTCCTGGACCGGTCGAAGCGGTATACGCCCGACTCGTCCCAGCGCCGCGACCACTTCTCTTCGAGCCCGTCGAGGGAGGGCTGCTCGGGGACGTCGGGAAGACGAGGCAGATGCGTCATGCCACCGCATGCTAACCGCGGCGCGCCGGCCGCCGCCGGGCATTTTCGGCCCGGCGGGGGATGTGGGGGAGCCGTCGGGGCTGGTAGGCAAGGGTGCGTGCGTTTCGACAGTGTTCCCAAGCCCCCGCAGGTCGAGGCCAGGCCTCACGACGGCCGCGGCTACCCCGTTCCCGCGATCACGCCCTGGGAGGACGGCCTCCCGCAGTTCGCGCTCACCGACCACGGGCGCAGCGCCGACTGCGCCCGCGGACGGCTGTGCTCGGTGTGCAACACGCTGATGCCCCGCGGCCCGGTCTGGCGGGTGGTCGGCGCCACCGAGAGCGCGGCCATCGCCGAGGCCCTGGCGGCCGGCCGCCCGTACCGGAACCTCGCGCCGACCCTGGAGGGCCCCGGCCACCGCGCGTGCATGCTGTACGCCTCGATGGTCTGCCCCTACCTGGCCCGCCCGAACGCCCGCCGCAGCCTGTCGGCCGACGGCACGGACGAGCTGACCGCGCACGTGGTGCGCGGCACCGCCCGCGGCGGGAGCGGCGCGGTGGTCGGCTTCGGCGACTACGAGTACGCGGTCACCCCGGACAAGGTGCTGTTCCGCTTCCTGGACCTGGTCGAGTACCTGCCGCACGACACGGCCGACACCCACCTCGCCGAGCTGCGGGCCGAACTGGCCCGCCGCCCCGCCTGACCCGCCCGGCCTGACCCGCCCTGCCTGACCCGCCGTGCCTGACCTGCCGTGCCTGACCCGCCCGGCCTGACCCGCCCGGCGGGTCCCCGGGTCAGTGCTTGCCGGCGCGGTACGCGGGCAGGCCCGGGTAGGTGGAGACCTGGACCGGGGCCGCGCCGCCGTGGGCCGGGAGGGTGGCGATGCCACCGGGCGTGCGGACGGCGATGGTCCGGCCGTCGGGGGAGAACGCGGGCTCGGTGTAGTCGGTGGTGGCGTTCGGGGTGAGGTCCTTGGCGCTCGTGCCCGAGCCGGTCCACTCGAAGATGTGGTCGTGACCGCCGACCGACCGGACGAAGACGGTCTCCTTGCCGTCGGGCGACAGGGCCGGCTGGGACCCCGTGCCGATCGGGCCGCCCTGCTGGCGCAGGTAGTCGTCGCGGATGTACACCTCGCCGGTGTCGGGGTTGGCGTACACCGAGGAGCCGGCCTCGCCGCCGCCGTTCGGCCAGGTGTTACCGGTCTGCGGGAGCGGCTTCACGTCCGGGTCCGCCGGGGTGCCCAGCCCGAGCTGCTCGGGGGTGCCGCCCGGGGTGGTGGCACCGACCCGCTCCAGCCGGGAGACTCCTCCCTTGACCGCGGCGAAGATGATGTTGTTCTTGGCGGGGATGCGGCTCAGGTCGTCGGCGGCGGCGACCTGCCAGGTCGGGTGGGACCAGGTCTCGCCGCCGGGGTTCTTGGCGACCACGATGCGGCCGCTGCCGTCCGGGCCGGAGACCACCAGGTCGCCGGAGCCGTTCACGAAGGCCGCCTTGCTGCCGTCCGGGGACCACGCGAGGTCCCGGACGACGGTGCCGAAGTTCACCGACACGCCGTTCATCAGCACGTACTGGGTTCCGTTGCTGATGGTCAGTCCGTTCCCGGCGGTGCCGTTGACCGCGGCGGCGGTGGGCGTCGTCCCGGCAGGCTTGGGCGCCGAGGGGCTGACGGTGGCGGACGGGGTCGGAGCCGTGGTCGGTGTGGCCGAGGCGGAGGCCGAGGCCGGGGCAGAGGTCGGGGCCGAGGTGGCCGGGGCCGCGGTCGGCGTCGCCGGGCCGGTGGTGGCGGCGCTCGCCGAGGCGCCGCGAGCGGCGGAGCCCGAGGCGGGCTCGGGGTCGCAGGCGGTCAGCAGCGCCACCCCGGCGGTGACGGCGAGGGCGATGGCGACGGCGGAGCGGTTGCGCATGCGGGTGCGAGCAGACATGAGACGGTTCCCCCCGGAACGGTACTGACGGCGGTGGTGGAGTGTCACCGATCGAGCCGCGCCGTCATTCCCTGGGCGTTGGACGCCCGTTCGACCTGTCGCTGCTCCGTGTGATGAGAGAAGTCTGGCAAGCGCGCGTCTTTGATCTGTATGCCGCCTGTCACGGCCCTGCAACACCGTCAGTTCCCCTCCCGCGGAGGCGCCTTCCCGGCCCGGACGCGAGGCTGTGGAAGGGTGGAAAAGCGCCGGTGAGAGCCGGACGGACCCGGGAGGCAGGCACGTCATGACACCTCATCAGAACCCCGCCGGCGGCGAGCGCGCCGACCTGCTGGAGACCCTCGCCAAGCACCGCGGCTTCCTGCGGCACACCGTCCGCGGCCTCAGCGACGAGCAGGCGGCGCTGCGCACCACGGTGAGCGAGCTGTGCCTGGGCGGACTGATCAAGCACGTCGCCGGGGTGGAGGCCCGTTGGATGCGGTTCGCGACCGGCGGCGCCGAGGCGATGCGCAGCGAACCGATCGACTGGGCGGGCCAGTTCCGGATGCTCCCCGGCGAGACGCTGGACGGCCTGCTGGACGCGTACGAGCGGGTGGCCCGGGAGACCGACGAGCTGGTCGTCACCCTGCCCGACCTCGACCAGGCGCACCCGCTCCCGGAGGCCCCGTGGTTCGAGCCGGGCGCCAGCTGGTCGGTGCGCCGGGTGCTGCTGCACATCATCGCGGAGACCTCCCAGCACGCCGGTCACGCCGACATCATCCGTGAGTCCCTGGACGGCGCGAAGACCATGGGCTGACCGCCCGGGCCCCGACACTGCCCGGACCGCGGAGACGCCCGGATCGCAGAGATGCCCGGACCGCAGAGAGGAGTCGACGCCGTGCCAGGGCAACCCGGGGACACACCGTCCGAGGGCACACCGGTGGAGGCCGGGCCCGCCGTGAGCGGGCCCGCGGTGGAAGGCCCCGCCGAGGGCAGGCCGTGCTGGGTCGACGGGAGGTTCGCCGATCAGGCGGCCGCGCAGTGCTTCTACGGGGACGTACTGGGCTGGACCTTCGTCCAGCGCCCGCCGGAGTCCGGCGGCGGCGCCCGGGCGTACGCGGACGGCAGGGCGGTGGCGGACCTCGTCCCCCCGCCGCCCGGTCAGGAGGGCCGCTCGGCCTGGTGCCTGTCCTTCGCCTCGCCCGACGCCGGAGCCACCGCGCGGCGGATCCGCGCGGCCGGCGGCCGGGTGCTGACCGGGCCGGCCGAGGCCGGCCGGCCCGGTACGGTGCTGCTGGCGTCGGACCCGGGCGGGGTGCCGTTCGGGGTCCGGCAGACCGGCGGCCCCGCGGACGTCGAGTGGCGCGGCGAGCCCGGCGGCTTCTCCTGGGCCGAGGTGTACACCCGCGATCCCGCGGCCTCCGATGCCTTCTTCCCGGCGGTGTTCCCGTACGGCGTGCGCCGGATGGAGGACGGCGGACTCGACTTCAAGGTCTTCGACCTCGACGGCGAGCCGGTGCTGGGACGGCTGGCGATGACGGACGAGTTCCCGCCCGGCCTGCCGCCGTACATCGGCGTGTACTTCACCGTCCGGGACTGCGACGCGGCCGTCGCGGCCACCCTGGAACGCGGCGGACGGACGGTCTTCGGCCCGCTGGACAGCCCCTTCGGCCGGTTCGCCGCGCTGATCGACCCGCACGGCGCCCCCTTCGCCGTACTGGACCCGGCCGGGCCGCCCGGCGAACTGCCCGTCCTGCCCACCCTGCCTGCCCTGCCCGAACCGGGCTGAGCCGGACTGAGCCGGGCCGAGCTGGGGCCGGGCCGGGCCGGGCTGAGCCGGGTGCCCGCGTGCCGCCCGGCGGTACCGGCGGCGGCGTTCCGGGGGACGGCGCGGTGTGTCCGGCCGGGGACCGCCCGCTCCCGCGGTGTCCACTGGTCCTGTCACCGTCCGCCGCCGCGAGAGAGATCCGATGACCACCTGGGAGACGGCTCCCCGGGCCGCCACCGGGCGCCCCTCACCCGCCCGGCGCTCCCCGCGATTCCTGCGCTCCTCGCGCGGCCGGCCGGTGGCCGCCGCGGCCCTGCTGGCCGCCGCCCTGCTCGGGCTGTGGGCGCTGTTCCTCGCCGCCGACGCGGGGGACCTCGCCGCCCAGTACGCCTGGACGGAGTTCACCAGCCGCTACCCGGACGCCGCGTACAACCTCTCCTGGTACGGCGGCATGCACCCCGCCTCGTACAGCCTCATCGCGCCGTACCTGATGGGCTGGCTCGGGGTCCGGACCACCGGCGTGCTGGCCGGGACGGTGTCGGCGGCGCTGGCCGCCGGTCTGCTGGTGCGCGCGCCGCTGCGCCGCCCGATGGCGCCGGCGCTGTGGACCGCCGTCGCGTTGTGCGCCAACATCGCCTCCGGGCGGGTCACCTTCGCGGTCGGCGTCGCCTTCGGCCTCGCGGCGCTCGGCGCGGTCCTGCCGCCCGCCCGCCCGGCCCGCCCCCGGCCGTGCGCCGGGCCCTTCCTGGCCGGGACCCCGCGTCCCGCCGCTGCCTTCCTGCTCGCCGTGCTCGCCACCATGAGCAGCCCCGTCGCCGGGCTGTTCCTGTGCGTGGCCGCGGCCGCCCTGGCGCTGACCCGGACAGGCCCCGGACGTCACCGTGAGGCGCTCACCCTCATGGTGGGCCCGGTGCTGGTGGTCGGCGGCACCGCGCTGGTCTTCCCGTTCCACGGCATCCAGCCCTTCGACTGGTGGCTCGCCTTCCCCGTCACCGCGTCCGCCGTCGCCGTCGCCGCCCTGGTCCCGGCCAGGTGGCGCACGGTGCGCCGCGGCGCGGCGGTGTACGCGGCCGGGGTGGCCCTCACCTGGGCGGTGCCCTCGCCGGTCGGCAGCAACGTGGAACGGCTGTCGCTGCTGTTCGCCGGGACGGTGCTGCTCGCCGCACTCCTCGAAGCCACCCCGCGCGGGCGCCGCCAGGCCGCCCTGCTGGTGGCCGGGGGGCGCCGGACCATCCTGCCGGTGGCCGGGCGCCGCCGAACCATCCTGCTGGTGGCCTTCCTGGCGGTCGCCGCCTGGCAGGTCGGCAAGCCGATCGGCGACCTGATCACCACCGTGCCCTCCGCCCGGGCGGCCCGCTCCACCGCACCCCTGCTCGGCGAACTGCGCCGGATCGGCGCCGACCGCGGCCGGATCGAGGTCGTCCCGCTCCGCTCCCACCAGGAGGCCTCCGGCCTCGCCCCGTACGTCAACCTGGCCCGCGGCTGGAACCGGCAGGCCGACGTGGCCCGCAACCCGGTCTTCTACCAGGACCGCCCCCTCACCGCGGACGCGTACCACGCCTGGCTGCGCAACTGGGGCGTCGGCTACGTCGTCCTGCCCGCCGCCGCGCCCGATGACGCGGCCGTCGACGAGGCCGGGATCGTCGCCGCCGGACCACCCTGGCTGAACGAGATCTGGCACGACGAAGGCTGGCGGCTGTTCCGGGTCACCGACGGCGTGCCGCTGGCCGAACCGCCTGCAACGGTCCGCCGGGCCGGGCCCGCCACCCTCACCGTCGAGGTCCCGCGGGCCGGCCCGGTCCTGCTGCGCATCCCGTGGTCACCGTGGCTCGGCATCGAGGGCGCGCGCGGCGGCGACCGCGGCTGCCTCGCCGAGTCCGGCGAGTGGACCGTGCTGCACGCCGCCGCGCCCGGCACCTACCTGGTCGGCGCCCGGTACGGGCTGACCCGCGGCAACCCCTGCATGTAGCGGGCGCGGGGCCCGGGCCGCGCCGGGCTCCGCTCGGCGGACGCCCGGGAGCCTGCGCTAGGACTCCTGCATGACGAAGTCCCGGTACTGGGCGGCGGTGAGCAGCCCGTCGAGCTCCTTCGGGTCGGACATCTCGACCTGGATCAGCCAGCCGTCGCCATAGGGGTCGGTGTTGACCTGCTCGTGCTCGTCGTGGAGGCTCTCGTTGATCGCGGAGATCTTGCCCGTCACCGGCATGAAGATCTCGGACACCGACTTGACCGACTCCACACTGCCGAACGGCTCGTTCTGCTCCAGCCGGTCACCCGACTTGGGCAGCTCGACGTAGACGATGTCGCCGAGCTGGCGCTGCGCGTGGTCGGTGATGCCGACCTGCACCTGACTCTTGCCCATCGAGCGCACCCACTCGTGGTCCTTGCTGTACTTGAGGTCGTCCGGGACGTTCGCCATGCCAGCCTCCACAGAAGTCAGAAGTCGTCCGGGCGGCGCCGTCACCGACCGCCGCCGTGACGACCGGGACGATCGGGACGAGGCGCCAGCGGAGAGCCTGCTACAGCGCGCGGCCCCGGGCCGGGACGTTCGCCCGCAGGGGTGAGTCGGACCCGGCGACGAGGGCTGCCGCGGCCCGCCCCGAGCCGTCCCGGCCTGTTCCGGGCCGGCTGTGGCGGACCGTCAGGTGAGCGAGTCGATCCAGCGCTCCAGCCGGCGGCCCTCGACGGCCATCAGCTCGGGGTCGCGCAGGGTGTTGGTGAGCAGCGAGATCCCCTGGTACGCGGCGACCAGCGCGACCGCGAGTTCGCGGGCGTCCTCGCGTCCCATCGCCCGGAACTGCTGCTCGGCCCAGTCGATGAGCGCCCCGATCACCTTGGCGACGGCCTGGTCGAGGCCGTCCGCGCGCTTGTCGAGCTCCGAGGCGAGTGAACCGGTCGGACAGCCGTGGCGGGCGGTGAGTTCGCGCTGCTCGATCCATCCGTTGAGCAGTGCCTTCAGCCGGTCCTGCGGGGTCTCGAGGGCGTCGAGTGCGCCGATCAGGGCGGCGAGGCTCTGTGCGTGGGCGTCGATCGCCGCCTCGACCAGCTCGTTCTTGGTCTTGAAGTAGTAGTAGACGTTGCCGACCGGCACGTCGGCGGCCCGGGCGATGTCGGCGAGCGTGGTCTGTTCGACGCCCTGCTCGTGCAGGACCTGGGCGGCGGCGGCCGCCAGCCGCTCCCGCTTGCCCGAGGAACGCCGGGCAGTTTTTGAGTGAGTCACCTGACTGACTGTAGACGTGCGCCCCGGGGAGCGGCTAGGGTCTCAACCAAGTCAGCCAACTAACTCACTAGTGTGCCGACTCGCTCACTCACCAACTCAGTTGCCATTTCAACTGCCAATTCAGCTGCCAGCTCAGCTGCCGACCCGCGGGGGTTTCTCATGATCGTTGTGACGGGTGCGACCGGGAACGTCGGCCAGGAACTGGTCCGGATCCTCACCGAGGCCGGCGAACAGGTGACCGCGGTCTCCCGCCGTCCGGCTCCGCTGCCCGACGGTGTCCGGCACGTGGCGGCCGACCTCGCCGACCCGCCGAGCCTGCGCCCGGCGCTGGACGGCGCCGACGCGCTGTTCCTGCTGGTCGCCGGCGAGGACCCGCAGGGCATCCTCGACCTCGCCGCGGCGGGCGGCGTGCGCCGGGTCGTCCTGCTCTCCTCGCAGGGCGCCGGGACCAGGCCCGAGGTCTACCGCCACCCGGTCGCGTTCGAGGAGGCGGTACGCCGCTCCGCCCTGGACTGGACCGTCCTGCGCTCCGGGGGCCTGAACTCCAACGCCTTCGCCTGGACCGGGCCGATCCGCGAGCAGCGGACGGCGGCCGCGCCCTTCGGCGACGTCGCCTTGCCGACCGTCGACCCCGCGGACGTCGCCGAGGTCGCGGCGGCGGTCCTGCGCGGAGGCGGCCACACCGGCCGGACGTACGACCTGACCGGACCCGCCGCCGTCAGCCCGCGCCAGCGGGCCGAGGCGATCGGCGAGGCGCTGGGAAGCCCGGTGCGGTTCGTCGAGCAGACCCGCGCCGAGGCCCGCGCGCAGATGCTGGCCTTCATGCCCGAACCGGTGGTGGACGGCACCCTCGCCATCCTCGGCCGGCCGCTGCCCGCCGAGCAGGAGGTGAGCCCCGCCGTCGAACACATCCTCGGCCGCCCGCCCCGCACCTTCGCCTCCTGGGCCACCCGGACGGCCCCGGCCTTCCGCTGACCCGCAGCCGGGCGGGCCTGCCGTCCCGCGGGGATCGCCGACTGAGGCAGTGCGGTCGGATCAGGGTGCGGCGGCAGTGTTACCGGTGGTCTGTTTCGGTGAGGAGGCCGTCGAGGCCGAGCCGAGTGATGGCCTCCTCGAAGGTGCTCCACACGCGTTCAGAGAAGGAGAAGAACTGGCCGAAATCGGTTCGGGTGGGGCCGGGTTCGGACCACGCGTGGGGCCCGGGGCCTCATTGTCGGACTGTGCCCCGGCCAGCGCTGCCACCCTGCCGAAGGGAAGGTGTCCTGAGGCCTTGCCTGTCTCGTCTCTCCGCATGGCGGTCATGGACAGCTCGGCGAGGCGGGGGAGAAAGGTGACGTTGAGCCGCTCCATCGGGTGCAGCAGCCCGCGTTCGCAGGTCTCCGCGGTCCATACCGTGTAGCGGGCTCGTGGGTAGGCCGTGTTGATGCCGATCTCACCCTTGGGGATCGTGCCGTTGAACGGGGTCGGGATGCCTTCGGCATTCCAGTACGTCCAAGCCTCAAGGGCCTTGGCCTGCTCGAAGGCGAGGTAGAGCTGGGGGTAGCGGTGGACGATGCGCATCTCACGGAAGATGAGCTGGCCCAGCAGGTGTGGTGCGGTCACTGCGACGGTGTCGAAGTCCGCGTCGCGGAAGGTGAATGACGCCGCATCCTGGCCTGGCGCGAGCGCCACAGTGGCGAACAGGTGTGACAGCCGCTGCCTGGTGTAGCGGGCCACCTTGGAGGCCAGGTTGGCCTCGATCTGCCCGACGAGTCGGAGGAGGCGTTCGTGTCCCGGGTTGAAGCGGGACAGGTCGAAGAGCTGGTCCATGCCTTGCACCGCGGAGAAGGCCAGCCGCTTGTAGAGGCGGTTGTTCATCTCTCCGAGCTGGGCGTACGCCTCGGTCTCGGGGGTCGCGGAGTGGAGCACCAGGTACTCGGACAGCACCTCGAAGTAGAGGTAGCCGAGGAACGGCACGGCCGGCACTGTGTCGGCGAGCCAGTCGATGAAATCGGCTTCCGGCGTCTGCTTGCCGGCGGCGTTGGCCAGGAGCGTGTCGAGGAAGGGCGCCGCTGCACGGAGTCGGTTCAGTACTGCTCGGCGGAGCTGGGTGTCTTCGGGCTCGGTGAGGAAGCTGCGGTGGGTGAGGTAGGTCCGTAGGTGGATGGCGCCCAGTCGGAGGTAGTCGATCCCCTTGGGCGGCACAGGAGCGTCGGGGGTGATCTCGAAGACCAGGGTGCGGGTGTGCTTCTTGGTCTCCAGCAGGTAGGTGCCCAAGTTGTGGGGTCGCAGGCCGGCGGGCTCGGGGGTGAGGGGAGCGCAGTAGAGGGCCGCGACCAGGCAGCCGGTGGAGGCGTACAGGTGTCCGCTGGCTCGGATCGCGTGCAGGGCCACGGTGGTGTGCATCAGGTGGATGGGGCGGCCAGTGGCCAGCGTCTTGGTCATGGCGTTGCCGCTCAGGAGCCAGCCGTTGGGCGTCCCGTGTTCGAGGTGGTGGCGCCAGTCGGCTTCGTTCTCGGCGAGGCCGGAGGGGCCGGGCCGTGTAACGCTGCTGGTGTGGTCGGTGTGGGCGTTGTCCCACTCGTGGTGCATGGACGGCCTCCTACTGCCGGGGGTTGAGGATCTGGCTGGCGTGGATGAGTGCGCCGTGGTTGGTGGCGCCGTCGAGCCGGGCCTGTTCGCTTCGGATGACCAGGTCGAAGGCGACGGGATGGAGCCATGCGGGGATGACGATGCGTAGGTGGGACGGGTCGGGCCACCAGAGGGCGAGAGGGAGCCGGTAGCGGTCCAGGCAGTCGGCTGCCTTCAGCAGGTCGATCAAGTGGGGCGCCCGCTGGTAGGCGAGGTTCTGCTGCGAGGTGAAGTCCGCGTACGGGACGTCGTGGAGGCCGATCGCGGCGGCTGCCTGCGGGGAGAGATCGGGCGGGAGTTCGCGGCCGAGCATGGTGGCCACGGCAGGTTGGTTGCGGGTGAACCAGAGTGCTGCCCGTCGGCCGTGTCCGGGATCGTCGCGGTCGTCGCACCGCCGGCAGTCGTGGACCGCTGCGGCGGCGCACAGAGCTGCAGTGTGATCGCGGTCGAGTCCGTACTCCTGGGCGAGCAGACCGGCGAGCAGAGAGACTCGGGCGTTGTGCCGGATGCCGTGGATGGAGTCGACGAGCCGGGGCTCCGTGAACCAGGTGACGTCCGGTACCAGCATGAGCGGCGGATGTGGCAGGGTGGGCGGCGCGGCTGAGGCTTGGGGTCGGTTTCTGGCGATCCAGGCGAGTGTGTCCTGGTCCATGACCTGATGGGCGGGAAGGCTCCGGTTCTCGGCGAGTTCGCGGAGCGACGCGGCACCCGGCTTCGGCGTTCGTGAGGTCATCTCTGGTTCCTCGAAGGGAAGAGGTTCGGTGGGCGTCAAGCTGGGTGTGGCGATCCTGACCATGGGCACGCGGCCGAAGGAGCTGGCCGAGCTGCTGGCTTCGGTGGAGATGCAGACGGTCAAGGCCACGAAGGTCGTGGTGGTCGGCAACGGGTGCGTACTGCCGGAACTGCCCGCCGGGGTGGCGGGCGTGGAGCTCGCGGACAACCTCGGGGTGACCGGCGGTCGCAACGTCGCTCTCGACCACCTGCGCGAGGTGGACGTGGTGATCGACCTGGACGACGACGGCCTGCTGGTCGCCGACGACGTCCTCGCCCGGATCACCGCCCTGTACGAGACCGACTCCCAGCTGGGCATCGTCAGCTTCCGGATCGCTGACGAGACCGGCCTCACCCAGCGGCGCCACGTCCCCCGGCTGCGGGCCGGCGACCCGATGCGTGGTGGCGAGGTGACCAGTTTCCTCGGCGGCGGCCACGCACTGTCCTCGAAGATGCTGGCGCAGGTCGGCGACTGGCCGGACGCCTTCTTCTTCGCGCACGAGGAGACCGACATGGCCTGGCGGGCCCTGGATGCCGGGTGGCGGGTGCTGTACGTCCCCGAGCTGCTGCTCCAGCACCCGCGCACCAGCCCGACCCGGCACTCCTTCTTCTACCGGGTAAACGCCCGCAACCGGGTGTACCTGGCGCGCCGCCACCTCCCGGCCCTGCTTATGCCGGTCTACCTCGGCGTGTGGATGGCGCTCACCGTCGCCCGGACCAGGGACGTTGCTGGCCTGAAGGCGTGGTTCGCGGGCTTTGCCGAGGGCTGGCGCACACCGTGCGGCCGGCGCAAGCCGATGCGCTGGCGCACGGTGTGGACCATGACCCGGTTGGGGCGTCCGCCGATCATCTAGGCGGCCGCTGCCCGGCGCATCCAGTCGGGGATGGCCTCTGGCGTGGCCTTCAACCAGGCCACGTAGCGGGCGAGGCCTTCCTCCATCGTGATGCCCGGGCGCCATCCCAGCAGCTGCTCCATCCGCTCGACGGAGGCGTATCCGCCTTCCGGGTCACCAGGCGGCATGGGCGTCTCGATCAACGGGACGTCCGGGTAGTGGCGGCGGACGAGTTCGGCGATCTGCCGGATTGAAGTGCCAGTCCCGGTGCCGATGTTGATGGTCTCGTTGTGCGCACCGGGCATGACCAGCGCCCGCACGGTGCCGGTGGCGATGTCGTCGACGTGGACCATGTCGCGGATCTGGTGGCCACCGCCGTTGAGGTGGAGCGGCAGGCCGAGCGCGGCGCGCATGGCGAACCAGGCGACCACCCAGGAGTGGCTCCGCTCCTTGACGACCTGCGGCTCGCCGTATACCGAGAAATACCGCGCGACGGCGTAGGAGATGCCGGCGCCGCCGAGCACCGCGGCGGTCTGGTGCTCGCCCCACGCCTTGCTGTTGCCGTACACCGACACCGGCTGGACCGCCGCGCCCTCAGCGAACCGTGGGCTGCCGTTGCCGTAGACGCTGGCGGAGGAGACGAACACCATCCTGCGCACCCGGTCCGAGGTGGCGACGGCGTCCAGGACGCGCTGGGTGCCGGTGATGTTGGTGTCGATGGCGTCCAGTGGTCGGCGCGTGCAGGCCGCCACGTCGGCCAGGGCGGCGGCGTGGATCACGTAGTCGCAGCCGGAGATCACCTTGCGCATCAGGTCCGGCTCGGCGATGTCGCCGATGATGAAGTCCGGGTCGGTGACGTCGATGCCGAACCGCTCGCGGTACACCTCGTGCGGGTAGGCGTCGAGCTTGCACACCGAGATGGGGCGGGCGCCGAGCCGGCGGAGCTGGGACGTGATGCGGCTGCCGATGAGGCCGCCAGCACCGGTGACCAGGACGGTCTTTCCTGAAAGTTGTTCGAGGGACAAGGGAGGCTCTTCCTCTCACATGTGGGATGAGTGGTGCTGCGGGGACGCGCGGTCAGCCGTCGCGATGCTTCGGGCAGCGGCAGGCGGGCCAGGTCGCCGAGGGGTGGTACGCATAGGCGCCGGGTTGCGATTCCACGGTGATGACGCCGGAGTCGCCGTACCGAGTGCCGTCCTTCGCGATCTTGAACGTGCGGATGTTCAGGCCCTGGTGGCGTTCCTCTGGGAGCTTGAAGTCTGCGGAGTTCTCGGTGCTCACGCCGCCGACCCCCGGTGGCGCTTGCGGCGACGGCGACCGGCGGCGAGCTGACGCAGGACCAGGGCGCGTCGGCGGGCTCGGTCCCGGTTCGGGATGAAGACGACCGTCCGAGCGGCGGCCTGGATGTGGAGCTCGTCGCTGATCACGCGATGCTCCCCAAACGGATGCTCCTGGTCACGCCGCAGGGCCAGGGGCTCTCGCACCGGACGCACAGCCCGTCATTGCTGCGGTGTTCGTCCGGCAGCATGCGATTGCTGGTCGCGGCGGCGCCCTCCCGTGTCGGACTCGTGGATCGGCGCGGGATTGGCCGATTGGGGTCCATCAGCGTGGCGGTGCCGTTGCGGCTCCACGGGTGCGGCGTGCGGTCGGCAGTCGTCATCAGCCTCTCCGAGGTCACGAGTTGGCGGGGCGACTTCGATGCCGGATGCACAGCTGGAGCCGCCGCAGGCCGCCGCTCCGCAGGGCCTCAGGGCCCGAATCGGCCCCACCCGGTGGGCGGCATGCAGTTAGTGAACCGCCTAATCGCTACTGGGAGTACGGTGTTGGGCACGCTATGCGGTCTAAGCGGTTTAACGGCCCGTCAGGGAGGTGCGCTTTGGCGCCGACGAGGGAACCGAACGAGCGGCTGCGGAAGGTCATCGACGAGACGAAGCTATCCGGCGATGCGATCGCGCGCCTGGTCAGGCGGGTGGCGGCCGAGCATGACGAGCTCTTGGAGACCAACAAGTCGAGCATCACGCACTGGAAGAACGGCGGACAGCCGGCCGGAAACGTCGGTGCCTTCCTGGCCGAGGCATTGGGCCGCGCGCTCGGCGGACGGGTCGTGACGCTGGACGAGATCGGCCTGATCGCGCCCGCACCCCAAAAACCCGACTGGGACGCGGATACGCTGAGCGCGCTGGCCGAACTCGGGAGAACCGACGTGGACGTGGAACGCAGGCGGGCGCTGGGGGTGGTGGTCTACTCGGTGGCCGCGCTCTCCCTGCCCGGCGAAGACTGGTGGCAGCGCATGGCCGAGCGGGGTAGCGCGCGCAGCGCTGCGGCAACCCGCCGAGTCGGCCCCGGCGACCTGGCAGCCGTCCGCGACATGACCACCCTGTTCTCCCAAGTGGACCAACGCCGAGGCGGCGGACACGCCTGGACGTCCGTGGTGCAGTACCTGGCGACCGATGTCACCGCCTACCTGCGCGGGAAGTTCACCGATGAGCGTGTCCGCCGTGACCTCTTCTCCACCGCCAGCGAACTCGCCTACCTGGCGGGCTGGATGGCATTCGACGGCGGCCAGCACGCGACAGCGCAGCGGTACTTCGCCGAGGCGGTGAAGCTCGCGGCTGAGGCCGGCGATCCGACGATGGCCGCTCACGTGCTGCGGGCGATGGCGCACCAGGCCATCGACCTCGGGCACTACCAGCAGGCGCTCGATCTCGCCGCCGCGTCCGTAGACGGCGACAGATACGCGCTCGCCTCGCCACGGGAGCGGGCTCTCCTCGGCGTCGTTCACGCCCGGAGCCTGGCCTCCGCCGGCCGCAAGAACGCCGCTGCCAAGGCGCTGCTGCGAGCCGAAGACGACCTGTCCGCCGCGAGCGAGGACATCGCTGAGCCGGACCGCGTGTTCTTCTTCGGTGAGGCGAGCCTCGCCCACGAGACCGCGTGCGCCCTGCGCGACATAGGTGACCTCGACGGCTCGGTGCGCGAGTTCCACCACAGTGTCCGCACCCGCAAGGCGACGAAGTTCACCCGCACCCACGCCGTGACCCTGGGATACCTCGGCTCCGTGTACGCGCAGATGAACAACATCGACCGAGCCTGTGCCACCTGGTCGCAGGCGCTGGATGCCATGGACGGCGTACGGTCCGGCCGCACCCGCCAGGCCGCTGCCGACATGCGCACCCTGCTCTCCCCCTACCGGCGGCGCGGTACCGCAGCAATCAGCGAGATCGACGCGCGCGCTGCCGCATACCTGTCCGAAACAGCCTGATGAGGAGTCACTGATGGCAGACCGTGAGACGTTCGAGGTCGAGGTGCTCGGCCACGTGGTCGGCGGACGGATCGAACCCACCGACGACTTCTGGGGCGGCACCCGGGCGATCATCCGGCTGGACGGATCCCTCTTCACCGCCGACGCGACCAAGGGGCTTGAGGACTTCTCGCACTTGGAGATCGTGTTCCGGTTCCACCTCACGGACCCGACCGACCTGAACCTCGGCGCCCGCCGGCCCCGGGACAACCCGGAGTGGCCGGAGGTCGGGATCTTCGGGCACCGCAACATGCGGCGCCTGAACTGGCTCGGGGTCTCCCGCTGCCGCCTGCTCAAGGTCGACGGTCTGGACCTCCACGTCGAAGACCTCGACGCCGTGGACGGAACACCGGTCCTTGACGTGAAGCCGTGGTTCGGTGAGATGGGTCCCCACGGAGAGCAGCACCAGGCCGAGTGGACCACCGTCATGCTCCGCGACTACTTCGCGCCCGCAGCCAATGACTGACGGCGGACCGTGACTGTCCGATCGCGAGCATCGGCGGCTCTGCGCCTAGCCGCTGACGCTGGTTACAGGCTTACTCTTGCGCCCATGGGCGAGGGCAAATGCGGCGGCGGGCCGTAGGACCGTCCTATACGACAACTTGCTCCGCCAGGAGCGGCGCCAGGTAAGGAGTCCTTACCCCACAACTTGCTCCGGCTTTCGGTGGCCTGATCAGGATACGGATCACGGTGATCTCTTGTTGCTGCTCTACCTGCTTACAGCGGGCGGCGGCTTAGAGTCGCCTCGAACGCAGGGAGTTCACGGTAGGGCGTACACGCGAGCCCCCTTCCAGGGGGCTCGCGCGTGAACGCTGGGTCGCGTGGACGGCGTGTACGCCTCCGTGATCGCTCTACATGCGGTTTCTTTGCTGGACGGACATCGACTTCGACAACGGGATGGCGTGGGTTCTGCGAGGCCGGCTGCGGCCCAAGTACGCGCACGGGTGCCGCGAGGAGTGCGGCCGCAAGCCCGGCTTCTGCATCCAGAAGGTCCCGACTCGCCCTGAGACCGCGGACCCGAAGTCCAGAGCGGGCAGGCGGCCCGTCCCGCTTCCCGAGCAGCTCGCCAAGATCCTCCGTCAGCACAAGGAGGAGCAGGACCGCGAGCGTGCCCTTGCCCGGGACCTCTGGCTGGACAAGGGCTACGTGTTCGCCTCCGAAGCCGGCGAGCCGCTCAACCCCAGCACCGACTACCACTACTGGAAGCGGCTCCTGCGCGAGGCCGGCGTCCGCGACGGCCGCCTGCACGACGCCCGCCACACCGCCTCCACCGTCCTCCTGCTCCTCGGTGTGCTGGAACGGATCGTGATGGCCATCATGGGCTGGTCCTCAGCCTCGATGGCCAAGCACTACCAGCACGTCACCGACCCGATGCTGCGTGACGTTGGCCAGAAGATCGACGCCTTGCTCTGGGGCACGGCGGCTGACGGCCTCGAAGCCTCTGGAGAAGACGCCGTCTGAGTCCGAAGTCCGAGTCGGGAGCAATACCGAGACGACAGGCTGGGGCCCGACTTTCACGTAGTCGGGCCCCAGCCTGTGGAATTGTCCGAGCACTGCGTGACCCTGGTTGCTGGCTGTAGCGATTCAGGTCATTCCTTCGTGGGCTTATGCGTCAAGATCCTTGTCGACTCCTTTGGTTCCGCTACCACTTTCCGTGTACCGCGTCATGGCGTCTTGGACATAAGGCATCTCATCCAAGTGGTACCGGAGCCTGACTAGCTGCCATGCAGCTTCGTCCGGCAGTCCGCCACTAAGTAGTCGCTGGAGACGACGCACGCGCCAGCTGCTAATGGGGGCCAAGAGCCAGCGCACGGTGGTGACCTTCACATCGGCAGTGTTGCATTTCACCTCGCGTCAGTGAACGGTAAGCAGCCATTTGCATAGGGCGCACCTCTGCCCGGGAATGGGCTGTTTGTGATCAGAGGTCTGGCAAATGCGCTGGTCACGTGACAAGCTTGGCGTGTCATGCGGCAGGCGGGGCTGCTGTACGCAGACGGGTCTAGATTTACTGTCGCAGACTGCTGATGCTCTCCCAAGTTCGAACAACTGATCGCAGTGGGCACTGTGCCGCAGGTGTCATAGGCTTGACCAGGCTGAATTCACATCTCGAATGCCTCGCATGCGGAGGCTCCCATGTCTGCGATCGCTGGAAGCGGGAATGGCTTGATTCGGCCAGAACTAGTGTGCCATATCTGTCGGTTGGCAGGCATGTTGCCGCTGGGGATCGTTAACTTCTGGGGTAGGGATATCCAGGGAGCCGTTCATGGCTTCCCGCTCTGTCTGCATGTCTTGGCGCGGGCAGTGAGGTGAGCATGAACGGATATTCGATTCAGGGGGTCTGTTGTCGACATCGGTGGAGCTGGCCGCGACAGCTGCTGGGGCTTTCGCAGGTGCGATGGGTACCGACGTGTGGGGGCTCGTCAGGCAACGGTGTGCGCAGTGGTTCCAGCGGCACGGGACGCCTGAGGAGGGGCAGGCCATCCTGGTTCGGCTCGACGAGTTCCAGCAAGAACTTGCCGGGCTGCCTGAGGACGAGCGCGAGGGTGCTGAACGGTTCTACGCCGGGCGTTTGGCGAGGGCGTTGCTGCCCCTGGCCGAGCGCAGCCTTGAAGCGGAGGCTGAACTGTTGCAGTTGATCGAGGAATTGCGGAACGATCCTCGGTCCGCGGAGGCCGGCGTGGTGATCAACAGCGGTCAGACGTTCAAGAACATCAAGACTGGCGGTGGGGACTTCACCGTAGTCGGACGTGACCAAATCAAGGGGAGGAAGGCGTGAACCCCTACGAGTCGCTTGGACCGGATGCCGAGCCGCAGGTTCCTCCTGGCCAGTCCCTGACCCGGGTTGGAACGGATCCGCAGACAGGCGTAACGGCACCCGAGTCCGCCGTTGCGGCTCCGCCCCAGCAGTCTGGCGACCCCAACGGCGTCGCGATGACGGACAATCAGATCGGCGGTGACGTCAACATCGCCCGCCGGGACCTCTACATCACGAAGTATGTTCAGGGTCTCGCGCACCTTCGCCCGCGTCCCCTCTCCCGCGAACACATCCTGCGACGTGATCTGTTCGAGCCACCGGGCGGTTTCACGGACGCGTCGCGGCTGCTCAAGGCCGAGTACGGTCAGGGAGACGCCCAGCACGTGTTGGTGCTTGTGACCGAGCGAGGAACAGGCGGGCGCACTGAGGCACTGCGATTGCTGGACGACTGTCTGCCGCGTGGTGCTCGGCTCTTTGAGTTGCTTCCCGACTGGGAGAAGCCCGACGTCGCGCTTATCCCAGAGGAGCCCAACACCGGCTACCTGCTCAACCTGGCAACTGAGGGCGACTTTCTGTCCGACCGCTTTCGCGAGCAGTTGGCGCAGTACGCAGTCCGTGCCCGGGCTGATGGCACATGGTTGGTAGTGCTCGCGAGTCGTGACGCCTGGGGATCCGTCGGTGACGCCGCCAGCGGGACAGCAGTTCCTGCCGTGCCTGCGATTCGGCCAAGCGCCGCCGGTGTCGTGGAGCGCAGGCTGCTCGCAAAGTCTGACACCGCAGACCGGGTCAAGTGGCTGAGCATGAGCGACAGCGTGTTCGTCAATCTGCTCACTCCGGACACCGCTCCGGGAGAGGCGGAACGCCTCGCCGGCATCATCGCGCGGGCCGCTGCCCACGACGACGCCAACGCCCGAGCCGAGTACAAGAACTGGGAAGGCGTGCTCGAGCAGTGGTTCAGCGGTGATGAGGACGGCGCACCCCGACCACGAGCGCTCCGGATCGCCGGCGCATTTCTGGATTGCTGCCCTGCACGGGTGGTGCTGGATGCCGCTGACCGGCTCCTCGCCATGTCACAGGTGAACTGGCCGACCTTACCTGGCGGTCCACTGGCCGGCCCCGATGCCAAAAGCCGGTGCGCCGACGCGGACATTGCCTTCCGGGCGAACGGTACAGCCTCGATCAGCCAGGACCGTCCGGGGATCGACCGGGCAGTACTTCGTCACGTGTGGCACACAAGGCCGCAGCTTGTCCCCGTGCTGAAGGACTGGTTGGGTCAGATCAGTGCTGCCAAGGAGATCGCAGAGCCGTACCGCGAGCGCCTGGCGTCCGCCTTGACCACGCTCGCCGAATCCGAAGGGCCGGGAACGATCCTCGACCTAGTCGAGCAATGGCTCGCCCAGGAGGGACGCAAGAGTCTGGCGGTCAATGTCCTCGACGACCTGGCCGTCCACCCGGTGATCGGTGCAGCTGTTCGCGATAAGCTCCGCAACTGGGCGAAGGGGACGAGCAAGGGCGAGCGGCAACGCGCAGTGGTCGCAGTCTGCGGTCGGCAGCTTGGCCACGACTTCCCGCACATCGCGCTGACCCGCCTGCGCTACGTCCTTGATCAACCTGCTGACGAGGCCACGGCACGAGCGGCCCTCGACACCTTGGCTGGCATGCTTGGTGAGCCGACGCTTGCCGCCCAGGTGCTCAAGGCGCTTGTCGACTGGATGCCGGAGCAGGACGGCGACGCCAGGCCGCCGAGTACGGCCGCGACGACCTTCATTGGTCTCCTGGACCTTGGTAGCGCAGGGACGGCGGATGATGACGGGGTCGGCTCCGTTGCCGCCTTGGTGCTCGATCTGCTCAGCCATGAGGGAGCGGAGGGCGAAGCAGTCCGGAAGCTCCTGATGGACGGATGGCGCGCCGCATGGCGCAACAGCGGAACGCGGTCGGTCGCAGCGCTAGCCCTGGATAGTTGGTGTCGCGCTGCAGAGGCGAGCAAGATCCCGGGTGGCCTTCTGCAGGAGGTGATTTCGGTTGTCTTCGAGGAAGAGGCTGACAGCCTCGGCGACGACCTCAACCACCTCCTCGGCGGTGACAGCGAATTGCGCCGCGGTCTGCGGCACCAGTATGCCCAAGCTATCCGTGACGCCATGGCCGCTCGCGCCCGCATCAGTGCGTCGGTCGAGTGAGTCGCTTCCGACTCTGGGGAGGTCGCCCAGGGCACAGGCCCGAGGCGACCTCCGCGGTTGACCGCTTCCCGAACTCGTTTACGACCGTACTGAACAGTGCGCGTGGTGGCCTTCGGTTCACAGCCGTGGTGTCATACGAATTCGCGGTGCCCGCTGACGTCGGGGCTCCTCCTCTGCACCCGCACGCGCTCACTCGATCACTGCTTCGTGCCGAGGCTGAGCGAGTCAGCCAGAGGTTTCTACCTCTACAGACCGAGGAGGCGGAGGACGCTGTCAATGGTGCGCTGGCGGACCCGATTGGGGTGGATCCACGCATCACGATCACTGGTGGGGTCGTGCTCAGCCTCGACGCGGAGACCGCGGAGTACGCCCGCCAACAGGCACTCACCGAACGCCGAATCCGGCTGGATGAGCAACGCGAGACCGCTCGGCTTGCCGCGCTGCGTGAACGCCTTGCTGACGATGCTCTCGGTCTGACCTGGTGGATCGACAAGTACGCAGACCTTCAGTTCGCGACAGGCGATCCGGAGGTGAAGGCCACTGCGGTGATCAAGGCGTTTGCTGGCGTACGCGCCGCACTGCGGCGTGAAGAGATAGATCTCATGCCGAAGGAGAGGGACTTGGTAGCAGCCAGGGTCGATGAACTCCTGAGCGCCTTGGAAGATCCGGACACTGGTGCTCGGGCTGCAGGACTTCTGGAACAGCTGGTGCACATCCTCCACACTGACGCGCAACGACCAGCTCGGTCATGAGGCACTGCACTGGTTCACGCTCCAGCTCGGCCAGCATGGCAGGGCATTACGCGGCGGTGCTCAGCGCTGTCGAGGGGAGACAGCCGGTCTTATAGCCGACGCTGGGGCACGGCTGGCGATGGGATTGAAGACTTGGGTAAGAGTGGTTGGTGGGCCCCCAAGATCCCAACTGAGACCACGCAACGACGAGGGCCCCGACCGCTGAGCGGTCGGGGCCCTCGTTTGCCCTGGCGGGCAGGTGCGGAGGATACGAGATTCGAACTCGTGAGGGGTTGCCCCCAACACGCTTTCCAATTCTCCCGAACCCTGTCCGCCGGGGTTCACACCCGTCCTGAACTGGGCCGGAGTGAGCCACTGGGCGGCGGTTGAACCCGGCTGGACGGTGAGTGAGACCAAAACTGAGACCATGGTCGACTCCCTGCAAGCACCTACTTTGGGCGAGCGGGAGCGTCACAGGTAGTAGGCCCCGGCCCGTCCAGGCGGGAGGCCCGCACCCGCTCGGGTCAGGGTGCCAGCCAGTGCAAGGCCTCGGCCCAGCGAATTCGCTGAGCCTCGTGCATCAGCGCCAGAGCGGCGGAGCCACTGAAGGCTCGGATCAGCACGTCTGCCAGCAGCATTAGGCTCAGCCGCCGACTGCGGCGTGGCTCAGGCTTCGGTATCGACACCTCACCAGCCCGCTCCTCCAGTTCGACGATCACTGTCGTTCCCTTAGCCGCTCCACTCACCTTGACCCGAACCACCTGGCCATTCGTTCTCATGGCCAACTCCCCTCATCTAGACACCGATGGGATGAGGTTGGTCGCTGCAAGCCCTGGCTAGAGGCGATCGCAGACCGATCGCGAACGCATCCCGAACAGGAGCATCGAGGGTTTCCTAGGGGATCGCCGAGATCAGGGTTGGGATTCTGGGAGGATGCAGGGGTGAACGAGGTGGCCGAGGACTGGCAGGGGGCCGTCCGACGATTTGGCGGTTTGCTAGGCCGGTTGCGCGGGGAGGCCGGGCTGACCATGCGCGAGCTTGCCGAAGCCATTGGGGTCGCCCCCGCCACTGTCTCGAAGACCGAGAATGGAGGCTACGCGAGGCCGCAGGACTTCTATATCGTCAAGCAGTGGGTCGCGGCCTGCGTGAATCACGTGGACGGGCGTAGCGGATCGTTCTCGATCCCGGTGGCGATCGACTGGTGGCGGGAAGAGCACGGTCAACTAGAGCGTCTCTACGAAAACTTGCGCCTGAGGCCGCTCGGCTCCGAATCTGTCGCGCCCACCGTGACTGCGGCCCCTAGTCACGGGCGCGAGCCCCACCCAATCCCCTTCGAGGTACTGCATCAGAAAGCGGTCGATCACCTGGCCGGCCGTTTGCCGCACGTGCGTATGGCAGCTCTGCGCACGCTTGGAGATCTGGGGGACGAGTATCCCGAGAAGCGGCAGCGAATCGTCAATGAGTTGTGCGACTACCTCCGTATCCCGCCGGACACGAGCGACGTGGGCGAGGGTCAGGTCAGGCGCACCGCCCAGATGCTGCTGGCTGCCAGGCTGAGGCCCCAACGCGGTGACGGCGTGAACCCGGTCTTCTGGCCGGACATGGATGTCGACCTGAAGCGGGGATATCTCTGTGACGCGCATTTCAGCGGCTGCGAGTTCCGCCGTGCTGACTTCGATGAAGCGCAGTTCGAGGGAGAGGCCTACTTTAATGGTGCGCGATTCGTCGGGGAGGCCAGATTTGTCGGAGCCGTCTTTCTGGGATATGAGGTCTCATTCCAGAGGGCACGCTTCGAGGCGGTCAGCTGGTTTCGATGGGTGGCCTTTCATGGCCACACCGACTTCCAGGATGCCTACTTCGGCTTCAATGCCGAGTTCTCGCGGTCGCAGTTCAGCGAGAATACCTACTTCGACCGCATGATGGTACAGAACCACGCCTGGTTCACCCATGCTGTTTTCCACGGCTCGGTCACCTTTCAGAAAGCCCAGGCTAACGGGGCGACGTTCTTGCTTGACTCCTTCCGGGCGGGCGTCGATTTCCGAGGGGCACAGTTCGCCTTGCCGCCAAGTGTTGGCAATTGCGTGGCTGTAGGCCAGGCCGAGAGCTACTGGCCCAACAACTGGGTGGAGTTGACGGCGGAGGACGCCTCCGGATTTGTTGACTCATGGCCGGAGGACTGGGCCGCAGTTGTCGAGGAGGCGCAGGCTGCGGAGACCAGGGCCCGATGGCAATCGTCATGACCAGGTGCCGACCAACACCGGCTCGGGCCGGAGCGTGATCCCGGTTGCGATCTTGACCTGCGCAGATTGCTCAGGCGACTCACGCCCGTCGCTCTGAGCAGCTTGTGCCGGTAGGGGAGTTCGCGCACCTCGTCCTCTTGCGGACACCGTTCTGTCGCGGCTTCTTGTACGCGGATGAGGCACGGTGTCCAGCCGCTCTGCTGTGTGGAACGCTTCGGCGAGACCGACGAGTTGGCCGAGAGGTACGCGGGCGTTCCATGGGTCGGTGCCAAGTCGGTGCAGGAGCGCCGTCTGGATTCGGTGGCCAGAGCACAGGAGTGGCATGCCCTCGGCTCCTGGCGAGCCGGGAAGGGGGGCATCACGGCGTAGTGGTCACGCCGCAACGACGGGCGTCTCCTTGCTCAGCTGACGGGCCCTGCCCAGGGACGGGTGTGTTCTCCGTGGAGCCGGCCGTCAACCCGCGGCGAAGGCTTCCGGTTCGGGCTCGGGAATGCGCCATTCGATTCGGACCTGCTGGTCGAGGGGTAGCGAAGGGCCACCGATGTAGATGCGGTGGATCAGATAAAGCACCGCCAGCCGGAACGCCTCCGGTTCGAGGTTCCCCACAGTGGCGCGGCTCAGCTTCATCACCTGCCGGACGACATGTGGATCGGCTTCGAGGGGACCGAGTTCCGCCACGATCTCCGGAGTAATCCGGCCGTCCTCGCGCATGGCCGATATGGAGCGGCGAAGGAGGTCCGGCTCGGCTTCGATCCGGGTGAGGACACAGTCGATGACGAACTCGTGGAGTACGTCCGCCGCGATCTTGCCGTGCTCGACGGGCTCCTCGCCCGTGCACTCCGGGCACCCGGCGCATTCGTCCAGGCCGTAGAGATCCGCCGACTCCTCGTCCGTCTGCCGGGTGGACATGAAGCAGGAGGCCACCCACATGATCTCCGGCTGACTCAGCTCCAGGTCCTCGGCAGTCGACAGGTCGGGGTCGTGCCAGAGACGATCCATGCTCTCGTCGTCCGCCCCGAGATCCGGAGGCGGGATTTCGGAGCGCATCAGGGATGCCAGACTGACGAGAAACGGCTCCCAGTCGAGCGCGCTGTGCAGAAGGGTGGCGGCATCGGCGCCGGGGCGCTTCCAGAATATGAGGTCCTCGTCGTCACCGTTGACGAAGTGCAGGACGTGGTCCGTCGAGTCGAATTCGACCCCGGACATCTCTCCCAGGTGAGTGAGAACGGCTTGCCTGCCTCGGTAGCGCCCGACATAGCGCCGGGCTTGAGCAACGAACGACTCCATCGTTGCGTCGTTCAGCACCGCGTTGGGGCTGACCCCGATGACCTTCGGGCGGTTGAACGGGCCGGACCGCCGGAGCTGCTGTGTTGCGTTCGCCCAGAAGAGCCGCTTGCTGTCCGGGTCGTACACCACGCAGTAGACGGGGATGTTCCCGTCAGCCCAGGTACTGCCGTGGTGGGCGACGGGTACCGCGTAGCCGTTGGCCCGGCGCCACTTCTCCCCGCCCTTGACCTGCACCCTGATCACGTCGCTCGTCACGTGCTCGTCCTCGACGAAGGTGACGTAGAGGTCCTCGCCGAAGTCGTTCTGCCCGGAGATCTCCTGGACAACGTGGTCGTGCTCCTCAAGGAGCGCGCGCACCGCGTTCACGGCGGCCTGGCCCACGCGCCGGCCCTTTGGGATCTTCGGCATGCTGTCTCCCCCCGGATGTTCCCCGTTCGCCTCGTCTGGGCTCGGGATGGTTGTTGCCCTCGCGATTCTGCCCCGTGCCTCTGACATGGCACCCGGAGCCGGGAACGACGAAGGCCCGGACCGTCGAAACGGTCCGGGCCTTCTGCCGGCGGAGGATACGAGATTCGAACTCGTGAGGGGTTGCCCCCAACACGCTTTCCAAGCGTGCGCCCTAGGCCTCTAGGCGAATCCTCCGTGGGAGAGCTTAGTACATGTTCTGGGGTGCTCGCGACCAGCTATCCGCAGGTGGTCACGGGTGGCTGCCTGCGGATCGTGGATGCGGGGTGGCGGTACAGGTCGCGGCGGGGATCCGCTACTCTGGTGCCAGCCCCTCGTGTGGCGTTATCTCTCTGAACCCCCCCAGGGCCGGAAGGCAGCAAGGGTAGGAGGGCTCTGGCGGGTGCACGAGGGGTCCTTGCGTTCCCGGACCAGGCCCGGACAGGCCTGCGGACAGGCTCGGACAGGGCGCAGACGGGCCCGCGGAAAGAGCCGGGCCGGGCCCGTGCGGGGCCCGGCGGTAGTGGGGTGGCCTGCGGGGCGACGCGTTTGTCTGTCGCGCCCGATATCGTCGGTGGCGTGTCCCTAGCCCTGTACCGCCGCTACCGCCCGGAGACCTTCGCGGAGGTCATCGGGCAGGAGCACGTGACCGCTCCGCTCCAGCAGGCCCTGCGCAACAACAGGGTCAACCACGCCTACCTCTTCAGTGGCCCCCGCGGCTGCGGCAAGACGACCAGCGCGCGCATCCTCGCCCGCTGCCTCAACTGCGAGCAGGGCCCGACGCCGACCCCGTGCGGTGAGTGCCAGTCCTGCCGCGACCTGGCGACCGGCGGGCCGGGCTCGATCGACGTGATCGAGATCGACGCCGCCTCGCACGGTGGTGTGGACGACGCCCGTGAGCTGCGCGAGCGCGCGTTCTTCGCGCCCGTGCACAGCCGGTACAAGATCTTCATCCTGGACGAGGCGCACATGGTGACCTCGGCCGGCTTCAACGCGCTGCTGAAGGTGGTGGAGGAGCCGCCGGAGCACCTGAAGTTCATCTTCGCCACCACGGAGCCGGAGAAGGTGATCGGGACGATCCGCTCCCGCACCCACCACTACCCGTTCCGCCTGGTGCCGCCCGGCACGCTGCGGGACTACCTGGCCCAGGTCTGCGGCCGGGAGCAGATCCAGGTCGAGGACTCGGTCTTCCCGCTGGTGGTGCGGGCCGGCGCCGGCTCGGTGCGTGACTCGATGTCGGTGATGGACCAGCTGCTGGCCGGTGCCACCGAGGGCGGGGTGACGTACCAGATGGCCACCGCGCTGCTCGGGTACACCGACTCCGCGCTGCTGGACGAGGTGGTCGACGCGTTCGCCGCGCAGGACGGCGCGACCGTTTTCCAGGTGATCGACCGGGTGGTCGAGGGCGGGCACGACCCGCGCCGGTTCGTCACGGACCTGCTGGAGCGGCTGCGCGACCTGGTGATCCTCGCCACCGTGCCGGACGCGGGGGAGAAGGGGCTGCTCGACGCGCCCGCCGACCGGGTCGCGATCATGCAGGCGCAGGCGGACGGGTTCGGCGCGGCCGAGCTGAGCCGCGCCGCCGACATCGTCAACACCGGCCTGACGGAGATGCGGGGGAACGCGGCCCCGCGCCTCCAGCTGGAGCTGATCTGCGCCCGGGTGATGCTGCCCGGCGCGTACAGCGACGAGCTGTCGTTGCAGGCCCGGCTGGACAAGCTGGAGCGGCGGGCCGCGACCGGTGCCCTGACCGCCCCGGCCGGCGGTTTCGCCGCCGCGCCGCCGTACCAGCCGGCTCCGCCGCAGTCCCAGCCGCCGCAGTCCCAGCCGCCGCAGCACCAGCAGCCGCCGTACCAGCAGCAGGCACCGGCCGCCGCGCCCCAGGCCCCCATGCCCGCACCCGTCCCCACGGCCGCGCAGGCACCCGCACCCGCGCCCGCACCGGCTCCCGCCGGGCCCGCGCCCGGCGCCTGGCCGATCCCGCGCAGCTTCCCCGCGCCGGGTGGCCCGGCCGAGCAGCCCGGCGCGGCGGTGCCCGCCGCCCCGGCCCCGGAGGCCGCCCCGGCGTACCCGCCCGCTGCCCCGACCGCACCCGTGCCGACGCCCGTCGCCACGCCCGCGCCGACGCCGCCGGCCTCGCCCGTGGCGGCGCCGGCCGCGGCCCAGGCGCAGCCGTCCGCCAGTGCGCAGCAGGGCGCCGCGCAGATCCGCCAGATGTGGCCGCAGATCCTGGACGCGGTGAAGAACCGCCGCCGTTTCACCTGGATCCTGCTCAGTCAGAACGGACAGGTGGCCGGCTTCGACGGCAGCGTCCTCCAGGTCTCCTTCGTCAACGCGGGGGCGCGCGACAGCTTCGTCTCCAGCAACAGCGACGAGGTGCTGCGCCAGGCCCTGGCCGACTCGCTCGGCGTGGACTGGCGGGTGGAGTGCATCGTCGACCCGTCCGGCGGTTCGGCGGGCGGGCTGCCCCCGGCCCCGCCCGGCGGCGGGGGTGGCGGCGGTGGCTGGGGGGCACCGGCCCCGGCGGCCCGCCCCGCCTCGGCGTACCCGCCACCGGCGGCCCCGGCGCCGATGGCCGCGCCCGTGCAGCCGGGCCAGCCGGGCCAGCCCGATCAAGCGATGCAAGCGATGCAGGCGATGCAGCAGGCGCCGTCCGCCCCGCCGGTGCAGGCCCCTCCGGTCCAGCCCCAGCAGCAGGCCCCGTCGGCCCCGCAGCCGTCCGCCGGCCACGCCGGGCCGTCGCAGCCGCAGCCCCCGCAGCCGTACGTGGCCCCGGAGGACGACGTTCCCGAGGACGACGACCCGGATCTGAACGAGCAGGTGTTCTCCGGTCAGGAGCTGATCATCCGCGAGCTGGGTGCCACGGTCCTGGAGGAGATCTACCACAACGGGTGACCGGGACGGCGGCCGACCGGCGCATCGGCCGCCCCACCCGGCGGCCGACCGGGTGGCGCGTAGGCTCGGAAGGGTGTCGTCGGTTTCGGCGACCCTTCCGTGTACAGGCAGGAGAGAGCCGTGTTCCCTGGTGGTGGCCAGCCCAACATGCAGCAGCTGCTGAAGCAGGCGCAGAAGATGCAGGAGGAGCTGGGCAAGGCGCAGCGCGAGCTGGCCGAAACGCAGGTGAGCGGTTCGGCGGGCGGTGGCCTGGTCGAGGCGAAGGTGACCGGCGCTGGTGAGCTGGTGGCGCTGACGATCGCGCCCGCCGCCGTCGACCCGGAGGACACCGAGACCCTGGCCGACCTGGTGCTGGCCGCGGTCCGGGACGCCAACGCGGCGGCGCAGAAGCTGCAGGCCGAGCGGATGGGCCCGCTGACCCAGGGCCTGGGTGGCGGCGCCGGGATCCCCGGTCTGCCGTTCTGACCCGTTCCCGCAGCTCCGGACCCGCCCGCGGGCGGGGCCGTTCCCGCGGGCCCGGATCGGCCCGGGGACCCGGCGGCGCGGCGGAATCCCGGCGCGCACGCGTCGCGCTTCGCGGCGCCCGCCCGGCCCGGCGGTCCGCCGCCACGCGCCCGCAGGGCGCGTGATGTGTGATTTATGAGGTGGTCGGGCGTCGGACGGTGTGTCCGACGCCCGATTCGTTGGATGATGGCACCGGAGCACCCGGCGCCGGGGTAACAGGCCCCGGAGCGGTGCCCGGCCGACGGAAGGCGCGGAGTTGTACGAGGGCGTGGTTCAGGACCTGATCGACGAACTGGGCAGGCTGCCCGGCGTCGGGCCCAAGAGCGCGCAGCGGATCGCCTTCCACATCCTGCAGGCCGATCCGGTGGACGTGCGCCGGCTGGCGTTCGCGTTGCAGCAGGTCAAGGAGAAGGTCCGGTTCTGCGTGGTCTGCGGCAACGTCGCGGAGGCCGAGCAGTGCCGGGTCTGCCTGGACCCGCGCCGCGACCTCGCGGTTATCTGCGTGGTCGAGGAGCCGAAGGACGTCGTGGCGATCGAACGCACCCGGGAGTTCCGGGGCCGCTACCACGTACTCGGCGGCGCGATCAGCCCGATCGAGGGCATCGGCCCGGACGACCTGCGGATCCGCGAGCTGATGACCCGGCTCGCGGACGGCACGGTCACCGAGCTGATCCTGGCCACCGACCCCAACCTGGAGGGGGAGGCGACCGCCACCTACCTGGCCCGGCTGTGCAAGCCGATGGGCCTGAAGGTGACCCGGCTGGCGAGCGGTCTGCCCGTCGGCGGGGACTTGGAGTATGCCGACGAGGTCACCCTCGGCCGGGCCTTCGAAGGGAGACGACTGCTCGATGTCTGACGTAACCCACAGCCTCACCCATACCGATGAGCCGGACGACTTCGCCGTCCAGATCGCCGACTCGGTGGAGAGCTTCGTGCTGGCGGTCTCCGAGGTCGCCAAGGGCGACGAGCCGGGCAGCGCGGTCTCGCTGCTCCTGCTGGAGGTCTCCCAGCTGCTGCTGGCGGGCGGAAGGCTGGGGGCGATCGAGGACGTCCTGCCCGAGGACCGCTTCGAGCCGGACACCGGTCCCGAGCCGGACGGCGTGGAGCTCCGGGAGCGGCTCGCCGAGCTGCTCGCGCCGATCGACGTCTACCACGAGGTCTTCGACCCGTACGGACCGCCGGAGAAGCCGAGCGCGTTCCGGATCTCGGACGACCTGGCCGGGGTGGTGGCGGAGCTGCAGCACGGGCTCACCCACTACCGCGAGGGCCGGACCAGCGAGGCGCTCTGGTGGTGGCAGTTCTCGTACCTGTCGAACTGGGGCTCCACCTGCACCGCCGTGCTGCGGGCACTGCAGTCGCTGATCGCGCACGTCCGGCTGGACAGCCCGATCGGCGCGGCGCCGGACGGGGCCGACACGGACGACGACGGGCTCACCGACGAGCAGCTGGAGCAGCAGGCCGGCGATCTGATGGCGGCCGAGCTGGGGCTCTGAGCCCCGCCGCGCCACGGCGGACGGCCTGTCTCCGGTCCGGTCAGGGTCCGGTCCGGTCTGGTCCGGCCCGGGCCGTCCGCAGCGGTGCGCCGTGGTGCGCCGGGCGGAGTGTGACGAAGCCGTCAGCGATTCGCCGGGCGCTGGAATCCCGGGTGCCGGGCGGCCGGTGGCCCGGCGATTCTGCGGGCGGGCGGCGGCCCCGCAGGAGACCTGCCGGTGCGGCCCGCCCGTGGCGTTCCAGCAGGCGATACCGGCGTCTCATCATATGGAATGCGGCGGATCGCCCTGCCCTGCTCGATAGACTGACGCGGACCGCACAGCCCCCTGCCCCTGGGGGTGCGGGGGCCATCCACCCCCCGAAACCGACTCAAGTCGAGGAGCGCACGTGGGCCTTGTCGTGCAGAAGTACGGCGGCTCATCCGTTGCGGATGCCGAGGGCATCAAGCGCGTGGCCCGCCGGATCGTCGACACCAGGAAGGCCGGCCATGAGGTCGTCGTCGTGGTGTCCGCGATGGGCGACACGACGGACGAGCTCATCGAACTCGCGGAGCAGGTGACGCCTATTCCGTCCGGCCGTGAGTTCGACATGCTGCTGACCGCCGGAGAGCGGATCTCCATGGCCCTGCTGGCGATGGCGATCAAAACGCTGGGCCACGAGGCCCAGTCCTTCACCGGCAGCCAGGCCGGTGTCATCACGGACTCCACGCACAACCGGGCGCGCATCATCGATGTCACGCCCGGCCGGATCCGCAACGCGCTGGACGGCGGCAACATCGCGATCGTCGCCGGCTTCCAGGGCGTCTCGCAGGTCAGCAAGGACATCACCACGCTCGGCCGGGGCGGCTCCGACACCACGGCCGTGGCGCTGGCCGCCGCGCTGGGCGCGGAGGTCTGCGAGATCTACACCGACGTGGACGGCGTCTTCACCGCCGACCCGCGGGTGGTGAAGAAGGCCCGCAAGATCGACTGGATCGGCTTCGAGGACATGCTGGAGCTGGCCTCGTCCGGCTCCAAGGTGCTCCTGGACCGCTGTGTCGAGTACGCGCGGCGCTACAACATCCCGATTCACGTACGCTCGTCCTTCTCCGGCCTGCCGGGGACAATTGTCAGTGGCACCAACCCGAACAAGCCCGAAGGGGGCGAGATGGAGCAGGCCATCATCTCCGGAGTCGCCCACGACACGTCCGAGGCCAAGATCACGGTCGTCGGCGTGCCGGACAAGCCGGGCGAGGCGGCCCGCATCTTCCGCGCCATCGCGGACGCCGAGGTCAACATCGACATGGTGGTGCAGAACGTCTCCACCGCGTCGACCGGACTGACCGACATCTCCTTCACCCTGCCCAAGGCGGACGGCCAGAAGGCCATCGACGCGCTGGGCCGGGTCAAGGAGGGCATCGGCTACGAGTCGCTGCGCTACGACGACGCCATCGGCAAGCTCTCGCTGGTGGGCGCCGGTATGCGTTCCAACCCCGGGGTCACCGCGACCTTCTTCGAGGCGCTCTCGGAGGCCGGGGTGAACATCGAGCTGATCTCCACCTCGGAGATCCGGATCTCGGTGGTCACCCGCTCCGAGGACGTGCCGGAGGCCGTCCGCGCGGTGCACAGCGCCTTCGGCCTGGACACCGAGACCGACGAAGCCGTGGTCTACGGCGGCACCGGGCGCTGAGGCGAGGCGCCGGGACCGCCCTCCGGGGCCGGTTCCGCGCTCCCTCCTGGCCCATGACGGACCGGCCGGTCACCTTCGGGTGGCCGGCCGGACGCCGTTCCCGGCCCGGTGCCCTGCGGCGACCGGCGGCGGAGCAGCGCCGTCCGGCCCGGCCGCACCTCGCTGACCTGGGGCGACCGTCACGGGCCCGGACCCCGCCGGACGACGGGTCAGAATCCCTCCCCGGAACCCTGGAGGGGAATTCCGGCGGTACGGAAGAATGCTTCCGGGGTCAGGGCAACCATGACAGGGGTTCGAGTGTCCAACAGGCGTGGCGAATGCGATGGGGGCAGTGGGAGTGGCGACGCTGCCGGTGATGACGCTGCCGGGGGCGGCCCGGCGGCCGGCCGATAGCGCCGTGACAGCTGCTGCGGCGGCAGCGGACGCGTCCGGGGCCAGCGTCGACCAGCTCACCGAGACCTACCAGGCCCACTACCGGTCCCTGCTGCGGCTGGCCGCCCTGCTGCTGGACGACCTGTCCTCCTGCGAGGACGTGGTGCAGGAGGCGTTCATCCGGGTGCACGCGGCCCGGCGGCGGGTCCGCGATCCGGAGAAGACCCTCGCCTATCTGCGGCAGACCGTGGTCAACCTGTCCCGGTCCACGCTGCGACGGCGGATCCTCGGTCTGCGGCTGCTGCCCAAGCCGATGCCTGACATGGCCAGTGCAGAAGAGGGCGCCTACGATGCGCTGGAGCGCGACCGGCTCCGGTCGGCGCTCCGGGGGTTGCAACGCCGTCAGCGGGAGGTACTGGTGCTGCGCTACTACGCGGATCTGACCGAGGCTCAGGCCGCGGAGGTGCTCGGTATCTCCGTCGGCTCGGTCAAGGCGTACGGCTCCCGCGGGCTGACCGCCCTCCGGGCCGTGATGGACACCAGCGATGACTGACGGCCACGGGCGGCTTCCCGGCGCCGATCCGACGAGCGGTCAGCCCGGTGAGGGCACCCCGCTGGAGCGCGAGTTGCGGCTGCTGCTGCACCGGGCGGTCGCCGAGGTCGAGCCCGATGCGGCGGCCCTGCGCCGGATCCGGATCGGTGTGCCGCGTAGACGGGTGCGCTACCGCAACACCTGGACCGGTGCGGCGGCCGCGGTCCTGATGGCCGCGGCCGCCGTCCCGGCGATCCACGGGGTCGGACCGCTGGGCCTCTCGGGAGGCGCCGGCGGCGACACGGTCCGCACCCCGGTGCACACCGGCGCCGCGCCGACCGGACCGGGTACGGCCCAGCACCCGGTCTCCTCGGTCCGTCCGAGCGACCCGAACGCCGGTGCGGGCGTGCCCTCGGACAGCGGCACCGCCGCGCCGAGCCAGGCCACCTCGGCCGGGCCGGGCGGCCAGCCCTCCCCGGCGCCCGCGCCCTGGTGCACCGCGGCGGACCTCGGTTCGCCGGAGAGCCGGGTGGAGGCGCCGGACGCGGCCGGCAAGGTGTACGGCTGGTTCGCGCTGCGGAACACCTCCACCGGCAGCTGCCGGGTCGCGGACGACGGCCGGCTCACGGTCAGCGCCGCCGTCGGCGGTGACCCGGCCGGTGTGAAGGTGGTGCCGCACCGCGCGGGCGACGCGGCGGCGGCCCTGCCGGCCCCGCCGGCCGCCCCGGCGGAGCTGCTGCTCGCACCGGGCGCCTGGTACCGGGTCAGGTTCGGCTGGGTGCCGGGCGAGAGCTGTACGTCACCGGGCGGCGGGCCCAGCGGACAGGCGGTGCCCGCGATGGTGCCGGCCCGTTTCGTCGAGGTCGCCTCCGCGGCGCCGGGCGGGGCGGACCCGGTCCCCGGCAGCAGCCCGAGCCCGACCGACCAGAGCACCCCGGCCCCGACCCCGAGCCCGTCGCCGACGGCCGCCGACCCCTCCCTCACCCTGGCGTACGCACCCCGGGCCGACGGCCAACCGGTCGCCACCGCGGTGCTCAAGGGCGCCTGTGGCGGGGCGGTCCACCAGGCCTTCCCGGAACCGGGCGGCACCGCGTCCCAGCCCTCACCGCCCCCCGGCGGCTGACCCGGGCCGCCGCCCGGCGCGGCCGCCGACAGGCTCCGGCCCGCCGTCGCCGCGTCCGGCCCGGCGTCCGCGCGGCCCGGTCCGACTGCCGACCGGGCCCGGCCGCAGCGCTCGCCGACCGCCCCGCGGCCGGGGCACCCGCCCCCGGCCTCGGCTCCCGATCGCCGTCCCCGGCCTCCGTCCCGGACCGCCGTCCGTGTCCGCGGCTCCCGGCCCGCCTGCAGCGCCGTCCGATCCCTGCCTGCCTTCCCGTACGGGTGGGCGGAGCCTTCCCGCCCCGCCCCGGGCCCGACCCGGCGGCCGGGAGGGCGTGAGGACTGGTTACCGTGGGGGGTGTGTACCGGTTTCTCCTGACCCCGCGCTGGCTCGGCGGCACCGCCCTCGGCCTGGTCGCCATCGTGGTCTGCGTGCTGCTCGGTTCCTGGCAGCTCGGGCGGTTCGAGGACCGGCTCGGCACCCACCGCGCCTCGGCCGCCGCCCCCGGTACGGCGGGCGGCCCGGCGACCCCGCTCGGTTCGGTGCTGGACGGGCCGCAGGCCAAGGTGGGCAGCGACACGGTCGGCCGCGAGGTCACCGCCACCGGCGACTACGACGCCGGGCGTCAGCTCCTGGTCCCGGGCCGGGCCGTCGACGGCCGCACCGGGTACTACGTGCTCACCCCGCTGCGGACCGCGGACGGCCGCGCCGTCGCCGTGGTCCGCGGCTGGGCGGCCGGCACGCCGGGGGCGGTCCCGCCGCCGCCGGCCGGGACGGTCAGCGTGACCGGCCGCCTGCAGGCGCCGGAGAACGCCGGCAGCGGCGGTGCGGTGGCGGGCGGCCTGCCCGCCGGGCAGCTCGGCACCATCAGCCCGGCCACCCTGGTCAATGTGCTGCCCTACGCGGTGTACGACGGCTGGGTGGCCGCCGACGACGCGCCGGCCGGGCTGACGGCCGTGCCGACGGTGCAGCCGCAGGGCGGCGACGGGCTGAGCCTGCGGGCGTTCCAGAACCTCGGCTACACCCTGGAGTGGTTCGTCTTCGCGGGCTTCGTGGTCTTCATGTGGTTCCGCCTGGTCCGCCGCGAGGCGGAGGCCGCCCAGGACCGGGCCCTCGGTCTGGACCCGGTCCCGGACCCGGTCCGGTAGCGGACGTCCGGCCACCGGAAGGATCCCCGGCCACCGGCTACCGGCCCCCGGCTACCGGCACCGGCTACCGGCTCGGCAAGGGCGTCGGTGCCGGCCCGCAGTCGTCATCGTCGTCGCCGGAGCGCGAGGTGGTGTGATGGTGCACCGTCCGGCTGCTCTTCGACGTGGACTTCGACTTCGACGACTTCGACGAGCTGCCGCCCGAGCTCTTGCTGCCGCCGCTGCTGCTCTTGCCGCCGCTGCTCTTGCCCAGTACCTGGGCCGGCGCCCCGAGCGCCTGCACGCAGTCGTAGTCGTCCGAGGACGCGCATCCGCTCGCGGTCAGCAGCAGGGTGAGCACCGCGGCCGAGGCGGCCGCCGCCGACCGGCGGGCGGGCCGGTTCACCCGGCGTCCCCGAGGTGGCGGCGGACGAAGTCGATCTCCAGCCGGAGCTGCCTGATCCGCTCCTCCACCACCAGCGAGCCGTGGCCGGCGTCGAACCGGTACACCTCGTGCACCTTGCCCAGCTCGGTGAGCCGCCGCACGTAGTTGTCGATCTGCCGGATCGGGCAGCGCGGGTCGTTGACCCCGGCGCTGATGTAGACCGGCGCCCGGACCTCGTCGACGTAGGTCAGCGGCGAGGAGGCCCGCCACCGCTCGGGGACCTCCTCGGGGGTCCCGCCGAAGAGCGTGCGGTCCAGGGACTTCAGCGCCTCCATCTCGTCGGCGTACGCGGTCAGGTAGTCCGCGACGGGGACGGCGGCCAGGCCGAGGGTCCAGTGCTCGGGCTGCACGCCGAGGCCCAGCAGCGTCAGGTAGCCGCCCCACGATCCGCCGGAGAGCACCAGCCGGGCGGGGTCGGCGAGACCGGAGGAGACCGCCCACTCGCGGACGGCGCCGATGTCCTCCAGCTCGATCAGGCCGACCCGCTCGCGCAGCGCGTCCGTCCAGGCCTGGCCGTAGCCGGTGGAGCCGCGGTAGTTGACCCGGACCACCGCGAAGCCGTGGTCCAGCCAGGCGGCCGGACCGGCGGCGAAGGAGTCGCTGTCGTGGTGGGTCGGGCCGCCGTGCACCTCGAAGACGGTCGGGAACGGTCCCGTCCCCGCCGGGCGCTGGACCAGTGCGTGCACCCGGCCGCCCGGGCCGTCGACCCAGACGTCCTCGGCCGGCACCGAGCCCGGCGGCACCGGGCCGGGGGCCCGCAGCACGACCGCGCCGGAGGTGGAGCGCACCACCGGCGGCTCGGCCGCCGAGGACCACAGGAACTCCACCGTGCCGTCCGGCCGGGCGGTGGCCCCGGCGACGGTCCCGCGCGGGGTGTCCAGCCGGGTGAGCGCGCCGCTCGCCAGCTCGTACGAGAACAGCTCGCTGCGGGCCTCGTACTCGTGCTCGATCAGCAGGCTCGCGGCGCCGGGGCGCCACTGCGCGGACAGGTCGCCGGGGAACTCCCGGCCCTGCTCGTCGCGCAGCTCCAGGGCCGTCTCGGTGCCGGTGGCCAGGTCGTGGACGGCCGGCTCCCAGCGGCCGCGGCGCTGGTGGGCGATCAGCATCCGGGTGTCGCCGTCGGCGGGGGCGAAACCGAGGCAGACCAGCCCGCGCGGGTCCGGGCGGCCGGTGACCTCGTCCAGCTCGGCGACGGTGGAGCCGTCCGCGGTGCGGATCACCCGCAGCGCGGCGTGCATGGCGTCGCCGTGCTCGGTGTGCTCGACGGCCAGCAGCGAGCCGTCGTAGGAGAGGTCGCCGATGCCGCCGTACTCCTCGTGCCGGTAGATGATCTCGGCCTTCGCGGCGCCCGGCCGCCGCAGGTGCAGGGCGGTGCCGTCCTCCTCCCGGGAGGTGCCGATCACCACCGTGCCGTCCCGGCCGAGGGCGAGACCGGTGGAGTACGCGGCGGGCACGCCCGGCACGCACTCCTCGTCCGGGCCGCCGGCGAACGGCTGGCGGCGCCAGACGCCGAGCTCGTCGCCGTCGGTGTCGTCGAACCACCAGATCCACTCGCCGTCCGGGCTCAGTTCGGCGTCGGTGGTGCCGTTCGGGCGGCCGGTCGCGCGGCGGTGGCTGTCGGTCGTCCGGTCCCAGGCGTACACCTCGAAGGTGCCGGTGGCGTTCGACACGTACAGCGCGCGTTCGGGGGCGTCCTCGGCCCAGTCCGGCAGTGACACCCGCGCCGCCCGGAACCGCTGCTCCCACGCCGGTGCGGCGCTCGTCTCCTCGCTCATGTCCCCATCCAACCCGATCGGCGGCGGGTAGCGGAACGCGCGGGGACGGCCCAACACGCGGCGGCGGCCCGCCTGACGCGCCGCCGGTTCCGACCCGGGTTATCAATGAATCCGGACAGACCCGGACAAATGGAGCGCGCACATGCCCGTCACCCTGCTGAGCCGAGACCGCCTGACGCTCACCCCGGAGGCGTCCGGCCTGGTCGCCGAGGTCGAGGCGTACCTGGCCACGCTGCCCGCCGCCGCCCGTCCGCAGCTCCCGTACGTCTGCCCGCTCGGCAGCGTCGCGCAGCCCTGGAACGCCGGGTACCCGCTGCCCCGCCGCACCCTGGCGGACCGGCTGGCCCGCCGTCCGGCCCGCCCGGTCGAGGTGACGGTCGCCGGGCACCTGCGGCTGACCTCCCGCTACCTGACCGCCCACGGCTGGCTGCAGGGCGCGATGTGGGACTGCCAGGGCCGGGTCTGCCTGCTCGGCGCCCAGTCCGCAGTCCTCGCGCACGGCTACGGCACCCCGTACACCGCCCGCCGGGGCCGGGCCCAGGTGATGGAGGTGCTGCACGCCACCGGACGGCCGGTCGGCTCGCCCGACGCGTACAACGACGCCGCCTCCACCACCCAGGCCGACGTCCACCGGCTGCTGGAGCACGCGGCCTCCCGGGCCGAACTGCTCGGCATCTGACGGTCCGTCCGCGGCGCCACCGGCCACCCGTCCGGCGGTGTGTGTCGGCACGGACGGCACCCCGGACGGTACGTATCGTCAGAAAACCGACCAAGATGACCGCCGCCTGTCCGGCCGAGCGTCAGAAGCCCTCCGGGAGAGCGCATGTCCGTGCCGAAGCAGCCGTCCACCCCGGCGGAGCCGGCCGCCACCGGTCCCGGCGCGCTCTGGCGCCTCGGCGCCTGGTGCGCCCGGCACTGGGTGATCGTGATCCTGATCTGGCTGGTGGCCCTCGGCGGCCTGCAGGCGGTCAACCGGCTCTGGGGCGGCGACTACTCCGACGACTTCGCCCTCCCCGGCTCGCAGTCCAGCAAGGGCCAGGCCGTCCTCCAGGACAACGATCCCAACATCGGCGGCTACAGCTCACCCGTGGTCATGAACGACACCCAGGGGCTCGGCGCCTTCTCCGGCCAGATCGGCCAGACCGTCACCGCACTCCAGCAGCTCCCGCACGTGACCTCCGTGCAGAGCCCGCTCGGCGTGCCCTCGCTGCCCACCGGCCCGCTCTCCGCCAACGGGCAGACCGGCTACATCACGGTCCGCTTCGACTCCAACCCCAGCACCTTCGAGGACTCCTACCTGGACGGCGTGGACTCGGCCGTCGCCCCGCTGCGGGCGGCCGGGGTGGACGTGGAGTACGGCGGGGCGCTGGGCGAACTGGCCCGGCCGGCCGCCGACGACCGGACCAGCGAGGCGATCGGCTTCGGGGTCGCGATCCTGGTCCTGCTGATCGGCTTCGGCAGCGTGATCGCCGCCGGACTGCCCCTGGTCACCGCCCTGATCGGGGCGATCGTCGGACTGGCCTGCCTCGGCCTGGTCGCCAGGCTCTCGACCTTCGCCACCGTGTCACCGACCCTGGCGACCATGATCGGCATTGGCGTGGGCATCGACTACGCGCTCTTCCTGATCACCCGTCACCGGCAGGACCTGATGGACGGGATGGACCCGGTCTCCTCGGCCGGCCGGGCCGTGTCCACCAGCGGCCGCGCGGTGCTGGTCTCCGGCTGCACGGTGATCGTCGCGCTGGCCGGCCTGTCCGCCTCCGGCGTCACCTTCATCTCCAAACTGGGCGTCGCCGCCGGCATCACGGTGGTCTCCGCGGTGCTCGGCGCGCTCACCCTGCTGCCCGCCCTGCTCGGGCTGATCGGACCGCGGATCGACCGCTTCCGGGTGCGCACCCCGGTCGCCGAGGCGACGCCGGCCCCCGAGGGCACCGACCCCGCGGCCGACCAGGCGCACGGCTTCTGGCACCGCTACGCCCGCCGGGTCGAGCACCGGCCCTGGCACTTCCTGATCGGCGGCGTGGTGGTGATCGGCATCCTGGCCATCCCGCTGTTCTCGATCCAGCTCGGGCACATCGACGACGGCGCCGACCCGACCACCTTCACCGACCGCCGCGCCTTCGACCTGATGTCCGACGCCTTCGGGCCCGGCTCCAACGGCCCGCTGACCGTGGTGATCGACCAGAGTGCCGTCCCGTCCGCGGACCGCTCCGCGCAGTCGGCCACCGTCCAGCAGGCGCTGACCGGCCTGCCCGGCACCTCCAGCGTCACCCAGTTGCAGCCGACCTCCAACGGCCAGGTGCTGTTCGGCACGGTCTACTCCTCGACCCGCCCGCAGGCCGCGAACACCACCGACGTGGTCAACCAGCTCAAACGCCACGTCCTGCCACAGGCCCTGACCGGCACCCCGGCGAGCGGGTACGTCACCGGCAGCACCGCGGGCCAGGTCGACTTCCTCGACATCGTCTCCAGCCGACTGCCGGTGATCATCGCGGTGGTGGTCGGCCTCGCCTTCCTGATCATCGTGCTGGTGTTCCGCGGCCCGCTGGTCGCGCTCAAGGCCGCCATCCTCAACCTGCTGTCGATCTCCGCCTCGTACGGCGTGGTGGTGGCGGTCTTCCAGTGGGGCTGGGGCGGCCCGGAACTGGGCGTCAACGGCAAGGTCCCGATCGAGAGCTACGTGCCGATGATGATGTTCGCCATCGTCTTCGGCCTGAGCATGGACTACGAGATCTTCCTGCTCTCCCGGGTGCACGAGGCGTGGAAACGCACCAAGGACAGCAAGGAGAGCGTGGCCCACGCGCTGGAGATCACCGCACGGGTGATCAGCTGCGCGGCGCTGATCATGTTCTCGGTCTTCGTGGCCTTCGTCGTCAGCGACAACATCGTCGTCAAGATGCTCGGCCTCGGCCTCGCCGTCAGCGTGCTGATCGACGCCACCGTGGTCCGCCTGCTGCTCGTCCCCGCCGTGATGACCCTGCTCGGCCGCTGGGCCTGGTGGACCCCGCGCTGGCTCGACCGGATCCTGCCGCACCTCGACCCGGAGGGCTGACCGGGCGCCGGCGCCCGGTCAGGACGGCGGACGTGCAGACCCCGCGGCGCGAGCCCGGCCGCTAGGCGATCCACCGCTGCACCACGCCCGCCGAGGTCGAGGCCGCCGCCCACCTGTTCGACGGGCCGCCGCTGCCCGCCGCCACCGCGCGCTTCCTCGCCGACCCGCACCACCACCTGCTGACCGCCCGCCAGGACGGCCTGCCGGTCGGGATGGTCACCGGCGTGGAGACCACCCATCCCGACAAGGGCACCGAGATGTTCCTGTACGAGCTCGGGGTAGACGACGCCCACCGCGGCCGGGGCATCGGCAGGGCCCTGGTCGCCGCGCTCGCCGCCGTGGCCCGCGAACGCGGCTGCTACGGGATGTGGGTGGTCACCGGCGAGGACAACCCCGCCGCACTGGCCGCCTACCGCGCGGCCGGCGGCCGCCCCGAGACCGGGCAGACGGTCCTCACCTGGACCTTCGACGCAGCACCGGGCGGGGCGTAGCCGTCCCGGCCGCTCCGGCGTGGCGCGCGGCGGTCCGCCCGGGCCGGTCCACGATGATCGAGTGCACCCGGCGGCAGGTCCGGGCCGGCGGGCGGGGGCCGGTCCGGACGGACCGTCAGCGCGTCCACCGCAGGCGGCACCGCGAAAGGCCCACCGTGACCACATCCCCTCCCGAAGACGACCGCGCCCAGGCCCCCGACCGGCGCTGGCAGGCGCTCTCGGTGTGCCTGGTGGCCGGCTCCATGACGCTGCTCGACATCAGCATCGTCAACGTCGCCCTGCCCTCCGCGCGGACCGGACTGCGGCTGTCCGACAGCGGCCTGCAGTGGGTGCTGTCCGGGTACGCGCTCGCGTTCGGCCTGGTCCTGATCCCGGCCGGCCGGCTCGGCGACGCCCGCAGCCGGCGCGCGGTCTTCATGACGGGCCTGGCCCTGTTCACCGCCGCCAGCGCGTTCGCCGGCGCGGCCCAGAACGAGACCTGGCTGGTCGCCGCCCGGCTGCTGCAGGGCCTGGCCGGCGGCCTGCTGGTACCGCAGGTCTCCGGCTTCATCCAGCAGCTGTTCGGCGGCGCGGAACGCGGCCGGGCGTTCGGCATGCTCGGCACCACCATCGGCATCTCCACCGCGATCGGACCGCTCCTCGGCGGCCTGCTGATCGAGGCCTTCGGCCCCCGCGAGGGCTGGCGCTGGGTGTTCTACGTCAACCTGCCGATCGGCGCCCTCGCCCTGCCCGCGGCCTACCGGCTGCTGCCCAAGGCGCCGCCCCGCGCGCCGGGGGACGCCCACCACCGCCACTTCGACCCGGTCGGGGTCCTGCTGCTCGGCGGCGGCACGCTGCTGCTGCTCCTGCCGTTCGTCGAGCAGCAGTGGCAGGGCGACGCCAAGTGGCTGCTGCTGCTCGGCGCGGCCGCGCTGCTGGCCGCGTTCACCGGCTGGGAGGTGCACTACGGCCGCACCCGCGAACCGGTCGTCCGGATGGACCTGTTCCGGGCCCACTCGTACTCGCTCGGCGTGCTGCTCTCGCTGGTGTACTTCGCCGGCTTCACCGCGATCTTCTTCGTGTTCAGCCTCTACCTGCAGAACGGGCAGCACTACAGCGCACTGCTGGCGGGCCTGGCCATCACCCCGTTCGCGCTCGGCTCCGCGGTGGCCGCCACGGTCGGCGGCCGGGTGGTGCACCGCTACGGCCGGCCGCTGGTCACCGGCGGCCTGGTACTGGTGGTGACCGGACTCGCCGCCGCGGCCCTCGCCGTCCACCTCTGGTCCGGCCGGTACGTCGGCTGGGCGGCCGCGGCCCCGCTCCTGCTGGCCGGCGTCGGCAGCGGCCTGGTCGTCTCGCCCAACCAGACCCTCACCCTCAGCGAGGTCCCGGTGGTGCGCGCCGGCAGCGCCGGCGGCGTGCTGCAGACCGCACAGCGGATCGGCTCGGCGGTCGGCATCGCCGCCGTCGGCTCGGTGTTCTTCTCCTGGACCGAAGCCCACCGCGGCGACTGGGCCGGCGCCTTCCAGCAGGGCCTGCTGGTGGCGCTGGGCTTCGTCGCACTGGCCCTGCTGGTCGCCCTGGCGGACGCCTTCGGCCCGCACACCCGCCGGGCCCGCGCCGGGGCCGCGGCCCCCCGGGAGGAGGACCGCAGCCCGGCCGGCGAAGGACGCTGAGCGTCCCGGTCAGCCCTCCAGCCGCAGCACCGCCCGCAGCACGCCGTCCAGCACCTCCAGCTGGTCCGCCCCCGGCTCCCCGGCCGGGGAGCGCCAGGCCACGAACCCGTCGGGGCGCACCAGCACCGCGCCGCCCGGCGTCGTCCCGTACGCCTCGGCCCAGTCCCGGCCGGGCTCCGGCGCCAGCTCGTGGTCCGGGCCGCCCCCGACCCGGTACGCGGCCAGCGGGACGCCGTGCCGCTCGGCGAGCTGCTCGGCCGCCGCCTTCCAGCCCGCCCCGTCCGGCCCGGTGAGCAGCACCATCGAGTCCTCGAACAGGTCCAGCACGGACAGCCGTACGCCCGCCCGGCGCACCCACAGGTGCGGCGCCCGGGTGCCCGGCTCACCGGTGGAGGCGAAGCTCTCCGGCACCGCCGACAGCTGCGGATCGGTGCCCACCACCGCGCCCACCGGGTAGCGGTACCCGAGCGCCACGGCCAGCACGTTCTTCTGCCGGCCGGCCCCCGGCACCGCGTCGTACCCCGGGTGCCGGTGCTCGGCCGACCGGGCGGACGCCCGCGAACCGGTCTCCCGGGCCACCGGCTGCCGCTCCTCGCCGTACGTCTCCAGCAGCCGCGGGCCCGCCCAGCCGCCGAGCACGGCGGCCAGCTTCCACGCCAGGTTGTGCGCGTCCTGGATCCCGGTGTTGGAACCGAACGCGCCGGTCGGGGACATCTCGTGGGCGGAGTCCCCGGCCAGGAAGACCCGGCCCTCCCGGTACCGCCGGGCCACCCGTTCGGCCGCGTGCCAGGGGGCCTTCCCGGTGATCTCGAGCTCCAGGTCGGGGACGCCGACGGCGGTGCGGATGTGCGCGGCGCAGCGCTCGTCGGTGAAGTCCTCCAGCGGCTCGCCGTGCTCCGGGTGCCAGGGCGCGTGGAAGACCCACTGCTCCTGGTTGTCGACCGGCAGCAGCGCACCGTCGCCCTGCGGGTTCGTCAGGTAGCAGGCGATGAACCGGCGGTCACCCACCACGTCCGCCAGCCGCTTGGCCCGGAAGGTGATGGAGACGTTGTGGAACAGGTCGCCGGGCCCGTCCTGGCCGATGCCGAGCCGCTCCCGGACCGGGCTGCGCGGCCCGTCCGCGGCGATCAGGTAGTCCGCCCGGACGGTCCGCAGCTCACCGGTGGCGCGGTCCTTCAAGGTGGCGGTGACCCCGTCGCCGTCCTGCTCGAACTCCGTCAGCTCGGTGCCGAACCGCAGGTCACCGCCGAGCTCCCGGGCCCGGCGCAGCAGCACCGGCTCCAGGTCGTTCTGGCTGCACAGGCACCACCCGGTCGGGCTGAAACGGGCGAGCGCGCCGCCGGGGTCGATCTCCTTGAACAGCCACTCCTGGTCGGCCCCGGTGAGGGTGTCGGCCTGCAGGATGCCGTGGTTCTCGGCCAGCACCGAGGCGGCCTCGCGGATCGCCTGCTCGACCCCCGCCGCCCGGAACAGCTCCATCGTCCGGACGTTGTTGCCCCGGCCGCGCGGATGGTGCGAGGTGCCGGAATGCTTCTCGACCAGCAGGTGGCCGACACCGAGGCGGCTCAGGAACAGCGAGGCGGACAGCCCCACCAGCGAGCCGCCCACGATGAGGACCGGCACCCGGTCGCCGACCTTCGAATTCATCGATCACTCCAGTCTCTTCGGACCTTGCGGGGGACACCGGGGCTGCCGGCGGCTGGGTGCCGACGAGGGCGAGCCCAGGTACAGACTCCGGCGGCCCGGCCCTCCACGCCCGGTGAGCGGATGTCATGTCCCGGGTTTTCGCTCGGATGGCTTCCAGCCCTCGCGCCGCCCGTGACGGCACCCCACGATCGACCTCAGACCCGAAGGCCCTCGTCGCGGAGCTCCACCCGGCCCCGCCGCCCCTCGGGTCCAACACGGCGTCAGCTCGCCGACGCGGCACCGCACACCCGGCACCCGCCGCCGGTGCCCGCTCGCCCCCTCAAGGAGAAAGTGGAACATGACGACCCTGACCGAATCCGTGCCGCAGACCCGGTCCCTGGTGGCCTCGCGCCTTCGCGTGGTGCTGTTCTGCGACATCATGGACGGCACCCAGCAGCGCTTCCTGGACGCCTACGAGCAGCTGCGCCACCAGGTGGCCGCGGTGCCCGGGCACGTCAGCGACCAGCTCTGCCAGTCCATCGAGGACCCGTCGCAGTGGCTGATCACCAGCGAGTGGGAGAGCGCGAAGCCGTTCCTGGCCTGGGTGGACAGCGAGGCGCACCGCGAGATGGTGAAGCCGCTGCACGGCTGCGTCCGGGACACCCGCTCGCTGCGGTACAACATCATGCGCGAGACCGCGGGCAACGAGACCTTCGACGGTCCGGCGCCGGTCACCGACGGCACCGTCCGGCACGCCCTCACCTTCAAGGTGAAGCCCGGCAGCGAGCAGGCCGTCGCCGACATCCTGGCGGGCTACAGCTCGCCGCAGGCCCGGGTGGACGACCACACCCGCCTGCTGCGCACCTCGCTGTTCATGCGCGGCAACCGGGTGGTGCGGGCCGTCGAGGTGGCCGGCGACCTGGCGGCGGCGCTGCGCCACGTCGCGCAGCAGCCCGAGGTCCGGGCGGTCGAGGAGGCCATCAACCCGTACCTGGAGGAGGCCCGCGACCTGAACAACCCGGAGTCGGCGCGCTCCTTCTTCATGCGGGCCGCGCTGCCGGCCGTCCACCACGTCGCCCGCCCCGGGCGGATGCCCGGCGACGTCACCCGGTACGCGGTGATCTACCCGGTGCGCAGCGGCTGCGGCGCGGCGCTGGCCGACCTGCTGGCCGGGCAGGACCAGCAGGCGGTGGCCGACCCGGACGGGGTGATCGCGGCGGCCACGCTGTTCCAGCGCGAGGACGTGGTGGTCCGGGTGGTCGACCTGCCGGCGGACCGGGAGCACGCACCGGCCGCGGTGCTCGGCGTGGCCGGCGACCGCTCGGCGGGCCTGTTCGCCCGGCTGGTCGAGCTCGGCGGCCACGACCTCGGCGACAACGCCGGCATCGCCCGCTTCGTCACCGAGTGCCGGATGGACCTGGTCACCGACCGCAGCTCGAAGGACGCCTGAACCCCAGCGGCCGTCCTCGCTCCGGCCGGCGACCGCCGCCCAGGGGCCTTCCCAGCAAGTCATCTTGGAGGTAGCACCATGACCACGCAGTTCCCACGGATCGTGCACGTCGACGAGGCCGAGCCGAACCGGCGACGCGGCGGTGACCTGCGCGCGATGCTCACCCCGACCACGGTGGGCGCCACCAGCGGGTTCATGGGCCTGGCCATCGTCCAGCCGGGGGACCGGATCGGCGAGCACTACCACCCGTACTCCGAGGAGTTCGTGTACGTGGTCTGCGGCGACCTGGAGGTGGACCTCGACGGGGTCGCCCACCCGCTGCGCCCGGAGCAGGGCCTGATGATCCCGATCAACATGCGCCACCGCTTCCGCAACGTCGGCGACACCGAGGCCCGGATGGTCTTCCACCTCGGCCCGCTGGCCCCCCGCCCCGAGGTCGGCCACGTGGACACCGAGGAGACCCACAGCCACCAGTCACCGCGCGCCGTTCCGCCGGAACACGCCCGGGTGACCTCGTGACGAGGCGGGTTGCGGTCACCGGGATCGGCATCGTGGCCCCCGGTGGGCTGGGCGTGCGGGCCTTCTGGGACCTGCTCACCGCCGGCCGTACGGCGACCCGCGGGATCACCCTCTTCGACCCCACGGGATTCCGTTCCCGGATCGCCGCCGAGTGCGACTTCGACCCGGCGGCCTGCGGCCTCGACGCGGAGCAGACCGCCCGCGCCGACCGCTACGTCCAGTTCGCCCTGGTGGCGGCCGCCGAGGCGGTCCGCGACTCGGGCCTGGAACTCGCCGCCGAGGACCCGTGGCGGATCGCGGTGTCCCTGGGCACCGCGGTCGGCGGCACCACCCGGCTGGAGCACGACTACGCGCTGGTCAGCGCGGGCGGCTCGCGCTGGGACGTGGACCACCGCGAGGCCCAGCAGCACCTGCACCGGGCGTTCGCGCCGAGCACGCTCGCCTCGGCCGTCGCGGAGCAGACCGGCGCCCGCGGCCCGGTGCAGACCGTCTCCACCGGCTGCACCTCCGGACTCGACGCGGTCGGCTACGCCTTCCAGGCCATCCAGGACGGCCGGGCCGACGTCTGCGTCACCGGCGCCTCGGACTCGCCGATCTCGCCGATCACGGTGGCCTGCTTCGACGCCATCCACGCGACCTCCGAGCGCAACGACGACCCGGCGCACGCCTCCCGGCCGTTCGACGCCAACCGGGACGGCTTCGTGCTCGGCGAGGGCGGCGCCGTCCTGGTCCTGGAGGAGCTCGAACACGCCCGCCGCCGCGGCGCCCGGGTGTACTGCGAGGTCGGCGGCTTCGCGACGTTCGGCAACGCGTACCACATGACCGGCCTCACCCAGGAGGGCCGGGAGATGTCCGAGGCGATCGACAGCGCGCTGGCCCAGGCGAAGGTCAACAGCGACGACATCGACTACGTCAACGCGCACGGCTCCGGCACCAAGCAGAACGACCGGCACGAGACCGCGGCCGTCAAGCGCTCGCTCGGCGAGCACGCGTACCGGACCCCGATGAGCTCGATCAAGTCGATGGTCGGGCACTCGCTCGGCGCGATCGGCGCCATCGAGCTGGTGGCCTGCGCGCTGGCGCTGGCCGAGGGCGTCGTCCCGCCGACCGCCAACTACGAGACCCCGGACCCGGAGTGCGACCTCGACTACGTGCCGAGGACCGCCCGCTCGATCCCGCTGCGCAACGTCCTGTCGGTCGGCAGCGGCTTCGGCGGATTCCAGTCCGCGGTGGTCCTGCGCCGGGAAGGGGTGAAGGCATGACGACCGACCGCGACGGCCGCCGGGTGGTGATCACCGGGGTCGGGGTGATCGCGCCCAACGGCGTGGGCACCGACGACTTCTGGAAGGCCACCCGGGAGGGCGCCACCGCCCTCGGGCCGATCACCCGCGAGGGCTGCGAGAAGCTGCCGCTGCGGATCGCCGGCCAGGTGCACGGCTTCGACGCCGAGGGCGCCATCGAGGGCCGCTACCTGGTCCAGACCGACCGCTTCACGCACTACGCGATGGCGGCGGCCGACCTGGCCCTGGCCGACGCCCGGCTGGGCGGCGCTCCCGAGGACCCGTTCGCGGTCGGCGTGGTCACCGCGGCCGGCTCGGGCGGCGGCGAGTTCGGCCAGCGCGAACTGCAGAACCTCTGGGGCCAGGGCCCGCACTTCGTCGGCCCCTACCAGTCGATCGCCTGGTTCTACGCCGCCAGCACCGGCCAGATCTCGATCCGCGGCGGCTTCAAGGGCCCGTGCGCCGTCGTCGCCAGCGACGAGGCCGGCGGCCTGGACGCGCTCGCCCACGCCGTGCGCACCATCCGGCGCGGCACCGACCGGGTGGTGGTGGGCGCCGCCGAGGCGCCGCTCGCCCCCTACTCGATGGTCTGCCAGCTCGGGTACCGCGAACTCAGCCTCGCCGCCGACCCCGACCGGGCCTACCTGCCGTTCGGTGCCGACGCCCGCGGCTTCGTCCCCGCCGAGGGCGGCGCGATGTTCGTGGCCGAGGCCGAGGAGTCGGCCCGCGGCCGGGGCGCCCGGATCCGGGCCGTCCTGGCGGGCCACGCGGCCACCTTCACCGGCGCCTCCCGCTGGGCGGAGTCCCGCCAGGGCCTCGCCCACGCGATCCGCGGCGCACTCGAGGAGGCGCACTGCGCCCCCGACGAGGTCGACGTGGTCTTCGCGGACGCGCTCGGCGTCCCCGAGGCGGACCGCGCCGAGGCCCTGGCCATCGCCGACGTTCTCGGCGCGCACGCGGCCCGGGTCCCGGTGACGGCCCCCAAGGCCGGCACCGGCCGGGCGTACTGCGGCGCGCCGCTGATCGACGCCGCCGCCGCCGTGCTCGCCATGGAACAGGGCGTGGTCCCGCCCACCCCCAACGTCACCGACGTCGTCCACGACATCGACCTGGTGACCGGCTACGCCCGTACGGCCGAGCTCCGGACGGCGCTGGTGCTCAGCCGCGGACTGATGGGCTCCAACGCGGCCCTGGTGCTGCGCCGCCCCTGACCGGGCGCGCGGCCCGCGGCCGCCCGAACGACCCAGACAAGGAGAACACCCTGATGGACCACCACCTGACGCACGAAGAGCTCGCCGCACTGATCAAGAGCCGGGCCGGGATCACCGTCGACCCGGCCGCGATCGGCCACCCCGAGGCGACCTTCGACGAGTTCGGCGTCGACTCGCTCGGCCTGCTCGGCATCGTCGGCGAGCTGGAGAACCGCTACGGGACCCAGATCGCGCCCGGCGCCGAGATGTCCAAGACCCCGCAGCAGTTCCTCGACGCCGTCAACGCGTCCGTGAAGACAGGAGCCTGACATGCCCGGCCACACCGACAACGAGATCCTCATCGCCGCCCCGGTCGACCTGGTCTGGGACATCACCAACGACCTGGAGAACTGGCCGCAGCTGTTCAGCGAGTACGCCTCGGTCGAGGTGCTGGAGCGCGAGGGCCAGCGGACCACCTTCCGCCTCACCATGCACCCCGACGAGAACGGCACCGTGTGGAGCTGGGTCTCCGAGCGCGAGACCGACCGCCACGGCCTCGCCGTCCGGGCGCGCCGGGTCGAGCCCGGGCCGTTCGAGTTCATGGACATCCGCTGGGAGTACGCCGAGGCGCCCGACGGCACCCGGATGCGCTGGATCCAGGACTTCGCCATGAAGCCCACCGCGCCGGTCGACGACGACGCCATGACCAACCACATCAACCGCAACTCCCGGATCCAGATGGAGCTGATCCGCGAGAAGGTCGAGAAGCGGGTCGGTGCGGCATGAGCGAGCCCGACCGCACCCACCGCGCCCTCATCGTCGCCCGGATGAAGCCCGAGTCGGCCGCCGGGATCGCCGAGGTCTTCGCCGCCTCCGACCGCGGCGAGCTGCCGCACCTGATCGGGGTCACCAGCCGCAGCCTGTTCCAGTTCGGCGACCTCTACCTGCACCTGATCGAGGCCGACCGCCCGCCCGGCCCCTCGGTCGCCAAGCTGACCGGCCACCCCGAGTTCCGGGACGTCAGCCAGCAGCTCACCGCCTTCGTCCAGGCCTACGACCCCGCCACCTGGCGTGAGCCGAAGGACGCGATGGCCCGCGAGTTCTACCGCTGGGAGCGCGCCGGCACCTCCTGACCCCGGCCGCCGCGCAGACCCCCCGGTCCCCCGGGGGGTCCAGCCATGTCCGGGCCCGGCCGCCCGGCCGCCCGGCCGCCCTGGGTGCCCCGCCGGGGCGCCGTGACCCTGACGCAGCACCCGGGTGGCGGGTGACCGCCCGGTGACGGACGGTGGTTGAGGCCCCGGCGGGTCACCGTGGCTGACGGTCTGTCGGCCGACCGTCAGGGCCGCCGAAAGGAAGATCTTCATGCGTTCTGTCCGTACCGTCCTGGCCGGCGCCGCCCTTGCCGCCACCACCCTGCTGGCCGCCCCGGCCGCACTCGCCGAGGACTCCGACGAGTCCCGCCCGGTGCTGACCTGGGAGGAGAAGCAGGCCAAGGCCGCCACCCCCGAGGGGCAGCAGACCTGGGCCGAGAAGCAGGCCAGGGCCGCCGCCGGTGAGGAGCCCGCCGCGAGCCGGGCGGCGGAGGCCGCGGCGGCCGAGGAGGCGGACGCCGCCGGGGAGGCCGGCCAGAACGTCGTGGAGGACGCCGTGGGCGCGGCGGAGGGAGCGGTGGAGGAGGCGGTGGAGGAGATCGGCGAGGAGGCCGTGCCGCGGGTCGGGCACCGGGCCCCGACCGGCGGGGTGCACGCGGGCGGCGGCGGCACCGCGCAGCTCGGGACCGAGCCCGGCGCGGCCGCGTTCGTCCTGCTCGGCGGGGCGCTGACGGCCAGCGCCGTGGTGCTGCACCGGCGCCGGTCCGGCCTCGGCGCGCGCTGAACCCCTCGTAGGCTGAGCCCCTCGTGGACAGCACGGATCCGGCCCGTCAGCGCTGCTGACGGGCCGGATCCACGAGGGGCGGGGCTCAGGCGGGCACGGTGCTCTCGAAGGCGTGCAGGTACGGGTTGACCGGCCGTACGTCGCGGACCTGCAGACCGGCCTCCGTCATCAGCGCGAGCATGCTCTCCCGGGAGTGCTTGGCGCCGCCGACGTTGAGCAGCAGCATCAGGTCCATCGCGGTGGTGAAACGCATCGACGGGCTGTCGTCGACCAGGTTCTCGACCACCACCACCCGGGCGCCGGGAGCGGCGGCGGAGACCACGTTGCGCAGGGTGCGGCGGGTGCTCTCGTCGTCCCACTCCAGGATGTTCTTGATGATGTAGAGATCCGCCCGGACCGGGATCTCGGCCCGGCAGTCGCCCGGCACCAGCCGCGCCCGGTCCGCCAGCGAACCGCCCGGCTGCAGCCGGGCATCGGCGTTGGCGACCACCTGCGGCAGGTCGAGCAGGGTGCCGTGCAGACCGGGGTGCTTCTCCAGCAGGCTGGCGATCACGTGGCCCTGACCGCCGCCGATGTCGACGACGCTGGAGACCCCGTCGAGGTCGAGGAAGGCCGCGAGCTCGGCCGCCGACTGGCGGCTGGAGCTGGTCATCGCGTTGTTGAACACCCGGGCCGAGTCGCCCGCGTCGTCGTGCAGGTACTCGAAGAACTCCTTGCCGTAGAGCTCCGGGAAGATGTTCCGGCCGGTGCGCACCGCCTCGTCCAGGCGCGGCCAGGCCTGCCAGGTCCACGGTTCGGTGCACCACAGGGCGATGTAGTGCAGGCTGTTCGGCGCGTCCACCCGCAGCTGGCGGGACATGTCGGTGTGCGCGTAGCGGTCGTCGTCCGTCTCGGTGAACACCCCGTAGCAGGACAGCGCGCGCAGCAGCCGGCGCAGCGGCCGGGGCTCGGCCTTGACGGCCGCGGCGAGTTCGGTGACCGTCATGGGCTGCTCGCCGAGCGCGTCGGCGACGCCCAGCGAGGCGGCCGCGCGGACGGCCGCGGCGCAGGCCGCGCCGAACACCAGCTCCCGCAGGCGCATCGCGGCCTGCGGGGAGACGGGTTGGGCGGCGGCGGCCGGGGGCTGCGGGGTGGTCGGGGGCTGTGCGGTGGTGGTCATCGGGCCAGCTCTCTCATGGTGGGTGCCGGCCGGTCGGGGCCGGACGGCGGGGCTTCGGCGGTCGGCGGAACGGCGGACCGGCGACGGGGTCTGCGGCGGGGTCTGCAGCGGTTCAGCAGTGGCCGGCGGGCTCGGAGGTACGGCAGGTGTTGCGGGTGAAGGCGTTGTCCGTACCGGTGTCGCGGTCCGCGAGGTCGGCCGGGCCGTTGCGCAGCGCGGTGTTGCCCTCGACGGTGACCCGGGAGCTCGGGGTGCCGACCACGCTGCGGAACAGCACGATGCCGCCGGACATCGGCGAGGCGCCCTCGTTGTCCTCCACCCGGTTGCCGGTCACCCGGGTGTCCTCCACGCCGGTGAGCAGGATCCCGGTGCCCTGGATGAAGTCGAGGCGGGGGTTGGGCGGGCAGTACGCGTTGTTCTCGTGCACGTAGTTGTCCGCGACGCTCAGCGCGCCGGCCCGGGGCAGGCCCTCGTCGCCGACGACGAAGACGCCGCCGCAGTTCCCGGAGATGTCGTTGCGCTCGACGGTGAGCTCCCGGGCGCGGCGCACCACGACCCCGATCCGGTTGCCGGACAGCCGGTTCCCGCTGATCAGGGCGCCCTCGGTGTCGATCGCGCCGCCCTCCTCGTTGGCGGCGTTCGCCAGGAAGATGCCGGCCTGGCCGTTGTTCCTGGCCTGGTTGCCCGTCACCTCCGCCCGGGTGGACTTCTCCTGGCTGATGCCCTGCTGGCCGTTGCCCTCGGCGAGGACGGCGCGTACCCGCAGCCGGTCGGTCATCGAGGCGTTCAGCCCGTTCTTCGGGAACCCGCGCAGGGTCAGCGCCTCGATCCGGACACCCGACACCGGCGCGGCCGCCGAGCCGGTGACGCACAGCCCGTGGCCGGCCGCGGAGCACGCGGCAGCCGCTCCGGCGGCGGCCGCGCCGCTCTCGTCCGGGGTGAGGACCGTGGCCTCGCCCACCCCGCGGATGGTCAGGTTCGCGGTGCCGACGGCGACGCTGCCCCGGTAGGTACCGGCCATCAGCTGGATGCCGTCACCGGGCGCGGCGGCATCGACCGCCTGCTGGATCGACTCGCCCGGCCGCACCACGTGCCACGTGGCCGCGTGTGCGGGGGGAGCCGCCCCCAGGCCGGCGATCAGGGCTGCGGAGAGGCCCGCACAGTAGTGGATCGGTCGCGTGGGCATGGGGTGGAGACCTGCCTTCCCGGGGTCCGGATGAGTCCTTGGGCTGAGTCCTTGGGCGGCGGCGTGACGGGGCCCGGCAGGGTGCACGGCCGCCGAATCGAAGCTATGGGCGATCCCGGCACCCCGCCACTCAGGGTGTCCGGGCGGTTCCCCGGGGTGAACGGCCGTGCGCCCGGGAGGCCCGGCGGGGCGCGCCCGGGAGGCCTGGCGGGGCGCGCCCGGCTACGGTGCCCAGTGGCGGCAGGCCCGCCGTACGGAGGTGGTCCCATGGCCGACCCGGTCGCGTACCGGCCCCACATGCCCGGCTACGGAATCCTGCCCGCGGGCGAGGGCACCGGGCTGCTGCCCTGGTCCTGGGCGGAGCGGCAGCTCACCGGCTCGCACGACTACTGGCTCTCCACCGTCCGGCCCGACGGGCGGCCGCACACCATGCCGGTGTGGGGCGTCTGGCTGGAGCGGGCGCTGTGGTTCAGCAGCAGCCGGGCCTCCCGCAAGGCCCGCAACCTGGCCCACCGCGCCGACTGCGTCCTGGCCACCGAGAACCCGCACGAGCCGGTCGTCCTGGAAGGCCGGGCCGAGGCTGTCACCGAACCGGCCGCGATCGGCGCCTTCCTGGCCGCGCTCAACGCCAAGTACCGCACCGACTACGCCCTCGACTTCCTCGATCCGGAGGTCAACTCCGTCTTCCGGGTGCGGCCCACCGAGGTCTTCGGGCTCCTCCAGGAGGACTTCACCGGCTCCCCGACCCGCTGGGCGTTCCACCCGGACGGCTGACACCCGACGGTGCCCGGGCCCACCGGACGGCGCAGCGTTCCACGCCCGTGGCCGGGTCGCCGGGCGGCGCCGCCGGGGCGAGCGGCATAACCGGTCGCCGGCGGGCCGCAACTGGGGCACCATGACGGCCGATGACTTCCTCCGACCGCACGACTGCGCCGACTGTGCCGACTCCGCCAACTTCGCCGACTTCTCCCGCCGGACTCTCCGGCCGTCCCTCCATCTCCGCCGGACCCGCCGGCCCCACCGGCCCGTTCGCCGCCGCTCTCGACAGCCTCAACGGACTCGCCGTCGGCGATGCCTTCGGCGCCCAGCACTTCGTCCCCGACCACCTCCCCGTCCTGCGGGCCCACCGCCTTCCCCCGGCACCCTGGCCGTGGACCGACGACACCGAGATGGCCTGCTCCGTCCTGCGGGTATCGGCCCGGGGTGGGGCACTCGATCAGGGCGGGGCGCGGGGTGAGGGCGGGGCACCGGACGAGGGTTGGGCGCGGGACGACGGCGGGATGCGGGACGAAGGCGGGACGCCGGGCGAGGGCTGGGCGCTGGACCAGGAGGCGCTCGCACGGTCCTTCGCCCGGCACCACGACTTCGACCGCGGCTACGGACCCGCGATGAACCGGCTGCTGCGCCTGGTCCGGCAGGGCGCCTCCTGGCGCGAGCAGGCCGCCGGACTGTTCGACGGACAGGGCTCCTGGGGCAACGGCGCCGCGATGCGGGTGGCGCCGCTCGGCGCCCTGCTCGCCGACGACCCCGAACACGCGGCCCGGCAGGCCGCCCGCTCGGCCACGGTGACCCACACCCACCCCGAGGCGGTGGCGGGCGCGGTCGCCGTCGCGGTCGCCGCGGCGGTCGCGGTCCGCGGCCGGACGGCGCCGATCGGCGGCGGCGAACTGCTGCGCACCGTCACCCGGCTCACTCCCGCGGGCCGGGTCCGCGACGGGGTGTTGGAGGCCTGGGACCTGCTCGACCAGCCGTACGCCGAACTGGCCGCACACCGGCTCGGCAACGGCCGTCAGGTGAGCGCCGTGGACACCGTGCCGTTCGCCCTGTGGTGCGCGGCCGCCCACCCGGCGGACTACGAGGGCGCACTGCGGGCCTGCGCCTCGGTGGGCGGTGACGTCGACACCACCTGCGCCATCGTCGGCGGCATCGTCGCGGCCAGGGTCGGCACGGCCGGCATCCCGCGCGCCTGGCGGGAGTCGACCGAGCCCCTCCCGGCCTGGTTCCGGGACGACGAGGCCGGCCGGTAGGGCGGCGGGGACGGCGCGAGGTCCGTGCGCCGCCGTTGAAGGCACAACGGCAGAGGGCCCGTCAGATCTCTCTGACGGGCCCTCTGTACTGGGTCGGGGTGGCGGGATTTGAACCCACGGCCTCTTCGTCCCGAACGAAGCGCGCTACCAAGCTGCGCCACACCCCGGTCCTGCTGTTGTTGCTTCCGTCTCCGGCGCAACGAGTAGAACTCTACCGGACGCGCGCCGAGAGACGAAATCCGATTCCCTGGAGGGCGTCCTCGCAGGTCGGCGGGGGTCAGCGACGGGGTGTGAGGGTGAGCAGGGTGGCCTCGGGCGGGCAGGCGAAGCGGACCGGGGTGTAGCGGTTGGTGCCGCAGCCCGCCGAGACGTGCAGGTACGAGCGGTGGCCGCCGGCCTGGTGGGTGGACAGGCCCTTGACCCGGCCGGTGTCCAGGTCGCAGTTGGTGACCAGGGCGCCGTAGAAGGGGATGCAGAGCTGCCCGCCGTGGGTGTGGCCCGCCAGTATCAGCGGGTACCGGTCGGCGGCGAAGGCGTCCAGCACCCGCAGGTACGGGGCGTGCACCACGGCGAGCGAGAGGTCGGCGTCGGCGGACGGGCCGCCGGCCACCTTCTCGTAGCGGTCGTGCCGGATGTGCGGGTCGTCCAGGCCGGTGAACTCGACGTCCAGTCCGGCCAGGGTGAGCCGGCCGCGGGCGTTGGTGAGGTTCAGCCAGCCGGCCTCGTCGAAGCCGTCGCGCAGCTTCTGCCACGGGTTGTGGACGGCGCCCGTGATGCCGCGGCGTCCGGTGCCGTCCGGGTTGTTGAGCCCGTGGATGCCGCTGCGCAGGGCGCTCAGGTAGCGGGTCGGGCTCTTGCGGGCCGGGCCGTAGTAGTCGTTGGAGCCGAAGACGTAGACGCCGGGGAACTCCATCAGCGGGCCGAGCGCGTCCAGGGTGGCGGGCACGCCGAGCGGGTCGGAGAGGTTGTCGCCGGTGTTGACCACCAGGTCGGGCCGCAGGCCGGCCAGGCTCTGCAGCCAGCGCTGCTTCTTGCCCTGCCCGGAGACCATGTGGATGTCGGAGATCTGGAGCACCCGGATCGGCCGCGCGCCGCGCGGCAGGATCGGGACCTCGACCCGGCGCAGCCGGAACGAGCGGACCTCGTACCCGGCGGAGTAGGCGAGGCAGGCGGCGCCGGTGGCGGCGATTCCGAGCGGGACGGAGTACAGCGGTCGCATCGGTCCATGCTCTCAGACAGTGGATCAACCGCCGAACGCGCAGGTGGTCACCGCTCTGCCGAGCGGGCCGCGGAGCCCGGAGCGGGCCCGGAGCGGGGCCCGCGGGGACGGCCGCGGCCGCGGGCCGTCCGCCCGCCGAGGGGTTAATGGGGAGCGCCGGACCTGGGCGGATGCCACACTCGTCGGCATGACAACGCTTAAGCAGCAGCTGCAGGAGGACCTGACGGCTGCGATCAGGGCCCGGGACGAGCTGCGCTCCTCCACCATCCGGCTGACGCTGTCGGCGGTCACCGCGGAGGAGGTGTCCGGCAAGACGAAGCGCGAGCTCTCCGACAGCGAGGTGCTCAAGGTCGTGGTCCGGGAGGCGAAGAAGCGGCGGGAGGCCGCCGAGGCCTTCGAGCAGGCCGGCCGTACCGAGTCGGCCGCCCGTGAGCGGGCCGAGGGCGAGGTGCTGGCGCAGTACCTGCCGCAGCAGCTCTCGGACGAGGAGCTGACCGCGATCGTCGCCGCCGCGGTAGCCGAGAGCGGGGCCACCGGGCCGCAGGCCATGGGCGCGGTGATGAAGCTGGTCCGTCCGAAGGTCGGTGACCGCGCCGAGGGCGGCCGGGTGGCCGCCGCGATCAAGGCCGCACTGGCGGGCTGACCGGCAGCCGCCGTACCCGGCGCCGAGGCGCCGCACGCAACGAAGCAGGGCACGTGCCGCACACGCCCGAGGGCGGCTCCCGGACTCCGGGAGCCGCCCTCGGGCGTTGTGCGGGTCACACCGTGCGGACGGTGGTCAGTGGCGGCGGCCACCGGTGGCGCCGCCGTTGTTGCCGCCGTTCCCGTTCCCGCCGTTGCCGCCGCCGCCGTTGACGAGGCCGCCGTCGGTGCCGAAGATCGGCGGGAAGGTGAAGCCGCCGTTGGTGCCGGCCGTGGTGGCGGCGTCACCCGAGGGCGGCGAGGCGCCGTCGGTGGGCGGGTTGACCGGGGTCTGCGGCACCGGGATGTTGACGGTGTGGAAGGTGGACTTCGCGGTGCCGTCCAGCGCGTCGTTCATCGCCAGCTGCCAGATCGGGCCGGGGCCGTCGGCGCCGTAGACGGCGCTGAAGTACTTGCCGCCGATCTTGATGTTCTTCATCGAGACGTTGCCGGTGGTGCCGCCGAGCCAGACCGAGGTGGACAGCTCCGGGGTGAAGCCGGTGAACCAGGCCGCGTACCGGTTGTCGGTGGTACCGGTCTTGCCGGCGATCTGGCGGCCGCCCTCGAGGCCGAGCGAGGAGCCGGTGCCCTTCTCGGTCACGCCGAGCAGCAGGGTGGTGACGCCGTCCGCGGTGGACTCGGACATCACCTGGTTGCAGTTGGCCTTCGGCACGTCCAGCTTCTTGCCGTCCGCCGCGACCATCGAGGTGATCGCGACCGGGGTGCAGTACATGCCGCGCGCGGCGAAGGTGGCGTAGACGTTGGCCATGGTCAGCGGGGAGACCTCCTGGGTGCCGAGCACCATCGAGGGGACCTGCTCCATCGGCTTGCCGTTGGCCTTGTTGCGGATGCCGAGCTTGTCCGCCATCTGCTTCATCGGGCAGAGGCCGACCTGCTGCTCCATCTGCACGAAGTAGGTGTTGACCGACTTCGCCATGGCGTCCTTCATGGAGAACGGCCCGACCTCGCTGGCCGACTCGTTCTCGACCGTGGCGGGCTTGCGGGTGTCGTTCTTCCAGGTGCCCTCGCAGGTGCTCATGGACGGGTAGTCCATGTCGTGCGGGGACGGGAACTCCTGGGTGATCGGCACGCCCGACTCCAGGGCGGCCGCGGCCAGGATCGGCTTGAAGGTCGAGCCGGGGGAGAAGCCGTTGCCGCCGCCCATCGCGGCGTCGACGTTGTAGTTGAGGACGGTCTGGTTCTGCTTGCCGTCCAGGCCGTACGGCCGGGTCTGCGCCATCGCGAGGATCTCACCGGTGCCCGGCTTGACCATGGTGGCCGCGGCCGAGACCGTGTCGGTCACGTAGACCTTCTTGGTCACCGCGTTGAACGCGGCGGCCTGCTTGTCCGGGTCGATGGTGGTGTAGATCTTCAGGCCGCCCTGGCTCCACAGCTTCTGCCGGTCGGTGGCGGTCTTGCCGAACACCGGGTCCTGCTTGACCACCCGGCGGACGTAGTCGCAGAAGAAGCCCATGCCCGCCTGCGCGGTGATGCAGCCGTTCAGCGGCTCGTTGTACTTGATCCCGAGCGGCGCGTCGGTGGCGGCCTTGGCCTCCTCCGGGGTGATGTGCTTGAACTCCAGCAGCTTGCCGATCACGGTGTTGCGCCGGGTCTGCGCCGCCTGCGGGTGCAGCACCGGGTCGTACGCCGTGGGGTTCTGCACCAGGCCGGCCAGCATGGCGGCCTCGGGGATGGTCAGGTCCTTGGCGCTCTTGCTGAAGTAGCGGTTGGACGCCGCCTCGATGCCGTACGCCTGGTGACCGTAGAAGGTGATGTTCAGGTAGTTGGTGAGGATCTGATCCTTGGTCAGGTCCTCCTCCAGCTTGATGGCGTACTTCAGCTCCTGGATCTTGCGGCCCAGGCTCTTCTTGGTCGCCTCGAGGAACGCGGCCTGGTCGTCGCCGGCCTGCTCGACGAAGACGTTCTTCACGTACTGCTGGGTCAGCGTGGAGGCGCCCTGGGTCGCGGATCCGGCCTCGGCGTTCTTGGTGGCGGCGCGCAGCACGCCCTTGAGGTCGACCGCGCCGTGCTCGTAGAACCGGGCGTCCTCGATGTCCACCTGCGCCTTGCGCATGATCGGCGCCATCTGGTCCGCGGTGAGGATGGTGCGGTCCCGGTCGTACACCTTGGCGATCAGCCCGCCCTTGGCGTCGTAGATGGACGACGCCTGGGAGAGGGTGGGGGTCTTGAAGTCGGCGGGGATGCTGTCGAAGCTGTCGGCCGTGTCCTTGGCCGTGAGCCCGAGCGCGCCGACCGCCGGCAGGGCCATGCCGGCGACCAGTACGCCGGCCAGCACGCTGCCGCCCAGGAACTTGATCCCGAGGCTCGCCTTTCCGAGCGCTGATCCCGTGGTTCGCTGAGGTGCCATGGGAGAACCCTACGTGCCGGATTCCCCTCCATGGGGGCAGGTGTTCGCCTACGCTTGTCACAAAGCTGCGACAGCTTCGCTCTGTTCATCATCATCACTCGTGTGAGTGATGAGCTTTGCCCGATTTGGCACCATTTGCGGTCGGATGCACCCCGGCGTGTCTCCATATTCGGACACAGAGTGTGACCATAGCGCCTCTGGGAGTGTCGGCAAGGCCTACGACCTGCGATCACTCCAACGAGTGAGGTGTTGGGTACCCATAGTCCGATTGGGTCATTTGAGATTGAGCCCGAAGGGGCTGTTGCGGAGTCCAGTTCTTCCGTAACGTCCTCAACTGGCAACGGTGAATATGCCGTTGCCGCCGTGGGGGAGCCCCGAATCGGGAGAGGACGGCGCCAGCATGGGCTGGGTAGACGACTGGAGCGCACAGGCGGCCTGCCGCACGAGCGATCCGGATGAATTGTTCGTTCAGGGGGCCGCGCAGAATCGCGCCAAGGCGGTGTGCAGCGGGTGTCCCGTCCGCACCGAGTGCCTGGCCGATGCGCTCGACAACCGGGTCGAATTCGGTGTCTGGGGAGGAATGACCGAGCGGGAGCGCCGCGCACTGCTCCGTCGCCGGCCGACGGTGGGCTCCTGGCGGAGGCTGCTGGAGACGGCGCGGACGGAGTACGAGGAGTCTCTGGCCACCGGCGTGATCCTGCGGGACTACGCGCAGGCGGGCTGACGTCCTCCGGTTCGAGGAGTCCGGGGATTTCTCGAGCCTCACGGATGCAGCGCAGCTGACGGGCAGTCGGCAGGTGTGGGGGCGCAGTCGGCCCGGTGCACCAGAGGGGGTCTGCTGCCCGAGCCGCTCATCCGAACATCCAGGCCCGTCCGGGCACCCGGGTCAGTCCCGGTCCTCGGTGGGCCGTCCACAGGTACTCGCGCTGCGCCGTGCCCGCCACCGGGGCCACGGCGCTCATGCGTGCAGGCTCATCCGTGCTGCGCGTTGAGGCGTTCACCGACGGTCCGCAGGCCGGCCAGGTCGTGCACGTCACCGGCGAGTGCGGGCACCTCGACCATCGGCACGTCCGGGTAGACCGAGACGAAACGGTCCCGGGTGCGCCGCTCCCGGCCCATGATCTGCATCCGCTCGGCGTGCAGCCGCAGCAGGCCCGCGGCCAGCGTCTCGGCCTGCACGGTGGTGGTCTGCGAACCGTTCTCCTCCAGTGCCTCCGCGGCGGCCAGCGCCCGTTCCGCGGTGAGCTGGGCGGCGCCGGTGGAGTGCACCCGGTTCAGCACCAGCCCGGCCAGCGGCATCTCGTCCGCGGCCAGCCGGTCGACGAAGTACGCCGCCTCGCGCAGCGCGTCCCGCTCCGGCGCGGCGACCACCAGGAACGCCGTCCCCGGCGCCTTGAGCAGCTGGTACGTCCGGTCGGCCCGCTCGCGGAAGCCGCCGAACATCGAGTCCATCGCGCTGACGAAGGTCTGGATGTCGGTCAGCAGCTGGGCGCCGAAGATCTTGCCCAGGGTGCCGGTCAGCAGGCCCATCCCGACGTTGAGGAACTTCATCGCGCTCCGGCCGCCGACCTTGGCCGGGGCGGTGAGCAGCCGGATCACCCGGCCGTCGAGGAAGGAGCCGAGCCGCCCGGGGGCGTCCAGGAAGTCCAGGGCGGAGCGGGACGGCGGCGTGTCCACCACGATCAGGTCCCACTGCTCGGCCGCGCGCAGCTGGCCGAGCTTCTCCATCGCCATGTACTCCTGGGTGCCGGCGAAACCGGCGGACAGCGACTGGTAGAAGGGGTTCTCCAGGATCGCCTTGGCGCGCTCCGGGTCGGCATGGGCGAGCACGACCTCGTCGAAGGTCCGCTTCATGTCGAGCATCATCGCCTGCAGCTCGCCGGGGCCCTCGACGCCCTTGACCACCCGCGGGGTGTTGTCGAGTTCGGTCAGGCCCATCGACTGGGCGAGCCGCCGGGCCGGGTCGATGGTCAGCACCACGGCCTTGCGGCCGCGCTCGGCCGCCCGCAGCCCGATCGCCGCGGCGGTGGTGGTCTTGCCGACGCCCCCCGAACCGCAGCACACCACGATCCGGGTCGCCGGATCGTCGATCAGCGCGTCGATCTCCAGCCGCGTGGTCATGCCGCCCCCTGCCGCTTGAGTTCGCCCGCGAGCCGGTACAGCCCGCCCAGGTCCACGCCTTCGCCGAGCAGCGGCAGCTCGTACGTCGGCACCTTCAGCTGCTGCAGGTCGGCCCGCTGCTCCCGTTCCAGCTCGACCCGCTCGGCGTGCTCCCTGGCCTGCTCCAGCAGCGGGTCGATCAGCGGCTCGACGGCCGCCCGGATGGTCTCCGGCTTGCGCGAGCGCCCGCCGAGCCCGGCCTCGCCCAGGGCCTGGGCGACCTCCTCGCGGTGGTCGCCGTGCACCGCCGCCACCGCGGCCGCGTCCAGCAGCGGCGGGCGGACCATGTTCACCATGACCCCGCCGAGCGGCAGTTGCGCCTCGCGCAGCTCGCCGATCCCGTCGACCGTCTCCTGCACCGGCATCTCCTCCAGCAGGGTCACGAAGTGGACGGCGGTCTCCGGCGACTTCAGCACCCGCATCACGGCCTGCGCCTGATTGTGTATCGGCCCGAACCTGGCCAGCCCGGCGACCTCGGAGTTGACGTTCAGGAAGCGGGTGATCCGACCGGTCGGCGGGGCGTCCATGACGATCGCGTCGTACGCCCGGCGGCCGTCCGGGCCCTTGCGGCGGGCCGCCTCGCAGGCCTTGCCGGTGAGCAGGACGTCGCGGACGCCCGGCGCGACCGTGGTGGCGAAGTCCACGAAGCCGACCTTCTGCAGGGCCTTGCCGGCCCGGCCCAGCTTGTAGAACATCTCCAGGTACTCCAGCAGCGCCTGCTCGGTGTCGATCGCCAGCGCGTACAGCTCGCCCTGCCTGGCGCCCGGCTCGGCCGGAAGCCCCAGCCTGGCCCGGCCGACGGTGGCGACCTTGCGCTCCTCGTAGGGCAGCGCGGCGATGCCGAACAGCTCGGCGATGCCCTGCCGGCCCTCCACCTCGATCAGCAGGGTCCTGCCCCCCTCGGCGGCCAGCGCCAGCGCGAGCGCGGCCGCCAGCGTGGTCTTCCCGGTGCCGCCCTTGCCGCTGACGACATGCAGGCGCACGCCCTCCCAGTCCGGGCCGCGCTCCTCGGGGCCGGGGGTGCTCGCCACGCTCCGTCTCCGTCCGTCCGTCGACCGGCACCGCCTGGTGCCCTCCCCGTGAGCGTAACCAGCGAGCGCGGCCGATGGCGGGAGCATCCCGACGGCCGACGGGATTGACCGCCCCGCTGTGTCCCACCTCACACTGCGGCGGGCGGCTAGAGTCAGCGCCATGACCAAGTGGGAATACGTCACCGTGCCGCTGCTCGTGCACGCCACCAAGCAGATCCTGGACACCTGGGGCGAGGACGGCTGGGAGCTCGTCCAGGTGGTGCCGGGTCCGAACAACCCGGAGCAGCTGGTTGCCTACCTGAAGCGGGAGAAGAGCTGATGAGCAAGGTCGAGGAGAGGCTGGCCGAGCTCGGGCTCACCCTGCCCGGGGTCGCGGCGCCGGTCGCCGCGTACGTGCCGGCCGTCCGGTCGGGCGACCACGTGCTGACCTCCGGCCAGCTGCCGATGGTGGCGGGCAAGCTGGAGATCACCGGCAAGGTGGGCGCCGAGGTCACCGCCGAGGAGGCCAAGCAGCTCGCGCAGATCTGCGCGCTCAACGCGCTGGCCGCCGTGAAGTCCGTGATCGGTGACCTGGACCGGATCGAGCAGGTCGTGAAGGTGGTCGGCTTCGTGGCCTCCGCCCCCGACTTCACCGGCCAGCCCGGCGTGATCAACGGCGCCAGCGAGCTGCTGGGCGAGGCGCTCGGCGCGGCCGGCGTGCACGCCCGCAGCGCCGTCGGTGTGGCGGTGCTGCCGCTGGACGCCCCGGTCGAGATCGAGATCCAGGTCCGGGTCCGCGCCGAGGGCTGATCCGCGCCGGTCCGCCGCGCCGGCGGCTCCTGCCTGCCGGAAGTCGTGCCCGCTCCTGCGCGCGGGGTCGGGGCCGGGTCTGTCCAATCCCGGCCCCGCGCGTCTAGCATCCGCTCATGGATCATCGAGCAGGGTCGCTCCCGATGCCGCCGTCCTGGCCGGCCCGGATTCGCGCGCTCGCGTCCGGCGAACTGACGCCGGTCGCGCCGAAGCCGTCCGCCACCGTGGTGCTGCTGCGCGACGCGCAGCCCGGCACGGCCGCCGGACCGCAGGCGTACCTGCTGCGTCGGCGTACCTCGATGGCCTTCGCCGGCGGGATGTACGCCTACCCCGGCGGCGGGGTGGACCCGAGGGACGCCGAGGCCGAGCTGCGCTGGGCCGGGCCTTCGCCCGCCGAGTGGGCGGAGCGCCTGGGCGTGGACGCCCGGGCGGCCAAGGCGGTGGTCTGCGCGGCGGTCCGCGAGACCTTCGAGGAGGCCGGCGTGCTGCTGGCCGGCCCCGACGCCGACACCATGGCCGAACCCAGGGACTGGAGCGCCGAGCGGGCCGCGCTGGAGGCGCACGAGCTGTCGTTCGGCGAGTTCCTCGGCAAGCACGGCCTGGTGCTGCGCAGTGACCTGCTGGCGGCCTGGGCGCGGTGGACCACCCCCGCCTTCGAGGAGCGCCGCTTCGACACCTGGTTCTTCGTCGCCGCCCTGCCGTCCGGGCAGCAGGCGGCCGACCGCGTCGGCGAGGCCGACCGGGTCGCCTGGCTGTCTCCCGCGGACGCGGTCGAGGGCTACCGGGCGGGCCGGTTCGGGATGCTGCCGCCCACCGTGACCGTGCTCCGCGAGCTGCTGCCGGCCCGTACGGCGGCCGAGGCACTGACGCTGGCGGCGCAGCGGACGATCACCCCGGTGCTCGGCACGGCCGAGGTCGCGGGCGATCGTATGACAGTGCGATGGTCTGGGTATGAAGAGCTGACCATCGAGGGAGAGTTCCCGGCGTAGCGGCGCCGGGACGGAGGAAAGGCCCGGCGTAGCGGCGCCGGGACGGAGGAAAGGGCCCGGCGCAGCGGCGCCGGGACGGAGGAAAGGGCCCGGCGCAGCGCGGCCGGGACCCACGTACGAGCGACCCGGCGCAACGGCGCCGGGGCATGTGGACCGTGCCCGGAACAGAGACCGGGTCAGCACACGGAAGGAAACTCGGCCGATGACTCACAACGACGTGGCTCGCCGGACGGCGCACGACCTGCCCGCCCGAAGCCTGACGCCCCGCCTCCCGTCCGGCGGCGCCACCACCCACGACGTGTACGCGCCCAGGGCGCTGACGCGTCCGCTTCCGGCCCGCAGCCTGACCCGGTACAGCGCGGACGTGGATCGCAGCGGAACCGAGGGCGGCCGGTGAGCGGTCTCCTCCCGGGTGACCCCGCCGCCACCGTCGGTGGCGGGGGCACCCCCCGGGCGCTGTGCGTGCTGGCGCCCAACCCCTCGCCGATGACGCTGGACGGCACCAACACCTGGCTGCTGTCCGAGCCGGGTTCCGCGGTGGCCGCGGTGATCGACCCGGGGCCGCTGGACGAGGGGCACCTGCGGCGCGTCGTCGAGACCGCCGAACGGCAGGGGCAGCGGATCGGGTTGACCCTGCTGACCCACGGTCACCACGACCACGCCGAGGGCGCCGCCCGCTTCGCCGAGCTGACCGGCAGCAAGGTGCTGGCGCTCGACCCGGCGCACCGGCTCGGCGACGAGGGACTGCACCACGGCCAGGTGCTCGACATCGGCGGCCTGGAGCTGCGGGTGGTCGGCACCCCCGGGCACACCTCCGATTCGCTGACCTTCCATCTGCCCGCCGACGGCGCCATCCTGACCGGCGACACCGTCCTCGGCCGCGGCACCACCATGGTCGCCCACCCCGACGGGCGCCTCGGCGACTACCTCGACTCGCTGCGCCGCCTGCACACCATGGCCGCCGAGCACGGCGTGCGGACCGTGCTGCCCGGCCACGGGCCGGTGCTGGCCGACGCGCTCGGCGCCGTCGACTACTACCTGGCGCACCGGGCCAACCGGCTGGCGCAGGTCGAGACGGCCGTGGAGGCCGGCTGTCGGACCGCCGCCGAGGTGGTCGCCCGGGTGTACGCGGACGTGGACCCGGCGCTGTGGCCGGCCGCCGAACTCTCGGTGCGCGCCCAGCTCAGCTACCTGGAGGACCGCGGGCTGATCTGAGCCCGCCGCCCCGCCGCTGTCCGGCCATCGACGCCCCGCCCGGTGCCCGTCCGGCGCCCCACTCCCAAGAACGCCGAAGGGCCCGCGGGAGTCGTCCCACGGGCCCTCGACATGTGCAGCGTTCCCGGTGCGGTGCGAGCGGGGTGCGCCCAGTGTCCGCCGGCCGGTGTCAGCGCGAGCGGCGCGACAGCCGCTCGACGTCCATGAGCACCACCGCGCGCGCCTCCAGCTTGAGCCAGCCGCGGCCCGCGAAGTCGGCCAGCGCCTTGTTGACCGTCTCGCGGGAGGCGCCGACCAGCTGGGCGAGCTCCTCCTGGGTGAGGTCGTGCGCGACGTGGATGCCCTCGTCGGACGGCACCCCGAAGCGGCGGGAGAGGTCGAGCAGCGCCTTGGCGACACGGCCGGGGACGTCGGAGAAGACCAGGTCCGACATCACGTCGTTGGTGCGGCGCAGGCGACGGGCGATGGCGCGCAGCAGCGCGATCGAGACCTCGGGCCGGGCGTGCAGCAGCGGCAGCAGGTCGCCGTGGCCGAGGCCGAGCAGCTTGACCTCGGTCAGCGCGGTGGCGGTGGCGGTGCGCGGGCCCGGGTCGAACAGCGACAGCTCGCCGATCATCTCGCTGGGGCCGAGCACGGCCAGCATGTTCTCGCGGCCGTCGGGCGATGCGCGGTGCAGCTTCACCTTGCCCTCGACCACGACGTAGAGCCGGTCGCCCGGGTCGCCCTCGTGGAACAGCGACTCACCGCGGGCGAGGGTCACCTCGGTCATGGAAGCCCGCAGCTCGGCAGCCTGGTCGTCGTCGAGAGCCGCAAAGAGCGCGGCGCGCCGCAGAACGTCGTCCACGAGCTTCCTCCTGCTGGTGTCTGGGCAGTGCTACTCACCACCAAGGATGACGCATGTCACTCCGATCATATGAGGAGGGGGTGACCTGCTGGACACCGTACGGGGCCATTTGTACCCATCCGTGCGGCCCGGACCTCCGCCGGACACCCGCCGACGGCCTGCCGGGCCGCCCCACAGGGCGGGCCGGAGGACGGGCCGCGCGGGCCCGGTCCGGTGCCGTCGGGCCTCCCGGGGAGCCGATACCCGGATCCGTCGCCGGGAGCCACCGCAGCGCCCGCCGACTCCCGGCGGCCCCCGTGACCGGGCCGAGGCCGCCGGCCGCCGTAGTCGTGCGGACCCCCCCAGTACCTGGGACCGGCTCCCGCGCTGGTGCCCCGCAGCCTGGTCGCCGACGTCCTCGCGGACGTCCTCGCCGATGTCCTCGCGGTCGACCGCGTGCGCCGTCCGCGGGTACCGGCCGGCGCGCCACCGGACCACCGAGCCGGGCCCGCCCGGACCGACGGCCGGTCAGGCGGAGGAGGATGTGGTCGCCAACCCGTCCCACCGAGGCGGCCGCGCCCACCGGGCCGGGCCGTCACCGAGGAGGCCGCACGATGAGTCCCCTGCCCGTCCCGGGACCCCTGGTCGACGCCGACTGGCTGGCCGAGCACCTGGACCACCCCGACCTGGTGGTCCTCGACGCGGGCGTCGGCGCCCACCGCGACGCCGAACTGCGGATCCCCGGCGCGCTCGCCTTCGACATCGACGGCGTGATGTCCGACCACAGCAGCCCCGTGCCGCACACCATGCCCCGACCCGGTCACCTCACCGCGCACCTGCGCGCGCTCGGGATCGACGACCGCAGCACCGTCGTCACCTACGACGGTGCCGGTGTCTACTCCAGCGCCCGGGCCTGGTGGATGCTGCGCGCGATGGGATTCGACCGGGCCGCGGTGCTGGACGGCGGCCTGCCGGCCTGGACCGCGGCCGGACACTCCGTGGTGCCGCGGGCCACCGCACAGCAGGCACCTCCCGCAGGCGACTTCACCGCCCGACCGCGCCCCGAACTCGTCGTCGACAGTGCCGCGGTCCTGCGGGCACTCGCCGACGACGGCACGGCGGTGCTCGACGCCCGCTCCCGCGAACGGTTCACCGGTGCGGCCGCCGAGCCCCGCCCGGGCCTGCGCGGCGGCCACATGCCCGGCGCGGCGAACCTGCCGTTCACCGACCTCCAGGCGGACGGCCGGATGCGCCCGGCCGAGGACCTGCGCCGGATGCTCGCCGCCGCGGCCGGCGGGCGTGAACGGCTGGTCCTCAGCTGCGGTTCGGGTGTCACCGCCTGCGTCCTCGCCCTCGGCGCCGACCTGGCGGGCTACCGCGACCTCGCGGTCTACGACGGTTCGTGGAGCGAGTGGGGCCTGCCGTCCGCGCTTCCGGTGGAACAGGGCTGACGGCTGGCCGGCGGTCCCCCGGCCGGCCGCCAGGGGTTGCTACGCCCGGGCGGCGCCCGCCTCCACCGGGCGGGTGCGCAGCAGCGCGCGGGTGGGCAGCGCGGTCGCCAGCAGGCTGAGGGCGACCGTGCCCGCCGCGAGCGGCAGGGCGGTGCCGAGCGGCACGTACGGTGCCGAACCGGTCAGCCCGCGGGCGATCGGGACCAGGGTGATCCAGGCGATCAGCCCGCCCAGGACCAGCCCGGCGGCCGCCACCAGCAGCGCCTCCCAGCGCATCATGCCGAGGATCTGACGGCGGGTCGTCCCGACCAGCCGCAGCAGTCCGACCTCGCGGCGCCGGTCCAGCGCGGTCATCACCAGCGTGTTGGCCGAGGCGACCGCCGCGAAGCCGCCGAGCACACCGGCCATCACGTTGTTCGCCCAGGAGTTGATCTCCATGTCCCGGTCGGCCCGGGCGGTGTAGCCGGCCGCGTCGCTGACGGTCACCCCGGGCGGGCCGAGCTCCGTCACCGCGGCGGTGACCGCACCGGCCACCGCGGCCCGGTCGGCACCCGGCGCGGCGGAGACCATGACCTCGGTGTCGAAGCCGCCGGTCACATGGCCGGCGAGGGCGACCCGCGGCAGCACCAACTGGCCGAGTCCCAGGCCGCGTTCGTAGGTCGCGACGACCGTGGGGCGGACCGTGGTGCCGTCGCCCAGCCACAGCGGGGCTCGGTCGCCGACCTTGACCCCGAGCTCGTCGGCCAGGTGCGTGTCGAGGGCCACCGTGTCGGCGGAGGAACCGAGCGCGGCCAGCGAGCCGTCCCGGACCCCGAGGTCGAGCACCTCGGGCAGCCCGGCCGGGTCACCCGAGACGCCGAGCACGGTCGCGGAGACGAGGGCGTCCCCGGAACGGTAGAGGGCGCTGCTGCGCAGGACACCGATGCTCGCGTCCACGCCGGGCAGCCGGGCGAGCTGTCCGGCGGTGCCGGCCGGCAGGCCCGGGCCGTCCGAACCGATCACCTGGTCGGCCACGAGGCCGGCGCGCAACTGCGCCGCGGTGACGTGCGCGACGGTGCTCTGGATGAACAGCAGCGTCCCGCAGAAGGCGGTCACCATCACGATCGGGGTGATCGCGGAGGCCAGCCGCCGGGCGTTGGCGCGGGTGTTGTCGGCGGCCAGCGAACCGGCGGCGCCGCCCGCCCGCAGCGGCAGACCGAGGACGCCGGTGGCCAGCCTGGCCAGCAGCGGGCCGAGCAGCGCGACCGCGAGCAGGAAGCTCATCACCACGCCGAGTGCGGTGTTGGCCGCGTCCGAGCCGTCCAGTTCGGCGGCGACGGTGGCCAGCGCCACGCCGCCGGCCAGCGCGAGGAGGCCGAGGACGGTACGGACCGGGCCGGTCCGGGCCCGTTCCACCGCGGCCTCGCCGAGCGCCTGGCTCGGACGCATCCGGGCGGGCCGCCGGGAGGCGAAGTAGCCCGACGCCAGGGCCGCCAGCAGGGTGGTACCGACCGCCACCGCGGCGGGCACCGGCCCGACGCTCAGCGAGACCTCGGCGGGTACGGCGCCGCGCGAGACCAGCTGGCCGAACCACCAGCGGGCCAGCGCCAGGCCGGGCAGCACACCGAGCGCCCCCGCGACCGGCGCGAGCAGCGCGGCCTCGGTGGCGATGGTGCGGCGGATCTGACGAGGCGTCGCCCCGACCGCGCGCAGCAGTGCGAACTCCCTGGCACGCTGCCCGGTGGCGAGCGCGACCGTCCCCATCACCACGAACACGGCGGTCATCGCGGCGATCCCGCCGAAGGAACCGCCGAGCGCGACCAGCACCTCCCGGCCCTGGGCCAGCCCGGGCCGCTCGACCGAGCCGCGGGCGTCGCCGGTCAGCACCTCGGCGTCGGAGCCGACGGCCTGCCCGACCTCCCGGGCGAGTGCCGTCGTGCTGACGCCCTCGCGCGGCCGCACCGCGATGGCGTCGACCTTGCCGGGGTGCCCCGAGAGCTGCCCGGCGGCCTCGTCGGCGAACCAGGCGGTGGGGCCGCCGTCCTGGGCGGCCGCCAGCCCGGAGATCCGATAGCTGCCGCTCGCACCGGGTGCGACCAGACGCACGCTGCCGCCCACGGACAGCTGCCCGGCCTGGGCGGCGGCGGCGTCGAGGACGACCTCCCCGGCGCCGGGGGCACGGCCCTGGACGAGGGCCGAGCCCGCCGGAGCGGTGATCGCGGTGGCGGCGAAGCCCCGGCCGGTCAGCGGCGGCAGGGCGGTGCCGGGCCCGGACTGGACGGGGAAGGCCGTGTCGGGCACCGCCGAGGCGACCCCCGGCCGGGCGGCGATCCTCGCCACCAGCCCGGCGTCGACCCGGGCCCGTTCGGGCAGCGCGGTCTGTTCGGTGTGCCGGTCCTCGCCGCTGCCCACGGTGATCCCGGCGTTCGGCGAGGCGGCGACGAGGACGGGCGCGCCGGCGTAGCGCACCGGCGCGATGTGGGCGAGCACGCCGGTCTGCAGCAGCGTGCCGCAGGCCATGATGACCGCGGCGCCGAAGAACAGGGCGACGAAGCTGCCGGCGAAGGAGGCGGGCCGGAAGCGGACGGAGGCCCGCGCGAGTCCATTCGTCATGCCGCTGCCCCGACCTGGCCGGAGCCCGTCCAGCCGGAGCCGGTCCGGTCAGCGCCTGTCCGGCCGGATCCCGAGGCGGCGGTCAGCGTGACCATCCGGTCGGCGACGGTCCGCGGATCGGGCCGATCCAGCTCGTCGGCGAGTTCACCGTCGGCCAGGAACAGCACCCGGTCCGCGTGGGCGGCGGCCACCGGATCGTGGGTGACCATGACCACGGTCGCACCCATCTCGTCCACGGCCTGCCGCAGCAGACCGAGCACCTCGTGCGCGGTCCGGGTGTCCAGCGCGCCGGTCGGCTCGTCCGCGAACACCACCTCGGGCCGGGTGACCAACGCGCGGGCGATCGCCACCCGCTGCTGCTGCCCGCCGGAGAGCTGACCGGGACGGCGCCCACCGTGCTCGGCCAGGCCCACCCGGGCCAGCAACTCCTTGGCCAGCCGCCGGTCCTGACGGCCGCCGGCCAGCCGCTGCGGCAGCAGCACGTTCTGCTGCACGGAGAGCGAGGGCAGCAGGTTGAACGACTGGAAGACGAACCCGATCCGGCTGCGGCGCAGCCGGGTCAGCCGGTTCTCGCTCAGCGCGGTGATCTCCTCCCCGCCCAGCAGCACCTCACCGGAGGTGGGCCGGTCCAGCCCCGCCGCGCACTGCAGGAACGTGCTCTTCCCGGAGCCGGACGGGCCCATCACCGCGGTGAAACTCCCGTGCCCCAGGACCAGGTCGATGCCGCGCAACGCATGGACCGCCGAATCCCCCCGCCCGTAGCTCCGCCGGACCGCACGCAGCTCGACGGCCGGGTGCGCGGCCTGCGGACGGTCGGTACGTGGGCGTTCGCGCCGCAGTGCCATGGGGACCCTTCCTCCAACGGTGGATGACGTACTCCACGCTAGGAATCGGGAGGGCCGCGCGGCCATGGTGGCCGCAGGCGTCCCAGCGGTGGGGTTTACCCCCCGCCGGGGACGTTCCGGGTCAGCTCGGACCCGGGGTGGCCGGCGGCATCAGGCACCGGGTGCTCACGGTGAGCAGCAGACGGTCCGCGCCGCCTCCGGTCGAGACGTCGATGAAGTAGCGGCCCGCGTCATTTGCGGCGTACAGGAGGGCGTCGGGCCGGTCCTGCCAGGTCTCACGGTAGCCCTTGATGGTGAAGCCCTCCTTCTCCAGCATGGTGCGGATCTTGCGGATGGCGTCGGGGTGCTGCGCCGCCGGGAGAGTGCTCGTTGCGTGGTAGGCGAGTGTGTAGCGGCCGTCGTTGACGACCTCGTCGTTCTTGCCGACGCAGTTGCTGAAGAAGGGGTTGATGCTGTCGCGCGTGAGCGCGACTCCGGCGGTCTGCGCCATGGTCTCGGCCATGTGTTGAGCCCACTCCTGAGCTGCGGTCCTGGCCATGACGGGGAGCGGCTCGGCCGGATCCGGGCCTGAGGTGCAGCCTCCCAGGAGCACGGGCAGGGACAGGGCCGCTGCAACCACGGAGAGGCGCCTCGTGTGCTGGCGCGAGGGCGGGCAGGACCGACGGGGCATCAGGGTCTCCTCGGTGATGTGACCACCGAAGTTAGCGAGGTCGATGACAACCGGTATCCGTTCAGGTACTCAACTCGGCCTGGGAACGGGACGGACCGGCCCACCGGTGGCCCGTGCGGTGACGGAGGCCGCTCCACCTGATTCGACGCCGTTCGTCCGCCGCTACGGCGTAGCCTTCGTGCATGGCAGAGAGCAAGGTCCGGAAGGCGGCGGCGACGGCCGCGCCGGCGGTGAAGGTGGCTGCGAAGCCCAGGAAGCCGGAGTCGCACCTGGCGATGGTGCGGCGGGCCCGGAAGATCAACCGGGCGCTGGCGGAGCTGTATCCGTACGCGCACCCTGAGCTGGACTTCGAGTCGCCGTTCGAGCTGCTGGTGGCCACCGTGCTGTCCGCGCAGACCACGGACCTGCGGGTGAACCAGACGACGCCCGCGCTGTTCGCGGCCTACCCGACCCCGGAGGACATGGCGGCGGCGGATCCGGAGAAGCTGGAGGAGATCATCCGGCCGACCGGCTTCTTCCGCGCCAAGGCCAAGTCCCTGATCGGACTGTCGACGGCGCTGCGGGACCGCTTCGACGGCGAGGTCCCCGGGCGGCTCGCCGACCTGGTGACCCTGCCGGGTGTCGGCCGCAAGACCGCCAACGTGGTGCTCGGCAACGCCTTCGGTGTCCCGGGCATCACCGTGGACACCCACTTCGGCCGGCTGGCCCGCCGGTTCGGCTGGACCACCGACGAGGACCCGGAGAAGGTCGAGGCGGCGGTCGCCGAGATCTTCCCCAAGTCGGAGTGGACGATGCTCTCGCACCGGGTGGTCTTCCACGGCCGCCGGGTCTGCCACTCCCGCAAGCCGGCCTGCGGCGCCTGCCCGATCGCCCCGCTCTGCCCCTCGTACGGCACGGGCGAGACGGACCCGGAGAAGGCCGCCAAGCTGCTCAAGTACGAGCTGGGCGGCCAGCCGGGCCAGCGGCTGCGCCCGCCGGCCGACTACCCCGGCCGGCCCGCACCCGCTGCTGCCGGCACCGCCGCCGGCACCGGGACCGGCACCGCGACGGCGAACGCCGATACCGACGCGGCGGACACCGAAATCGGCGGAACGGACGGGGTGGCATGACGGGGGCGATCGATCCGGACGGACTGCCGGACTGGCTGGTGCCGGTCCGGGCCGCGGCCGAGCGGGTACTGCCGGAGCAGCTGAGCCGCTTCCTGCCGCCGCCGGAGGGCGGGCGGCCGTCGGCGGTCCTGATGCTGTTCGGCGAGGGGCCGCTCGGCCCGGACCTGCTGCTGATCGAGCGGGCCCGTTCGCTGCGCTCGCACGCCGGTCAGCCCTCGTTCCCGGGCGGCGCGCTCGACCCGGAGGACGGCGACCCGGACGGCCCCGGGCCGGTGCGGGCCGCGCTGCGGGAGGCGGCCGAGGAGACCGGGCTCGACCCGTCCGGGGTGCAGGTCTTCGCGACCCTGCCGTCGCTGTTCATCCCGGTGAGCAACTTCGTGGTGACGCCGGTGCTGGGCTGGTGGCGTCGGGAGAGCCCGGTCGCACCGGTGGACCTGGCCGAGACCGGCGCGGTCTTCCGGGTACCGCTGGCCGAGCTCACCGACCCCGCGAACCGCGCCCGGCTCCGGCACCCCTCCGGCTTCACCGGGCCGGTCTTCGACGTGGCCGGACGCCTGGTGTGGGGGTTCACGGCCGGGGTGATCGACCGGGTGCTGCACTACAGCGGCCTGGCGCTGCCGTGGGACACCTCGCGGACCATCGCACTGTCCGACGACGCACTCGGCCTCGCCACGCGCGGCGTGAGCGGCGAACGCGGCTGAGCCGCCAAGCCGCCGTCCCACCCGTCCGGCCGGGCGACGGGCCCACCTCCCGGCCGGACGGCGGAGCGGCTACGGACTGCTACGGACTGCTACGGACGGCGGGGCGGCTGCCGGTCACCGGTCAGCGCGTAGAGCGTGTTCGGCACCTGCCGGATGACCGACACGGTCCCGTAGACGTGGTCGTTGTCATCGTCGTAGTCGTAGTCCCGGGTGACCGAGCTGACCACCGACGACGCCACCCCGGCGACCAGGAACAGCACCAGCAGCGCCTTCCCGCCACCACTCATCAGCAGCGGCCGGGTCGCCGACACCGCCCCCGGACCCTTGACCGGCCCCCCGGCCCCACCCGCCCCACTCGCCATCCCCGCCCCACCGGCCCCACCAGCCACGCCGGCTGCACCGGCCCCCCAGGCCGCCCCGGGCACTCCGGCGCCAGCAGCTCCGCCCGAGGCCGCCGTGGCCCCCGTACCGGCCCCCGCCGCGCCCTGCCAGCCCGGGGCGCCCTGCCCTTCCGGCCGGCCGGGGGCGGGCGGCACCGGCGGCAGCGGCGGCTCGACCACCGCCTCCGGGTCGCCGAACAGCCGCTTCGGGTACGCCGGGGTGAGCATCAGCACGTACGCGGAGAACCGCATCCGGTACCGCAGCACCGCCGCCGTCGCCTCGAACAGCGGCCGCGGCATCCGCCCCAGCACCAGCACCACCAGCCAGCTGAAGAACGCCAGCACCCACCACCCGGTGACCAGCAGGTTCTGCACGATGGCGGCCGGGATCATCAGGATCAGGCGGAAGAACACCGCCAGCCGGTTCAGCAGCCCCGGGCGTACCTCGATCCGCACGGGGTAGTCGTCCGCCTGGAGCCGGAACGGCGGGTACCGGTCGACCAGCAGCATCAGGTAGCCCTCCACCCGCGTGTCGTACGCGACGTACGAGGCCAGGTAGCTCGCCGCGAAGTCGGGCAGCCGGCCGAGCGCGAGGGCTCCGAACCAGCCGATCACCACGACCACGAAGGCGGCAATGCTCAGCAGCCAGACCACGATCAGCTGCGGGATGGCCAGCAGTGCACGCAGGAACACGGTGATCCGGCTCTGCGGACCCGGTTCGGGGATGTCGAGCGGGGGCAGCCACTCGGCCTCCACTGCGGTACTGGCATCCCACATTCCTGCCTCCCGGGCCGGTCGTCCGCGCTGGTTGTGAAGGTGTTCCGATCAGACGTTTCCAGTGCGCCACGCACCGTGCCCGTCGGGTGGACCGAGTGAGCGACCGGGAAGGACCGGGCAGGACTGTGCCCACCAGCCGCCGGGGACATGGGAGGGTATCCGGGTGAACGTCCTGGATCTGCTGCTGATCGCCGCCGCCGCGGGCTTCGCCGTGTCCGGCTACCGGCAGGGCTTCGTGGTCGGCGTGCTCTCCGTGCTGGGCTTCCTCGGCGGCGGCCTGATCGCGGTGCAGCTGCTGCCCCTGCTGCTGAGGCACATCGGGCCGGGCACCACCGCCTCGGTGGTCGCGGTGGTGGTGGTGATCGTGCTGGCGGCGATCGGGCAGGCCGTCACCACGCATTTCGGCTGGAAGCTGCGCGGCCACATCGGCAGACGGCGGGCCCGGACCCTGGACGCGATCGGCGGCTCGGTGGTCAACGTGATCTCGATGCTGCTGGTGGCCTGGCTGATCGGCTCCGCGCTGGCGGGGACCTCACTGCCGACCGTCTCCAAGCAGGTCCGCACCTCGGCGGTGCTGGGCGGGGTCCAGGACGTGCTGCCCGACGACGCACCGAACTGGTTCTCCGACTTCAGCAAGGAACTGGCCCGCAGCGGCTTCCCCCAGGTCTTCAACCCCTTCGAGCACGAGCCGATCACCGAGGTGGAGGCCCCCGACCCGGCGCTGGCCGGCAGCGCCGCCGTCCAGCGGGCCCGGCCGAGCCTGGTCAAGGTGGTCGGCACGGCCACGGCCTGCGGCAAGACCCTGGAGGGCAGCGGCTTCGTGTTCGCCCCGCACCGGGTGATGACCAACGCCCACGTGGTCGGCGGGGTCGAGGAGCCGACCGTGCAGATCGGCGGCGCCGGCCAGCTCTACGACGCCACCGTGGTCCGCTACGACTGGCAGCGCGACATCGCCGTCCTCGACGTCCCGAAGCTGAACGCCCCCGCGCTCACCTTCGCCGGCGAGGCCAGGACCAACGACAGCGCCATCGTGGCCGGCTTCCCGGAGAACGGCGCCTTCAACGTCCAGCCGGCCAGGATCCGCGGCCGGATCCAGGCCAACGGACCGGACATCTACCACCGCGGCCAGGTGGTCCGCGACGTGTACTCGATCCGCTCGCTGGTCCGCCAGGGCAACAGCGGCGGCCCGCTGCTCACCCCGGACGGCCAGGTGTACGGGGTGGTCTTCGCCAAGTCGTTGGACAGCTCCGACACGGGGTACGTGCTCACCGCGGCCGAGGTCCGGGACGACGCGGTGGCGGGTGCCACCGCGACGGCCAGGGTGGACACCGAGGGTTGCGCGCTCTGAGGGACCCGGCGGACCGGGCCCGGGCTGGTAGCGTCACCCCGCGCTCACCCGTCCCGCGCACCCCGCCGCGCCACCGGGGTGTCGACGGCGCGGACCGGGTGGTCTGGCGGGAGGGCGGAGAACCGACATGATGGGTCACTCGCACGCGATCAGCGGCGCCCTGCTCTACGCGGCCTCGGCGCCGTTCCTGCCGCCGCTGCTGCTCGGCACCGAGCTGCGGCCGGCCGACATCCTGATGGGCACCGTGCTCTGCGCGGGCGCGGCGCTGCTGCCCGACCTGGACCACCACGACGGCACCATCGCCCACTTCCTGGGACCGGTCTCCCGGCTGCTGTGCCGCCTGGTGGGGTGGCTCTCGGGCGGGCACCGGCACGCCACCCACTCGCTGCTGTTCGTCGCGCTGACGGGCGCCGGCGCCTGGGCGGGGATCACCTACCTGGGCCGGAACTTCACCCTCGGCCTGACCTTCGTCCTGCTGGCCCTGGCGATCCGGGCGCTACGGCTGCACCCGCCCGGCGACGGCCCGACGGCGTGGATCACCACCATGGGCCTGGCCGCCCTCGGGACGGCCGCCCTCGACCGGTGGATGCCGAGCGCACCGGGCTGGCTGCCGTACGCGGTGGCGCTGGGGACCCTGGCACACCTGCTCGGGGACTGCCTGACCAAGCAGGGGGCTCCGCTGCTGTGGCCGCACCGGGAACGCTACGAACTGGTCCTGATCAAGCGCACCGGCAACGGCGTCGAGACCAAGGTGCTGGTCCCGGTGATGACGGCCGCCACCTTCGTGCTGCTCTGGTACACGGCGCTCTCCCCGACCGTGCTCGGCCGGCCGGGCCACTGACGGGCCCGCCGGCCGGGCGGTGGCGGCGGGGTCAGGCCTCGCGGCGCAGCCGGGCGCCCACCCAGCGGGCGCGGCGCCCCAGGATGCGCGGGATGCCCATCCGGTGCGCCCCGGCCCGCGGGGGCCGGCCGGCGCCGTCGTAGGGCCACTCGGGCGCGTGCTCCCGCTCGCCGCGCTGGGGGGACCGGTCGGACTGGCTCTGCGAGCTGCTGCCGGTCCGGTGACGGCGCGCGGCGGGCTCGCGATCGGGCATCCAGGTCATACCTGATGAATGCCCCTGGGCCGAGCGGAGTAATCGCATCCAACCGGGCATCTGTCATGTGCGATTGTCATATGAATCTGCGTCAGCTTGGCGTCGGACCACCCCGGACCCGACTCCGGACCCGACTCCGCGCCCGATTCCGGACCCGATTCCGGACCTCCGGTTCGGGCCTCAGTCCTTGTGCTGCCCCAGCCAGTTGACGAGCTCCGCGGTGAACTCCTCCGGCACCTCCTCGTGCGGGAAGTGCCCGACCCCGGGCAGCAGCCGCCAGCGGTACGGCGCCTCGACGTACTCGCCCGCCCCGATCGCGGTCTGGGCCAGCAGCACCGGGTCCGCTGCGCCCTGGATGTGCAGGGTGGGCGCGGTGATCGGCTTCTTCATCCGGCGGGCGAACTGGATGCCGTCCGGGCGGGCCATCGAGCGCATCAGCCAGCGGTACGGCTCGATCGAGCAGTGCGCGGTGCTGGGGATCTGGATCGCCTTCCGGTAGGCCGTCACGGCCTCCCGGTCCAGCTGGCTCGGCCCGGTCCAGGCGTCCAGGTACCGGGCCACCAGGGCGCCGTCGTCCGCGACCAGCTGCCGTTCCGGGATCCACGGGCGCTGGAAGCCCAGCACGTGCTCGAAGGCGGCGATCTGCCGACGGTCCGTCAGCAGCGCCCGGCGCAGATGGCGGGGGTGCGCGGCGGAGACCGCGGTCAGACTCCTGATCACGGACGGGCGCATCACGGCGGCGACCCAGGCCAGCGTGCCGCCGGTGGCGTGGCCGACCAGGTGCGCCCGCCGCTCACCGAGCGAGCGGATCACCCCGGTGATGTCCAGCGCCAGGTTGGCCGGGTCGTAGCCGCGCGGGGTGCGGTCGCTGCCACCCATGCCGCGGAGGTCGAGCGCCACCGCCCGGTAGCCGGCCTCGGCCAGCGCGGTCAGTTGGTGCCGCCAGGCCCACCAGTACTGCGGCCAGCCGTGCACCAGCAGCACCAGCGGCCCCTCGCCGATCTCGGCGATGTGGAAGCGGGCGCCGTTCGCGGCCAGATCTCGGTGGATCCACGGTCCGGCCGAGCGGACGTCCCACCCGGCCTCGGCGGGCCGGGGAGTGACGGGCGGCGGCGTGGGAACGGGCTTCTGGTCCAGCGGCATACGGAGAGCCTGTCATACCCGCGCCACGGACACGTCCCCGGCACTCTTCCCGACGTCCTCCGCCCGGCTGCCCGGCGGTCTCCCGCCGTCCGCCCGGCGGTTCCCCCGCCGCCCGCCCGGGCTGCTACGGGATGCGGGCTGCTACGGGATCCGGCCCAGCGCCCGGTCGATCTCCTCCTTGGTGGCGGGCCGCGGCCGGGCGTTCTTCAGCACGTCCGCCGTGGCCTGCGCACCCTCGATGGTGCGGTGCGGCTTCTCGATCTTCTTGAACGAGCGCATCGCCAGCAGCCCGAGCAGCGCGGCCAGCACCAGGTACGCCCCGCCGACGATCAGGAAGGACCAGCCCAGCGTCAGCCCGAGCGCCTGCAGCCCGTACGCGGCGGCGAAACTCAGCATCGGGATGGCGGCCAGTGCCACCACGCCCGCCACCGAGATCGAGACACCGCCGGTGACCCCGCGCTTGACGTCCGCCCGGATCTCCGCCTTCGCGAGCGCGATCTCGTCGTGCACCAAGGCGGACAGATCGGCGGTGGCCGCGGCGAACAGCTGCCCGACCGAACGCTCACCGTCGTAGGGGGCCCGGCCGTTGCCTGGGTCTGCGGCTCCTGCGGCCATCAGCGGTTCTCCTTTGCGCGGCTACTCACTCGATCGACAGCTCAGCATCATGCCTCTACCGGTCAGTCAGGCACCACTCCGGGGCCGCTCAGGGGGGAACGGCGCGTCGCTCCGGCGGCAGCTGCCCGCTCCCGGCCGGAGCCTCCCGCCCCGGTTCGGAGCCTCCCGCGCCCGGCCGAAGCCTCCCGTCCGGGCCCTGGCGGGTGAACCGGCGTCAGCCCGTCTGCTGGTAGACATCGGGGATCCCGTCCCCGTCGGAGTCGCGGTTCTCGTCCTCGAACAGCTGCCGGTAGTGCCGGTTGCGCAGCTTGAGCAGCACGGTCGCGGTCACCGCGCAGAGCAGCGAGCCGACCAGGACGGCCGTCTTGGAACGGTCCGCGAGTGCCGGGTCGTCAGGGAAGGCCAGCTCGCTGATCAGCAGGGACACCGTGAAGCCGATGCCGGCCAGGGTCGCCACCGCGAACATGTCGGCCCACTTCAGCTGCGGATTCAGCTCGGCCCGGGTGAACCGGGCGGCCAGCCAGGTGCCGCCGAAGATGCCGATGGTCTTGCCGACCAGCAGCCCCAGCACGATGCCGAGCGGCGCCGCCTGCGTGAACACCTCGCGCAGCGTCGGCCCGGAGACCACCACACCGGCCGCGAACAGCGCGAACACCGGCACCGCGAACCCGGCCGAGAGCGGCCGGACCAGATGCTCGATGTGCTCGCCGGGGGACTCATTCTCGTCCCCCTCGGTGTGGCAGCGCAGGATCAGCCCCATCGCCACGCCCGAGACCGTCGCGTGCACACCGCTCTCGTGCATCAGCGCCCAGATCACCAGCGCCAGCGGCACGAACAGGTACCAGCCGTGCACCCCGCGCCGGTGCAGGAACCAGAACAGCACCAGACCCGCCAGCGACAGCCCGAGCGCCCAGAACTTGATCCCCGAGCTGTAGAACACGGCGATGATCAGGATGGCGATCAGGTCGTCCACCACCGCCAGCGTGAGCAGGAACGCCCGCAGGGCGGAGGGCAGGTGACTGCTCACCACGGCCAGCACCCCGAGCGCGAAGGCGATGTCGGTGGCGGTCGGGATCGCCCAGCCTGCCGGGTGCCCGCCGGGCCCGCTGTTGGCCACCGCGTAGACGATCGCCGGCAGCGCCACACCGCACAGTGCCGCCACCACCGGCAGCGCGGCGGCGCTCGGGCTGCGCAGCTCACCGGCCACGAACTCGCGCTTGAGTTCGATCCCGGCGACGAAGAAGAAGATGGTCAGCAGCCCGTCGTTGGCCCAGGTCTCCAGGCTGAGGTCCAGGTGCAGCGGCGTCGAGGGCCCGATGGTGTAGTCCGACACCGTCTCGTACGCGTGCGGCCACACGTTCGCCCAGATGAGTGCGACCACCGCGGCGGCCAGGAGGAGGATGCCGCCGACGGTCTCGGTGCGGAGTGCGGCGGTGATGAACCGCCGCTCGGGCAACGGCAGCAGGCCGAGGAACTGGCGGCGCCCGCCGGTCCCGGACGAGGGCGGCGGTGTGGGCTGCGGTGGCGACGGCGTGGCCACGGGGGAGGACCTCCTGAAGGCGGCGGATGGATACACCGGTGGTGCAGTGCCGACCAGACTTCCCGGCGCGCCTCAGAGACCTTTGATGTTTTGTTGACAGTCTACGGGGCTGGTCGTAGTGCTATCCGATTCGTCCTATTTTATGCCGACCCTCGTGCGGCGCCGCTTGTGGGTGCCGAGCCCGCCCCGGGTCGGGTGGCGTGGGCCGGGTCTTTGGCCGGACCGGATGAACCTTCGGCTGCGGACCGGCCTTCCACCCGAACGGACTCGGCCGGATGCAGGACCCGGTGCCGGTCCCTAGCGTCGGGGACATCCGCTGTCCGACCACGGGCGGCCAGCTTCCGCACGGAGGAACCCCATGCCCAGCCAGGAGACCGAGCCGATACGGACGGAGGGCGAGGGCTGGACGGGCGGCAATGACGCCCAGAGCGCCCCGCCCCTGTTACCCCAGCCGGCCCGGACCGTCCCGGCCCCCGCGGGGGCGAGCGCCGTCGCACCCGGACCCGCCGACGAACTCGCCCCCGACCTCGTCCGCCGCCTGCGCCCCCTGCTCGCCGCGGTCTCCCCGAGCGGCGGCATCGCCCTTGCCGTGATCAGAGGCGACGAACGCACGGTGTCCTGCCGGGGCTACGCCGACCGGGCAGCCGAACGCCCGGTCCGCGCGGACACCCGGTTCGAGCTCGGATCGGTCACCAAGACCTTCACCGCGCTGCTGCTCGCCGACATGGTCGCCCGCGGCGAAGTGCGCTACGACGACCCGATCGACCGCTACCTGCCGGCCGACTCCGTTCCCGGGTACCCGCACGAGCGGCCGATCACCCTGATCCACCTCGCCACCCACACCTCCGGCCTGCCGAGACTGCCGGGCGGGTTGGCGCCCGCGGCCGTACCGCGCTGGTTCACCGACCCGTACGCCACCTTCAACGCGGCGCACCTGCTGCGCGCGCTGCCCCGAACGCCCGTCCGCGGCACCCCCGGCGCCCAGGTGCGGTACTCCAACCTCGGCACCGGACTGCTCGGCCTGGTGCTGGCGAACGCCGCCGGGCAGCGCTACCAGGAACTGCTCCGCAGCCGGATCTGCGGCCCGCTCGGCCTGATCGACACCTCCTGCGGAACCGGAGGGGAGGAGGTCACCAGCTACCGGCGCGGACGCAACCTGCCCTCCTTCCGCATCCCCGCACTGCCGGGCGCGGCCGCGCTGCGCTCCACCGCGGACGACATGCTCCGGTACCTCCAGGCGCACCTGGCGGTCGAGGTCGTCCCCATCCCCGAACGCGGCGGCGCCGCGACCAGCCTGCGGGCTGCCCTGACAGACGTCTGCCTGCCCCGGGTGGCCCGCCGCCGCGCCGGGTCCCGGATCTGCCTGACCTGGGATCAGCGGCAGCTCGCCGAGGGCGAACTGTTCTACAGCGCGGGCTCGACCCGCACCTGCTCCACCTTCGCGGGCTTCGACCGGACGGCACAGGTGGGGCTGGTGGCGATGGCGAACACCCACCCCTCGTCGCGACGGAAGTTCGGCCAGGCGGCGTACCAGGCACTCCTGGGGCTGGCCGACGAGCGGCGCTGACCGGCCTGACCGCGCCCGGCCGGGTTGACCGGGCTGGCCGGCGTCGGCCCGCTGGCTCGGTCGGCCCATCGGCCCCATCGGCCCCATCGGCCTGTCGGGCGCGGTGCTCGGCGGACCGGGCGGGGACAGGGGCAGTGGGGGACGGACCGTGCGGAGGCGCGGGTGGCCCGCTCCGGGGCTCGGAGCGGGCCACACCGTTGATCGGGACCGGGCAGGACCGGATCAGCTGTCGCTGTCGCCACCCGCAGGCAGCTGAGCCTGGATCAGGTTCATCACCGAGGAGTCGGCTAGCGTGGTGGTGTCGCCCACCTCGCGGCCCTCGGCGATGTCGCGGAGCAGACGGCGCATGATCTTGCCGGAGCGGGTCTTCGGCAGCTCGCTGACGACCTTGATCTGCTTGGGCTTGGCGATCGGCCCCAGGGTGCGGCCGACGTGGTCACGCAGGTCGGCGATGAGCTCGGGGCTGTCGGTGGCGGTGGAGCGCAGGATGACGAAGGCGACGATGGCCTGGCCGGTGGTGGCGTCGGTGGCGCCGACGACCGCGGACTCCGCGACGGCCGGGTGGCCGACCAGCGCGGACTCCACCTCGGTGGTGGAGATGTTGTGGCCCGAGACCAGCATGACGTCGTCGACCCGGCCGAGCAGCCAGATGTCGCCGTCCTCGTCCTTCTTCGCACCGTCGCCGGCGAAGTAGCGGCCGGCGAAGCGGGACCAGTAGGTGTCGATGTAGCGCTGGTCGTCGCCCCAGATGGTGCGCAGCATGGAGGGCCACGGCTCGGTGAGGACGAGGTAGCCGCCGGAGCCGTTGGGGACCTCGTTGGCCTCGTCGTCGACGACGGTGGCGCTGATGCCGGGCAGGGCGCGCTGGGCGGAGCCGGGCTTGGTGTGGGTGACGCCGGGCAGCGGGCTGATCATCATGGCGCCGGTCTCGGTCTGCCACCAGGTGTCGACGATCGGGGTCTTGCCGGCGCCGATGTGCTCGCGGTACCAGACCCATGCCTCGGGGTTGATCGGCTCGCCGACGCTGCCCAGCACCCGCAGCGACGACAGGTCGAACTTGGCGGGGATGTCGTCGCCCCACTTCATGAAGGTGCGGATCGCGGTGGGCGCGGTGTAGAGGATGCTGACGCCGTACTTCTGGACGATCTCCCAGAAGCGGCCCTGGTGCGGGGTGTCGGGGGTGCCCTCGTAGATGACCTGGGTGGCGCCGTTGGCGAGCGGGCCGTAGACGATGTACGAGTGGCCCGTGACCCAGCCGATGTCGGCGGTGCACCAGTAGACGTCCGTCTCGGGCTTGAGGTCGAAGACGGCGTGGTGGGTGTAGGCGGCCTGGGTGAGGTAGCCGCCGGAGGTGTGCAGGATGCCCTTGGGCTTTCCGGTGGTGCCGGAGGTGTAGAGGATGAACAGCGGGTGCTCGGCGTCGAACGGCTCGGGGCTGTGCTCGCTGCTCCGGCTGTCGACGAGGTCGTGCCACCACACGTCGCGGCCCTCGGTGAAGGGGGTGTCCTGGCCGGTGCGGCGCACCACCAGGACGTGCTCGACGCCGTCGACCTTGGTCAGGGCCTCGTCGATGGCGGGCTTGAGCGCGCTGGGCTTGCCGCGGCGGAAGCCGCCGTCGGCGGTGATGACGAGCTTGGCGTCGGCGTCCTGGATCCGGGAGGCGACGGCGTCGGCGGAGAAGCCGCCGAACACGACGGAGTGGGTGGCGCCGATGCGGGCGCAGGCGAGCATCGCGATGACGGCTTCGGGGATCATCGGGAGGTAGACGGCGACGCGGTCGCCGGCGGTGACGCCGAGGTGGAGCAGCGCGTTGGCGGCGCGGGAGACCTCGTCCTTGAGCTGGGCGTAGGTGAGGGTGCGGGAGTCGCCCGGCTCGCCCTCGAAGTGGATCGCCACCCGGTCGCCGTGGCCGGCCTCGACGTGGCGGTCGACGCAGTTGTACGCGACGTTGAGCTTGCCGTCGGCGAACCACTTCGCGAACGGCGGGTTCGACCAGTCCAGGGTCTCGGTCGGCTCGACGGCCCAGTCGAGCCGGCGGGCCTGCTCGGCCCAGAACCCGAGCCGGTCCTCGGAGGCCTGCGCGTACGCGGCGGCGGTCACGTTCGCGGCCGCGGCGAGCTCCGCCGGCGGCGCGAAGCGGCGGTCCTCCTTGAGCAGGTTCGCCAGACTCTCGTTGCTCAACGCGTACTCCTCATCGAGTTCTCTTCTTCAGGGCATCCCTGCGGAGGGATTGTCCCTTGTGTCCCAGCGCACAGCTCACCAGGCGAACGGGTCTGTTGACAAGAGGAGATTCCGAGAATTGGTGTAGACCTTTTTCCGTAAGATCTGCCGCGCCGGAGCTCGGCCGGCCCCGGGCGGGCGGGGAGGGGCAGGTGTGCGACGGTGCGGGACGCCAGGAGGCCCTGTGGCACACCGATCTGACGATCAGTCGGATGAAGGCCTTGGAGAGTGCATTTCCGGGTACCTCACTGGTAGTCGTGCCAGTAGCAGTTCCAGAGGTGGTCAGGACCTCGTGGAGCACGGCGGGCCCACCGCTTCCGAGCCGGCCCGCGTCTCAGCCCTCCCTTCTTCCTTCGGGGGTCGAGCCATGCCCGAAACACCTGCCATCTTTCCCCTCCTTCCCCTTTTGCCCCGCCCCGGCGACTTCGCGGCGGTCCGGATGAACGGCGGCGTCGGCCGCCTCATCCGGGTCGGCCAGTGGCTGAACGGCGACGGGTTCGCCGACTTCGAGCACGCCTTCGTCCTCGTCGACGACGACCAACTGGTCGAGGCCCAGCCCGGAGGTGCTCAGCTGCTGCCGCTCAGCGCCTACCAGGACCATCCGATCCTATGGTCGACCGGCATCGTTCCGTTGACCGACGACCAACGGACGGCGATCGTCACCGCCGCACGCGGCTACCTGGGTGTCCCGTACAGCTTCGCCGACTATGCGGCGCTTGCGGCCCACCGCTTCCACCTGCCCATCAGCCCACTGGTGAAGGGCTATGTGGCGTCGACCAAGCACATGATCTGTTCGCAACTGGTCGACCAGTGCTACCAGGACGCCGGGGTCCGGCTGTTCGCCGATGGGCGGTGGCCGGGTTACGTCACCCCCGCCGATCTCGTCAACCGCCTGCTGGGCCAAACCTCCTGACCGTCCCCGGAACCGGGTGCTGCTGCCACCGGGTGGAAGCAGTACCCGGCGATGGCCTTCCGGTCGGTGCCTCCGGCAGCCGGTCGGGCTGCCGGAAGCCGCTACTGCCGGCCGCGGATGCCACCGGCTGTCTCTTCGCCCGGATGTTGAGTCCGTTGTTGCATCCGTCCCGCGCTGCCGACCGGGCCGTCGTGGTCCGGCCGGCAGCGCCGCACCCCCCTGGCGTACAGGGGGTGGCGCCGGCACCTATGCGGCGAGCTGCTGCTCCGCCCGGCCGTCCGGACCGTCCTGCCCCTCGGGCAGCCCGGCCGGGCCGGCGGAGACCGGGACGAACCGGCCGCTGTCCTGATCCAGGACGTAGGCCTGGGCGGTGGCGAAGTCGAAGTACATCCCGACCAGGCGCAATGCCCCCGAGGCCACTCGACGCTCGACCGCCGGATTGGCGAGCAGCTGATCGAGCTGCTGCACCACGTTGGTGATGCAGAGCTGCTCGACCGTGTCCACGACCGGGCGTCCTTCGAACTCGGCCGGGACCCGGCGCAGCCGGGCCAGCGAACCGCGCCCGTTGCGCAGCCACCGGGTCAGCGCCGTGGGAGGTCCAGGCTGCTCGTGGACGCCGTCCAGCAGCGCCTTCATCGCCCCGCAGCCGGAGTGCCCGCACACCGTGATGGACCCGACCTCCAGGACCTCCACGGCGTACTGGACCGCGGCCGCCACGGAATCGTCCGCCGCGCCCGGCTCGTGGGGCGCCGGTACCAGATTGCCGACATTGCGGACCGTGAACAGGTCGCCCGGGCCGCTGTTGGTGATCATGCTGGTCACCATTCGGGAGTCGGCGCAGGTCAGGAAGAGCTGCGACGGCGTCTGGCCGTCCCGCGCCAGCCGCGCCAGTTCCTTGCGGACCAGGGGGGCGGTGTGCTGCTGGAACCCGCGCACCCCGTCGAGCAGCCGGCCGTGCGGATCGTCGGAGCCCTGCTCGATGCAGTGGTGACCGACCCAGGGCGTCCACGCCCGGCAGCGGTGCGGACCGGTCGAGCTTCCGGAGCGCAGGGTGCCGTCGGGATCGAGGGCCTCGCTCTCCTGGCGTTTCGTCAGTATCGCGACCCGGCCGCCGGTGGCCTGGTGGCTCGCCCGCCAGACGTGGAGCGCTTCGTAGGCGGCGTGGTCGAGGAAGGAGCCGTCGTGGCAGACCGTGACCGAGGACCCGACCGGGATCCGCGCCAGCGCCCGGCTCAGCTTGGGCACGGCGGCGAACGTCAGCGGGCCGTGCGTGCGGACTGCGTACGATCCGTCCCCCTCGGCCACCACGTCGACGTGTGCCCGGGTCAGCCGGTACAGGGCGAGCAGGGCGGCGACCGCACCGCCGATGGTGACGCCGAGGGGCACCCCCAGCAGGACCACGCCGAGCACCGTCGCCAGATAGACCGGGAACTCGCGGTGCCGGTGCACCCGGCGGATGTGCGCGAAGCTGACCATCTGCACGCCGACCACCAGCACCAGCGCGGCCAGCGCCGCGAGCGGGATGTGCCGGAGCCCGCCGGTCAGCGCCGCCGCGGCGACCAGTACCCAGCAGCCGTGCAGGACGGTGGACATCCTGGTGGCCGCCCCGGCCTGGATGTTGGCCGTGCTGCGCACGGCTCCGCCAGCCACCGGCAGACCGCCGAGCAGGCCGGAGAGCAGGTTGGCCGCGCCCTGGCCGCGCAGCTCGCGGTCGAGGTCGCTGCTGCTGTGCGACATCCGGTCCACCGCGACGGCGGAGAGCAGCGATTCGACACTCGCCACCGCGGTGACCGTCAGGACCGCGGCGACCAGGGCGGGCCACTGCTGGGCCAGCAGCGATGCGGGTGGCATCGAGGCGAGTACGTGGTGGTCCCACGCGGGCAGCTCGACCCGGGCCAGCCGCAGGCCCGCGAGGACGGCGAGCGCGGTGGCCGCGGCGACGGAGGCCAGCGCGGCGGGGATCTTGGTCAGGCGTCTGCCGAGCTCGCCGGCCCGCCCGGGAAGCCGGTCGAGCCGGGGCCACCCGAAGAGCACGGCGATCGAGACCAGACCGACCGCGAGGGCGGGCAGGTGCGGGCCGGCCAGCTGGGCCGGCAGCGCCACCAGGTTGGCGGCCGCGGAGCTCTGCGGTGAACCGCCGAGGACGACGTGCAGCTGGGCGAGGGCGATGGTGAGGCCGACCCCGGCGAGCATGCCGTGCACGATGGCCGGGGAGACCGCGAGGGCCGCACGGGCGACCCGCAGTGAACCGAGCAGCAGCTGGAGCAGCCCGGCGGCGACGGTCACGGCGCAGGCGATCTGCCAGCCGTACTGGGCGAGCAGTCCGGCGGTGACCACCGTCAGTGCCGCGGAGGGGCCGCTCACCTGGAGCGGGGTGCCGCCCAGCAGGCCGACGACGAGCCCGCCGACGGCGGCGGACACCAGGCCCGCGGTGAGCGGAGCGCCCGTGGCCAGCGCGATGCCGAGGGAGAACGGGACGGCGATCAGGAAGACCGCGAGGGAGGCGGGTACATCGCGCATCAGCTGTGCGCGGCGCGCTCCGGGCGGGGGAGGCCCGGTCGGTGCCGGCGGCGGTGCGTGGTCGGTCGTGTCCGAGGGGGTGGGGGCGCTGGAGAGGTCGAGGGTCATGGTCTTCCCGTCTGTCCGGGGAAACGAACGCAGTCAGGTCCGGCGGTGGAGCTCGGGGTCGGAGTGGCTGTCGTGGGTCGCGACGGTACGGCGGGATGGCTTGGGCGCAGCAGCGGTGCGAGTCTCCGCGGCGGCCCGCGACCATCAAGAGTCGGTAAACTGAGAGTAATGAAACCTTTGCACAGCGTACAGTCGAACGGAAGGTCGGTCTCCGGCTTTCACTCCTATGAGTGGTGCGCGAACCGGCCGGGAACTCCCGGGTCGGCAACGGCCGGTGGCACCCCGCCCCCGGGGTCGCCACCGGCCGTCGTCCGCAGGGGATCCGGCGTCAGACGCGGGCTGACGCGGCGGCGTCGGCTCCGTCGGCCGAGAGCACGAATCCCTCGTCCACCTGGGTTGCGAGATCGATGCCGACCTTCGCGTTGCCCCAGCTCTCCGCGTTGCGGAGGTGGAAGTGGACGGCCTGGGCGGTGTACCGCGCGGGATCGCGCCGCTCGTGGGTGGCGTCCGCCTCGGTCCGCAGCCGTTCCAGGACCGCGCGGTTGGAGGGCTCCAGGCTCTGCAGCGCCGGCGCCTCGCCGCGCTCCAGGCGGCGGACCCAGTCGGACTGCCCGAACGAGGTGAGCAGGTCGTCGCCGACCTCGCGCCGCAGGTACGCCAGGTCGTCCGGGTGCTGCACCTTGTTCCCGACCACGCGCAGCCGGACGCCGAAGTCCTGCGCGTACTCCTTGTACTGGCGGTAGACGGAGATGCCCTTGCGGGTCGGCTCGGCCACCAGGAAGGTCAGGTCGAACCGGGTGAACAGGCCTGAGGCGAAGGAGTCCGACCCGGCGGTCATGTCCGTCACCACGTACTCGTCCTGACCGTCGACCAGGTGGTTGAGCAGGAGCTCGACCGCGCCGACCTTCGAGTGGTAGCAGGCCACGCCGAGGTCCTCCTCGGTGAAGGCGCCGGTGGCCAGCAGCCGGACCGAACCCTCGTCGAGCGCGACCGGCCGCGCGCACGACGCGTAGACCGGGTTCTCCTCGACGATCCGCAGCAGCCGTGAACCGCGGCCGGGCGGCGTGGTTTTGATCATCTCATCGGCCGAGCCGATCAGCGGGTTGCTGCCGCGCAGGTACTCCTTGATCTGCGGGAGGTGGGCGCCGAGCGACGGGAGCTCGGCTGCCTGGTCGTCCGTCAGTCCGAGCGCCGAGCCGAGATGTTGGTTGATGTCCGCGTCGACGGCGATCACCGGGCGGCCCGCGGCGGCCAGGTGGCGGATGAACAGTGCGGACAGCGTGGTCTTCCCGCTGCCGCCCTTGCCGACGAAGGCGATCTTCATCTGGGTCTCCGGCTCTCGCTCCAGCGGGCTGCGGCTGCGAGCGGCAGGCTGGAAGGCTGTTGGAAATCGTTATCGTCACCGATAGTGGCATGCTAGCGGCGGTTTGGGGTGCGATACATGCGGGAAAGTCGGATTGCCTCGAACGGGTGACGCCGGGGTTGCTGTACAGGAGTCGACCGGGGGGTCATTACCCTCGGGTAGGTGAGCACTGGAACTGATCCCCTCGCCCCGCTGGCCGATCTCCCCGGGGTGCCCGAAGCCGTGGCCGAGGTGCGCAAGGCGGTGGACCGCCTCTACGGCCACCGGGTGATGCGCAGGCGCGCCCAGGAGGTGACCTCGGAGGCGGCGCTCCGCGGTGCGCGGGCTTCGGCGGCCCTCGACGGGGCCGACTGGCCCCTGGAGGAGGTCCGCCGGCGCAGCGACTTCAGTGCCGACCCGCAGGCCCGGACGGTCGGCGGCGCGCTGCGCATCTCCGCCGAGGCGGGTCAGCTGCTCGGCACCTGGCGGCACTCCCCGCTCCAGGTGCTGGCCAGGCTGCACCTGCTGGCCGTCGGGGACGCAGACCCGTCGGCGGGCCGGCCGCGCCGCGCGGGGGAGTCGGCGGGCGTGCTGTTCCCGGTGGAGATCCCGGCCGCCGAAGGCGTGTCCGGCGATGGCGACCATCCGGCCGAGGCGGTGGAACGGGGTGGCGACCTGCCGCCCGCGCCGTCGCCCGAGGAGGCGGCGGCGCGACTGGACCAGCTGTCCCAGCTACTGGCGGCCCGGGCGGAGGGCGCCGCGAGCGGGACGCCGGCGCTGGTCGTGTCGGCCGTCGTGCACGGTGAGCTGCTGGCGCTGCGGCCGTTCGGCGAGCACAACGGGGTCATCGCGCGGGCCGCGCAGCGGATCGTCCTGATCACCGAGGGGCTGGACCCCAAGGCGATCTGCCCGGCCGAGGTGGGATTCGCGGAACTCGGCACCGAGGCCTACCGCACCGCCCTGCTCGGCTACCTGGGCGGGACACCGGAAGGGGTGGCCCGCTGGATCACGCACTGCGGTGCGGCGCTCAGGCTCGGCGTCCGGGAGAGTACGGCGGTCTGCGAGGCGATGCAGCGCGGCATGGTCTGAGCCGGCGGCCGCCCCTCGCGGGGCGGCTCGCGGCGTGCGTTCCGGTCCGAACATGGTTGCGGCGGCACCTGATCCTGCCTGGTGCCGCCGCTGGCACGGATGCCGGGTTACCAAGCATGCACCGGAAAGTGCCCATCAGGCGGGGATCCTGCCCGTTCACCTGGTGCGGCGGCCCGACAGCGGGTCGGCTGCATGTGGGTGCTCAGTCATCCGTACTCGGTCCGTGGGCCTGAACTGCGTTGTCGGAGCGACCCCGTAGGGTCCTGACCGGGTCTCGCGGGCCGTTACGTCCTTTGTATCGCGCTTTGGGTGAAAGGGGAACCCGAAATCGCGAAGCTTTTACTTTTTGTCCGTTTCGATGCTCAAGGATGCGTCGGAGCGGCCCCGGAGGTCCGCCCCCTTTCCATGATCAGGCCTGTGACCTGCGTCGTCGTGACGCGTACCAGAGCACGCCAACCGTCAGCAGGGCCGTCCCGAGGGCGACCGTCGCGACCACCGACCGGCTCGGCGCGTGGAACTCGGGCAGCCTGCGGTGGAGTTCCACGGGTCGGCTGAACACCAGCACGGGCCACTCCCGGGACAGTGCCTCCTTGCGCAGCGCCCGGTCGGGGTTGACCGCGGACGGGTGGCCGACCGCCTCCAGCATCGGCAGATCGGTCGACGAGTCGCTGTACGCATAGCAGTTGGGCAGGTCGTACCCCTCGACCGCGGCCAGCTCACGGATGGCGGAGGCCTTGTTCTCGGCGTACGCGTAGTACTCGATCTCGCCGGTGTACCGGCCGTCCTCGACCTTCAGCCGGGTGGCGATGACGTGGTCGGCCCCGAGCAGTGCACCGATCGGTTCGACCACCTCGGAACCCGAGCTGCTGACGATCACCACGTCCCGGCCGGCCGCGTGGTGCTGCTCGATGAGCGAGGCGGCCTCGTCGTAGATGATCGGATCGATCAGGCCGTGCAGGGTCTCGGCGACGATCTCGCGGACCTGCTGCACGTTCCAGCCCTTGGTGAGGGTGGACAGGTAGGCGCGGAGCTTCTCCATCTGGTCGTGGTCCGCGCCACCCAGCAGGAACATGAACTGGGCGTAGGCGCTCTTCAGGACGGCTCGACGGTTGATCAGGCCGCCCTGGTAGAACGGGCGGCTGAACGCGAGCGCGCTCGACTTGGCGATGATCGTTTTATCGAGGTCGAAGAAGGCCGCGGTGCGTGGCGCCGGATATGCGCGCCGTGCGGCGGAAGGCTCGGTGCTTTCCGAGGAGGAACGGTTCGCGGTGCCCGGTGGCGTGTTCCCGCCCTGGTCGGCGATGTCGGCGTTCTCGGTGGTGTCCACGGGAACTGAGGATAGAGGGCGCGCCCCGGGACCCCGCCATTCGGCGTACTCGTAGGCGCGCGGGTTTGTGTTTCTGGCCGCTCGGGTACACCATTGAAGTCACGGATCGTTCGCGACCGTGCTAACCCGGTCCGGCTCCTCCCCCCCGAGTCGGGCCGTGGATAGACGACCCCCGCTCTCCCCCCCGGCGGGGGTCGTCGCACGTCCGGGGCCATTTTGCCGGCGAGTTGGGGGCGGTCCGGGAGAGCTGTCAGCAGCCCCGGCGAAGTCGAGCGATGATCTTCGAGTCTCGTCCGATCGGGATCGTGGCATCACGCTAAGTGATCAGAGTCAATGCCCCATTGTGTGGTGCCCATGGGGCTTCGAGATCGTTCTCCGGCGCCTTCGCGCGTCAATTCCGCATGCCAATACCCCCCTGGCGAGTGAACAAAGTTATCCACAACCCCGACTTGTCCACAGGGATTCGGAAGGGGGATGACGGAATCCGCTCCGCCCCGCACCGTGGTGCCCGGGCAGCCGCCGCAACCCTCGCCGAGGGAAGCGGCCGCGCCCCGTCGTCGGCCGGTTCCGGCCGCCGGAACCGGACACCACCTCACCGGGGGAGACCGCCATGTCGACACCGATCACCGATCACGACCTCGCCGACCAGCCGACCCCCTCGGGGCCGCTCATCGTCACCGGGGACGAGGCGCTCGCGGAGCACCTGGTGCGGATCTGCGCCGCCGCGGGCACCGATCCGTACCTGCTGTCCGCCGCCCCGCCACCGCGACACCTCTGGGAGAGCGCGCCCCTCGTCCTGGTCGGCGACGACCTCGCCGAGGCCTGCGCCGGCCTCACCCGCCGGAGCGGGGTACTCCTGCTCGGCCTCGACCTCGACGACGGCGACATCTGGGTCCGCGCCGTCCAACTCGGCGCGGAGCACGTGCTGTTCCTCCCGGACGCACAGACCTGGCTGCTGGACCGGATCGCCGACGCGGCCGAGGGCGTCGGCCCGCCGGCACTCACCGTGGCCGTCCTCGGCGGCCGCGGCGGCGCCGGGGCGTCGACGCTCGCCTGCGCACTGGCCGTCACCGCCGCCCGAGCCGGACACCGCACCATGCTGATCGACGCCGACCCGCTCGGCGGGGGCTTGGACGTGATGCTCGGAGCCGAACAGGCCGGCGGACTGCGCTGGCCGGACCTCGCCGGATCCCGCGGCCGCGTCAGCGGCGCCGAACTGGCCGGCGCGCTCCCCGAGCTCCACCGCCTCACCACCCTGTCCTGGGACCGCAGCGACCTGCTGTCCATCCCGCCTGAGGCGATGCGCAGCGTCCTCGCCGCCGCCCGCAGACGCGGCGGACTGGTCGTCCTCGACCTGCCACGCCACCTCGATGCCGCCGCAGGACAAGCCCTGGAGCAGGCGGACACCGGCCTGCTGGTGATCCCCGCCGAACTGCGCGCGATGGCGGCCGCGGACCGGGTGGCGGCGGCCGCGCGGATGCGGGTGTCCGACCTGCGTGCGGTGGTACGGGTGCCCGGAGCGGTCGGCCTGGCCGGCGGCGAGATCGCCAAGGGACTTCGCCTGCCGTTGGCCGGAGAGCTGCCACTGGAACCCGGTCTGACCGTGGACGTGGAGCGCGGCGCGCCGCCGGGCAGCAGGGAACACGGCCCGCTCGCCCGCTTCTGCAGCAGTTTCCTGGACGAGGCCCTGCCCCCGGTGGCAGCGGCCGGAGGAGGTGCCCAGTGACCGATCGTCTGCGCAGGCCCACCCTGCGGAAGACCATCAAGGAGCGGGGCCCGGGTGCGCCGCACCGGGGTGTCACGCTGTCCCGCCGACCCATCGGACGGGGACCCGGGGACGAGCGCCGGAACCGGGCCAGACCGTTCGGGCCCTTCGCCCCGACGCCCGCAGCCCTGCGCACCGCGTCCGGGGGAGAGGCGGACGGAAGGACGGCGGAAGCGGAGGAGGCTGCGGCGAAGGCCGTGGTGGTGCGGATGACGGACACACCCGGCACGACCCGGCCCGTGGACGCACCGGCCGCAGCCGCCCGGCAGGCGCGGAAAGACCTGGACGAAGCTGGCGGTACGGCGAAGGCGCCTGCAGAGGGCTGCTCCGCATCCGCCGATGCCGTATCCGGGCCCGGGCCCGCGGAAGCCGGTGACGCCGGGGAGGGCCAGGACGCTGCCGAGGAGCAGCGCGAGTCCGCCGCGGCGGGCCGGCTCCGAGGCCGGCCGAGCCGCGCAACCCGCGGCTCCGCCCGACCGGTGCCCGTCGGGCCCGTCGTGATCGGTCCCGGGCTGTCCCGATCCGCCTCGCTCCGGCCGGAAGGGGACACGGACCGGACGGCGGCACTCGTCGATGCGGTGAGGCTCCGACTCGCCGAGACCGGTGCGCGACCGACCGCCGGATCCGTGGCCGCCGCCCTTCGATCGGCCCGCCCACCGTTGGGCGGCGGGGACACCCTCGACGCCGTCCGGCGGCTGCGCGCCGAACTGATCGGAGCCGGCCCACTGGACCAGTTGCTCTCCGCCCCCGAGGTCACGGACGTCCTGGTCAACGCGCCGGACCAGGTCTGGGTCGACCGAGGCGCGGGCCTGGAACGGGTGCCGAACATCCGCTTCCCCGACCCCGACGCCGTCCGGCGGCTCGCCCACCGGCTGGCCTCGGCGGCCGGGAGACGGCTCGACGACGCAAGGCCGTGGGTGGACGGCAGACTGCCGGACGGCACCCGGCTGCACGCGGTGATCCCGCCGATCGCCGCCGGATGCACGCACATCTCGTTGCGGACCAGCCGACCGCAACCCTTCACCCTGGATGACCTGGTGGCCTGCGGATCGCTGCCGCCCACCGGTGCACAGCTCCTGGCGCAGGCCGTCAGGGCCAGGCTCTCGGTACTCGTCAGCGGCGGCGCCGGCACCGGGAAGACCACGCTGCTCTCGGCGTTGCTCGGCCTGGTCGCCCACCACGAGCGGATCGTCCTGGCCGAGGACTCGTCCGAGCTCAGGCCCGACCATCCCCATGTGGTCCAGCTGCAGAGCCGTCCACCCAACCAGGAGGGCCTCGGCGAGCTCACCCTGCGGGATCTGGTCCGGCAGGCCCTGCGGATGCGCCCGGACCGGGTGGTGGTCGGAGAGGTCCGCGGCGCGGAGGTGGTGGACCTGCTGGCTGCCCTGAACACCGGGCACGACGGGGGCTTCGGAACCGTCCACGCCAACTCCGCCTCCGATGTCCCCGTCAGGCTGGAGGCGCTCGGCGCGCTGGCAGGCCTGGACCGTCCTGCGTTGCACAGCCAGCTCCGGGCCGCGCTGGACGTGGTGGTCCACCTGGCCCGCGACCCGGCAACGGGCACCCGCCGGGTCACCGCCCTGCACACCCTCACCGACGACGATCACGGGCTCGCCCGGACCGCGCTCGCGGTCGGGTTCGGTGCGGACGGCAGCAGCGTGCCCGGTCCCGGATGGGACGGGCTACGGCAACGGTGCGAGGCCCGCGGTGTCGAGCTGCCGAGGAGCCTGCGGTGACTGACCGTCAGATTGCGTTGCTGTGTTCGGTGCTGCTCTGCGCGGTGGCCGGGACCGCCTGGTGGCTGCTGCGTTCGGCCGTCAGGGGGATCCGGTGACCCCGGCCCCCGCGATCGGGACGCTACCGCTGATCGCTGGTCTCGGAGGCGCCGTCGTAGGTTTCCGGATCGGGCTGGGCAGCCTACGGCAGCGAGCCTGGGCGAGGCGTCGCACCCGGCTGCTCCTCGGCCGCGGCCCCGCCACCGGTTCCTGCCTGTCGGCCCGCGCCGTACGACTGCGGGGACGGCTGTTGGCGAACCGACCCCGGTGGCTGGTAACCGAGTTGCTTCTGCTGCCGATCGGCCTGCTGCTGGGCATGATCGCCCGCTCGCCGGTTCCGGTGCTGGGCGCACTCGCAGGCATCCGGCCACTCCATGGCTACCGGCGCCGACGCCGGACGAGAGGCGAGGCCAAGCGGAGGTCGGCGGCGGTGATCGATCTCTGCGCGGGGATCGCCGCCGAGCTGCGCAGCGGCGCGACCGCCGTACAGTCAGTGGAGGCCGTCATCGCCAGAACCGGGTCGCAGTTGCGCCGCAGCCTCGGGGCGGAACCAGCCACCCGGCTGGCCGCTGCCCCGTACGGAGCCGACGTTCCGCAGGCTCTGCGGCTGGTGGCGGAACTGCCCGGCGGCGGTGGCGCCGCGGCGGTCGCCGCCTGCTGGCAGGTCGCCACCGAGAGCGGGACAGGTCTGGCCGCCGGCCTGGAACACGTCGCGGACGCGTTGCGGGCCGAACGGGCCTTGGCCGAGGAGATCGCGGGGGAGCTCGCCGGTCCGCGGGCGACGGTCGCGATGCTCGCAGCGCTTCCGCTGGTCGGCATGCTGCTCGGCTTCGCGCTCGGTGTGCAGCCGGTGCGGATCCTGCTGCACACCCCCGCGGGGCTGGGGTGCCTGCTCGGCGGGGCGTTGCTGGAGGCGGCAGGGCTGTCCTGGACCGCGCGGATCATCCGGGGAGCGGAGGCCGTACAGGGCGCCGGGCCGGTACGGCGCGGGGCCGGAGAGCGGCGCGTGGCTGAGGCAGGCCCCGGTGCTCCACCGAGGTGTGGGCTGGCCCGTACCCGGCCCTTGCTGGCGAAGGGAGCGAGTTGATCATCGCGCCGCCCTTGGCCGGCGCCCCCTGGCGGCCGGCCGTGTCGCTTCTGCCGGTCGGTCTGCTCGCAGCGGCCGGACTGGCCGGGCTTGTTGGCACGGCTGCACAGGCCCATCGGGTCGTCAGGAGGCGCGAGAACCGTGCCCGAGCGGGGGCGATCCTGCGGGCCGGTCGACCCTTCCACCCACAGCGGGGACCGATTCGCCAGCGAGTGCGCCGCGTCGGATCACTGGAGGACCGGGCGAGCGCGGTATTGGCGCACCGCTGGGTGCTGCCGCTGCTCGCGCTGCTCGGAACGGTCGCCCTCCTCGGCGGCCGGATGGGCCCGCCGGCCGGAACCCTGGTCGGACTGGCCTTGTGGCGGTGGGCGCCCGCGATTCGCTCGCCGTCCGCCCGTCGAGCCGCACGCGAGCAGGACGACATCGTCCGGCAACTGCCACTGACCGCAGACCTCCTGGCCGCGTGTCTGGGCACCTGTCCCTCACCGGCCGAGGCCGCCGCAGCGGTCGCCCGGAGCGTCGGCGCCCCCATGAACACGCGCCTCGGGGGAGCGGCGGCACAGCTCTCCCTCGGCGCGGCGCCGGAGGACTGCTGGGGACAGCTGGCTGCCGACTGCCCGCCGCTGGCCCCGCTGGCCAGATGCCTGATCCGCACCAGCCTCAGCGGCGCCCCACCCGCCGAGGCGCTGAGCGGACTCGCCCACGCCCAACGAGCCGCGGCGAGCCGTGCGGCACACGCCAGGGTCCGCAGGGCGGGAGTCCTCGCGACCGCGCCGCTCGGGGCGTGCTTCCTACCGGCCTTCGTGCTGATCGGTGTGGTCCCGGTCGTGGTCGGACTGACCACCCTGTTCGCGCGGCGGATCTGACGGCCGGACCGGAGCCGACGTCCGGCCAGATACCCGGCCAGCAGAGTGGCTGGCCCACAACCCCCTACGACTGTTGAAGGAGCTTCGCCATGTCCCAGATCCAGAGCCGAGCCCACCTTTCCCGTGCCCTGCCCCGCGCCCTGAGCCGCGTCCTCGGACACCTGACATCCTGGCCGCGGTCCGGGCTGCGGAGGATGCGGTCGGGCGGCCGGGACACCGGCATGACCACCGCCGAATACGCCATCGGAACGGTCGCCGCCTGTGCCTTCGCGGCGATCCTCTACCGGGTGGTGACCAGTGACACCGTCTCGGGTGCATTGTCCGACGTCCTCGACCGGGCGCTCCATGCGGTGTGACCGACTGCGCCGGTCGGGACGGGATGCCGGGTACGTGACGGCCGAGACCGCGGTGGCGCTTCCGGCGTTGGTCCTGCTCGCTGTGATGCTCGTATGGGGGGTGATGGCTGCCGCGGGGCAGATCCGCTGTGTCGACGCGGCCAGGGTCGCCGCGCGGGCAGCGGCCCGCGGTGATCCCGATGCGGAGGCGCTGGCGAGGCAAGCGGCCCCGGCTGGAGCCGAGGTCCGCGTGGCGACCGACGACCGGACCGTCCGGGTCACGGTGGAGGCGCCGTGGCCGGGGCCGGGGAGGCTGCGTGCTCTCCTCGCGGTGCGGCTCGGGGCGAGCGCGGTGGCGGCGCGTGAGGACGTCATCGGTTCGGACGGAGGAGGCGCCTCATGGCCGTCCTGAGTACGAGGCCGATGCGGATCCGGGTGCCGAGGCTGAGGTTGACGGCCGGATGTGCCGGAGCCGGTCTGGCCCGGGCCGGTTGCCGGCTCCGTGCCCGAGGGACCACTCGGTGGGGCACGGCCGCCGCGGACCGAGGATCGGCGTCCGTCTGGCTGGTTGCCGTGGGCCTGCTCGGCTGTGCCGTCTTCGCCGTCAGTGTGGAGTTCGGGGCGGTGGTCGCGGCCCGGCACCGGGCCGAGTCCGCGGCCGATCTGGCGGCGCTGGCCGCCGCCGACCGCCTGTTGATCGACCCGGACGGGGGCTGCGGGCACGCGGCGCTGGTTGCCCGACTTCAGGAGAGCGAACTGGTGTCCTGTTCGGCCTCGACCGAGGACGACAGCGTCGAGGTGAAGGTCCAGGTTCCGGTGCGAGGGCTGTCGGTGCCGGTCGGACCGGTGACCGCGCGGTCACGGGCCGGCCCGGTGTGGGCGATGGGAGCGGATGCGGTCGAATCCCGGGCGTACTCGTTCTCGCTGGTCAAGGATCCGGCCAAGACGCCAGCCCAGGGACCAGCCCACGGGCGAACCTGCGGGCCGTCTCCGCCCCGGAGTCCGCCCGGCCGGGGCCAGAGGCGGCCCGCCCACCCGCGGCCTGCCCGGCTCAGCCCGCCGGTCCGTCCACGGATTGCTCGGCCGCCGGCTGCTCCACGGCTCGTCGCTCTGCGGCCGGTTGCTCCACTGCCGGTCGCTCCGCCGATGGCTGTTCCTCCTCGGCCCGTACCGCCGTCGCTCGGTCCGTCGTCGCCGCCCGCACCTCGTCGTTCGGCCGTGCTCCGTCCGAAGCCCCCTGGTGGTGGGGCGCACCTGCCAGCAGGATGCCCAGCAACCGGACGGCCGCGGCCTTGTCCAGCGGGTCGTTCCCGTTGCCGCACTTGGGCGACTGGACACACGACGGGCAGCCGCGCTCGCACTCGCACGCGGCAATGGCGTCCCGGGTGGCGGTCAGCCACTCCACCGCCCGCCGGAAACCGCGTTCGGCGAATCCGGCGCCGCCCGAGTGGCCGTCGTACACGAAGACGGTCGGCAGGCCGGTGTCCGGGTGGAGCGGCACGGACACACCGCCGATGTCCCAGCGGTCGCAGGTGGCGAACAACGGGAGCAGACCGATCGAGGCGTGCTCCGCAGCATGCGCGGCGCCGGGCAGTTGGTCGACGGGGATGTCGGCGTCGAGCAGCTGGTCCTCGGTGACGGACCACCACACGGCCCGGGTCCGCAGGGTGCGGGGAGGAAGGTCGAGCTTGCTCTCGCCGAGGATCTCTCCGGTGGAGATCCGCTTACGCAGGTAACCGACCACCTGGTTGACCACCTCCACCGACCCGAAGCTGAGCCGGGCCTCCCCCCACTCCTCGGTGGTGTCGGTGGACAGGATCGAGATGGAGGTGATGTCTCGGGCGGCCGTGGTGTACGGCGGGTCGGCCCGTTCGACCAGGGCGACCGAGGTCTCCAGGTCCAGGTCCTGCACCAGGTAGCTGCGGCCTTGGTGCAGGTGGACGGCGCCGGTGTGCACGGTGGTGTGGGCGGCTGCGGCGTCCACGGTGCCGAGCAGCCGGCCGGTCGGTGCCTCCACGATCTGAACGGGGTTGCCGCCGCTGCCACGCAGGTCCACCCGGTCGGCTGCCCGCTCGCGACGGGTCCAGTACCAGGAGCCGTCCGTGCGGCGCCGCAGTAGGCCACGCCGTTCCAGGACGGGGAGCAGCTGAGCGGCGGAGGGACCGAACAGGGCCAGGTCGGGCTCGCTCAGCGGGAGCTCTGCTGCGGCGGCGCACAGGTGCGGGGCCAGTACGTGCGGGTTGTCCGGATCCAGCACGGTGGCCTCGACCGGGGTCGCGAACAGCGCCTCCGGGTGGTGCACCAGGTAGGTGTCCAGCGGGTCGTCCCGGGCGATCAGCACGGCGAGCGCGCCCTGGGCCTCGCGGCCCGCCCGCCCGGCCTGTTGCCAGAGTGAGGCCCTGGTACCCGGGTAGCCCGCCATCAGCACGGCGTCCAGGCCCGACACGTCGACACCGAGTTCCAACGCGGAGGTGGAGGCCACCCCGAGCAGCCGACCGGACTGGAGGTCGCTCTCCAACGCCCGCCGTTCCTCGGCGAGGTACCCGCCCCGGTACGCGGCGACCCGACCGGCCAGCGGGCTGCCGAGCTGGTCCTGGGCCTGGAGCGCGACCAGTTCCGCACCCCGCCGGGAGCGGACGAAGACCACGGTCCGGGTCCCGGCTTCGACCAGCTCGGTGAGCAGGTGCCCGGCCTCCGCCGTGGCGGTGCGCCGGACCGGGGCGCCGTGCTCACCGACGTTCTCGGTGAGTGGCGGTTCCCAGAGCCCGAAGACCAGCGGGCCGCGGGGGGAGGCATCGTCCGTCACGGCCACGGCCGGCAGGCCGGTGAGCCGCTCTGCGGTGGCGGCCGGTTCGGCGGTGGTGGCCGAGGCGAGCAGGAAGGTCGGGTTCGAGCCGTAGCGGGCGCACAGCCGCCGCAGCCGGCGCAGCACCTGGGCGACGTGCGAGCCGAAGACGCCCCGGTAGCTGTGGCACTCGTCGATGACGACGTACTGGAGCGCCTTGAGGAAGGAGGACCAGCGGGGATGGGCAGGAAGGATTCCCCGGTGCAGCATGTCGGGATTGGTCAGCACGTACGAGGCGTACTGGCGTACCCACTCACGCTCCTCGCCGGGGGTGTCGCCGTCGTACAGCGCGACCCGCACCCGGCCGGGCACCAGCTCCGCGGCGCGCCGGCGCTGGTCGGCGGCCAAGGCCTTGGTCGGGGCCAGGTAGAGGGCGGTGGCGCCGCGCCCGTTGCGGGCCTCGGTGCCGTCGAGCAGGGCGCTCAGAACGGGGGCGAGGTAGCCGAGCGACTTGCCGGAGGCGGTACCCGTGGCGATCACCACGGACCGGCCCGACCGGGCGAGGTCCATGGCCTCCGCCTGGTGTGTCCACGGCTGCGACACGCCAAGGGCTGCGGCGGCCTCCACCACTTCCGCGCGGATTCCCTCAGGCCAGGGTGCGTAACGTGCGGCGCGGGCGGGCAGATGCTCCGTATGGGTGAGGCGGTCCGCTCGGCCCCGGTCGGTGGACAGGGTCTCGAGCAGAGCCTCGGGCTGGTGATGACGGGGCGGCATGAGGACCCAGTGTGTCACCGGCGTGACGGAGAATCGCCCTAAGCCATCGTGCGGGCATGGTCACAAGTGGTTGAATGAGGCCGTGACGGCCGCATGGCCGAGGGTCGCAAAGTCGAGGCCGAGCCGCGGCTTGCCACGCCCCTGGCCTGCGACCACGCGGTGGCGGCCACCTGGCCGAAGATCGCAATGACGTAGCAAGGCAAGGTGCTGGAGGTTCCGTGGACCTGTCCCTGTCGACCCGTACAGTCGGCGATCGCACGGTCGTCGAGGTTGGCGGCGAGATCGATGTGTACACCGCCCCGAAGCTGCGCGAGCAGCTGGTCGAGCTCGTCAACGACGGCAGCTACCACCTGGTCGTCGACATGGAAGGCGTTGACTTCCTGGACTCGACCGGCCTCGGTGTGCTGGTCGGCGGCTTGAAGCGGGTGCGGGCGCACGAGGGCTCGCTGCGCCTGGTGTGCAACCAGGAGCGCATCCTCAAGATCTTCCGGATCACCGGTCTGACCAAGGTGTTCCCGATCCACACCTCTGTGGAAGAGGCTGTCTCGGCGACCGACTGATCGCTCTCCGGATACCGGCGGGGCGCGGCGTTGTCCGCCGCCCCGCCGGTCCCGGGAGCCGACTCTGCCCGTGTCGGTCCGGAGCCGAGCGCTCCGCCGCCGCGCACGGGGTGCAACCCCGGAGGGGGATTGATGGCAACCGTCGAACTTCGATTCAGCGCGCTCCCAGGGCATGTGCGCACGGCCCGCCTGGTGGCGGCGGCTGTCGCGAGACGTGTCGGGGTCGACGAGTCGGTGCTGGACGAGGTACGACTGGCGGTCGGCGAGGCGTGTTCGCGCGCTGTCGGCCTGCACCAGCGCAGCGGCGTCGAGGGCACGATCCGAGTCGCTCTGACGGATCTGGAGAAGCGTTTCCTCATCGAGGTCGAGGACGAGGCGGGTCCGATCCTCGCGGCCGAGCGCGAGGCAGGCGCCGAACCCGAGGCGGGTGAGGACGACCTCGGACTGGCCGTGATCACCGGCCTGGTCGAGGACGTCGAGGTGGACAACGGCGCCGAGGGCGGCCTGGTCAAGATGAGCTGGCCGATCGCCAACGTTCCGGTCGAGGCCTGACACCCTCCGGTCCGACCCCGCTCCGGCCCCGCTTCGGCCCTTGTGGTCAGCCTGCGGCTCCCCGCGCTTCGCAGTCCTCCAGCCGGCCCGGCTGTGCCGCGTCCGAGCGGGTGGGTGTCCAGCGGACCCGTTGTGCCCCCGGGGCGTGATGCGGCCCGGCCGACGCCCACCCTTCGGGCCTTGATTGACAATTTGTTGAAGCAGGCGGTTCGCTGCTCTCCGGCGCGATCGGTGAGGTCTCACCACGTCCGGGAGAGGACACCCCGTGCGGATACGCATTCTCTGGCCTGCTGGGCAGGTCACCGCTGTGCTGCGCTCCACCCCCACCTCGGAGGCGCTCTGGGCCGCGCTGCCGATCGCTTCCTCGGCCAGTACCTGGGGCGAGGAGGTCTACTTCGGTACGCCCGTCCGCGTGCCGCAGGAGGCCGATGCGCAGCAGGTGGTCGAGCCGGGCACGGTGGCGTTCTGGACGGACGGCGACAGCCTGGCACTGCCCTACGGGCCGACCCCGATCTCGCGAGGCGGCGAGTGCCGACTCGCCGGCCCCTGCAATGTCCTCGGCGCGCTGGAGGGCGACGCGCAGGTCCTTCGGACCGTGCGCAGCGGCGATCCGATCAGGGTCGAGCGGGCCGGGCCGTTGGAGCCGGTGGAACGGATGGCCGGCGCCTGACCGGCGTCTGACCGGCTCTGATCTGCGGCTTCGGTACCGTCCGGCCCCGGGGCTGTGCGGCGGGGGCGGAGGGCCGTGTAGGTTCGCAGGTCGATGACCCGGACCGCCGAAAGGGCCCACTGGTGAACAAGCGACTGCTGGCCGTGACCACACTCGGTGCGGTCCTCGCGCTGGGCACCGCCGCGTGCAGCGACGACGACAACAGTGCACAGCTGGGCACCTGGGCGAAGGGCGTCTGCGACGCGGCGCAGGCGCCGATCGCCCAGTCCCGGACGGCTCTCGCGGACACCGCCAAGGTCCAGCCGGCCGAGGCTCCGGCGGATCTCCAGAAGCGGCTCGCGGTTGACCTGGCGGCGCTCGGCAAGACCAACCAGGAGCTTGCCGACGCGATCGACAAGGCCGGCGCGCCCAAGGTCACCGACGGTGCGACCGTCCAGAAGGACGCGGTCGGCGAACTGAAGCAGGCCGCCCAGGGCTATCAGGACGCGCAGAAGAAGCTCGAGGGCCTGCCCACCACGGACCAGGCGAAGTTCGCGGACGGGCTGCGCAGCGTGGGCGACCAGGTGCAGCGGCTCTCCCAGTTGTCCACCCAGGCGCTGGGCCGGCTGCAGAGCGGTGAACTCGGCGATGCGATGAAGAAGCAGCCGGGCTGCAAGACGGGCGCCCCTGCCGGCACGCCCGCCCCCGGCGCCACCGGTGGGTCCGGTGCGGCTGTGCCGCCGGCCGCCGATCCCAATGCCTCGACCAATGCCTCGCCCAACGCTTCTCCCGCTGCCGGTTCGGCCGCGTCGCCCGCCGGTGCGGCCTCCCCGGCCGCAGGTCAGTCGTCCGCAGGTCAGTCGTCCGCAGGCCAGTCGGCCGCCGCGCCGTCGCCGACCGCGAGTTGAGACGGCCGGCGGGCCGAGCCGGCGGACCCGGAGCGGTCGACCGGTCGGGCTGGGCCGGGCGCCGGGCGGGCCGGTCGGAGTGACCCCGTGTGCCGTGGCCGTGGCCGTAGCTGCAGCCTCGGCCGTGGCTGCGGCTGAGGAGCCGCGACGGCGGGGGACAATGGCGGGGTGACCAGTAGCCCCACTCTTGATGTCTCCCGTCTCGCCAAGCTCCGCGAGGCGTTGCTCGCCGCCTCGTTCACCGCGGACGGCTGCCTCGACCTGCTCGGGCCGACCGGCTATGCGGCGCTGGCGCGCAGCGAGGCGGTGCCGGCGTTGCGGGCGACCCGCGGCGGTACGCCGCTGGAGACGCTGGTGCGGCTGTTCCTGCTGCAGCAGCCGGTGTCGTACGCCGCGGCCGGAGCCGCGCTGCCGGTGGCCGACTGCCTGGCCGACGGTTGGCTGGTGGCGGACGGCGGTGAGCTGCGGGCGGCCGTGGACATCCGGCCGTACGCCAACGAGGTGGCCGGTCTGGACAGTGCGGACGCCTGGGTGGTGTCGGACCTGGGCTGCGCGGTCGGTGGCGCGGGCGGGATCGGCTCCGGCGAGACGGCCGCCGGGGTCGCGCGCAAGGACCTGGTCCTGGGTGTGGGCGGTGCCTCCACCACACTCGCGAACCTGACCGTGCGGCGGCCGGTGCGGTCCGTGCTGGACCTGGGCTCGGGTTCCGGGGTCCAGGCGCTGCACGCGGCCCGGCACGCCCAGCGGGTCACCGCCACCGACCTCAACCCGCGCGCCCTGCACTTCACCAGGCTGACCCTGGCGCTGTCCGGCTTCGAGGACGTCGAGACGGCGGAGGGAAGTCTGTTCGAGCCGGTGGCCGGGCGGAGGTTCGACCTGATCGTCTCCAATCCGCCGTTCGTGATCTCGCCCGGGAGCCGCTTCGTCTACCGCGACGGAGGCATGGCGGGCGACGGGCTGTGCCGCAGCCTGGTCCGCAACGCCGCGGCCCACCTGGAGCCCGGTGGCTACTGCCATCTGCTGGCGAACTGGCAGCACGTCAAGGGCGAGGACTGGCAGGAGCGGCTGGCCGGTTGGGTGGCGGGCACCGGGCTGGACGCGTGGGTGGTGCAGCGCCAGGTCCAGGACGTGGCCGAGTACGCCGAGCTGTGGCTGCGCGACGGCGGCGACCACCGCGGCCCCGGCGCCGACTACCAGGCCCGGTACGCGGAGTGGCTGGACGCCTTCGAGGCCGCGGACGTCGAGGGTGTCGGGTTCGGCTGGATCACGCTGCGGGCCGGTGGCGCCGCCGATCCGGTGGTCCGGATCGAGGAGTGGCCGCACCCGGTCGAGCAGCCGCTCGGCCCGCACATCGAGCGCTGGTTCGACCGGCAGGACTTCCTGCGTGCGCACGACGACGCCGCCCTGCTGGCCGCCAAGTACGTGCTGGTCGACGATGTGGTCCAGGAGCAGGTGGGCGCACCCGGCGCGGAGGACCCGGAGCATGTGATCCTGCGTCACAACCGGGGTATGCGGCGGGCGACCAAGGTGGACACGGTGGGCGCCGGTTTCGTCGGGGTCTGCGACGGCACCCTGCCGGCGGGCGACATCGTCGACGCCATCGCCCAGTTGCTCGGCGAGGAGCGGGTGGTGCTGCGGGACCGGGTGCCGGAGTCGCTGCGGATGCTCACCGAGCAGGGATTCATCGACCCGGTCACGGCCTGACCCCGGCCGGCGCCGGACCCCCCGCACGGGCCGAGGGCCCTGCGGGAGCCGGGGCCGGCGTAGGGTCCGGCGCCGGGTCCGCGGATCAGGGCGCCCGGTCCGGGCGCAGGTCAGGGATGGTACAGCTCGCTGATCGCGGTGATGTGGCCGGAGCCGTCGAGGGCGACGTCGTAGTAGTCCCCGTAGCAGTTCGAGCCGTCGGCCGGCGTGCGGTGGGCCAGGCAGTCGCCGAGGTGGCCGACCAGGGTGGGGAGCGGAACGGTCCGGGTGCCGCTGCCGTTGTTGAGGTCGACCAGGTGGGCGGTGGCGCCCGCGGCGAACGGGTAGGCGGCGGCGGACCCCTGGGGGGTGTAGTAGCCGTCGTTGTCGACGGTCGGGCCGCAGGTGAGCACGGTCTTCTGGGCGGTCAGCTGTCCGGCCGTGGCGGCGGTGGCGTGCAGGACCTGGTGGCCGGGCTTCTGGGCGGCCGTGGTGCAGTCGGCCGACGGGGATCCGGTGGGCTTGGCGGAAGGCTTGGCCGACGGTTTGGCCGAGGGGTTGGCGCTGCCGGTGGCCGCGCCGCTCGTCCCTCCCGTACCGGCGCCCGGGGTGGCCGCGCCGGTCGGGGCCGGGACGCCGGAGGCCGCCGAGGCCCCGGCTGCCGGGGCGGGGCCGTCGGGGTCGCAGGCGGTCAGGCCGAGCGTGGTGGCGGCCAGCAGCGCGGCGAGGGCGAGGAGGTGGTGGTGGCGGTTCATGCGGGATCCCCCCTGTGGAATGTCCGATGTCGTTCCGGGACACGGGTGGGGGCCGCCGCCGGGTTGCGGCGGTTGCAGGGCTGTGACGCCCGGTGCCGCTCTGTGACGGGACCGGCGAGGACTCACGCCAGGATCCCGGCCACGACCCCGGCCACGACCCCGGCCAGGACCTCGGCCACGCCCCGGCGCGAACCCCGGCGCGGACCTGGCCGGTGCGCGGTGCACGGCCCGACCTCCCTCGCCGGAACAGAGCGCTGACGTACCGTCATTGCCGGTCGGCGTGTCGCGCGCCGGTGCCGTTCACTCGTTGGACGGCTTGACGTTGCCCGGTGTACGTCGGACGTCGGTCCGGGGTTGTCCGCAGGCTGGAACTGTCTGTCCACAGGCTTGTGGACAGAGAGACGGGAGCGGCGGGGTGGAGCAGCCGACGGCGTTGGCGGCCGGGGTGGTGCTCGCGGTGTTCGGCAGCGCACTCCTGCTCTGGTGCGCCGTCGAATTGCGTCTTCGCCACCGTCTGCGTCGGCACGGCGTGCGTGTCACCGCTCGGGTGGTGGCCGACGGCACCCCGGGCGCGGACCCGTACCTGGAGCCGTACGGCGACGCCTCCGGCGAGCTGGACAGCGCCCCGCTGCTGGCGTACCCGGTGGCCGGTCGGACCGATGCCGGGGTACTGCGGGCGGTGCCCGACCCGGCCGACCGTTCCGGCGCGGGCCACGCCCCCGGCGGCCGGGCCGGCGACGACCCGACCGGGACCGGGACTGGGACCGGGACCGTGCTCGCCCGACCCCGCGGGCACACCCTGCTGCGCCGCCCGGCGCGTCTGGTGCCCGGGACGGACGTGCAGGTCGCGTACGACGCCCGGCGGCCCGGGCGCGTGGTGCTGGCGGGCCACGACGCGGCTTCGGCGTCGGCCCTGCTCAGCGACCTGTTCTGGGCCCTGCTCGGTACCAGCACCCTGGCAGGTGGCCTCAGCCTGCTCGGCGCGGCCTTCACCCGCTGACCGCGCCGCGCCGCCCCGGGCCGCCCTGCCCCGCCCCGCGGCCCAGCTCCCACCCCCGGCCGCAAACCCCGGCTCCCGCGCCCCGACCCCCCGCCCGACCGGCTCGGAGGACCCGGGCCGGGCTGATCGCCCGTCAGCCACCGCCCTGCCGGATTCGGCCGCCGAGGTGCTCCCGGGCGGCTTCCCGGGAGGGGAAAGCCCCATCTGCGCAGCGCAAAGGCACGGCATCGGGTTACCGTTCGAGTGGCGTCGGTCGGCCTAGCCGGTGAAAAAGCTGGATCCGTCCGTTTGACAAGGGTGGCCAGGGTACGGTCACACTCCGCTGGTGGGGCCGTCGCGCAGCGGCTGCCTCCGGGGCGAGGGCCCCTCCTGTTCCGATGGCGGACCGGGAGGGAAGACAGGGTGAGATTCCTGTCTGCTGCCGGGCGCCGCCAGCAGAGATTAACGACCGGGAGAGAAGAGCGAAGGTGTCCCCGAGCAGCGAGACCGCGCACGGCAAGCGACTCGTCATCGTCGAGTCGCCGGCCAAGGCGAAGACGATCAAGGGCTACCTTGGCCCCGGCTACATCGTCGAGGCCAGCGTCGGGCACATCCGCGACCTGCCCGGCACGGCCGCCGAGGTCCCGGACAAGTACACCGGCGAGGTGCGCCGCCTCGGAGTCGACGTCGACCACGACTTCGCACCTATCTATGTGGTGAACGCGGACAAGAAGTCCCAGGTCTCCAAGCTGAAGTCGCTGCTCGCCGAGTCCGACGAGCTCTTCCTCGCCACCGATGAGGACCGCGAGGGCGAGGCGATCGCCTGGCACCTGCAGGAGGTGCTCAAGCCCAAGGTGCCGGTGCACCGGATGGTCTTCCACGAGATCACCAAGGACGCGATCCAGGAGGCCGTGCGCAACCCGCGCGAGCTGAACCAGCGCCTGGTCGACGCCCAGGAGACCCGCCGCATCCTCGACCGCCTCTACGGCTACGAGGTCTCGCCGGTGCTGTGGAAGAAGGTCATGCCGAAGCTCTCGGCCGGCCGGGTGCAGTCGGTGGCGACCCGCCTGGTGGTCGAGCGGGAGCGGGAGCGGATGGCCTTCCGCTCGGCCTCGTACTGGGACCTGATCGGCACCTTCTCCACCGGGCGCACCGCGGCCGACGCGGCCAACCCGGAGAGCTTCGGCGCCCGGCTGGTGGCCGTCGACGGCAAGCGCATCGCCACCGGCCGCGACTTCGGCCAGGACGGCCGGCTGAAGACCGCCAACACGCTCCACCTCGACGAGCAGGCGGCCCGCGCGCTGGCGGCCGCGCTGGAGCAGACCGCGTTCTCGGTGCGCAGCGTCGAGTCCAAGCCGTACCGCCGCTCGCCGTACGCGCCGTTCCGCACCACCACGCTCCAGCAGGAGGCCGGCCGCAAGCTGGGCTTCGGCGCCAAGCGGACCATGCAGGTGGCCCAGAAGCTGTACGAGAACGGCTTCATCACCTATATGCGTACCGACTCCACCACGCTGTCGGAGACGGCCGTGGCCGCCGCCCGGGCCCAGGTCACCCAGCTCTACGGGGCCGACTACCTGCCGGATGCGCCGCGCGTCTACGCCAGCAAGGTGAAGAACGCCCAGGAGGCGCACGAGGCGATCCGCCCCTCCGGCGACCGCTTCCGCACCCCCGCCGAGACCGGTCTCGCCGGTGACGACTTCCGGCTCTACGAGCTGATCTGGATGCGGACCGTCGCCTCGCAGATGAAGGACGCCGTCGGCCAGTCGGTCACGGTGAAGGTGGGCGGCCGCGCCGCGGACGGCCGGGACGCCGAGTTCTCCGCCTCCGGCAAGATCATCACCTTCCACGGCTTCCTCAAGGCCTACGTCGAGGGCGCCGACGACCCCAACGCCGAGCTGGACGACCGCGAGCGCCGGCTGCCCCAGGTCACCGAGGGCGACCCGCTCGCCGCAGACCGGCTCAGCCCCGAGGGCCACGCGACCAAGCCGCCGGCCCGGTACACCGAGGCCTCGCTGGTCAAGGAGCTGGAGGAGCGGGAGATCGGCCGCCCGTCGACGTACGCGTCGATCATCGACACGATCATCAACCGCAAGTACGTCTTCAAGAAGGGCACGGCGCTCGTCCCGTCCTTCCTCTCCTTCGCCGTGGTCAACCTGCTGGAGAAGCACTTCGGCCGGCTGGTCGACTACGACTTCACCGCCCGGATGGAGGACGACCTCGACCGGATCGCGGCCGGCGAGGCGCAGTCCGTGCCGTGGCTGAAGCGGTTCTACTTCGGCGAGGGCGAGGGACTGCCCGCCGCGGGCGGGGCCGCGGACGCGGGCAACGGCGACGGCGACCACCTCGGCGGCCTCAAGGAGCTCGTCACCGACCTCGGCGCGATCGACGCCCGGGAGATCAGCTCCTTCCCGCTCAGCCAGGACATCACCCTGCGGGTCGGCCGCTACGGCCCGTACGTGGAGAAGGCCTCGCCGGTCGAGGGCGAGCCCGGTCAGCGCGCCGACATCCCCGACGAGCTGCCGCCGGACGAGCTCACCGTCGAGCTGGCCGAGGAGCTGCTGGCCAGGCCGAGCGGCGACTTCGAGCTGGGCCAGGACCCGGTCAGCGGGAACATGCTGGTCGCCAAGGACGGCCGGTACGGCCCCTACGTGACCGAGATCCTCCCCGAGGGCACCCCGAAGACCGGCAAGAACGCGGTCAAGCCGCGGACCGCCTCGCTGTTCAAGACCATGTCGCTGGACACCGTCACGCTCGAGGACGCGCTCCAGCTGCTCTCGCTGCCGCGGGTGGTCGGCGCCGACGCCGAGGGCCAGGAGATCACCGCGCAGAACGGCCGCTACGGCCCGTACCTCAAGCGCGGCACCGACTCCCGCTCGCTGACCAGCGAGGACCAGCTGTTCACCGTCACCCTCGACGAGGCACTGGCGATCTATGCCCAGCCCAAGCAGCGCGGCCGGGCCGCCGCCGCGCCGCCGCTCAAGGAGCTCGGCAACGACCCGGTCAGTGAGCGTCCGGTGGTGGTCAAGGACGGCCGCTTCGGCCCGTACGTGACCGACGGCGAGACCAATGCGACGCTGCGCAAGGACGACGACGTCGAGACCATCACCCCCGAGCGCGGCTTCGAGCTGCTCGCCGAGAAGCGGGCCCGCGGGCCGGTGAAGAAGACCGCCAAGAAGGCCCCGGCGAAGAAGGCGGCGGCCACCAAGGCCACCGCCACCAAGACCGCGGCCAAGAAGACGGCCGCCAAGAAGACCGCCGCGAAGAAGACCACCACGGTCAAGAAGGCGACCGCGGTCAAGAAGACGGCGGCCAAGAAGACCACCACCGCCACCTCGGCCGCCGCCACCAAGAGCGCCGCGGAGTCCGAGGAGAGCTGACCGTCCTCCCGTCGCGGGCCCGTACCTCCGGTGCGGGCCCGCGGTGCGTCACAACCCTGTCATGAGCCGGGCCCACGGGGGCCCGCACCCCTACTGGCGCTTGGGCCGACCGCTACGCTGACGGTATGACGAGCGAGGAGCAGCCCACCAACCGCCCCGGTGCGCCGGACCTGCCAGACGTGGCCCCGGCCGGTACCCCCGGCGAGCGCGCCCGGGCGCTGCTGCGGCTGCGCCCGTACCGGCGGCTGTGGACCGCGCAACTGGTCGGCGGCACCGCCGACCGGCTGGCGCTGCTCGTGCTGCTGCCGCTGACGGTGATCGCCGCGTTGGTGGGCGGCCAGTTCGGCCACGGGTACCGGCAGCTGGCGCTGGCGCTGGCCGCCGCGTTCGGCGCCCGGCTGCTGGCCACCCTGCTGTTCGGCGCGGTGCTGCTCGGACCGGTGCACCGGCTGGTGGGCGGCCGCCTCGACGGCCGCTGGTCGCTGTTCGGCGCCGACGTGCTGCGGGCCGTCCTGATCGGCATCGCCCCCTGGTGGGTGACCTGGACCCCCGGCTCGGCCGTCTGGGCCCTGCTCGCCACCGCCTTCGTGGCCGGCGCCGCCGAGCGGGTCTGGACGATCGGCAAGGCCGCCGCCGTACCCGGACTGCTCCCGGCCGCCGACCCGTACGCGCCCGCCGCCGAGCGCCGTCCGTCGGCCGCCAGCCTGGACGCCGTCCGCACCCTGGACGCCCGCACCGGCTGGGCCGCCCTCCCGCTGGCCGCCACCGCACTGGTGGCGCTCACCCTGCTGAACAACGTCCTCGCGGCGCTCGGGTCGGGCTGGCTGCGGGACAACCAGACCACCTCGGCCGCGATCGGCGCCGCGCTGCTGTTCGCCGCCTCCGCCGTACTGATCTACCTGCAGCAGCTGCCGTCGGCCGGTCCGACCGCGCCGCGCTCCCCGCTGCAGGGCCTGCGCGCCCCCACCGACGCCGCCCCCGGCGGCTCGGCGCTGCGCAAGGGCCGTACCGGCTCCGCCCCCTTCTTCACCTTCTCGGTCGCCGCCGCCTACGCCTCGATGGCCGGGGTCGCCGCCCTCGGCCTGCTCACCGCCCTCGACCACCGGGCCGGCCCGATCGGGTACGGGCTGCTGGTGCTCGCCGCCGCCGGGGCCCCGGCCGTCGGCGTCCGGCTGACCCGGGCCACCCTGCCCGCGCTCTCCCGCCGCCGACTGCTCGCGCTGGCGCTGCTGGTCGAGGGCGTCACGCTGATCCTGGCCGGGCTGGTCCTGGACTTCGTCCTGGTGCTGCTGCTCACCGTGGTGGCCGCCCTGGCGGCCGGCGTGGTCGTCGCCACCGGCCGCACCCTGCTCGCCCAGGAGATCGAGGAGATCCGGCTCCCCAAGGTCACCGAGCACCTGTACGCGGTGCTGCGGGCCGTGGTCGCCGCCGCGCTGGTCGGCCTGCCGCTGATCGCCGCCGCCTACGGCGAGGTCGCGTACGGCGAGGTCCGGCCGGGCGGCTTCACCTTCATCCACGGCGGCGCCGCGCTGGCCGTCTCCACCGCCGGGCTGCTCACCCTGGTGCTCGCCGGGGTGGTCCTGCTCAAGACCGACGACCGCCGGGGCACCGTGCCGCTCGGCCGGGAGCTGGTCCGGGCCCTGCGCGGCTCGACCACGCTGCCCGCCCACCGCACCACCGGCACCGGCTTCTTCATCGCCCTGGAGGGCGGCGACGGCGCCGGCAAGTCCACCCAGTCGCAGGCGCTCGCCGAGTGGATCCGCAGCAAGGGCCACGAGGTGGTGCTCACCCGCGAACCCGGCGGCAGCCCGATCGGGCAGCGGCTGCGCGCGCTGGTGCTGGACGTCGGCAACACCGGCCTCTCGCACCGCGCCGAGGCGCTGATCTACGCGGCCGACCGGGCGGAGCACGTCGAGAACGTGATCCGGCCCGCGCTGGCCCGCGGCGCCGTCGTGATCACCGACCGCTACATGGACTCCTCGATCGCCTACCAGGGCGCCGGCCGCGACCTGGCCGCCACCGAGGTCGCCCGGATCTCCCGCTGGGCCACCGGCGGCCTGGTACCCGACCTCACCGTGGTGCTGGACGTCGACCCGGGAGCGGCCCGCGAGCGCTTCACCGAGGCACTGGACCGGCTGGAGTCCGAGCCGACCGAGTTCCACCAGCGGGTCCGGGCCGGATTCCTGGCCCTCGCCGCCGCCGACCCGGCGCGCTACCTGGTCGTCGACGGCAGCCAGCAGCCCGCGGTGGTCACCACCGCGATCCGCCACCGGCTCGACCGCGAGCTGCCGCTCTCCGGACAGGAACGCGCCGCCAAGGCCGAGCAGGACCGCCTCGCCCGCGAGGAGGCCGAGCGCCGCGCCGCCGAGGAGGCCCGCAAGCAGGCCGAGGCCGCCGAGGCCGAGCGCAAGCGCCAGGAACTGCTGGAGCAGCTGCGCGCCGAGCAGGCCGAGAAGGACCGCCTGGCCGCGCTGGAGGCCGAACGGGCCGCCGCCGAGGCCGCCCGCAAGGCGGCCGAGGAGGCCCGGCTCCGCGAGGAGGAGCAGGCCCGGCAGCGCGCGGAGGCGGAGGCCGCCCGCCGCGCCGCCGAGGAGGCCCGGCTGGCCGTCGAGGCCGAGGAGCGCAAGCGCCAGGAGGCGGAGGCGGCCGCGCAGGCCGAACTCCAGCGGCAGCGCGAACTGCAGCGGGAGGAGCAGCGCCGCCGGGCCGAGGAGGCCCTGCAGCGCGCGGAGGAGGCCCGGCTGCGGGCCGAGACCGAGGCTGCGGCCGCTGCTGCGGCGGCCGCGGCGGCTGCCGCCCCGGCGGCCGAGGCTGTGACCGCGGAGCTGCCGCAGGTTGCGCCCGGGAAGCCGGGCGGGTCCGGGTCGGAGGCCGAGCCGGTCGCGCCGGAGGAGACCACCCAGGAGATCTCCGAGGAGCAGCGGGCGGCGGCCGTCCGGGCCGCGGCAGCGCGGACCTCGGTGCTGCCGAAGGTGCCCGCGGACGAGACCGCGGTCCTGCCGAAGACGCCCGCGAATGAGACCGCGGTCCTGCCGAAGGTGCCGGCGGCCGGTGAGACCGCCGTCCTGCCCAAGGTCCCGTCCGTCGACGAGACCGCGGTGCTGCCCGCCGTCGAGCCGGCCGGCCCGTCGTCGCCCAGGCCGCCGGCCGCCTCCGCCCAGGACCGGGTACCGCCCGGCCTGTGGCGGGACGAGCCGAAGGCCGCCGACCCGGAGCCCACCGCCGAGACCACCCGGGAGCTGCCGGCCGTCGAGCCGCGGCCGCGCCCGGACTGGGCCGAGGAGACCCCGATGGACGACCTGCCGAGCCTGACGGACAGCCTGCTGGGCTCCCGCGACGAGTGGGCGCACTGGGAGTCCGACGAGCAGCAGCCCGACTCCGGGACGCCGCGCGGCCTGTTCCGCAAGCGCCGCCGGGACTGAGCCCACTCCCGCACCCCGCCGCACCACCCGGCACCGGTCCGGTCCCCGCGTACGCGCAGGGGCCGGACCGGTCCGCGTCCGGACCGGTCCGCGTCCGGGGCAGCGCAGCGTCCGGACCGGGGTACTGCCCGGAACGCGGTGGTGCCCGGAACGCGCAGGGCTGTCCGGGGCGCGCGTTAGGCTCGGTGGGCGGAACCGGGTGCGGCAGGGCGGCTGGGCGGACGGGTCGGCGGGGCAGTCGGCGGCAGGGAGTGCGGCGTGAGTGTGTGGGACGACCTGGTCGGCCAGGACCGGGTGGTGGAGCAGCTGCAGGCGGCTGCCCGCGCCGCCCGGGCGAGCGTGCTGGCCGGCCGCGGCGGCGCCGGGCCGCAGCCCGGGGCCAACGCCTCGCTGATGACGCACGCCTGGCTGTTCACCGGACCCCCCGGGGCCGGGCAGACCACGGCCGCCCGTGCCTTCGCCGCGGCGCTCCAGTGCACCAGCCCCGACCTGGAGCTCGGCGGCACCCCGGGCTGCGGCTTCTGCGACGGCTGCCACACGGTGCTCTCCGGCAGCCACGCGGACGTGAAGTACGTCCGCACCGACGGCCTGTCGATCGGCGTCGGCGACATGCGTGACCTGGTGCTGCGGGCGTCCAGCTACCCGACCGGCGGCCGCTGGTCGGTGATCCTGGTGGACGCCGCGCACCGGCTCACCGAGGCCGCCGCCAACGCCCTGCTCAAGGGCGTCGAGGAGCCGTCGCCGCGGACGGTGTGGCTGCTCTGCGCGCCGTCCGTGCAGGACGTGCTGCCCACCATCCGGTCGCGCTGCCGGCTGCTGGTGCTGCGCACCCCTCCCGCCGAGGCGGTCGCCGACATGCTGGTGCGCCGCGACGGCGTGGAACCCGGGACGGCGCGGGTGGCGGCGCTCGCCGGGCAGGGCGACATCGAGCGGGCCCGCCGACTGGCCGTCGACGACCAGGCCCGGGCCCGGCGCGCGGACGTCCTGCGGATCCCGCTGGACGTCGCCGACCTGGGCGGCTGCCTCACGGCGGCGCAGCGGCTGGTCGACACCGCGAAGGCCGACGCCGAGGCGCTCGCCGAGACCCAGGACGCCAAGGAGACCGGTGACCTGCGGGCCGCCTACGGCGCCCAGGAGGGCAGCCGGGCGCCGCGCGGGATGGCCGGGGCGGTGAAGGAGCTGGAGAAGCGGCAGAAGAGCCGCGCCACCCGGACCCGCCGCGAGACGCTCGGCACCGCGCTCAACGACCTGCTCGGCTTCTACCGCGACGTGCTCGCGGTCCAGTTCGGCGCCACCGGCGAGCTGGCCAACGAGGACCAGCGGGCGGCCGTCGGCAAGGTCGCCGCGGCCGGGGTGCCCGAGCAGACGCTGCGCCGGATCGAGGCCGTCCTGGACTGCCGCCGCGCGCTGGACCGCAACGTCGACCCGCTGCTCGCCGTCGAGGCGATGACGGTCGCACTGCGGGCCGGCTGAGCGACGCCTGGCCGGCCCCTGGGCCTCGCTCGGGCCTCGAGCTCGGGGCCGGGGCCTGGTGCCGGATCGGCTGCTCCCTCGTTCGAGTGAACGTCGCCCGCCGCCCGGACGGCCCCGGCCCGCCCGGGCGGCTCGTCTTGCACCCTGAGGGCTGAGCCCGCCGCGGTGCCGGCGGCCCGTCCTCCTCCGAGGTGGTGCGCGCATGCTCCGTCCGCTCCTGGTGGTGCCCCTGCTGATCTCGGCGCTGGCCGCTGCCTGGCTCGCCCGCGGCGCGCTGCTGCGCTGGCGCGACCTGCGGGCCGCGCAGACGTACGAGCTGACCGCCGAGCAGCGGCCGATGCTGCTGCGGGCCGGCGGCGCGGTGCTCTGCGGGATGTGCGTCACCGCGCTGGCCGTCGCGCTGCTGCTGTCGGGCCGGTCGGTCCGGGGCGTCGCGGACGAAGCGCTGGCCACCGCGGGGCCCCGGCCGGCCGCGCCGCCGGTGGAGTCCCCGGGCGCCACCCCCGGGCTGCCGCCGGTGGTCACCCGCTTCGAGTCGGTCGGGCACCCGGCCGGCGGCAACCTGCTCGAGGCCGTGGTGGCCGCGCCCGACGGGCGTCCCCGCAAGGTCAGGGTGTGGCTGCCCGCCGAGTACCTGAAGGACCCGAAGGCCGCCTTCCCGGTGATCGTGCTGCACTCCGGCACCGCCGGCCGCACCGCCGACAGCGAGCTGCCGGACGTCTTCGAAGGCGTCGCCTCCGCCGTCCAGCTCGGCAAGGCCCGGCCGTTCGTGGTGGTGGCCCCCGAAGCGCCGAACGGCACCGGCCACCCCTGCGACCTGATCGCCGCCGCCCCGCAGGCCGTCGCGGACGACACGGTCCTGCGCACCGCCGTGAACGAGAACTTCCGCACCGCACCCGCCGGCCCGGGCGGCTGGGCGGTGCTCGGGGTCGAGGGCGGCGCACCCTGCGCGGCCGCCGCCGGACTGGCCCGCCCGGACCTGTACGGGGCCGCGGCGGCGATCTCCGGCCGCTACGACGCCCCGGCCCTCACCGAGGCGGGCGCCGAGATCCCCGGGACGGCGCCCGCACGCCTGCTGCTGGCCGCCGCCAAGAAGGACACCGAGGGCCTGGCCGCCGCCCGCAAGCTGCAGAGCACGCTGCACGGCGGCAAGGGCCGGGCGGCCAAGGCCGACGTACGGATCTCCGACATCGTGGAGGACTTCGCGCCGGACCGGGAACGGCTGCGGCTGGTCCGGGTCGCGGTGCAGTACCTGGCGGAGACGCTGGCCAAGCCCGCCTGAGGCCGCGGGGCCCGGCGGGCCGGGGCAGGCCGGGGCGGGGCGGGGCGGCCGAGGTGGGGCGGCGGGTCCCGGGAGGCTGCGGGTACGGGTACGGCTGCGCCGGATGCGCGGCGACCGGGTGCTGATTCCGTCCCCGGCCCGCAGGTGGTCCGGCGGACGCGGGGTGCGCCGGATACGCTCGGGGCAGCCGCCGGGTGATCATCGCCGCGAGCGGCAGGCTGGCCCGGCCACGAGGCCGGCGGCGGCGCCGGGGCAGGACCGGGCGCCGCTCGCCTCCCGTGCCCGCCTCCGAGCCCGCCCCTGCGTCCGCACCCGCGTACGCGTCCGAGGGAGAGAGAAAACACCATGCGTGCTGCCCGGCCCCTGCGACGGTTCGCTCCCGTGGCCGCCACCGTGAGCCTGCTGCTGGCGGCCGGCTGCACCTCCGGCCCGGCCGGCGGGCCGGTGAGCGGTTCCAACTCCTCCTCGGACAGCCACGGCCCGGTGGCCGCCGCGGCACCCGCCGTGACCCCGCTCGAACCGCTGCCCACCGAGATCCCGCCCGCGCTGGCCACGTACTACGCGCAGCAGCTCGGCTGGCAGAGCTGCGACGGCGACTTCGAGTGCACCACCTTCAAGGTCCCGGTCGACTACGCCGACCCGGCCGCCGGCGACCTCACCCTCACCGCTGCCCGCAAGCGCAGCACCGGCGGCGCCGACCGGCTCGGCTCCCTGCTGCTCAACCCGGGCGGGCCGGGCGGCTCCGCCGTCGAGTACCTGGAGGGCACCGCCCGCACCTTCGACCCGGGGGTGCGGGCCAAGTACGACCTGGTCGGCCTCGACCCGCGCGGCGTCGGCCGCTCCAGCCCGGTCCGCTGCCTCGACGGCGCCCGGATGGACGCCTTCACCGCCGTCGACCTGACCCCCGACGACCAGGCCGAGACCGACGCCTTGGTCGCCGCCGACAAGGAGTTCGCGAAGGGCTGCCAGGACCACTCCGGGGCACTGCTCGGCCACGTCAGCACCGTGGAGGCGGCCCGGGACATGGACGTGCTGCGCGCCCTGCTCGGCGACGGGCGGCTGAACTACCTCGGCAAGTCCTACGGCACCTTCCTCGGTGCCACCTACGCCGGGCTCTACCCGAGCAGGGTGGGGCGGATGGTGCTGGACGGCGCGATGGACCCGTCGCTGGACTCCACCGGCGGCAACAAGGGCCAGGCGGCCGGTTTCGAGACCGCCTGGACGGCGTTCGCCAAGGACTGCGTCAAGCGGGACGACTGCCCGCTGGGCAGCGACGAGCAGGAGGCCGGGCGGCAGCTGACCGAGCTGTTCCGGCAGATCGACGGCCACCCGCTGCCGACCGAATCCGGCCGCACCCTCACCGAGTCGCTCGCCACCACCGGCACCATCCAGGCGATGTACGCGGAGTTCCTCTGGCCGAAGCTGCGCAGCGCGATCAGTGACGCCAAGGCCGGCGACGGCAGCGCACTGCTCGACCTCTCCGACGACTACTACGAGCGGGCGCCGGACGGCAGCTACCCCAACCTGATGTTCGCCAACATGGCGGTCAACTGCGTCGACCTGCCGCCCGCCTTCACCGGGCCGGACGCGGTCCGTGCGGCGCTCCCCGAGTTCGAGAAGGCGGCGCCGCAGTTCGGCCAGGACATGGCCTGGATGGCGCTGGGCTGCACCTACTGGCCGGTCAAGGCGACCGGCGCCGCCCACACGGTCCGCGCGGCCGGGTCGGTCCCGATCGTGGTGGTCGGCACCACCCGCGACCCGGCGACGCCGTACGCCTGGGCCCAGTCGCTGGCCGGGCAGCTCGAGTCGGGCCGGCTGCTGACCTACGAAGGTGACGGCCACACCGCGTACGGGCGGCGCAGCGAGTGCATCGACACCGCGGTCAACCGCTACCTGCTGGGCGGTGACGCCCCGGCGAACGGGACCCGCTGCGGCGCGTGAGGTGCGACTGCAGCTGTGGGGGCGTGTTGTGCCGGGGCGCTTTGTCAGGACCGTTCCAGCACGACGGTCCTTCTGGTTAGCATGGTGCGCCCCCCTGTTCCGTGCCTGCCTGTAGGAGCGCATCCGTGCTCGGAGTCAACGACCTCACGACGTACGTCCTCGGGGCCCTGGTCATCGTCCTGCTGCCGGGCCCCAACTCGCTGTACGTCCTCTCGGTGGCCGCCCGCCGGGGCGTCCGCACCGGCTACCGGGCCGCGGCCGGCGTCTTCGTCGGCGACTTCACGCTGATCAGCCTCACCTCGCTGGGTGCCTCCTCGCTGCTCAAGGCCAACCCCGCGGTGTTCGCGGTGGTGAAGTTCGGCGGCGCCGCCTACCTGCTGTGGATCGGCTTCGGCATGCTCAGGGCCGCCCGGGAGCTGTGGCGCGAGCGGCGCGCGGCGGCGGTCGGCGCGGGCGCGGGCGCGAGCGGGACCGCGGAGACGGTGGCGGGGGCGTCGGGGACGGCGGCGGGGACGGCCGAGGGCGAGAGCTCCGAGCGGCCGTTCCGGCGGGCGCTGGTGATCAGCCTGCTCAACCCGAAGGCCATCCTCTTCCTGCTCTCCTTCTTCACCCAGTTCGTCGACCCGGCCTACGGTCAGCCGGTGTTCTCCTTCGCCCTGCTGGGCGGGATCCTGCAGGCCTTCAGCGTGCTCTACCTCTCCATGCTGATCTTCGCCGGAACGGCACTGGCCACCGCCTTCCGCCGCCGCAAGCGGCTGTCCGCCGGACTGACCGGAGGCGTCGCGGTCCTGTTCGCCGGCTTCGCGGCCAAGCTGGCGGTCTCCTCCGCCTGACGCGGCCGGGATGCCCCGGGCCGCCCCAGGAGGTGGCCGGAGCTGCGGACCTCCGCCGGGGGCGGTGCGGAGCACGGTCCGAAACTGTGTAGACTGACCCGCGTTGTTGGTGCGATGCTCAGCCCTCCGGGGCCGGGGACAAGCCGGCAGCGGTGCCGCCTTAGCTCAGTTGGCCAGAGCAACGCACTCGTAATGCGTAGGTCGCGGGTTCGAATCCCGCAGGCGGCTCCACCTAGCTCAGGTCGGATAGCTTCTGACCTGGGCTTTCGCCTTTTTGGCTCGCCCGGGTGGGCTAGACCAGACATCTGGCTCGGCCCAATGGGAACGAAATGGGAACGGCGGCCGGGATGCGTAGCCCGAGATATCGATGCACCTGCAGCTGACGCCCTGTGCATCGAGCGCCGACCACCGTGACAGATTTGCTCGACGGCGTCGGATCGCGAACCAGCGTTGATTTGAGCAGTGCAGCAGGCGTCGCTGGGCAGTGCGGCTGCCGCGTGCGCGAACTCCAGGCCCTGGCGGGACTCGCTGACTCGATACGCCAGCATTGGTCCGTATAGTCCGTCCGGCGCTCAACTGTGCTACATCGACTGGGTGTGCAACCCCCGTCAGCTGGTCCGGTCCATCGATGTCTGCCACCTTGGCGATGCCGTTCATGACTCGCAAGCCCTGCACGATGTGGGCCGCCAGGTCTTCCAGTTGACCCGCCCGCCGTGAAGCTTGATGGCCTCCACGCGAGCCTGTCTCATCGCAGGTCTCACGGAGGGCGGCTGCCTCGTCGGGTGACCCGCTGGCCGCCATCTCCGGGCTGGGGATCGCCGGGAAGCTGGCGCTCGCTGACCGGGCGTTGTGCTGGCAGCGGACTCCTCTTAGACAATGAGCCCTTTCAGTCCGCCCACCGATTGGGTGAGGGGGATGGAGCGGCGTGCCGGGCTGCGGGCTCCGATTGCGCTGGCCTCAGATCCGTCAACCGAGGGCGTAGGTCATCCTCTCGAGTCCCGCGCTGAAAGAGCTCATTAATTGCGCCGGCAACGCCTGTCCGGCCCTCGGAATTTTGGTCGCCGAGTGGCGTGGAATTCGTATTATGTCCAAGGTCCCGCTCACGCGCTTTGGCGGCCTTGCTGGCCCGGTGCTGGCGGAGGAAATGCCAGTAGATCCGACAAGTCTGAATGAAAATTGCTGAGATCGGCTTGACTTATCGAAGGCCTCCCGCGCGGTCGGCGTTTCGACCTACGCGCCCAGCTTGACCGCTGCAGCCGCGAGTCGCTAAGCGATGCCTGTGCATTGTTTTCGTGACAGGACTGTCTTCGTGATCCGATCTTCACATGCGTAGAGCTCGGAACAGGCGGCATTCCGGCTACTCGCTCGAACGGAGGAATAGAACGGGACGCTTGTCGAGTTCATCACATGAAGCGGGAGAGGGTATGCGGTGATGAACTGGTCGGCCCGGCCGGCCAGTTCGCGCGAATCGGCGATGGACTGGCAAGAGCCGGCGTCGATCGGGTATACTATCGAATGCTATTCGCCCGTGGGCGCTGACCGGACGCGGCTACGGGTTCGTGACTAATCGGAGGGGCGGTCGGGCGTGGCGGGACTGCAGGATTCGGCCAGCGGGGCGGCGCCATACCGTGTAATCGATCTCTTTGCCGGCTGTGGTGGAATTTCTGAGGGATTTCGCAGATCTGGATTCTTCCAGCCTGTGGCGGCAGTGGAGCTGAATCGGGCTGCTGCGGCCACGTACGCGGCTAATTTCGGCGAGGATCATGTCTTCCAGGGGGATATTGCCGAATGGGTCGAAGGGGACTTGCCCGAGGCTGACGTCATCACTGGAGGGCCGCCGTGCCAGGGCTTCTCTAACCTTGGCTCGAAGCGTGAAGACGATGAGCGCAACGACCTGTGGCGGCGCTACGTCGACACCCTGGTCAAGGTTAGGCCGAAGGCCTTTCTGATGGAGAACGTCGACCGATTCTTCAAGACCCATCAGTTTCAGTCACTTCTGCAGGAGCTGAATCCCGGAAATAGGCTCGAAGATTATCGGATCGACGCAGCCGTTTTGCGCGCGACGGATTATGGCGCTGCCCAACTCCGTAAGCGTACGATCGTAATCGGTACGCGCAAGGACGTGGATCAGATCATTCTTCCTGGAATGCAGGTCTCGGAGACCGGGTGGCGAACCGTGAAGGATGCCATCGGGGATATCGAGGCGGCCGTCCCGGAGGATTGCGTCGAGCTCCCCGAAGGTCGTGAGTTCAAGGTATTCGGAGGGGTGGCCCCCGGCACCTACTCGGCTCGCGAGCTACACATCACCCGAAACTACATCGAGCTTTCCCGCAAGAGGTTCAGGGCGATCCCCGAGGGTGGGAACCGCCACGATCTCCCCTTCGCGCTCCAAGCTCCCTGCTGGCGGGGTTTCCGTGGGGGCGCTGGAGACGTCATGGGGCGGCTGAGGTGGGAGAAGCCGTCCGTCACCATTCGTACAGAGTTCTGGAAGCCAGAGAAGGGCCGCTACCTCCACCCGGTGGAGCACCGAGCGATCACTCACTATGAGGCCGCTCGGATTCAGGGATTCCCCGACACATTCAAGTGGTGTGGCACTAAGGCCGAGATCGGTCGTCAGATCGGAAACGCCGTACCAGTAGAGATGGCCGAGGCCCTGGCGCGCCACATCGGCGAGCACCTGCCTTGAGGAGGGGTCGCCATGTATGGGGTGTCTGAGTTCATCCGGTCCGAGCGGAGTCGGAGAGTCTCATGACTGGACGAGCCCATTCGAGGCCAGCTGGCCGCGGCGAATCGTGGGCCTCGAGTGAGGGCGTGCGGCGCAGCATGCAGGCCAACAAGGGCCGGGACACGAAGCCCGAGCTTCGCTTGAGGAGCATCGTCCATGCGGAGGGACTTCGATACCGTGTCTCGGTTCGGCCCCTGCCGGCCGTACGCCGGACTGCGGACCTCGTCTTCACTCGCGTCCGGCTCGCGGTCTTCGTCGACGGTTGCTTCTGGCACGGCTGTCCGGAGCACCACACCAAGTCGAAGACGAACGCACAGTATTGGGCGGACAAGGTGACGGTGAACCGTGCTCGCGACGCCGAGACGGACCGCGTTCTCGCCGAGGCCGGGTGGGAGGTGCTTCGTGTCTGGGAGCACGAGGCGATCGAGGAAGCCGCGATGCGTGTGATCGAGGCCTACCGACGTCGTTCGACAGCCCTGGCCGCGGACGCGGGTTCACGGTAGGCCTGATTATCGATCAAGCGCGCATGTTCGTACCTGGATCTCACTATCGTGTCTCACGGCCAGTCTTCGTCGAGTCGCCACACCGCGAGCACCTGTGTGCCGACTCTGGGCGTGAGGAGCAAGTATGGATGACCCGCGTATCGAAGCGGCGTGGAAGCGATTCCAGACGAGGCTGGATTCGGCACTTCCTCACGAGGTCACCCAAGAGCTGCGTGACCTCTTCGTCCCGGACGAGGTGATCGAGGAACTGCTTCGCAGGCACGAGGTGGAGACGACCAAGATCGTCAGCCTGAAGGAGCCGCTTGGGTTGGGGCGTTCCAACGCTCTGCCCTGGTACACAGGCCCTCGCGCGGAGGACAAGAACTGGCCGGCGTTCGAAGGGAGGCTGCGTCGCGCGCTCGGGGCGGACGCGGTTCGAAAGCTCGATGAGGCGTCGACGCGAGTCGTCTCGATGCTCGACCACCCCGCCACGCCCACCTTCCGGTCCAGGGGTCTCGTCGTCGGACACGTACAGTCGGGCAAGACCAGTAACTTCACCGGAGTCGTCTGCAAGGCGGCGGACCGCGGCTACCGGATGTTCATCGTGCTGTCCGGGATCCACAACTCGCTCCGCCGGCAGACCCAAGCGCGTCTCATTCGCGACGTCGTCAACCTGAACCCTCCACTCTGGCACCAGATCACCAGTCCGGAACACGACTTCGTTCCGCCGCCGAACGCACAGTCGTTCTTGGCGTCGAAGGATCAGCGACTTCTCCTTGTGGTCAAGAAGAACGCCTTCGTTCTTCGAAAGTTGCGCGATTGGCTTGAGCAGGCGCAGGAGCAGCTGGGCAACTGTCCGACTCTGATCATCGACGATGAGGCAGATCAGGCGACGCTCGCGACAAGGAAGATCAATCCACTGATCAGGGATGTGATCACGCGTCTTCCGAAGGCCTGCTATGTGGGCTACACGGCCACTCCCTTCGCCAACCTGCTGAGTGATCCGCTCGACTACGAGGACTTCTACCCCCGAGACTTCATCCTGAGCCTCCCCCGAGGTGAGGCCTACCAGGGGCCGGAGACTCTCTTCGGTCGGCATCCTCTCGACGGAGAGGACCCTTCTGAGGTACCCGGCGGCCTCGACATGATCAGGACGATTCCGGACGACGAACTCGACGACCTGCGGCCCAAGAAGCAGTCGGATGCCGCCAGCTTCGCGCCAGTGATCACCTCCTCGCTGCGCCAGGCCGTGCTGTGGTTCTGGACGGCCACAGCAGTGCGGCGTCTTCGGGGCCAAGGAGATCAACACTCATCGATGCTGATCCACGCGCACTCCGACACGCGCGTGCACGACTCCTACAGAGAGCCGCTCACTGCTTTGCGTGGGGAAGTGGCCGGTGGTCTTGCCAGCGATGACCCCGCGCTGACCGAGGAGCTCCGGAGACTCTGGAACGACGAATCCGTGCGCGTCGGCGCGGCTCGGTTCGGAGTCTCGCGTCCGAGTTTCGAGGATGTGATCCAGGAACTGAGCGACGTCGTCACGACGACGAAGATCGTGATGGATCACTACCGAAGCACTGATCGTCTCGATTACGACTCCGGACCGGTGAACGTGATCGCTGTGGGAGGCAACACGCTCTCCCGAGGGCTCACGCTCGAGGGATTGGTCGTCAGTGTTTTCGTGCGCTCCTCAAACGTGTACGACACGCTTCTCCAGATGGGGCGTTGGTTCGGCTACCGCCCTGGTTACGAGGATCTGCCCCGGATCTTCATGCCCGACGAGACGCGGCGTTGGTTCATGCACCTCGCGACGGTCGAGGAGGAGATGCGTAAGGAGATCGATCGCTACCTCACTGAACACAAGTCTCCACTCGAGCTGGCAGTACGCATCAGGTGTCACCCGAAGATGAGGGTCACGGCGCCGTCGAAAGCCGGCGGCGTCCGGACTGCGGCGTCATATGGGGGACAGCTCATCGAGACGCGCTACTTCCCCTGCGCTCCGGTCGACGAGGCCGTCGGCTGGCATGCGTCCAACGAAGGGGCGGTGATGAACCTCCTCCAGGCCGCTTCTTCCGAAGGGCGAACTGACAGCGGGGTCAAGGACGGTCGGGCACTGTGGCGGGAGGTTCCACCCGAGCGGGTGCTGGACTTCCTCGACTCTTACCGATTCCACCCGAAGTCGATGGAGGCGTCACCCGACCTGATGAGGGAGTACATCCGGCGCCGCAATAAGTCCGGCGCCCTGACCTCGTGGAACGTCGGTGTGATGGGCAACGCCGTCAATGCCGCCAACCGAACCGTGTCACTTCCGGGAGGTGCCGCAGTCGCACCGGTGGTCCGAACTCGGATCAAGGCGAGTGCGGCCGATGACGTCGCCGACATCAAGACACTCACAGGTTCTCGTGACGAGGCATTGGACCTCAAGATCCCTGCTGGCGAAGGGCCTGTGAACCGCAGCCGACTTCAGGAGCTCAGGCTGCAGCAGCAGGCCGAGCGGGGCCTCATCCTGCTCTACCCGATTGACGCCAAGTCCGAGGTGCCCGTGCGGACGAAGAACGGTGAGGAGTACAAACCGGAGGGTCGCACGCCACTTGATGCCCCCGGCGAGATCGTGTGGGGCACCGCGATCGTCTTCCCGCGCCCGAGCAAGGGTGGAATCGACCTGGCTGTCGAATACGACTACGTCGCGGCGGATCTGCGCGAGGTCTTCCCCTCGGCGAGTGAGGACGAGGTCGAGGACCTCTCTGTGCTGGACCAGGATCTCGACAACGAGGCGGAAGGCAACGGGTGAGCGCGTCGATGGATGCATCGGCCCTTTCGGATCGGCTGAGGAGGCTGCTTGAGCGGCTGTGGGCGAGGCTCGACGAGGAGGCTCGTTCCGGGCCATCGGTACTCATGCTCACCGCCGAGCTCGAGATCCCCACACCCCACGGATCCGTACGTCTCGGACGTGACGCCGACGGCATGAGGCACCTGCTTGTGCCCATCGGACCGGCAAACCGGCTGGACGACGACCGTAAGAGTGCGGGAGTCCACCTGACCAGCCGTGTTCTGCTTGTTCACGACCAGCCTGTTCGCTTCGCCGACCTCCATTGTCGGCGCGCGGATTTGCAAGGCGTGTTCACCGGCTTGGTGGCGGACGTCTGTGCGAGAGTCGCCTCCGATCTGGAGGCACCGCCGTACCGCATCGCGCAGACGTTGAACGCCTGGCGCCTGTTGTTCGGCGGAGAGGTGGTGCGCTGGACGATACCGCGGCTTGCCGGCCTCTTCGCCGAACTCTTGGTTCTCGAGAAGCTGCTGGGCATCAGGCCTGATGCCGTCGCCGCCTGGCAGGGGCCGACCGGCTGTGCGCAGGACTTCCGCAGTACCCGACATGCGATCGAGGTCAAGGCGTCGACCACTGTCGCGGGCCGGGTCGTCCGCATCCACGGAGTCGACCAGCTGGAGGAGCCCGAAGACGGCACAGCCGATCTCGTGTGGTTCCGCCTCTCGGAGTCGACCGCACCTGCCGCCCGATCGGTCTTGGACCTCGTCGAGTCGTGCCGCGCGAAGACGGACGCAGTGGACGTGCTAGATACCCGCCTGGCGGCGTTGGGACTGAGCGCCGAGCCGACCGGCGCCGCAGCCGACGTCCATTTCGAGCCGACAGAGGAACGGTGGTACGAAGTGGACGAAGCGTTTCCGAGAATCGTGCCAGCGAGCTTTCACGGTGGTGCCGTGCCACTCGGTGTCCACGGAGTCGAGTACCTCGTCGATCTCGACAACATTCCCGCCCGGGCGGATCAGGTGTTCGCTCTCAACCGACTGGCGACCGACCTTTGAACTCCATCAAACCGATCTCCTGGTACTCCCAACCCTTCCGCGCTGACGGTGGCATCACGGCGGATGGATTGCTCGGCCAGCTGGGCAGACCGCAACTCTCGCGTCTGACCATGCTGGTGAGGGAGGCTGCGCAGAATTCGTGGGACGCCCGGTGCGGAGAACGGGCCGTCGTGCGGTTCCGCCTCGACCTGAGCAGCGTCGGAGCCGCGCACATCAGTGAGTGGCGGCGACTGTTCGCGAACGGTATGCCGCAGCCCGGAGACACCGACGCCGCTTTCAAACGGCTTTCACAGGCATCCTCCATCCGATACCTGGCTATCTCCGATCGTGGAACCAGGGGGCTGGGCGGTCCCACGCGCTCGGACGCCGGTCAGAGCAGCCGACGTGAATGGCTTCGCTTCGTGCTGAACAGTGGTGATCGCGAGGGTACAGACCAGCAAAGCACGTCCGGAGGCACCTTCGGATATGGCAAGGGTGCCTTCTTCCTGACGTCAAAGGCGGGGTGCACGTTCGTTTACACGCGCTTTCGCGATGAAGGCGACATGGTGAGGTCACGCTTCATAGGCGTAGCCATCCGCAAGTCCTTCTGGGACGGTGACGTCCGCTATACGGGGCGCCACTGGTGGGGAATCCCCGAGGCGGAGCACTGCGAGCCTCTGCGTGATGCGGAGGCGGACGACGCGGCACGGCGCCTCGGCCTGCCTGGGTTCGGCGCTGACGACACGGGAACGACCGTGGTCGTCGTGGATCCTGATCTGACCGACCCCACTCTTCCGGACACGGATGTCGCGGAGGAGATGAACATCAACGACGCAGGCACCTACCTGGCGGATGCGGCAGGCTGGAACCTCTGGCCGATCACGCTCGAGGGTAGAGAAGAGCGCATGATCGTGTCGGTCACCGCGAACGGAGTCGACATCGAGGTGCCGAGTCCCACCAACGACGCTGCGCTGGCCTTCTTCGCGGACGCCTACCGCAAGACGACCGCGGGCCGCGGAGAGATCCTCAGTTGCCTGAAGCCGAAGAGGGAGTTGGGCGACTTCGCCTACGAGTACACCTACGGCGCCACCGTGACGTCTCCCGCCGCGAGGGACCTGGGCATCGAGGGGGCGCCGCACCACGTGTGTCTCATCCGTGGTCCAGAGCTTGTTACCAGGTACTTCCCCGGGCCCGAGAGACCCAACCCCCAGGTCGGCTACGCCGGAGTCTTCAAGGTCGCGGGTGACCTGGACCAGGTGTTCGCCCGCTCCGAGCCGCCGACCCACGACGGTTGGGCTCACCAGCAGTTGAAGGGGCATGAGTCCACGTTCGTGCGGACGCTCGGACGACGGCTCAAGGAGCGTTGCGATTCCATCAGCGGCGCGACCAACAAGCGGGCGTTCAAGGTCGGTGACTTCTCCGTGGGCACCGTCGCGCAGCGGCTCGGGCATCTCCTGGCCGGTCCGGGAGGTACCGGCACGGCCGTGATCGACGTGGCCCCCAGGCCTGGGACTTCATTCACTACCGGACAGCCGCAGAGCGCAGAGGCAGCGGAGGAACACCACGAGGTACCCGGGACGGGCGGCGCGGCTTGGGGTTCGCTTCACGCGAATGCAGGGGACGGAGACCACTCCTCCGATCTCAAGCAGTCGGACCGAAGCCCAGGCGGGCGCACGACCGCGACCCGGCGGCCGACATTGCTCTCCACCCCCCGGTACGAGATCCTCGACGGTCGCCCCGTGCTCGTCCAGCAAGTCCGGCTGCACGGATCAGGTCGAAACGAGGGGCATGTCAGGGTCGTCACAGGAGAGGGAGCCGTCGAGAGCACCGCGCCGACCGGGGCCGCCGAGCCGACGGTCCACGGCTGGCGAACCGCTGACGGGACCGTCGTTCCCGGCGAGATTCTCTACCACTCCGACGGCCTGACCGAAGTCGAGCTCATCGTCAACGCGGTTCCCGACGCAGTTCTCGAGATCAACGTGACAGGTCAGGTATGAGCGTCCAGGCGTGGCCGTACCGCCGGCCGATCAACCGTGTCCAAGCTGAACACTGGCGTATAGACGAGGCGACGGGGGAGCTCCTCCCGGCCGCTCTGTCAGCGTGGGACTACGGCTCGGACCTCACGCTCGCCCGGGTCGTACAGCTCGACCTCGAAGGTGTACGGCGAGACTGTGGGCTACCGGACGATGCGCCTCTGCGGCTGTGCGTCCGATACTGGCCCTCGACGTCGCGGATTCGCTATCTCGGCTTCGAAGCCCCACTGCCCACACACGCGAGGCAGAACGTCACAGTCGTGGAGATGACCGTGAGGGGGGCTGATCTGGGTGGTCACCTCACCATCGAGACCCTCGTCGAGCTCGCCGGTGCCACGGTCACGGACGAGCCTTTCGTGCCACACCGAGGAGGCTCGATTCTCTGGAACGACCAGGTTCGAGTGCACCTGGAAGGGGCCGCAGGTCTGCTTCCCACAGCACCGGTCTCCTTCACTGAGGCCCGTCTGCCGCGAGGAGCCGCATGGTACGTGAGCATGGACGGCGGGGACTGGCAGCAGGCGGCGATGGGAAGCCTCTTGGTCCTCCTCAACACGGACAACCCGATGATCCAAAAGGCTTTGGAAACAGAGAAGGATGACGGCGCCGCAAGGCTCTGGGACGCGCTCGGCATCGACATCGTCACCGACCTGGTCGGCCGCGCGTTGGACGACGAGGCATTCGACGAGGATCAAAGTGTGGCGGAGATCGACGGTGACCTGACGATGGCCGGTCTCGTCCGGGCCCTGGTCCGTACGTATCTCGCCCAGCCGACCGAGACCCCGGCACTCGCCATCAAACGACTCAGAGACGAGCGCCGAGGCGACCCGTCGAGGTTCCGCGCTCAGGTGCAGTCCGGCGTCGGATTCCCGAGGGAGGCGATCCGATGAGTGTGCTCTACCCGCGATTGCTGCCTGGGGAAGCCGACAAGCTGTTCGCAGAACTGCACGATCGTTCCCCCGGTACACACGCGAAGATGGTCGCGAACCACTCGTCTCGATCGGTCTTCGCGGCCACGGGTGGTCGCCGCGTCGCAAGGAAAGAGCTCGACGACCTGCGCCACGCCATCCTGTCGGCGGCCGAAGACCAGGGCTTCCCCAACCCACCCTCAAGTGCCCAGAGGAACGCCTTCGATCAGCGGACTGCCAGGATCCTCCATGAGCAGACTCTCATGGTTCCTGGTGAGGCAGCCCAGCGACAGGTGTGGGCGTTCCTTGCGCTTGTGCTTCTTCCCGATGTATGTGTCTGGCGATGGCCGGCCAATGCGGATGGAAGGTATCTCGCGGACCGATTCAAGGGCCTGGACCTTACCCGCCATGCTCTGGCGCGCCTTTGGACGCGGGCCTATGTACTGTACGAACTCCAAGCGCCTGAGCCCTACGGGCTGCTCGCCGTGCTAGGAGAGGCCGATCTCGACCAGATCATGGCGCGGCGTGGATCGGTCGCGGCGTCACCTGCGTTGGTGCGCGCCGTCGTCCGAGGCCACAGAGACGATCAAACGTCCAACGAGATCGGCGTGTCGTCGCGCGCCGTTCTCCGGGAGAGCCTGATGCGCCTCCTTCGTCTGACGGCCTTCATTGACGTCGACGCAATCCCGGAGCCGGAGCTCGATCACCTCGTTCGCCTGCTCAGATCGGAGGCCAGGACGGCAATGCGTCGTCCACTGAGCTGAGAGCCGGGCTTTACCTCTGATCGGACGGTTGAGGCTCGCCATGCCGTTGCGATCGTGGCGACCCGGCCTGGCGAAGCCCTCGAATACCTCTTCGCCTTCCAGACTCGATGCTCTGATCGAGATGGGACCGAAGCTGAGCGGCGGCATGGCTGCCTGTCCGCCGACGCCGCGATGCGGAAATCGATCAATGACTCCTGGAGGGCGGCGGACCACTGGACTACAGAGAGCGGCCGTTCAGCAGATCATCCATAACATCCTCGGCCCGGCGAAGCACGATCCGCCCGTCGCCGTCGCTGTAGGCCACGAGGTCGCTCCCAGGATCCAGGCCAGCTTCGGCGAGAAGCCCCAAAGGGATCTGAATGTTCCCCGCGTCGTCGACGTTGATCTCAACCGGTTCTCGGATCATGCGTCCAGTGTGTCACTGGTCCAATGACGGCGGATCTGCGTGAGGCATGGTTGGCGACGTGCGATGCCGGAGCCGAGTTCTCGGCGTGCTCGGAGACGGGAGGTCACCGGCCATTGCTCTGGGATCGGGGCGGCTGAGAAACAGTCAGGTGGCCCGAACAAGGACGTCGGTCAGCCAGAGCAGGAATGGTCCCGGCCCCCGGGCAGGGTCGGAGCCGGCCTCGGCTGGCAGGGCGCTGCGTTGGACTCCCGACTCGACGCGGGAGAGTGCGCAGGTCGGGGCGCGAGCGGCGGCCCTCAGCGGTCCGAGAGGGGCCGAAATGGGAACGCCGGGGGAACGGCAGGACAGAACAGTGCAGTGCAGAGCAGTGCAGCATGGTGCAGCTAGCAGTCCTCTGACCTGCGAAGTAGTGCCATCCGGTGCAGTCCGATGCAGGGTGGTGCGCTGTCCTGGCGAGCTCGTAATGCGTAGGTCGCGGGTTCGAATCCCGCAGGCGGCTCAGTCGGACCCCAGGTCAGCCATTGGCTGGCCTGGGGTCCTTTTGTTTGCGCCGGTGCGGCTCTGTCTGCGCCCGTGCGGCGCAGACAAAGACACAAAAGAGGGTAGGGGCAGAGGGTGGGTTGGTTTGTGTTTTTTTTTTTTTGCGTGGGGGTTTCTTTTTTTGCCCCCGTGCGGCGCAGACAGAGCCGCACGGGCGGGTCGGGTCAGGTGGTGGCCGGTGGGGCCGGGGGGCCGAGTAGGCGGTTGACGAGGGTTTCGGGGTAGCCGGTGGCCGGGGGGTCGATGCCGAAGATGACGCGGACGTAGAACGGGGCGAGGAGCTGGTCGAAGATGTCCTCCAGGGGCGGGGGGTGTTCGCCGCGGGCGGTGGCCCGCTCGCGGATGCTTTCGATGGAGCGCACGCGGCGCCGGAACTGCTCACCGCGGTCGCTCTGTGCGTCGGGGTTGGTGGGCATGGAGAGGGCGACGGCGCGGATGAGGACGCGGCCCTCGGGGGTGCGGATGCTGTCGACGCTGGCCCGGGCCCAGGCGGTGAGGTCGCCGCGCAGGCTGCCGGTGTCGAGCAGGGGTGAGGTGCGCTCGAGGCGGGTGGTGACGACGTCGGCGAGCAGGGCCTCCCGGCTGCCCCAACGCCGGTAGACGACCGTGTGGTTGACGCCGGCGCGTTGCGCGATGGCCGGGATGGTGGGTTCGGCCCCGTCGGGCTCGGAGAGCAGGTCGATGACGGCCTGGTGGACGGCCGCGCGGACCTGTTCGGGGCTCCTGCGGATGCGTTCGGTGGGTTGTTTCGTGGTCACCCTCCCATCGTAAGCACAGATGTTTGCTTCTCGCGCCCGGAGGGTCTACAGTTCCCACCACAAGCACAGATCAGTGCTTAACCGATCCAGGGAGACCCCCATGAAGCAGCTGCTGTTCCCCAACAACATCCAGTTCTGGTACGAGACCCTCCGCTCCATGAGCCACATCGCCTACGGCGGCGCCGACTTCGGCGAGGTCGTCGCCACCGGCGAACGCATCAC